>DATEJG010000144.1:0-202514 GCA_035278165.1 Steroidobacteraceae bacterium
CGACGTTCTCCGTCGTTTACGAGCTGACGACCTTCGGACGCTACCAGCCGATCGACCCCGCGAAGGTCACGCCCGTCGAGCCCTCGCGCGAGCTCGCGCCGTACCTGGGCGAGCGCCCGCCGCACATCGTGTTCACCGACGACCTGCGCAAGTTCTCGCGCGAAGTCGTCGGCGACGAGCGCAATCCCTATCGCATCGCCGAGAAGCTGTTCCTCGCGGTCGACCGCATTCCGTGGGCCGGCGCGCTCGAGTACTCGACGATCCGCAACATCAGCGACTACGCGCTGCACGCCGGTCACGCCGACTGCGGCCAGCAGACCTTGCTGCTCATGACGCTGCTGCGACTCAACGGCATTCCTGCGCGCTGGCAATCCGGAATGATTTTCTCGGACGGCGACTACGACAACCTGCACGACTGGGGTTGGCTCTATCTCGCGCCGTACGGCTGGGTGCCGATGGACGTGACCTTCGGCCGCCTCGACGCCGGCGATCCGCAGCTCGACATGTTCTATCTCGGCGGGCTCGACGCGTATCGCCTCGCCTTCAACGACGACTACAGCCAGCCATTCGCGCCGCGCAAGCAGCACTTGCGCTCCGAGACGGTGGACCTGCAGCGCGGCGAGGTCGAATGGCGCGGCGGCAATCTGTACTTCGATCGCTGGGACTACTCGTTTCGCGCGCAGGTGCTGTCGGGCGCGGGGCCTGCGGTCAGCCGGGCGCCGTAGAAAACTCAAGACATTCACTGGCCGGGAGGTTGCATGAACAACAGAGTTCTGAAGGCCGCGATGTACGTCGCGATGGGGATCACGCTCGCCTCCGCGTTGCCGCTGACTGCCGCGCATGCCGCGAGCGGCGACGGCTCGCTCGTCGGCCGCCTCACGGATGCCGGCAACAAGCCGGTCAGCGAAGCCGAGATCACGGTGCGCAATCCCGATACGGGATTCACGCGCACGGTCAAGGCGGACGCGGACGGCTACTATCGCTTCCCGTATCTCCCCGTCGGCAGGTACCAGGTCGACGCCACCAGAAGCGGCGCGGTGCTCGGCAAACTCGCCGAGGTCACCGTTGCGCTGGGCACTGCCACGACAGCCAATGTGACGCTCGGCGCGATCACGATGGAAGAGGTCCAGGTGCTGGGCACGCGCATCGTCACGGCAGTCGACGTCAAGTCGACGGAGTCGGCCACCAACGTGACTCGCGAAGAGCTGGAGCGCCTGCCGGTGGAGCGCGATCTGCTGGCGGTCTCGTTGCTCGCGCCGGGGCTGACCAAGGGCGATAGCGGCCTGTGCGTCGGCGGCAACTGCGGCGTCTCGTTCGGCGGCTCGTCGATCGCCGAGAACACCGTGTACGTCAACGGTCTCAACGTCACCGACTTCTACAATCGCGTCGGCTTCTCGAGCGCGCCGTACTCCTTCTACAAGGAGTTCCAGGTCAAGACCGGCGGCTACTCGGTGGAGTTCGGCCGCACCACCGGCGGCGTGATCAACGCCGTGACCCGCTCCGGCACCAACGAGTTCGAGTACGGCACCGAGGTGGTGTGGGAGCCGAGCTCGCTGCAGAGCGCGAAGGACGATCACTTCAACCGGGACGGCAGCAACCGCATCATCGGCAGCTACGACGAGTACGATCGCACCACCGCCTCCGTGTACGCGGCCGGCCCGATCGTCAAGGACCGCCTGTTCTTCTTTGCAATGTACGAGGCGCGCGACTACGAGCGCGACAACACCGACGACGAAGCCAACAGCTTCTTCAACGCGAACGAGGACAACGGCTTCTGGGGCGCGAAGATCGACTGGCAGATCAACGACAAGCACCTGCTCGAGCTGCTCGCGTTCTCGGACGAGAACCAGGAAGAGCGCGACAGCTACGGCTTCTCGTTCCCGCCGGGAACGCGCGGCGCGTTCGGCAACACGCGCTTCACCGACAACGGCGGACTCAACTGGTCCGCGACGTACACCGGCTACCTGCTGGACACGCTGTCGATGAAGGTGCTGTACGGCGAGAACGAGCGCGAGTTCTCCCGCTACAGCAACAACGACCTCGAATGCGCCCGCGTGCGCGACTTGCGGCCGAGCGGCGCCGGCGACGTGGGCTGCACATCCAGCGCCAACGTGGCGGAGCGCACCGATACGCGCGAAGCGGCGCGCATCGATTTCGAATGGGATCTCGGCGATCACCAGGTGCGCTTCGGCATGGATCACGAGACCAACACCTCGGAGCACGACCAGTACTATCCCGGCCCGGAGCGGTTGCTGTACGAAATCCGCCGCACGACCGTCCCGAGCCTGGAAAACGGCGCGGTGGTGCCGGTCGGCACCGAGTACGTGCGCACGCGTCGCAACGAGGTCAACGGCGAGTTCGAGACCACCAACGCGGCGTTCTATGTCGAGGACAACTGGTCGGCCACCGAACGGCTGGTGCTCAATGCCGGCGTGCGCTGGGAAGCCTTCGACAACAAGAACTCGGACGGCGACAGCTACATCAAGATGGACGACATGATCGCGCCCCGCTTCGGGTTCTCGTGGGACATGAAGGGCGACAACCGCAGCAAGCTGTTCGGCAACGCCGGGCGCTACTTCCTGCCGGTGGCGAACGTCATCAACATCAAGCAAGCCGGCGGCTTCCTCGACGAGCGCACCTTCTACCAGTTCCTCGGCTTCGAGCCGTTCGACTACAACGGCACGATCCGGCAGCGGCCGATCCTCGGCGCGCAGCTCGGGCCGGTCGATGACTCGCAGGGCGACGGCAGCGTCGGCGACCTGCGCGGCGAGGTCGACCAGGACATGGATCCGGTCTACCAGGACGAGCTGATCCTCGGCTTCCAGTCGATGCTGGACGACAAGTGGTCGTGGGGCGTGCGCGGCATCTACCGCAAGCTCCACAATGCCATCGACGACATGGAGATCACCTCCAACGGCGTGCTGTGCGACGGCGAGCCGACCGGCGTAGGCTTCGTGATGGGCAACCCCGGCCGGCCGCTCACCGTGTTCACCGACACCAACTGCGACGGCGAGAACGACGCGATGGTCACGATCGATACGGCGAAGGCCGGCTGGGCGATGTTCGACGAGGACGGCAACTACGTGGGCGAAGTCGGCTATCCGAAACCGAAGCGCGACTACAAGGCGCTCGAATTCATGATCGACCGCGCCTGGGACGATCGCTGGTCGTTCAACGCCACGTACACGCTGTCCTTCAGCAAGGGCAACGCCGAAGGTCCGATCAACTCGGACACCGACTTCGGCGACACCGGCCGTACCGAGGCGTTCGACAATCCGTGGGTGAACTACGGCGGCGTCGGCTATCTGCCGAACGACCGCCGGCACCAGATCAAGATGCGCGGCGCGTACGCCCTGGGTCAGAGCTGGGAGATCGGCGCGTCGCTGTCGGCGCTGTCCGGGCGACCGATCAGCGCGCTCGGCAGCAACAACCCGTTCGACGGCACGAACTTCGACAGTCACTTCATCTTCAACGCCGAGACCGGCGAGTACGAGCTGCACAAGCGCGGTACGGAAGGCAGGACGCCCTGGCTGTTCGATCTGGGCGCGAACGTGACGTTCCGCCACGAGTTCCCGGTCGCGCAGTTGCAGGTCAAGCTGCAGGTGAACAACCTGCTGAACCAGCAGCGCATCACGGAAGTCGACGAGTTCCTCGGCGGCGTGCCGATCGATCCGGATTCGACGTACCTGATGGGCACCGGGTACCAGTCGCCGCGCTACGCGCTGCTGACGCTGAAGCTGGACTTCTGATGGGATGAGCGCTGCACGCACGCTCGGCATTGCGGTCGTCGCATTGGGGATCGGAGCGTGCAGCGCGCAGCCGTCCGGTACGGGCGCGACACAAACGCAAGCGTCGCTGGAGCGATCCATCGACGCTGCATTCGACGACGTCTACGCGCGCTATCGGCTGCCGGGCCTGGCGCTTGGCGTCGTGCGCGACGGCAAGATCGTTTACACACGGACGAGCGGCGAGACCGTCGCCGGCTCCGGTCAGCGCATCGATAGCAGCACGCTGTTCAAGATCGCGTCCAACAGCAAAGCGATGACGACCGGTGTGCTCGCACGGCTCGTCGACGCGGGCAAGCTGCGTTGGGACGATCCTGTCACTCGTTACCTGCCGCAGTTCCGCATGCACGATCCGTGGGTGACGCGCGAGATGCAGGTGCGCGATCTGCTCCTGCACAACAGCGGTCTGCGCGAAGGCGCGGGCGACCTGATGTTCTGGCCCGAGCCGAATCTGTTCACTCGCGCCGACGTCATCGCCGGGCTCGCACACCTGAAACCGGCGACCAGCTTTCGCGCGAGCTATGACTACGACAACCTGATGTACGTGGTCGCCGGTGAAGTAGCCGCGGCAGCGGCGGGCGTGCCGTACGAGGATCTGGTTCGCCGCGAGCTGTTCACGCCGCTGCAGATGACGCGTTGCCAGGCCGGAGCGTTTCAGCGCGATGCAGTCGGCAATGTCGCGCAGCCTCACATGCGGCAGGGTGACGGTAACGTCGTCATCCGCCAGGATCCCGAGTCGATTCCGGTCAGTACTTCCGCGGCCGCCGGCGGCATCCGCTGCAGCCTCGATGACATGTTGAAGTGGATGAGCATGTGGCTGGATCCGGATTCGCGTTGGCTCACGCCCGCACAGCGCGAGGCAGTGTGGACGCCGCACATGCCGATGCCGCTTTCCGCGCGCCAGCGCCGCTGGGACGGCAGCCGCTTCAACGCTTACGGATATGGCTGGCGCCTGTCCGACGTCGACGGTGTGCTGCGCGTCGCGCACACGGGAACGCTCGCAGGGATGTATTCGGCGGTCACGCTGCTGCCCGAGAAGCGCTCCGGCTTCGTGCTCATGATCAACGGCGAAGGCTCCGAAGCGCGGACCGTTCTGAACGAGGTGCTGGTCAAGCTGTTCACGGCCCCGGGCGAGCGCCGGCGCGTGGCTGACTACGCTGCGGAGCTGGCGAAGGAGCGGCAGCAGGCACCGCAGGAGTCCAAACCGCCGGCGCTCGCACGAGCGCCAGCGCCGGCCGGGGCGCTGGCGCGCGAGCTGGGGATCTATCGCGATCCGTGGTTCGGCGAGGTCGCCGTCTGCGAGCGCGACGGCGGCGTCGACTTCAGCGCTGCGAAATCACCGCTGCTCAGCGGCGACGTCATGCAGGCCGGTATACGGCTGCTCGTCGACTGGCGCGATGCGAGCGTCGACGCAGAAGCCTGGCTCGATTTCTCTGCGCCCGCGCCGGGCGCACCCGTGACGCTGCGGCTGAGCAAGGTCGACCCGGAGGCGGATTTCAGCTATGACTACCAAGACCTGCAGTTCACGCGCGTGGGCGATTGTGCGATGAAGCCGGAAGTCGACGCGCTCATGCGCAACTACACGGGCGACGTGCCGGGCGCCGCGGTGCTCGTGCTGCGCGACGGCCAGCCGCTCGTGCGCGCGGGCTACGGTCTCGCCGATCTTGAAACGCATGCGCCGGTGACTGCGCAGACGAACTTCCGGCTCGCCTCGGTCACCAAGCAATTCACCGCGGCATCGATCCTGCTGCTCGCCGAGGACGGACGCGTGAAGCTCGATGATCGCGTTCGCAAGTGGCTGCCTTCCCTCCCCAGGGCCGCGGAAGCGGTCACGATTCGTCATCTGCTGACGCACACCTCGGGGCTCATCGACTACGAGGACGTGATCCCGCAAAACTTCACCGCGCAGTTGCACGATGCAGATGTCCTGAAGCTGCTGCAGACGCAGGATCGCTGGTACTTCCGCCCCGGCACCGGCTATCGCTACAGCAACAGCGGCTATGCGCTGCTGGCGCTGATCGTCGAGCGGGCCTCGGGCAAGACCTTCGCGACGTTCCTGCGCGAGCGCATTTTCCAGCCGGTCGGCATGACTGATACGGTCGCGCATCAGGACGGCATTTCGACCGTCGCCGATCGCGCTTTCGGCTACACGCAGGAGTCAGGCCGCTGGAGCCGGACGGATCAGAGCCAGACCAGCGCCGTGCTGGGCGACGGCGGCATCTATTCGTCGATCGACGACCTGGCGAAGTGGGACGCGGCGCTCTACGACGGGCGCCTGCTGCAGCCAAGCTCGTTGCAGGCGGCCTTCGCGTCTGCGACCCGCACGGACGACCCCGAGATCCAGTATGGATTCGGCTGGCGCATCACCGGCGAGACGCTGTGGCATTCCGGCGAGACCGTCGGTTTCCGCAACGTGATCGTGCGCTACCCGAAGCGGCACATGACGGTCGTCGTCCTGACCAACCGCAACGAGCCGGAGCCGTACCGGCTGGCGCTGCAGATCGCGCAGCGGGTTATCGCTTCTCGATCGCCCTGAGCGCGCGCGACGCGTCGAAGCCGAGCGCGCGGGCGATGTGCAGGAACTCGATGACGTCGATGCGGCGCTCGCCGCCCTCGTACTTCGCGACGAAACTCTGGTGTTTGCCGAGTTTGTCGGCGAGCTGCTGCTGCGTGAAGCCCGCTCTGTCGCGGGCGGCGACCAGGTATTCGGTCAGGCGCACATGTTCGGTCGAGCGCAAGGACTTCAAGGTGGCGGGCTCCGTGTCCGGGCCCGTGTCTATAATCCTGCTTTGCGAATATCCCAATTTAGGATAGGCTGTGCTGCGACTGGAGTGGTCAGCATAAGTCAGGGCAATGGACACGGACGCATCTCCTCAGGAACGGGTCGCGCAGCTGCCGATGACGCCGCCGCTGGACTATTCGGCCTGGGTCGAGCTCCGGCCGCAGATCGCCCGACAGCTCATGCAGCTCGCCACGGCGGGCTCGCTGCCAACCGGCGCGGCGCTCAAGCGCGTCGCGCAGCAGCTGTTCGGCGAGGAGCTGAGCCCGCGCGATCACACCCGCTTCCTGCTCTTCGCCGCGCCGATCGCCCGCAAGATCGTCATCGGGCTGGCGAACCGCGGCGACCGCGTCGGCGACAGCGACGTCAAGGTCCAGGACCTCGTGGAGTGGCTCGGCTGGCTCGACCGCTTCGACCCGCTCTGCGCCGCGATGATCGACCTGCACTACTTCGCGGGCCTGAGCACCAAGCAGACCGCCGCGGCGCTGCGCCTGCCGCCGCAGACGGTCATCCGGGACCTGCGTTTCGCCAAAGCCTGGCTGCAGACCAAGCTCATTTAGTGTTCTAATCGCCGTCCGCCGCGATGCCGGACCCGAGCGATGAACACCCCTGCCAAGGCCAAGACCGCCATTTCACCGACCCGCGAGGAGAACTACGCCGAGTGGTATCAGCAGGTCGTGCGCGGCGCCGACATGGCGGAGAACTCGCCGGTGCGCGGCTGCATGGTCATCAAGCCGTGGGGCTACGCGCTGTGGGAAAACATGCAGCGCGCGCTCGACGACATGTTCAAGGCCACCGGCCACGTAAACGCCTACTTCCCGCTGTTCATCCCGCTTTCCTTCATGCAGAAGGAAGCGACCCACGTCGAGGGGTTCGCCAAGGAGTGCGCCGTCGTCACGCATCATCGGCTGGAAGCCGGTCCGGACGGCCAGCTGCGCCCCGCCGGGGAGCTCGACGAGCCGCTGATCATCCGGCCGACCTCGGAGACGATCATCGGCGACGCGTTCGCGCGCTGGGTGCAGAGCTATCGCGACCTGCCGCTGCTCATCAATCAGTGGTGCAACATCGTGCGCTGGGAAATGCGCACGCGCATGTTCCTGCGCACCACCGAGTTCCTGTGGCAGGAAGGTCATACGGCGCACGCGACTTCGCAGGAGGCAGTCGAGGAGACGATGCGCATGCTCGGGGTCTACGCGGACTTCGTCGAGAGCTGGCTCGCGGTGCCGGTGATCAAGGGCGAGAAGACTGCGGGCGAGCGCTTCCCGGGCGCGGTGCAGACGTTCTGCATCGAGGCGATGATGCAGGATCGCAAGGCGCTGCAGGCGGGCACCAGCCATTTCCTCGGGCAGAACTTCGCGAAGGCGAGCGACATCGAGTTCCTCGACCAGAACGGCGAGCAGCAGCACGCCTGGACGACGAGCTGGGGCAGCTCGACGCGCCTGATCGGCGCGATGCTCATGACGCACTCGGATGACGACGGGTTCGTTGCGCCGCCGAAGGTCGCACCGCTCCACGTCGCCGTCCTGCCGATCTGGCGCTCCGCAGACGACAAGCCGCGAGTGCTCGAGTACTGCAACAACGTGGCTCGCGAGCTGCGTGCGCAACGCTTCGCCGATCGGCCGGTCTCGGTCGTCGTCGACGATCGCGACGAGCGCGGCGGCGACAAGGTGTGGCACTGGATCAAGAAGGGCGTGCCGCTGCGCCTGGAGATCGGTCCGCGCGACATGGACAAGGACGCGCTGTTCGTCGGCCGTCGCGATCGCGCGCCGAAGGAGAAGCAGAGCATTCCGCGCGCCGAGTTCATCGCGTCGGTCGCAACGACACTGCAGTCGATCCACGACTCGCTTTACGCGCGCGCCAAGGCGTACCGCGAGCAGCACACGCGTCTCATCGATTCCAAGGAAGAGTTCTACGCGTGGTTCACGCCGCCCAAAGTTCCGGAGAACGCGCCGACGCCGATTCACGGCGGCTTCGCGCTGACGCACTTCAGCGGCGAGACGGCGCTCGAAGCGCGCATCAAGGATGAGCTCGGCGTCACCGTGCGCTGCATCCCGCTGGAGAAGAGCGAGCCGGGCACGTGTCCGTTCACCGGACGACCCAGCCCGCAGCGGGTCGTGTGGGCGAAAGCGTACTGAGCGATCCAGCGGCCCGCGCGGCGCGCACGCGCGCCTGGCTGCTGCTGCATTTCTGCGTCGTGCTGTGGGGCTTCACCGCCATCTTCGGCCGGCTCATCACGTTGCCTGCGTTGCCGCTGGTGTGGTGGCGCATGGGTCTCGTCGGCGCGGCGTTGCTGCTGCTGCCGAGATTCTGGCGCAGCGTCCGCGGCCTGCCCTTGCGACAGATCGCCATCTACGCCGGCATCGGCGTGCTCGTCGCGTTGCACTGGTTGACGTTCTACGGCTCGATCAAGCTGTCGAACGCTTCCGTCGGCGCTACTTGCATGGCGCTCATGTCCGTGATGATGGCGTTCGTCGAGCCGCTGATCGTGCGGCGCAAGTTCGATACACGCGAGCTGCTGTTCGGCCTCGCAGTCATTCCCGGTGTCCTGCTGGTCGTCGGCGGCACGCCGGTCGCGATGCGCCTCGGCATCGCAGTCGGCGTTCTCTCGGCGTTGATCCTGTGCGTCTTCGGCGCGCTCAACAAGCGCTACATCGGCCGTGCCGACGCGCTCGCGGTGACCGGCATGGAGATGGTCGCCGGCGCCTTGTTCCTGACGTGTCTCGGACCGCTGCTGCCATCCGGCGAATCGCTGTTCGCAATGCCGTCGCAGCGCGACGCGTTGTTGCTGCTCGCCCTCGCGATGGGCTGCACGCTGCTGCCGTTCACGCTCGGGCTTGTCGCCATGCGTCAGCTGAGCGCATTCTCGACCGCGCTCGCGCTCAACCTCGAGCCGGTGTACGCGATCGTGCTCGCGATCGTGTTGCTCGACGAGCAGCGCGAGCTGACGTGGCCGTTCTACGCCGGTGTCGCCATCATCCTTGCGGTCGTGCTGCTGCACGCGCGGATGATGCGAACCGCGTCCACGTAGCTTCCTTCG
The DNA here is from genome assembly GCA_035278165.1 of Steroidobacteraceae bacterium. Taxonomy (GTDB): domain Bacteria; phylum Pseudomonadota; class Gammaproteobacteria; order Steroidobacterales; family Steroidobacteraceae; genus Steroidobacter. Next base: position 9,602 of record DATEJG010000144.1, read on the forward strand.
ACAGCAGCGGGTCAGCGTAATGGAAGTTTTTCAGTGGGTGCTGGTGTTATTGGTCGGTGCAGTCGGGCTGACGGCGCTCGCGCGCCGGATCAATGTGCCGTATCCGTCGTTGCTGGCAATCGCCGGCGTCGCGCTGGCGCTGCTGCCGGGCGCGCCGCGATTCCAGCTCGACCCCGCATTGACGCTCGCACTGTTCGTCGCCCCGGTCCTGCTCGACGCCGCTTACGACACTTCGATACGCGACCTGCGCGCCAACTGGATTCCTGTTACGAGTCTGGCTCTGGCGGCTGTCGGCATCACGACCGCGGCAGTCGCGTGGACGGCGCACACGCTGGTACCGGAGATGCCGTGGGCAGCAGCAATTGCACTAGGGGCGATCGTAGCGCCACCGGATGCGGCAGCCGCGACTGCTGTCCTGAGACAGCTGCACCTGCCGCATCGACTGATGGTGATTCTGGAAGGCGAGAGTCTGCTGAACGACGCCAGTGCGCTGTTGATCTATCGACTTGCGGTGATGGCAGTTGCGTCCGGCGGGCTCGAGCTCGGCACCGTCGTGCCGATTTCTGTGCTCGCGATCGCCGGCAGCCTCATCGTCGGCTACTTGCTGGCGCGCCTGTACCTGCGGGTCGCGGTCGGTGTCACGGATGTGCCGAGCTCGATCGTGCTGCAGTTTGCGGGCACCTTCGGCGTGTGGATTCTCGCCGAGCATCTGCATCTGTCCGCGATCGTGACGGTGGTTGTCTTTGGCATCTCGATAGCGCGCGACGCACCGCGACTCATTCCCGCGCGCAGCCGCATTCAGTCCTATGCGGTGTGGGATCTCGCCGTTTTCGTGTTGAACGTGCTCGCCTTCGTGCTGATCGGCCTGCAGTTGCGGCCGATCCTCACGCCGCTCGAGCCGGCGCAGCGACTCGCATATTTCGCAGTCGCGGCGGTCGTGCTCGGCATCGTGATTGCAGCGCGCTTCGTGTGGGTGTTCAGCTATTCGGCGATCGCCCGCCTGAAACTGCGCTGGGCCGCGTCGGCACAGAAGCCGGGCGCTGCAAAGCCCACTGTTCGCGCTTCGCTGGTGGTGAGCTGGTGTGGAATGCGCGGCATCGTCACGCTCGCTGCGGCATATGCGCTGCCGAGCGGATTTCCGCATCGTGATCTCATCGTGCTCACGGCATTCTGCGTCGTCGTCGGAACGCTGGTCGTGCAAGGCTTGACGCTGCGGCCCCTGATCCTGCTGCTGAAGCTGCAGGACGACGATACCGTCAGTCAGGAAGTCGACACTGCTTGCGAGCGCCTGGTGCGGGCCGGCCTCGAGGTGCTCGACGGCGATCATTCGCAGGAGGCCAAGGTCGTGCGCCGCGAGCTGGAGGCGCAGCTCACCGAGCGAACCGAAGGCGGGCAGGACTCGAATGGACTCGGACGCTACGATTCGCTGCGTGCGCGCATCGTCGCCGCACAACGCCAGACGCTGCTCGAGATGCGCTCGAACGGCGAGATCGGCGACGACGCCTTCCACCAGGTCGAAGCGCAGCTCGACGTCGCCGAGGTGAATGCAGAAGGGGCGCAGTACCCGTGACAGGAGAGCTTCAGATGATCGAAGGTTCCTGCCTCTGCGGCGCAGTCAAATGGACGTTCGCAGGCGTGCCCGAGGGTGCCACCGCGTGCAACTGCACGGCCTGTCGGCGCTACGGCGCGCTCTGGGCTTACGATTACGAAGGCGAGGGCATCGTCGTTTCAGGGCCGGCGCAACCTTTCATCCGCGGCACGGCGCTCAGCTTCAACTTCTGCCCGACGTGCGGCTGCATGGCGTTCTGGCGGGGCTTGAAGCTCGATGAGCAGGGACGGCGACGCATCGCGGTGAACCTGCGGCTCGCGGCACCGGATCGGGTCGCGGGCATTCCGATCGATCACTTCGACGGGTTGGATACTTTCGAAGATCTGCCGCGCGATGGACGCTGCGTGGCGCACTACTGGTTCTAGCGTAGTGCGGCTGCCGGGCTTCACCCTTTCGCTTTGCTCTGCAGCTTCGCGAATCGCAGATTGAGGCGCTCTACATACTGGCCGAGAAGCAACGTCACTTCGCTGTGCGGCCCGCAGCGCATGCCGACTATCGTGTTCGCGCCTTGCGTGATGACGTAGCGCTGCCAGATGCCGTCCTGGCCTTCCGGCGCCGCCACTTCGTCGACGGACTCCAGGCGGAACGGCGCTTGCGCGGCATGATCGAGGCGCGTGCTCACAGGTTGCATCGTTCGCTGGTGTGGGTGTGCAGCTCGCGCGCGGCTTCACGCGCGAGCTGCACATTCAGAACTACCAGCGACGCTGACCGCCGCCGCCACCGCCGCGGGGCTTGTCCTGCGCCTCGTTGACCTTGAGCGGTCTGCCGCCCATGTCATAGCCGTTGAGGCTCTGGATCGCCTTGGCGGCATCGGCGCGCGACATTTCCACGAAGCCGAAGCCGCGCGGGCGGCCGGTCTCGCGGTCGTTGATCAAGGAAACGGATTCGACCGTGCCATGCTGTGCGAACAGTGCGCGGACGGCCTCTTCGGTGGCGCTGAAAGGCAGGTTGCCTACGTAGATCTTACTCATTGGTATTGTCTCTCTCGTTGACGCGGATCAGCTGTTCTCTCAGCTCGAGCACGTCCTTAAACGCGGTCGCGCCCGGGCGCGGCCGTCCATGGTTCGAGAACGATTCGGTTTAGCTGAATTGGCGCTGACGCGCAGGCGGCGCGCGGCCAGAAGGAGATAAAGAGAAAGGTTACGAGCCGCCGGCACTATATAGTCTCGGCCGGGAATTTGCTGGGGTTTTTGAATTTGCTGGTGTTTTTGCAACAGGAGAGCCGCCATGAGCAAGGCAATCGGCGTGATCGTCGGGGTCGGCGAGGGCAACGGTGCGGCGCTGGCGCGCGCGTTCGCGAAAACCGGCATGACCCTGGCGCTGCTCGCCCGGCAGACGGGCTACAGCGAACAGCTCGCAGCGTCCCTGCCGGGCGCGCGTGCCTACGCGTGCGACGTCGCCGACCCCGCGTCGGTGGCGCAAACGTTTGCGCAGATCCGCGCCGATCTCGGTGACCCGTCAACGGTCGTCTACAACGCCGGCTCCGGCGTGTGGGGCGACGTCGAGAGCATCGGCCTGGACGGCTTCGAGAGCTCATGGCGCGTGAATGCGCTGGGCGCCCTCGCGGTGAGCCGGGAGGTCATTCCCGCGATGAAGGCGGCGGGATCCGGCACCATCATCTTCATCGGCGCGACTGCTTCGCGGCGCGGCGGCCCGCGGACGGCGGCGTTCGCGCCGGCAAAGGCGGCGCAGCGCAGTCTCGCCGAGTCTATGGCGCGCAGTCTCTGGCCCAGCGGCATTCATGTCGCATTGATCGTCGTCGATGCCGTCGTGGATCTGCCGCGCACGCGCCGCGCGATGAGCGACAAGCCCGACGATTTCTTCCTCAAACCCGATGACATGGCTGCGAGCGCCGTGTGGCTGGCGCAGCAGCCGCGCTCGGCGTGGACGTTCGAGATCGACGTGCGGCCGTTCGGCGAGAAGTGGTAACCCGGCCCGCAGGAGCAGCAAGCACATGAACAAGAGCCCGACGCAAGGCGGATCGCCCGCGCAGCTGATCGATGCGCGGATCAAGGAGCTCGACGACTGGCGCGGCGCGACGCTCGCGCGCCTGCGTGGGCTCATCAAGAAGGCGGACCCGAAAGTGGTCGAGGAATGGAAGTGGAACGTTCCCGTGTGGTCGCACGACGGGATCATCTGCACCGGCGAGACGTACCAGAGCCACGTCAAGCTCACGTTCGCCAGGGGCGCCGCGGTGAAGGATCCTGCCAGGCTGTTCAACTCCAGCCTGGAAGGCAACACGCGCCGCGCGATCGATTTCCGCGAAGGCGACGCCGTCGACGAGGCAGCGTTCACGAAGCTCGTGCAGGCGGCCGTTGCGGTGAACGAGTCGGCGCGCTAGCGCCCGTGCTGCCCGCGATGACGAGCTAGTTCTTCAGCTCCTCCAGCTCCCGGCGTATCTTGATGAGATCGAGCTCGCTCTTGATCTGCGCGATCTCCGCCAGCATTGCGGCAGTCTGCAGGGTGACGGGCTGATTGCCGAGCGTCGCCTGCGATGCGATCAATTGCTGTTGCGCGCTGACGAGCGTGCGCTCCAACTCAGCCAGCTGCGCCTGGACCGAGGCCGCGTAGCCGGCCTGGTTGGCTTCCAGCGATGCCTGCATCTTGATCAGATTCAACTGCGCCGTCGCCTCGGCCAGCTGCGCGTTGACCGGTTGCAGCGTCAGTGCGGATTGCGCGCCGGCGAGTGCGAGCTGCTGCTGCAATGGCAGCAACTGCAGCTGATTCTGTGTCGTCATCAGCGCCAACTGTTGCTGATAGGGCATGAGGTCGAGCGCGTTCTCCGTCTCGCGAATCGACTTTACCGTCGCCAGGCTCGATTGGTATTGAGTGAGGGCGCCCGAAAGACCCTGTTGAATGGCGCCGCTCGCGTCTTCGGCAGCGGAGCCGTAGTCGCGTCGCAGGGAAACGAGCCTGCCCTGCGGCGTGAACTGAATCGCAAAGTCCCGCTTGGTCCAGGAGCTGCTGTGCAGGTCGATGGCCTGCACGACCGACTGATCGTCGACCACGTCGACCACGCGCGAGCTGATCGGCTTGAGAAAATAGCTCTCCGTTTCGTTGCCTGCGTCGTCTTTTTTCTTCTCCACCTCCGGCGTCCAACCCGTGATGCGCACCGGTCGCGCGACCCGATGATAGACGCACGCGTCGCTCTTGCTTGCCTGCGCCACGCCGCATTTGGAAGGCACCCGCTTGTTGTAATCAGCCTGAGGGGTCGGCACCTGGATGTCATCGAGCGAAAGCACGACCAGCGCTCGCTGGAACGTCAGGGCTTGCTCGTCATCGCCCAAGGCCTTGGTGACGTCGGTGCGCAGTTGATCGATCGTGGCCGCGCGCAGCTGCTTGAGGGCGGCCGAAGTCGTGAACTTGCTGAGCTGCAGCTCGTACTTCTTCGTCTCGATCGTGGCCGCGCCACCGTATCCTCGCTGCTTTGCCAACGACTCCGCTGCCGTGCGCAGCTCGATTGCGGCGGACGTCGCCGACGCGAGGTCAGCATGGTATTCAGTGCGCAACAGCGAAACCTTGCGGGTCGCGACATAGATCGTGTCGCGCGACGACGCGGCAGCCAGTTCCTTCTGCGCCTTGCGCAGCTGGGTCTCGGAATCCGTCAGCGCAACGAGGCTCTTGCAGACGTTGTCACGCAGGCGGCGACGGACTTCGTCGGGAAGCTCCTGGAAACCGAAGCGCAGCACTTTGGAATCCGTGACGTACGTAGCCATGAATTCGTCGTCGCTCGTGGACGTGCAGCTGGGCGGCGACTTGAGAGCAGTGACGGCTGCCGTGTCGAGCAGCGCGAAGTCGCTGGCCAGGCGGCTCGCGGTGAGGTCGGCGACGCTCGGGTTGAGCATCTTGGTCACTGCATTGATCGCAATGCGTGGCTGATCGCTCTCGAGGCTGGTTGCCAGGTCGGTCAGCGCATCCGTCGTCGTCTTCGGAACCGCGCCGCCCCCGAGGGATGGCAAGGCGGCCGCGGTGGCCACCAGCTTCATCACATTCTGGACGACTGTGCCGGCGGTGCCCTGGGTCTTCGCGTTGATGGATTGCAACAAGCCATGCTCGGACACGGAAATCGTCGAGTCCGATTTGCCGAACGCAACACCGTTGGTGTCGAACACCATGACGTGCGTCGTGTCGGCAACCGTCATGAGCTCCACATTCACGTCCAGAGGCTCGACGGCGGCGGGCCGCTTCACGAGCTGCCATTTGTCCGGGCCTTTCGCAGCGGGCTCGATGTCCGATCGCGGTCGCGTCTGTATCTGCACCGTGACCTGCATCAGGTCCTGAGGCAGGTAGTAGCGCACGCCGGTCTTGCGATTCCTGGCGTCCAGATCCTCCATGACAGCCGCCGTGTAAGTCGTGCCGCAGGCGGACAGGACCGATGCAGCGACCGCGACAGTCAGCGATAGCCGGGCGAAAGCAACGCTCTTCGGGCGAAGTCTGCGCATGGGTGAGGGCTCCGTGGCTGGTTGTTGTAGTTCCCTGCTTTCTTCTCTGTTGCGACCGCCGGGTCGCACGCACCGATAGTCTAGGTTCGATCAGGAACTGTCGCCGCCGTAGTTCGGCAGCACTTTCTTCACCGACTGCAGCCGATCCCACACGCCTTGCATGATGACGAGCGATGCTTCTTCGGGATGGCACAGCTGGCCCTCGCAGGCGTTGCGCAGCAGCTGATCGTTGTTGCCGGCGAACAGACATAACGAGTTGCGGATGCCCGTGCCCCAGTCCTGCTGGAACTGCACCAGGTTCTCGCGCCGGGTGCCGAGCAAGGTCCTGCGCAGCTCGGGATGGATGCTCTTCACGATCCGATCCACCGCCTGTGGCACGGATCGCGGCAGCGGCTTCAACGCGAGGGGACAGCTGCCGGGCCTGGCGGGGCTCTCGGGAATCTCAGTGGCGCTGGCCTGCGCGGCGAACAGCGCGGCGAGCAGGAGGGGGATGCAGATCTCGTGTCGCATGGTGACAGCTCTCGGTGTCGGGGCGGACCGCTCGCATCCCTAAGTCGGTCCGGATGGATACAGTGCCATCAATGCTCGAGGCTGCAAATCCCGGAGAGCACAATCGGCCAGCGAAATAGTCCGTTTGAGCTCAGTTTGTACCACGCGCTTCGCCTTCAGCCGGTACTTGGGTCACCGTCTCTGCAGCAGCTGATCCACCCGATCCCTGTACGACCGGCTCAGCTTGATCTCCTGGCCGTCATCCAGCGTCAGGAAATACTCCCCGTTCGTGTGCGGCCGCAGTCGCCGCACTCGCTGGATGTTCACGATCGTCGAGCGGTGCACGCGCTGGAACACCTTCGGATCCAGAATCGCCTCCAGCGACTTCATCGTCTCCCTCAATACATAGGTGCGCCCGTCCGCATGCACGCACATGTAATCGCCGGCCGCATCGATCCAATCGATGTGCGACACATCCAGCCGCACCGTTCCATTGTCATCCCTGATCGGTAGCACCTCCGGATACTCCGGCCCGACAGCCGCAGCCAACTGCTCGCGCAGCTCGCCTTCATCGAGCGACCCGCTGCCCTTGGTCGCCGCGATCAGCTGCATCAACTTGTCGCGTTGCGCAATCGCCGACTTCTGCTTCCAGTAGATCCGCACGCGCTCCAGCGCCTGCACAAACCTCGTGTCGTTGATCGGCTTGAGCAGATAATCCAGCGCCTGCGCCTCGAATGCATCCAGCGCGAATCGATCGAACGCCGTGACGAACACGATCATCGGCATCGATTCATGCGGCAGCCGCGCCAGGACGTCGAACCCCGAGATCCCCGGCATCTGGATGTCCAGGAACATCAGGTCCGGCTTCTCGCGCGCGACCGTCTCGATCGCCTCGCGCCCGTTCTCGCAGTGCCCGACGATGACGATGTCGGTGTGCCCGGCGAGACGGATCTCGATGCCGCGACGCGCCAGCGCCTCGTCGTCGACGATGATCGCCCGGATCGGCCTTTCGCTCATGCTCTCCCCGCTCGCGGCCATCACGCAGCGCGCGATGCCACGCTCTCGGCCGGAAATGTCAGCGCCACGCGCAGGCCGGGCTCGGTGTTGTGAACCTGGACCACACCGCGCTCACCGTACAGCACCTGCAACCGCTCGCGCGTGTTGCGGATGCCGACGCCGCGGCCGTTCGTCAGCCGCGAGCAATCGACCATGCCGGGCCCGTCGTCCGAGACCTCGAGCTGCAGCATGCCGCCGGTGACGTGAGCGCCGATGCGGATCGCGCCGCCCTGCTCGCGCGGCGCGACCGCGAACTTGATGGCGTTCTCGATCAGCGGCTGCAGCAGCAGGCTCGGCATCAGCATCCCGCTCGCGTTCGCGTCGATCGCATATTCGATCGTCAGGCGCGGACCGAAGCGCAGCTTCTCGATCTCGAGGTACAGGTTCAGCGCGTCGACCTCCTGCGCAACCGTCACCTTCTTCATCGGGTCCTGGTCGAGCGTGTAGCGCAGGAACTCTGACAGCCCGGTCACGGCGGAGTTCGCCGTGGTGTTGCGGTGGTCGAGAATCAAGGTCGAGATCGCATTGAGCGTGTTGAACAGGAAGTGCGGGTTCAGCTGGTAGCGCAGCATCTTGAGCTGCGCCTCCTGCGCCAGCGCCGAGGAGCGCAGCGCGGCTTCGCGTTGCTGCTGCATCGACTCGTAATAGCGGAAGCCGAAGTACAGGCCCATCCAGCACACCATCAGATACGTCGAGCTCACGGTGCCGTTGGTGTAGTCGATCCACTTCACCATGTGCTCGCGCTCCTCCGGGAACAGGGCGACGTACGCGAGGTTCACGGGCAGGCGCCAGACGAACGCAGTGACGTAGGCGCTGATCACCCCGACGCCGATCATCACGGCCGGCGGCTTGTTCCACAGCCAGCGGCACAGGTAGCGCAGCCACGCGCTCAGCACGAAGCCGGACACTGCGGCGATGATGATGACCTTGTTATAGGCGATCGCCTTGCCGTACAGCATCGCGCCCAGGTACTGCGCGATCGCATAGGCGCTCCAGCCCATCGCGTGCAGGGACCAGAACGTCAGATTTCTGTTTTGTTTGAGTTGCAGCAGCGTCATGGACGCACTCTAAGCAAGCACGGCCGCAAGGTACAACAACTCGTCGCGGGCCGGGCACGACTCGTCGCAAGACTTGCCCGGAGAGGGAGTGACGAGCGTGCGCGGACACTCGGCGCATGGTTTGCGAGAACGTCGAGGCGACCGCTACGCGCGACGAAGCGACGGAGCATCGCGCGCGCGTCTCGCTCGAACGTAACTGTCCGCTGCAACCATGCTCGACGCAGCGGTATCACAACTCACGCTTGCGTGAGTTCATCGCAGTCCACGTTCGAGGAGAATCGTCATGTTGATGCATCAATCGCGATTGGCACCGGTCCGCGTCGTCGGCGCAGCGCTCGCCATCGTGGCAGCTACGCTGATTGCCGACATCGCTGCTGCCAAGGAGCCGGGCGCGGTCAGCACCGTGGTCAAGTACTCCGATCTCGACCTGACGCAGTCGGCGGATACGCAACGCTTGTACGCGCGCCTGAAGTACGCATCGCAGAGAGTCTGCGCCAGCTACGACTCGCGCGACCTGCGCATGCAGAGCCTGCATGAGGCGTGCTTCGAGCGGGCGTTGTCGGCAGCGGTCGAGCAGGTGAACGATGCGAAGCTGACGTCGCTGCACGCGGCCGCGGAACCGCGCATCCGGCTGGCGCGCAGGAGTTAGAGGCGCAGCGGGCCGAACAGGCCGAGCAGCCCGATGATGATGAGGTAGATGGCGACGATGTAGTTCAGCAGGCGCGGCACGATCAGGATCAGGATGCCGGCGACGAGTGCGACGAGGGGGCCGATGCTCATGTTGAAGCTCATGACGTGGGTTCCCGTGGAGAGATCACTCGCTACGCCGTCGCGCGCTCAAAGGTTCCGCGGCGCCAGCCGCGCCTGCAGCCACTGCGAGATGTCGAGCACTTCTTCCATGCAGACGGAGTGCTCCATCAGATAGCTGCGCCACTCGACCGTGTAGCCCAGGCTTTGCAGCAGGTCGCGCGACGCGCTCCCGAGTGTCATCGGCAGCATCGGATCGCGTGTGCCGTGACACATCAGGATCGGCATGTCGCGGTTGGCGGGCGAAGCCTCGGCCGCGACTGTCTGTCGCAGCGGCAGGTACGTCGAGAGCGCCATCACGCCGCCGAGGCGCTGGGGGTGGCGCAGCGCCGCCTGGAACGCGATCGCGCCACCCTGTGAGAACCCTGCGATCACGATGCGCTCGCTGGCGATGCCGCGCGCGTTCTCCCGTTCGATGTAGCCTTTGACGACGGCGGCGGATTCGCGAATGCCCGCTTCGTCCTCGACGCGGTCCGGGCCGAGGCCGGTGATGTCGTACCAGGCGCGCATGACGAAGCCGTTGTTGATCGTCACCGGCCGCGGCCGCGCGTGCGGGAATATGAAGCGCACCGCGAAGCCCGGCGGCAGGCGCAGCTCGTTGACGATCGGCACGAAGTCGAAGCCGTCGGCACCCAGGCCGTGCAGCCAGATGACTGCCGCGTCCGCGGGCGTGGAGGGTTCGAGAACGACCTGGTCCTGCGATTCGTGGGTGCTGTACTGCATGCCTCATCTTACCTCGGCGAGCGTCTCGGCCACCGCGGTGTCCAGCTCGGCGAGATCGAATGGCTTGCGCAGCAGCCGTGCATTGCCGAGCGCGGCCTCGACCGCGGCGCTGTCGGCGTAGCCGGAAACCATCAGGACCTTGATGCCCGGCTGGCGTTCCTGCACCGCGCGTGCAGTCTCCGCACCATTCATTCCCGGCATCGCGAAATCGACGAGCAGCAGGTCGAAGCGCTCGCGCTCGAGGGTCGCGAGCGCCTGCTCGCCGCTTTCGACGTCGGTCACCTGGTACTGCAGGCTGCGCAGGCTCTCGGACATGAAGCGCCGCACGAGCTTGTCGTCGTCGACGATCAACACGCGTGTCTGCGCGCGCGGCAGCACGGCTTGCAGGGCTGCAGGCGTGGCCGCCTGCTCGTCGACTTTGATGCCCGGCGGCGCGGCGGCCGGCAACATGATCCGCACAGTGGTGCCGCTGCCGGGCTCGCTGTCGATCGTGAGCGTGCCGCCGGACTCGCGCACGACGCCATAGACCTGAGAAAGGCCGAGCCCGGTGCCCTGACCGATCGGCTTGGTCGTGTAGAACGGCTCGATCGCGCGCGAGCGCACGGCCTCGGTCATGCCCGAGCCCGTGTCTGCGACGGCGAGCTCGACGTGCGGCAGGTGACCCTCGGCATCGTCGACGCGCCGTGCCGTGATCGTCAGCGACCCGCCCGCGGGCATTGCGTCGCGCGCGTTCACCGCGAGATTCAGCACCGCAAGCTCGAGCTGATTCGCATCGCTCACCGCGAATCGCGCATCTTCGTCGATGTGCACATTGACGCGCACCGCCGGGCCGACCGACTGCGCCAGCAGGCCGCTCATGCCATTCAGCAGTTGCATGAGGTCGACCGGCTCGACGGTCATGCGCTGGCTGCGAGAGAAGGCGAGCAGCTGGGACGCGAGCTTGGCGCCCTTGCGCGCGGCCTCCAGGGCATTGTCGGCCATGCGCTGCAGGCGCTCGTTGCCGGCGACACGGGTGCGCATCATGTCGAGGTTGCCGATGATGGCCGTGAGCAGGTTGTTGAAGTCGTGGGCGATGCCGCCGGTCAGCTGGCCGATCGCTTCCATCTTCTGCGACTGGCGCAGCATCTCTTCCGCGCGACGCCGCTCCGACAGGTCGCGCAGCACGAGGACGACGAGGAAGGCGCCGAGCACGAGGCCGCCGAGCGCCGCGACGCCGGCGGCGACGAACGACCAGCGCGTCGGCGTGTCGATGCTCCCGGACGCGACCGCAAGATGCGTCGACCACCCGGAAAACGGCGAGGTGTTGAAGGCCGTGTAGTTCTCCAGGCCTTCGTAGGTCGTGCCGCGGTACAAGCCGTTATCGCCGCGCAGCAGTGCGTCGCGCACGTATCGAGTGGCCGGCGTGCCGACGCGCTCCTCGTAGTCGATCGTTCTCGCGACGAAATTGCCGTTGGCATCGACGACGGCGGCGGTGGAGTCCGCTGCCGCGTACGCTGCCAGCAGGTTCTGGAAGATCGGCGGCTTGAGGCTGGCCGCGATCACGTAAGCGACCTTGTCGCCGATGCGCACCGGCACGTACATCCAGACCACCGGATGCTCGTGACTCTCGATGCTGCCGACCCGCGGCTGCCCGGCGCTGATCACGTGCCGCAGCTCGCCGTGGTGCACGGCCGCCAGCGGCACTGGCGAGCCGAGCGGCTCGCTCAGGTCGAAGATCTTCTCGCGGCGTTGCGCGTCGATCAGCACGATCGATTCCCACAGCGGGTTGACCGCCAGCAGCCGCTGCAAGCGCCAGTAGAACTCGCCCCAGTTGCGGTTCTCGAAGTACACGGAGCTGGAGAGCACGTCGAGCGCAGCGAGGTGCTGCTGCAGCCGCGTGTCGATGAGCGTCATCACGAACTGGCTTTGTGCAAGCGTCGCTTCGGTGACCCGCTCGCGCTCCAGGCGCAACAGGTGGAAGACGCTGAACGCGGCGAACACGACCGTCGGCAGCATGGCTGCTACGCCCAGCGCGACCAGCGAACGCCGCAACACGATCATTCCAGCTCCCGCTCCAGCTCCCGTGTCGGCGATCCTCTCACGCAGCGCGCTGTCCGCCCGCCGACGCCGGACCCGCGCCGCGAAGATTGTAGGTAAAAGCGCCGGCAGCCCGCGCGCTGTCGCCGAGTGGCGTCGTCGCGCGAGCGGATCTTGGACTTGCGTCACAGAACTGGCAGAGTCGCTGCGCTCTGATGCCGCCCTGGCTCACGGTTTTCGCAGGACCCTCACAATGAATACGCGGAAGTTTCACGCCTTGATGTCCTGCGCCCTGTTCCTGCTCGCGGCCGCGGTCTACGGCCACGTGTCCGGCCAGCCGGTCGAGCTGTGGCGCGTTGCCTTCTGGAGCATCGTCGGCATCGCCAGCTATATCGTGCTGTCGGGCGTGTTCGGCTTCGATCCGCACCGCACGCGCCTCGCGCGCTATGCGTCGCCGCTCGTTCACTACGTGGATCGCTGGGAATTGCGCCTGGGCCAGGCAACTCTGTCGACGCTCGGCTGTATCGCGCTCTCGGCCGGCCTGCTCGACCAGGCGAACTTCGTGACCGCGGTGGTCAGCGGCACGCTCGCCGCGTGGACCTACTTCGCTCTGCGGCTGTACACCGGCGGTTACGGCACTGCCAACCTGGCGAGCCGCTCCGGCTGACCGCCAGGTCAATGCAGGGTGACGAGCTCCAGCATGCGCAGCTCGTACGCGATCAGCCACACATAGAGCCCGAGCACGCCGTAGACGATCGCCTCGCCCGGAATGCGCCGGAACAGTCGCATGCGGCTGAACACGACCAGCACGCACAGCCCGCCGCCCGTCAGCGCCATTTTCAGCAGCGCGAACCACACCAGGTCGTTCGGCAGGAACAGTGCCATCACCGGATTGAGCTCGGCGGCGCCGTGCTTCATCAACATTACGGTGAGCAGCCCGTCGAGCACGCTCAGCGCCAGGGTGCCCATCACCGGGATCAGCAAGCGCGGCGAATACCAGTCGACGATGGCGAGTTGCTGATCGCTGGCGCGGCGTCCTGCCCGGCGGCGTGGATAGCGCGCTCCGTGCCAGTAAGCGGCTAGTGTGGCGCTCCGACGATCCAGACCGCTGCGACGATCGAACTGCGTGGCGCTCAAAAAATCATCTCTCCTCATCGACGCCAGCAGTGTGACCGCAACGCCGCGGGTAAAGTGGCCGACTTACCGTAATTGTCCGGAACGGTCCTTTTCCGGAAGCTCCTGTGCTGGATAAGTCAGCGGGACCGCCGCCTGTTCCGTCAGCACGCGGAACGTGAACGTCTCCTGCACATACAGGAGCACCGACGTGCCGGTGTGGTCGAGATACCCGACCGAGAAATCCTGACCGACCGTCAGCTCGAAATCGCCGCCGCGCAGGCTCATCACGACTGCGCCATCCGCTGCCGGCGCCCACACGATCGGACCGTCGACGAGCTTGCGGACATGATTGATGACCGGATAGCCGCGCAACGTGCTGCGGGTGAGCCCGGTGTAGCAGCGCGGGCCCAGCGCGATGCCGTAAGGCCCGCTAACGCCTTCGCTGCGCAACCGATGCGTCGCTTCGGCGACGACGTCCGGATAGGCCTCGTAGTTCGTGGGGATCGACAGGCTCTGCCCCGAGGCAACCTCGAAGATGCCGCCGATGCCCGCGGCTGCATAGCCGCGGAAGATGGCGCGATCTTCGGCGATCCCGGCGGCGCGGGCCGCGTTGCGGACCGGATCGAGGTCGACGTCGCGCGCGCCGCGGCCGATCGCGTCCAGCTCGTCGCGAGAGACCTCGAACGGCACGCGCAGCTCCATCAACGACAACGAAGTCCGCAGCCGCGAGACGGCGCCTTCCTGCAGGACCGGCGACAGTTTCTCGGTGCGACCGGTCGGGACGGCCGCGGCCTTCCAGCCGAGCGGGCCGACGAAATCGACCAGCCGGCGCGCCGCCAGCAGAGTCTTGAGCGTGCGCGCGGCTTCGGCATCGATCTCGCGCCATGCCTCTTCGGAGATCGGCGCGTGCGCGCGTAACAAGTCGTTCATGGTTGCGGCACCGGGTCGTTCGTCATGCGCAGACTGCCGATCCCCAGCGAGCCGTCGCCGGCCGTAGCGCCGTCGCCTTTGCCTTCGGCCTCTTCCTCGATCGCCAGCAACGACTTGTTCGTGAACAGGTAAGTTCGCAGGTGCTCGTTCAGCTTCGGATCCCGCCGGCGCAGCCACTCGAGCATCATCGAGGCGTGCTCCTTCTCCTCGTCGCGGTTGTGCGCGAGCAGCTCCTTCAGCTCCGGGTCGTGGGCCGCGTCGATGCGCTGGTCGTACCAATCGACCGCTTCCAGCTCCTCCATGATGGAAACCACCGCGCGATGCCGATCGATGGTCTCCGGTTTCAGCGCCTGCTCGCTCTCGTGTAGGGATCCACTGCTGCCGGCCATTGAGATTCAACCTCTTAGCGCTGGTTATCCGTCAAGTCAGTACGCATGAGCGCTGCCCGGGTTCCGTGGCGCGAGCCGGCGGGTTCTTTGCACTTTCTGCGCTTGCGCTCGGGCCGGGCCTTCTCTATTACTGCAGTGGCCACTCCTTATTCGTGGCTCCTATGTTCGAGCTCCTGTTCACTCACCCGTCGTGGGCCTATCGAACCGGCCAGTTCGCATTCGCGAGCGCCTGGCCTGTGTGGCTGCTCGCGGTTGCGATCCTGCTCGCCGTCGCGGTCATCGCCTTCACGCTGTGGCGCCGGCGGCAGATCGGCTGGAAGCTGCTCGTGCCGGTGGGGATCCTGCAGAGCCTGCTCGCGGCGGCGATCCTGTGCCTGCTATGGCGGCCGGTGCTGAACGTCGAGCGCGTGCGCGATCGCGAGAACGTGCTCGCGGTCGCCATCGACGCGTCCGGCAGCATGGCGTACGGCGATTCGAATCGCTCGCGGTTGCAGGACGTCGCGGCGGCGCTGCAGAAGGACACGCTCGCGAAGCTCGAAGAGACGTTCGAAGTGCGCTTGTTCGGATTTGCGCAGACCACGACGCCGCTCGATTCGCTGGAAGCGATGCCGCCGCCGGGTCCGCAGACGCGCATCGGCGATTCGCTCGTGCAGGTCCTGCAGAGCGCCGGCAGCGTTCCGCTCGCGGGCGTGGTGCTGTTCAGCGACGGCGCCGAGAACGGCGGCTCGCTCAGCGAGGAGCGGCTGACTGAAATCGCTTCGTACGGCGTGCCGATCCATACGGTCGGCGTCGGGCCCGAAGAGATCGCCGGCGATCTCGAGCTCGAGCGCCTCGACGTGCCGGCGAGCGCGCCGGTCGGCTCGACGGTGAACGCCCAGGTCGGCATTCATCATTCCGGCCCCGGCAAGACGCGGTTGCGCGTCTACGATCGCGAGACGTTGATCGCCGCGCGCGACATCGAGTTGCCGCGCGAGACGACCGCGACCAGCGTGACGATCGATCTGCCTGCGGGCGAGCCCGGCACGCACGAGCTGCGCTTCGCGCTCGATCCGCTCGAGGGCGAGCGCAACGTCATCAACAATGCGCGCACGCGCGTTGTCGACGTCCCTGCCAGCCGGCGCAACATCCTGTACGTCGAGGGCGAGCCGCGTTGGGAATACAAATTCCTGCGGCGCGCGGCCGAACGCGATCGCGCGCTGCGCGTTGCAAGCGTAGTGCGCACGACGCCGAACAAGTACTACCGCCAGGGCATCGATTCCGCTGCCGAGCTGAGCGATGGATTTCCGGTCAACGCTGCAGAGTTGTTTGCCTACGATGCCGTCGTGATCGGCAGCTACGAGGCCGCGAGCCTGCGGCCCGAGCAGCACCGCTTGCTCAAGGAGTTCGTCGATCAGCGCGGCGGCACCGTGCTGATGCTCGCGGGACGTCACGGTCTCGCCGCAGGCGGTTGGCAGAATGCCGCGCTCGCGCAGACGTTGCCGGCGCAGCTCGGCGGACGCCAGGTCGCAACGCTGGTGCAGCGGCCGCTTCGCGCGCAACCGACGCTTTACGGCGTGCAGTCGCCGATCCTGCGGCTCGATCCAGACCCCAAGCGCAACGCCGATCGTTGGAAGAACATGCCGCTGCTCGCGGACTACCAGGCAGTCGGTCGTCTGAAGCCCGGCGCGGTCGTGCTGCTCGAAGGTGCGGCGGACCGCTCGCGGCAGCCGCTGCTGCTGTGGCAGCACTACGGGCGCGGCGCGACGTTCCTGCTCACGACTGCGAGCACCCTGCGATGGCAGATGCAGCTTCCACCCGAGGACGAGAGCCACGAGATCTTCTGGCGTCAGCTGCTGCATGCGATCGCCTCGTCGGCACCGCCGCGTGCGTCGATCGAGCCTGAACGGCTGACGTACGACGACGAGCGCAACGTGCGGCTGGTGGCGGAGCTGCGCAACGAGCGCTTCGAACCGATCAACGATGCCAGCGTCGAACTGCGGATAGCCCCGCAGGCCGAGCCGGCGTTCGTGCAGCCCATGCAGCCTTCAGGTCAGGGTGACGGTCGATACATGGCAGGCGTCGATGCCGCGAGCGCGGGGCTGTATCGCATCGAGATGACTGCCAAGGCCGGCGGCCGCGAAGTCGGCAGCGCGATCACGCACGTGCTGCGCAACGACGGTATCGCGGAGCACTTCGCCACGCATCAGCATCGCGCGGTGCTGGAGCGGATTGCCGCCATGACGGGCGGTCGCTACTGGACGCTCGCCGACCTGGCCGGCCTCGCCGCCGCAATTCCGTACTCGAAGGCCGGCGTAGTCGAGCGCCAGACGCTCGACCTGTGGAACCTGCCCATCGTGTTTCTGGTGCTGCTCGCGCTCAAGCTGTCGGAGTGGCTGCTGCGCTTGAGATGGGGGCGGCTGTGAGAATGGGGACATTCTTCATTTCGCTCCTGGCCCTCGCGCCGGCGCTCGCTTCCGCCGCTTCTTACACCTTCGTCGTCGCCGGTCTCGGCGGCGAGCCGCAGTACGACCAGAGGTTTCGCGAGCAGGCCACCGCTATCGCCGAAGCAGCGAAGAAAGCGGACGGCGCGGCGGACCACGTCGTCCTGCTCACCGGCGAGCAGGCGCGGCGCGATTCGGTGCGGCGCGAGCTGCAGGCGTTCGCAGCGAAGATCAAGCCCGCGGATAGCGCGACTGTCGTGCTGATCGGTCACGGCACCTACGACGGCGAAGACTATCGCTTCAACGTGCCCGGCACCGATCTCACCGGCTCGGAGCTGGGTCAGCTGTTCGATCAGCTCACCGCCAGGCAGCAGCTCATCGTCAACGCTACCAGCGCCAGCGGCGCGACGGTCGAATTGTGGCAGCGGCCCGACCGTATCGTGATCGCCGCGACGAAGAGCGGCGGGGAGCGCACTGCAACGCGCTTCGCTCAGTACTGGGCACAGGCCGTCAGCAGCGATGCCGCCGACGTCAACAAGGACGAAGTCATCACGGCCGCTGAAGCTTTCGATTACGCAAACCGCCAGGTCGCTGCGTCGTTCAAGTCCGAAGTGTCGCTGGCGACGGAGCACGCGCGCATGGCAGCGGCGGAAGACGCGCCGGCGTTCAATCTCGCGCGCATCGGCTCCAGCGCCGGCTCCCCTGCGGATCCCGAGGTCGCGGCGATGCTGGCGCAGCGCGGGCAGTTCGAGCGCGACCTCGACGGCGTCAAGGGGCGCAAGGCGTCGCTGAGCCAGGACGAGTACTACGACGCGCTCGAAGGCGTACTGGTGAAGCTCGCGCAGCTGCAGAAGCAGATCGATGCGAAGCAGGCGGCGCGATGATGCAACGACTTCTGCAACTCGGATTCCTGGCGCTCGGCGCAGTCGCCGCGCAAGCCGCCGTCGCGCAGCCGATCGATTACGATCCGCGTCGCGCTGGCGAGCTGCGCGCGTGCGACGACCATCGGTTCCACGGTCGGGTCGAGCAGGCGAGGAGCTGCTACTCGCAGCTGCTCACTTCGCCGAACGCGATCATGCAGGCCGAGGCCGCCTGGGCGCTCGGTGACCTGCAGCGGGCGAACGGGCTCTTTCGCGACATCGTGCAATCGAACGAACGTGCC
This sequence comes from Steroidobacteraceae bacterium, assembly GCA_035278165.1. Classification (GTDB taxonomy): domain Bacteria; phylum Pseudomonadota; class Gammaproteobacteria; order Steroidobacterales; family Steroidobacteraceae; genus Steroidobacter. The sequence goes on from DATEJG010000144.1 coordinate 27,819, forward strand.
GTGCAGCCGCGCATCCGCTGGGCGCGCCTGTTCCTGCAGACGCATCAGTACAACGACGCAGCCGAGCTGTTCCGCGACGCGCTGAAGACCTTTCCCAACGACGCGCACGCCAAGCTGGGACTGGCGCGAGTGCTGGCCGAGCGCTTCGAGCCCGATGCGGGGTCGCTGGTCGAGGAAGTGCTGCAGCAGGATGGCGACCTGGTCGAAGCGCATCTGCTGAATGCGCAGCTCGCACTCGAATCCGGCGAGAGCGAGCTGGCGCAGCGGGCGCTGGAGAAGGCCGGCGATCTGGCGGCGAAGCAGAAGCTGCCGCCGCTCGAGGTGTTCGCGATGCGCGCCGCGCTCGAAAGCTCGCGCGAACGCGATCCGGCGCCATGGATCAAGCGCGCGCTCGATTACAACCCGCGTTACGGCGCGGTCTACGAGCAGCTCGCGCATTTCGAGATCATGCGCCGCCGCTATCGCGAGGCGACTACGCTGTTGCGCCGCGCGGTCGAAGTGCAGCCCGATCTCTGGTCGGCGCACGCAGAGCTCGGCTCGAACCTGCTGCGGCTGGGCCAGATCGAGGAAGCGCGCGAGCAGCTGAAGGCCGCGTACTCCGGCGATCCGTACAGCCCGACCACCGTCAACTCGCTGCGGCTGCTGGATCGCATCGACGAGTTCGATGTTTCCTCCACGCCGGTCGCAGTTGCGGGGGATTCGTATGTAGTTCGCTTGCGGCTGCATCGCAGCGAGTCGTCGGTGCTGGAGCCTTACGCGATCGAGCTGGTGCAGCGGGGCATCGCGGCGTTCTCGCGTCGCTACGCTTTCAAGTTGCACGAGCCGGTGACTGTCGAGATGTATCCCGATCATGATGACTTCGCGGTGCGCGTCGCGGCGCTGCCGGGCATCGGCCTGCTCGGCGTAACGTTCGGTTACGTAGTCGCGATGGACAGCCCCTCGGGCCGCGCCAGCGGCGATTTCCACTGGGGCAGCACGCTGTGGCACGAGCTCGCACACGTCTTCACGCTCGAGGCGACTGACCATCGCGTGCCGCGCTGGTTGAGCGAAGGCATTTCGGTGTTCGAGGAATGGCGCACCGGCCCGACGCCGGGGGTGGTGGTCCCGCCCGATGCGATCACCGCGCTCAAGGAGAACCGCTTCCTGCCCGTCAGCGAGCTCGACGGCGGTTTCGTTCGACCGAGCTATCCGAGCCAGGTGCAGGTGTCGTACGTGCAGGCCGGCCTCGTTTGCCTGTTCATCGAACAGCGCTGGGGATTCGAGCGCCTGTCGGCGCTGCTGCACCAGTTCGAGCGCAACGTCACGACTGCCGCGGCCGTCGAGGCCACTTTCAAGATGTCGCCCGGGCAGTTCGACAAGGACTTCGATGCATTCGTGCGCTCGCGCTACGGTGCGCTGCTGCAGGGCCTCGACGAATATCAGGCGCGATACCAGGCCGCGCGCAAGGCAGTGCAAGGCGAGCAATGGAACGATGCGATCGCGCCGGCGCGGCGCGCGACGGAGCTCTATCCCGAGCACACCGGCCCCGGCAGCCCGTATCTGCTGCTCGCGAAGGCGCTCGACAAGCTCGGTCGCCGTCCCGAAGCGATCGCCGCAGTCGAGGCCTATCGCAACGCCGGCGGCTGGGATCCGACGGCGCTGCGCGAGCTGTCGCGCTGGCTCGATGAAGCTGGACGCACGCAGGACGCGACCGCGGTGTTGCAGGCTGTGAACTACGCTGATCCGTTGAATCCCGATCAGCACGCACAACTCGGTGAGCGTCTGCTTACCGAGAATCATGCCGAGGATGCGCTGCGCGAGTTTCGCGTACTGCTCGCCTTGCGCGATCACGATCAGGCGCAGGCTCTCTATGGCGCCGCGCGCGCCCTGCACGCGTTGGGCGATCGCGCCGCGAGCCGGCGCAGCGTGCTCGATGCGCTGGCCGCCGCGCCCCATTACAAACCCGCGCAGGACTTCCTGCTGCAGATCGTCGAGGAGCGAACGAAAAATGAATGATGTCGCAGGTCAACCGCTCACCGACGCGGAGGTCGAGCGCCAGGTCGAGACCTTCCACGCGCGCCTCGGGGCGATTCGCGGCGAAGTGCGCAAGATCATCGTCGGCCAGGACGACGTCGTCGATCATCTGCTGCTGACGCTGCTGGTCGGCGGACACTGCCTGATCACGGGCATGCCCGGCACCGCGAAGACGCTGCTGGTGCGCACGCTGGCCGCGGCGCTCGGGCTGAAGTTCAAGCGCATCCAGTTCACGCCGGACCTGATGCCGACCGATGTCACCGGCACCGACATCATCGAAGAAGACATCACTACCGGGCATCGCCGCTGGACGTTCGTGCCCGGGCCGATCTTCACCAACGTGCTGCTCGCCGACGAAGTGAATCGCACGCCGCCGAAGACGCAGGCGGCGCTGCTCGAAGCGATGCAGGAGCATTCGGTCACCGTGCGCGGCACGACGCACCAGCTGACCCCGCCGTTCTTCGTGCTCGCGACGCAGAACCCGATCGAGCTGGAAGGCACGTATCCGCTGCCGGAGGCACAGCTCGACCGCTTCCTGTTCAACGTGCTGCTGGACTACCTGACGGCCGAGCACGAGATGGAAGTCGTCGATCGCTACGCTTCGCGCATGGAGCTCCCGGCGATCACCGCGTGCACCACCGCCGAGGAGATCGTGCAATTTCAATGGCTGGTGCGGCAGGTGCCGCTGTCCGCGGAAGTGCGCGAAGAAGCCGTGATGCTGATTCGCGCCACGCGCCCGAGCGAATCGATCGCACCCGAAAGCGTGCGCCGCTACGTGCGCTACGGCGCCAGCGTCCGCGCAACGCAGTTCCTGTGCCTCGCAGCTAAAGCTCGCGCGCTGATGGCCGGGCGTTATCACGTCACCGGCGAGGATCTGCGCGTGCTCGCGCTTCCGGTGTTGCGCCATCGCGTGCTGACGAACTATCAGGCGGAATCGGACGGCAAGAGCGTCGACGAAGTGCTGCGCGGAGTGCTCGATCGGTGAGCACCCAGCTCAACGAGGGAGCGATGAACCGCCTGCTGTCGCCGCAGACGCTGGCGGGGCTGGCCAACCTCGAGCTGGTTGCGCGCACGGCCGTGGAGGGCTTTCTCACCGGCCTGCATCGCTCGCCGCACTACGGGTTCAGCCAGGAGTTCAAGGAGTACCGCGCCTACGTCGAAGGCGACGATCCGCGCTTCGTCGACTGGAACGTGTACGCGCGCACCGAGCGTACGTACATCCGCCGCTACGAAGGCGAGACCAACACGCGCCTGATGATCCTGCTCGACGCCAGCAAGTCGATGGACTACAGCTCGGTCAGCGTCAGCAAACTGCAGTACGGCAAGTTCCTCGCTGCCGCGCTCGCGTACCTCGCGGCGCGCCAGCACGACCCGGTCGGCCTCATCGTGTTCGACGAGCAATTGCGTCAGTACCGGCCGGCGACGAGCCGCGCCGGCAGTCTGCAGGCGATGATTCACACGATCGACGCCGTCACCGCCGGCGGCGGCACCAATCTCGAGCAGTGCTTCCGCAGCTTCGGCGAGCAGCTGAAGCGCCGCGGCCTGGTCGCCGTGATCTCCGATCTCTATTGCGACCCGGCGGCGCTGAGCAAGGCAGTGCAGCCGCTCGCCTATCACGGCCACGACATCATCCTGTTCCAGCTGCTCGATCCGCGCGAGCTCGAGCCAGACTGGCGCGAGTCCGTGCTGCTCGAAGACATCGAGACGCATCGCACGCTCAACGTCGCGCCGGAATATCTCGCGGGCGAGTATCGGGAGCGTCTGGGCGCGCATCTGGCTTCGCTGCGCAAAGCCGCGGCGGACGTCGGCGCGCATCAATTGCTGATCGCGACCGACGAGCCGCTCGATCGCGCGCTGCGGCGCTACTTGTTGTTCCGCGAGGGCAGGAGCTGACGGTCATGTTCCTCGCACCCGCCTTTCTGCTCGGCCTGCTGGCGATCGGTGTCCCGATCTGGCTGCACCGGGTGGCGCGCGCGAATCCAACCCAGCATCCGTTCGCATCGCTGATGTTCGTCGAGGCGAGCGAGACGCAGCGCACCGCCAAGCGGACGCTGCGCTACTGGCTGCTGCTGTCGCTGCGCATTCTGCTGCTCATCGCGCTGGTGCTGGCGTTCGCCGGGCCGCTGCTCACCGAGCGGGCCATGCCGCTCGCAAATGCGGACGCGCGACTCCACGCAATCGTGCTCGACAAATCGCTGTCGATGCAGCAGGGCGATCGTTGGAAGCGCGCGCTCGAACAAGCCGATGCCGTGCTGAGCGGGCTGAAGTCCTCGGATCGCGTGCTGCTCGCGACCGCCGAAGGGCGTCGCGTGTCAGTCATTCAGAGCTCTACGCCTGCCGCAGCGGCCGGCACGGTGCGCGGCATGCTGCGCGGGCTGAAGCCCGGCATCGAGCGGCTGGACTACGGGTTGGCGATGAGCACCGCCGACAACTGGCTCGGCTCGCCGCGACCGCCGGTCGTGCTGCACCTGATTTCGGACATGCAGCAGAGCGCGGCGCCGCTGCGATTCGCGGATCTCGAGCCGCCGCCGCAGACCCAGCTCGTGCTGCACGATGTCGGCAACGCCGCGGCAAGTGCGCCACCCGAGAACGTCTACATCCAGAGTGCGGCGCTCACGACGGTCGATACGCGCTCGCTGGAAGTCACGGTGCGCGGCGCTGCCGCCAGGCCTCAGCAGCGCCAGGTCATTCTGAGCATCGACGGCAAGGAGTACGGGCGTCGCAGCGTCGAGTTGCCGGCCAGTGCGACGATCGCGGCGGCGGCAATCGAAGGTGAGGGCACGAACCTGCCGCCCGACTTCGCGGCGCAGGCAGTCGCAAGCCCCGCGACGAAGGTGCAGTTCACGGATCTGCAACTCACGGCCGGCTCGCATCGGATCGAAGTCGCGCTGCAGCCGACCGACGCGTTGCCGCAGGACGACCGCTACTACGCCGTGCTGGAGCATGCGGATCCGAAAGCGCTGCTCATTGCGCCGAACGCGCGCGCCGACGACGTCGCGTACTTCGGCGCTGCGATCGGCTCGCTGGCCGCGCCGACTCTCAGCGTCGAGGAGCGTCCGCCGGATGCGATCGGCGCCACTGCGCTCACCAGCTACTCACTGCTCGTAGTCGCCGACGTCGGCGCGCTCTCCGACAGTCAGGGGAAGCGGATCAAGGACTATGTGGCGGCAGGCGGCTCGGTGCTGGCGACGCTGGGTACGAAGCCCACGGTCGAGCCCGGCGCGCTGCTCGAAGGCTGGCGCATCGGCGAGCCGCAGCAGCGTGCAGCCACGGTTGGCGAAATCGCCAGCTCGCATCCGGTGCTGCGTGACGCCGGCGACTGGCACGCCGTGCGGTTTTTCCGGCATCGCCCGGTCGAAGTCGGCGAAAACGACCGGGTGCTGATTGCTTACGAGGACGGCGTGCCGTTGCTGGTCGAGCACACCGTCGGCGCCGGACGCGTGCTCGTGCTGACGGCGCCGGTCGAGCGCGAGTGGAACGATCTGGCGATCCATCCGCTGTTCGTGCGCTTCATTGCCGAGGCCGCGCGCTACCTGGTGCGCGGCGACGCTTCCGCCGCCAGCACGACGGTCGGCGCGGTCGTGCTGACCGGATTGACCGCGGCAGGCGGCGGGCAGATATTCGATCCGCAGGGCGAGCGCGTGCTCGGCCTGGCGCAGACCACGGCAGCGGATCGGTTGATTCCCGACCAGACCGGGTTCTACGAGATCCGCGGCAACGAGGGCGTGCGCTGGGTCGCCGTGAACGTCGACGCGCGCGAATCGGATCTGACGCCGCTTCCCGCCGCGTTCGTGCAGCGCTGGCGGGCGATGCAGGTGCGCAAGTCCGCACCGGCCGTGACCCCCGCAGCGCCGGCGACCGACGCCAAGCCGCGCTCGCTCGGTGCAATCGTGCTCTGGCTCGCTGCCCTGTTGCTGTTGGCCGAACTGTTGCTGGCGAATCGCTACCTCGCCATCCGCCGGGAGACGCCGAAATGAGCGCTCGAGAGCGACTCGAAAGCTACCTGGATTCGCTGCGTGCCCGGCTGCGCAGACATATCTATGCGCGCGCCGCAGCTGTCGCCCTCGGCGGCATCCTCGCGATTACCGCGCTCACGGTGTGGAGCTTGCATCAGGGTGAGTTCGCGCCCGCGATCACGCTGTCTGGCCGCATTGCGATCGGCGTCCTCGTCGTCGTGGTTGCCGCACTCCTGTTATGGCGTCCGCTGCGCCGTCTGAGCAGCGACGATGGTGCGAAGATCTTCGAGCAGCGGTTGCCGGATGAGAACGGCCGCATCCAGACGTATCTCGATGCGAAGCGCCGTGAGCAGCAAGGGCTCGCGACGCCGCTGCTCAGCCTGCTCGCCGGCGATGCGGTCACGATCGCCGAGCGCACGCCGCCCGGCGACATCGTATCGGGGCGGCGCATCGCGAGCGGTGCGTTGATCGCGGCTGCTGCGCTCGTCGTGCTCGGCGCATTGCTGGTCGCGGGTCCCGCGTATTGGGGTTTCGGCAGCCGGCACCTCCTGCTCGGCATGGAGCTGCCGCGCAACGCGGTGCCGGTGCGACGCGTCACCGTGACGCCGGGCAACGTGACCGTGCGGCGCAACAGCGACGTCGCGATCCGGGCTGCCGTGCAGGGATTCCATCCGCGCGATGTCGAAGTGTTCGTGCGCTTCGCCGATCGGCAGGATTGGGAGCGTGCGCCGATGCAACCCGCGGTCGGCTCGGATTCGCACTTCGAGTTTCGCCTCTATGCAGTGCGTGCGCCGCTGCAGTACTACGTCGACGCTGAAGGCACCCGCAGCGGTGCGCACACGGTGACAGTCGTCGATCTGCCGCGCATCGAGCGCGTGCAGCTCACCTACCAGTATCCGGACTGGACCGGCCTCGAGCAGAAAGTCGACGACGTCGCGCGTGACATCAGCGCGGTGGAAGGCACGAACGTCAAAGTGGAAGTCATCGCCGACGCGCCGCTCGACGCGCCGGCGCTCATCGTCGACGGTCAGACCGGCGAGCTCGCCCAGCAGGGCCGCAGCAGCACGGGCACGATCGTCGTCGCGAAGCCGGGTCGCTACCAGATCGGCGCGCGCGTGGCGAACGAGTTCGTGCCGCTCAGCGACGAGTACACGATCGAAGTGGTTGCCGACGAGAAGCCGACGATCGAGATCCGCAAGCCGGGGCGCGACTGGCGTGCGACCAGCATCGAGGAAGTCCCGGTGCGCGTCAGCGCCGAGGACGATTTCCGGTTGCGCGACGTGTCGCTGCGCTATTCCGTGAACGGCGGCGAGTGGCAGGCGGTGCCGATCGGCGGCGGCGCCAAGAGCAGCGAGGGCGAGTCGCTCCTCGACCTGGAAAAGCTCGGCGCCGATACGCGCCTCGTGCCGGGCGACCTGATCTCGTACTACGCCGTCGCGCGCGATCGCAAGGCGACGGTGCAGACCGACCTGTTCATGGTGCAGGTGCAGCCGTTCGAGCGGCGCTTCATGCAGGCGCAAAGCGGCAGCGACGGCGGCGGCATGAGCGACGAGCAGGGCGCCATCTCCGAGCGGCAACGCGAGATCCTGCTCGCGACCTGGAACCTGCAGCGCAACGACGAGCGCAGCGCACGCTCGCGTCAGCAGCTGGAGGACAGCGCGAAGATGCTTGCCGAGCTGCAGGCCACGTTGGCGCAGCAGGCCCGCACGCTCGCACAACGCACTCGCGCGCGAGCATCACTCGATGAAGACGAGCGCATTCGCACCTTCGTCGAGAGTCTGGAGCGTGCGGCGACGGTGATGGATCCGGCGACGACCAACCTCAACATGTTCAAGCTGCAGGAAGCAGTTCCGTTCGAGCAGCAGGCGCTGCAACACCTGCTGCGTGCCGAGTCGGCGTTCCGCGAGGTGCAGGTCTCGATGCAGCAGAGCAACGCGGGCGGCGACGGCTCGCAGACGGCGCGCAACTTCACCGAGATGTTCGAGCTCGAGATGGACCTGGAGAAGAGCCAGTACGAGAGCGAGTCGCAGCTTTCACAGCGCAACATGCAGCAGGACCTGGACGAGATGATCCGCAAGCTCAAGGAGCTGGCGGAGCGCCAGGAGCAGCTCGCGCAGCAACGGCAGCAGGATCTGCGCACGCCGGAGCAGCGCTGGAAGCAAGAGCAGTTGCGTCGCGAGGCGGAGGATCTGCGGCGGCGGCTGGCAGAGCTCAATCGACAGCAGTCCGCCAGCGGCGATTCGCAACAGGCCTCGCGCGGCGGCAGCTCCAGCAGTCAGTCGCGCGAACGCGAAGAGCGCGCCAGGCAGCAACTGTCGCAGGCGCTCGAGTCGGTCAACAAGGCGCTGAAGGACATGGACTCCGCCGCCGGCGACAGCGGCGACGACCAGCGACAGGCGCAGCAGTCATCCCAGCAGTCATCGCAACAGTCTGCGCAGAACGCGAGTCGCAACCTGCGCCGCGCCCTGCAGCAGATCGACAGGCCCGAGCAGTCGAACTTCAGCGAGACGCTGGAGCAGCTCGCCGATCGCAGCGAGGGATTGCTCGATGAGCAGCGCCGCATCGAGAACGATCTGTACGAGGCTCTGTCGCGGCCGCCGTCGGCCGCATCCGGCCGCGGCGGCATCGAGCAGCAGCGCGCCCAGGACCTGGTGCGCTCCAAGCAGCAGATGGCGAAAGACCTGACGACTCTCGAGCGCGACATGCGCAATGCAGTTCACGAGAACCGCAAGGACAATCCGCAGACGACGCGGCGGCTGAGCGACATCATCCGCGACGTCGAAGGCTCCGACGTCATGTATCGACTGAATCGCAGCGCCGCCGAGATCTATTACGGTCGCGCGCGCGATGCGGCGCCGCGCGAAGGCTTGATCACCGACGCGCTCGACACCTTGCACGGGGATCTGCGTGACGCTGCAGTCCAGGCGGCGGCGGAAGGCAAAGACAAGCCCGACTCGGTCACTGCCGACTCTCTGCTGGCACAGCTCGCCGAGCTGCGCCGCGCGGTGCAGGAACAGGGACGTTCAGGTCAGCAGAGAGACCAGGAGGGACAAGGACAGCAAGGCGACGGCCAGCAGCAGAGTCGCGAAGGTCAACAGGGCCAGCAAGGCCAGCAAGCCCGCCAGGGTCAGCAGGGCCGCGACGGCCAGGGCGGCAGCGGCGAAGGTGCTTCCGACAACGGCTCGCGTTCCGGTCAGCCGCTGCGCGGCGGGTTGTCGGCGTGGAATCCCAATACGCCGAGCGTTGCGATCGGCGGCTACGAAAACAACGGCGGCTCGCTCGCGCCGCAGACTGCGCAGCTCAGCGAGCGCGTGCGCGATCTCGCCAACCGCATGAATCGCGGCGATCTGAGTCAAGCCGAGCTGGAAGCGTTGCGTCGCGCGGCGACGCAGTTGCGGCGTCTCGGCGGCGACCCGCTCGCCGCGCAACCCGACGTGATGCTGCGACTGATCGATCAGATCGAGCTGCAGGCGCTCGCCGCGACGGCGAAATCGCGTGAGGCGGCCGCCGCGCGCGCGACGCTGCCGGACCCCGACTCGCCGCGCTATCGCGAGGCGGTCGCCGAATACTATCGGCGACTGGGCAACAAATGAGGATGCGGCTGGCGCTGGCCGCGGCGATCGTCTCGGTCTCGCTCGGCGCGATCGCCTCGTCCAACCTCATCACCGGCGACGGCGGCCGCTCGGGCACGCCGGCCGACATGGCGAAGCTGAACTTCGCGCGCATCATCTACGACAGCGAAGGCGGCATGGGCGAGGCCTATTACGCCTACGACAGCCGCGTGTGGGCGCGCTGGGAAACGGACTTTCCCGAAGGCGACGACAATTTCAGCCATCGCCTGGCGCAGCTGACGCGCATCCAGGTCGCCAAGCGGGCGTCGAGCCGCATGCTCACCGCGCCGGACCTCGGCGACTTTCCGCTGCTGTACATGTCCGATCCCGGCTACATGGTCATGTCGAAGCAGGAGCGCGACGCGTTCGCGCGCTACCTGCAGAACGGCGGCTTCGTCTGGGTCGACGATTTCTGGGGCGACGCCGAATGGCAGCAGTTCGCCGACGTGATGCGCAAGGTGCTGCCCGGACGCGAGTGGCGCACGCTCACGCCGGAGCATCCGATCTTTCACACCGTGTTCGACCTGAACGAGATGCCGCAGATCCCGGCGCTGCCGTTCGCAACGCCGGGCGGCAGCACCGCCGAGCCGCCCAACGCGCACAAGTACCCGGCCGGCTCGCTCGACGACCCGCAGATGCGCGCCTGGGTGGACGACGACGGCCGCATCATGGTGCTCGCCACCCACAACACCGACGTCGGCGACGGCTGGGAGCGCGAGGCCTACGGCGAGTGGTACTTCGAGACTTTCTCGACGAGGTCATACATGGTCGGCGTGAACGTCATCGTCTACGCGATGACGCACTGACGGCCCCATCCATGACCGATACCGTCGCCAGCTACGACCATGTTCCTTACCTCTTCACCTCCTTCCCCGAGGCGCAGCCGCGAAGGCTACGTCAACGTCGATGAGACGCAGCGACGTTTGATCCAACTGCTCGACGGCACGCGCACACGCGACCAGTTCGCGACTGACCTGGGCACGGCATTGGCGAATGTCGATCAGCTGCTTCAGCATGGTGAATGTCGCGCTGCTTTGAGGCAGATTCACGGGGCGGGCGGAGTGCGCGCTAGAAACTGTCATGTTGAGCCGAGTACGCTCCGGCAAAAGCGAGCTACGCGTCAGTCGAGATCGTAGCAAGCGACACAAAGACACGGACAAGCTGGCAGGGCGAGAACATCAACGAGGCCGAGGATCGGCGTAAACAACGTCGATTCAATTCGCCGCTCGAGTGTGCGGCGGCCTCTTGCTTGTAAAGCGCCGGAAGGAAGTCGCGCAGTGACCTCTCAAAAGATTCTCAATGACACGATCGGTTGCCGGTCGGTTGCCTCTCGAGTCGTCGTCTTCGCTCGTTCGTGGTTCTGTGCGGCCGCCGCTACGCTGATTCCGGCACTTGCAAATGGCGCATACGATCTCTGCATCGAGGACGGCGGGGAAGCCATGTGTATCGGGCCTGAGATTGGGCCGTGGCGATACCAAGTAGCAGACCCGGGGAATGTGACCGGTGACGAGAAGTTGTCGGAAGCCGATGCAATCGAAAGCTACCGGCTGAACAGACTTGCTGGCGGCACGTGCTCCGTTGCGGTCACGGACACGACTCCACCATGGATTGAGGCAGGAACTCCGGAAGGACAAGGTGGAGAGCACCAGGGAAACGTGCAGGATGCTCAACTGCTGCAAGGTATCTACCATGGACGAGGCTGGGCGCTTAGCACCGAGACGATTCAGGCCAAAATGCCGATGCGCCTTGACCTTACCGGATTCACCAACGACAACTGCGCTACCACCTGGGCATTCGGCGGATCCATAGAGCGCCGCCGGAACGTGTGGTGCCCTGGCAATCGCGACAGTCTGCCAGGGGGCGATCGTTGGCAAGTCAATATGATTAGCCCGCCTTTCCAGGGCTATTGCTATAAGGTGCCTTCCACAGCACCCGAGCCCGCGAAGAATCTCGGGAATCAATGCACGGTGTTGGGCAATCCGGTCAACGTAGCATCGGGCAACAAGATCGCCGTCGAGATTGACTACCCGGCTCGGTACTCAAGCTCGCTGAAGTTTGTTCGGACCTATAACAGCGGCCTCTGGGTTGACTGGCTGGCGCCGCCGCCTGGACACAATCGTGCATCCCGATTGGGTCCGAATTGGCGCTCAAACTTCGACGCGTGGATCGTGTTGTCTGGCGGCGGGCGGTTCACCACTGCATACGTGAACCGTCCGGATGGACGAACACTCTATTTCAAGCTTGTTGAGGGAGAATTCAGAGCCGAAGCGGATATCGCCGACCGGCTTGAACGTCTGACTGATGGTGGCGGTCAGCTCGTTGGCTGGCTCTATACGGTTGCAAGGACGGACGAAGTAGAGACTTACGACAGCTCCGGTCGGCTGATTTCAATCACGGATCGAGCGGGCAAGGAATTATCGCTTCAATATGACGCGAACGATCGCCTTGCAAGCGTTACGGATGACTTTGGAAAGTCGCTGACGCTTGCATACGACGCGAGCAATCGACTTGCCACGCTTACCGACCCGGCAGGGAGCACGTACTCATACACGTACAACGCTGATGGCAACGTTCTTTCTGTGACACGCCCGGCTTCGAACGCGCTCACCTATGTATACGGAGAGCAAGCGAATCCATATGCGCTTACGGGCATAGTTGACGAGAACAATGTCAGATTCGCCACGTACAGATACAACGTCGACGGTCGTGTCAGCTCGACCGAGCATGCTGGCGGCGTCGAGAAATACTCGTTTTCATATGCGAAGGCGGCTGGTGCCTACACGAACACGTCAACAACCGTCGTCGATCCGCTGTTCCAATCGCGAGCTTACACATTCGCTACGATCCAAGGCGTTTCCAGAGCCGTTGAGATGAGTCAACCGTGCTCAAGTGGATGTATGGGGAGCGGAGCTGCTACGTTGACATATGACGCGAACGCCAATGTCGCTTCGCGAGGAGATTTCAAAGGCAACAAGATCTGTCACGCTCATGATCTTGCACGCAACCTGGAGACCGTGCTTCTGGAAGGCGTGGCCGCCGCGGCAAGTTGTCCAGCGGACCTTGTAAGTTACACGCCGGCGTTGGGAACAAATGAGCGGAAGATCATTACCACATGGCATCCGACCTATCGCTTGCCGACGCAGGTCGATGAACCTGGCAGGCGCACAACATTCACGCACGACGCGCACGGCAACGCCTTGACGAAGACGATTCTGGACACCGCGACGAGTGAATCACGTGTGTGGACGTACACGTACAACAGCCTCGGCCAAGTGCTGACTGTGGATGGTCCGCGCTTGGCTTCAGACGCTGTCGATCGAACTACGTACACGTACTACACCTGCGTGACCGGCAACAAATGCGGGCAGGTTCATACGGTAACGAACGCGCTCGGTCAGACGACTACATATCTTACGTACAACGCTCACGGCCAGCCGCTCACCATCACAGACCCGAACGGAGTGCAGACAACATTGGTGTACGACCTGCGTCGGCGACTTACGTCTCGCACGGTTGGTACGGAACAGATCGGTCTTGAGTATTGGCCAACCGGCTTGCTCAAGAAGGTCACCCTTCCGGACAGCTCATTCGCGCTGTACACCTACGACGACGCTCATCGGCTAACCCGCATCGACGACGCCGAAGGCAATCATGTGGTCTACACGTTGGACAGCATGAGCAATCGTACGGCCGAGGAGTTCTTCGACTCGTTAAATGCTCCAACCGAGAGTCGCAGCCGAGAATTCAACTCACTCAATCAGCTCTGGAAGGAGATCGGCTCCGCCGGGACTGCAGCGGTCACCACAGAGTTCGCATACGACGACAACGGCAATCAGACGGAGATCGACGCGCCGCTGTCTCGGAGCACCATTCAAGCCTACGATGAACTCAATAGGCTGAAGGAGGTGACCGATGCACTCTCGGGAGTGACGACGTACGGCTATAACGCGTTGGACCAGTTGACTTCAGTCATCGATCCGCGCGCCCTGACGACGACGTACAGCTACAACGCGCTCGATGACCTGCTGCAACAGGTCAGCCCGGACACAGGGACCACGACGTTCACATACGATCCGGCTGGTAACGTTAAAACGCGAACCGATGCGCGCGGCGCAAGTATCGGGCGCGCCATCTACGGCTACGATGCGCTCAATCGTGTTGACTCGATCGAATATCCCGATCGCACCGTCTCCTACAGCTATGACGCGTGCGCGCATGGCATCGGTCGTCTGTGTTCGATGAGCGATGCGGACAGCACGACTTCGTATGAGTACGATGCGTTGGGTCGGTTGACGAGCAAGTCACAATCGATCTCGCTCGATCCTAGCTGGCCGGGTCCCCATGTGCGCAGCGTGCAGTACGAATACCAGAATGGGCATATGACCCGGTTGGTCATGCCGGGCGGCATTGCAATCAACTACCTGTACGATAGCGTCGGTCGCGTATCCGACATGACCATCACTTGGGAGGACGCAAGCACAACGCCGCTCCTGTCGGATGTGCTGTATGACCCCGCGGGTCGTGTGCGGGGGTGGACTTGGCCGAACGGCACCCATGAGATTCGAGAGTACGACCAGGACGGCCGGGTGACCGACATTGAGAGCGCTGGCGGCAGCCACTACAGCTACGACGATGCCAATCGCATCACGCAGATCAACTCACTAAGCGGCAATCCTGCCCCGAGCTGGGAGTATGACTATGACGAGCTCGATCGGCTGACCGATGCCAGCAGGTCCGGGCTGACACAGAGCTATACCTACGACGCGAACGGCAACCGGCAGGCGAAGGGTGGAACACAGTCCTCCACCTACAACTACACCTCACCATTCAATAGCAACCGGCTGCAGAGTGTCGCTGGCGCTCTAGCTCGCGCGTACCAGTACGATGCGATGGGCAACGTCATCTCCGACGGCGTGAAGAGCTTCACGTATGACGGCGCAGGAAGGATGAGCTCAGTCGGCAACGGGGCGACAACCTTTCGGTACAACGGCAAGGGCGAACGCGTGCTGAAACAGCCCTGGGGGCAGTTGTACATGTCGTATCTCTACGACGAAGCAGGTCACGTGCTCGAGAAGTGCGACATGTGGGTGCCCGGCGAATGCAACATCTACTTCTCGCAACAGTACATCTGGTTAGGCGACATCCCGGTCGCCGCGTTGATCCCACATGTGACGTATAGCTGGGAAGGTTACGTCGACTCTTTGAATGTCTTCCTCTACAGCATCCACACGGACCACTTGAACACGCCGCGCCGGCTCACCTGGATTGCCGCCTCAGCACCGGCATCACCCGCCTGGCAATGGGACTCCGACCCGTTCGGCGTGGGTACACCGAACGGCAATCCGGACAGCGATCCGTTCCTGCGACCTCACGAACTGGACTTGCGCTTCCCCGGGCAGATCTTCGATGCAGAGACAGGGCTGAACTACAACTACAAAAGAGACTATGACCCGCAGGTCGGCAGGTACGTCGAGAGCGATCCGATCGGCTTAGCAGGTGGCATCAACACGTACAGCTACGCAAGATCCAATCCGATTGCATTCATTGATTCGGACGGACAGCAAGCATGGGTACCCGCGATACCGCGTCCCTTCTTTCCGCCGAGCACAGCTCCCCGTCCTTGGGTAGGGCCGTTCGATCCGGTGTGGATGGTCCCCGATGTGCCCGGCGATATGGCTGGGGACACAGATACGACTGAAGACCCTGAGATGACAAATTGTCCGCGGGACTGCCGTGGGCTTCTCAAGCAGTTGCGCGCACACGAGGAAAAGCTACGGCAGTACAGGATCAATCCAGATCTCCACGACAATCTGGGCTTTCTAAAATTTGCCACTCCGGGTATCCGAAAGCGCATCATTGATGGGCGCATTCGGAATTTGGAACGGCAAATCGAGAACTTCCGCCGGCAGTATGAAGCCTGCCTAAGTGCAAACGGTGGGATAGCCTGACCATGGAAATTGACGTTGTAAAACTCAAGTCGATCATTGATCGGCTGCTCGATCACGTGATCGAAACACGCGGTGTGCGGCGTGTAGAGCTCGGAAGTGATCTCTACTGGGATATGTCCGAGGAAGTGCTTTACAACGTCGTCGACCAGCCGCAGGAGTTGGATATCGGACGACTCTCGGATGACTGGGAGCTTCTCTCGACGATGCTGGAGGAAGATGCCACTCCGGTTGCCTACCAGCTCACTGAAGTTGCTCCGCTACTTCGCCGGTTGGGTGAAGTGCTCGGCAAAGACCTTGCAGCGAAAGGGGGCTAGGCCAGATGGCGCGGAGAGTGCCGGGCACCGGAGAATTGCATCGAAGGAATGTCATGAGCAAAGCAGCATCACTGATCATCGGATTCGCGGGTCTACTGATCACATCATCGTCGTCCCTGTCAGCGGCTGAGCTTGCCGGCCGCACGTCCTTCGACACTGTGGCCAAAGTCGCTGCGATCACGACGCGCGACGGCAGCGGCCGCGCGCAGCGCTTCACGGACATCGGCAACCGCGAGTTCGCCGTGAAATACAACGCGCAGCAGCGTGTGCAATCCGTGGAGGCCACGCGTGGGCCGCACATCAACGACATCGTCTCTGTTGGCTACGCATCGGACGGCAAGCTGGTTGGCGTGAGGTTCCGAACCGGCTATAGCATGTTCTTCGACACGCAGCCGAACGGCACACAGGTCATTCGCGACTCTCAGGGCGGCGCGCTGATCCGCACGGGAGACGCGACTCAATCGCTCGACAATGCGGCGGCCGAGCAGTCGGCCAAGCTTGCCGCCAACGTCGCCCAGCTCGAATCGCTGATGAGCGCGTTGGGTCAGCCGGCACGTTGAGAGTCAGCCGTTCTTGGCTGCCTGATTTAAAAATCCTTCCAGCATCACGCACCGATCATTATGCGCAACCCGCTTCTCTCGCAGCGCTGCCGCGCTGCTCTTCTAACGCGGGCTGTTCGGCTCTCGCCCGCATAATGTGCGCTATGTCAACGTGCACGCGCAGCGAGCGCAGACGCTCGCTGTAAGGAGCGGCGAAGCGCCGCAATCATCGTCCCCCGCCCACCCGCTGCGCGTTGCTCGTTCGCGCGCAACCGTTGCGCGCTACCTGCCACACCGCTTCGCACCCGCCGCCCCAAGGGGCTCCCATTTAGTCGCTTCGCTCTGCTGTCGCGCTTCGCATCGGAGCTTCGCGCGCACTGCGCGCTCGCGAAGAACGCGAGCAGCTAAATGTAAAACCTCGCTTGACCGACCGGTGAGTTAAGCCAAAACTCGCGTCCGGGGTTCAGACCCACGGAATGCACACTTGCTAGCAGCTCGATCGCTTCCAAGTCGAAGAAGGCGCTGGAGAAATCGCCGTCGTGTACGACGACTCGCGTCGGTTCGAACTCTCTACAATTACTTCAGGGACGGATACGACTCGGCGACGGCTCGCTACACACAGAGCGATCCAATTGGTTTGAGAGGCGGCATCAACACGTATGCATATGTCGGTTCGAATCCGCTGAGCTACAGCGATCCGTCAGGACAGTTCTCAGGGACACCACCGCTGTGGGCAAACCCTGCAAGCGCAGCAGTACAGGGCAGCGCCATCTTGGGTTGGATTATCGGCGGTGTTATCTACAACGCACTTGACACACAGATTCAGGATGCGCTCGAACGCGCATTTCCCTATCCGTCCAGTGACCCAGAGCTTCAGCGAGAAATAGAGAGGAGGGCCAACGAGCGGGAGTATCATCGACGTTGCAATGAGCCGCCTCCGCCCGGCCTCGATCCATGCGAGCGAGCCAAATGGATGTTGAAAAAGGCGCAGGAGTGCAAAGCGATGCGGATTGAGAATACCAATCGATGGTGGGGCGGAACGGACACTCGGCACGATCCGCAGCTGTGGCAAGACCTCGACCGCCAAGTCAAGAACGCACAGGATGCGGTTGATCGCTTGTGCCAACAATGCAGCAAATGACTTATCTGGACACCGCAACTCTGCGCGCGGAAATTAATCTCTCGTTTCCGTTCGTCGAGATGCCGCCGACGGGCGAGTTGCTCGTGCCTGAATATGCGGCTTCTCAATATCTCGCTGAGGAACTTGAACAATACAGACCACGGCAGGTCGACGGTGGCGCCATACGCCTCGTTCACCAAGAGCTGCCGCACCTGTCTGCGAAAGCATGGCGCTGGATCTTGCCGCACTACCTACGATTCTGTCTGACGCCCGAGGCTGAATACAATCGCATGGAAACGGAGTTTCTCATCTACAACCTCGGACCTAGCTTGAGGTTTCAGTCTGACACGAACCAACGACTCTCGCTCCTTACAACGAGCCAGGTCTTGTGCCTGATTGATTTCCTATTCTGGTGTGAGAACCAGGAGTATTGGAAGCAGTACTGTCCCAGCGACATCAGCCGAGCCATCGGCTTCTTGAAGACAGTGCTGTTGACTAGGGAACATGATCATACGGGAAAGTAGACTTGCATTTGCAAAGCAATGGACAAGCGACGCTGATGAGCCGGAACTTAAGGTGCGCTATGAACATGACGCGAGTAGTCGGTTTGCTCTTGTTGTTGGTCGCAGGGTCGGTTGCCCTTGCCGCAGCGCCCGATTCTGCTGGATTCATGGATACCGCGCCGAAGGTTGTCGCAGTCACGGGTCGAGATTCGAGCGGTCGGGCGCTGCACTTCACTGATGCTGGCAATAGAGAGTTTGTCATCAAGTACGACGAGCAGCGGCGCGTGAAATCAGTAGAGGCGACGTTTAAGCCGCACATCTCCGACATCGTCTCGATTGGCTACGCACCGGATGGCAAGGTGGTCGGCGTGAAGTTCCGTACCGGCTACATGGTGTTCTTTGACAATCAACCAAATGGCACGCAGGTCATCCGTGACTCAGACGGCGGTGCGGTTCGTCGCGCTGGACGAGCTGTCACGCCAGTCGTGGATGCACCGGCCGAACAGTCGGCCAGGCTGGCAACGTCTGTGACGGAGTTCGAATCGCTGATGACCGCTCTCGGTCAATTAAGCCGCTGAGCCCGTCCCGCCGGGGTGTCCCGGCGGGCATCAAGGTCGAAGCCTAGTGCTGACGCAGGATCCGGTTCTCGCGCGCCGGCGACTTGAACATCTTGCCGTCGGCCATTGACAGCGCCTGTCCCGGTTTCAGCCGCGCGCCGGGCGCCAGGCCGGTCGCTGTCGGGCACGACGCAAGGTTGTTGCCGCTGGCGCGGAAGTCGAGCGCACCCTTGAGGCGCGCTTCGAGCTGATCGCCGAGCTCCTTCGTGAAATCGTCGGCGATCGAGCAGCCGGCGAGCGGCACGCTGCGCGGGCCGCTCTGGTTCTGCGGCGCGAAGCCGTCCGGATAGTCACCGAAGCTCATCGCGTTCACGCCCTGGAACTGGATCGAGAAGTACGTGGTGCCGCAGTTGTCCTGCGGATAGAAGCCGTACGGCTTGCCGCAGGTGGTCGAGCCGATCTGGAACACCTGCACGTTGACGCCGCGCAGGCTGTTGATGATCGATTCGCTCGCCGAGCAGGTGTTCGGCCCGGTTATCACGTAGACGCGGCTCAGGCCGAGCGTCGGCAGCGGTTGACCCGCGGTCGTGCTGAAGCCCAGCGTCGTCGCGTGGAACGGCGTGCCCGGCGAGAGCGGATCGCCGCTCACCGGATCGGTGGTCGGGTGCTTGTTGTTGAACATCAGCCGCTCGAACGTCTGCCCCGTCGTCTGCGTCGGGCCCGCGATCATGAAGGCCAGCTCGCTGGCCATGTCGAGAAAGCCGCCGCCGTTGTAGCGGATGTCGAGGATCAGGTCGTCGACGCCTTGCAGGCGATTGATCGCTGCGATGAGCTGCTGCTCCGCCGTCGCGATGTGATCGTTGAACACCAGGTAGCCGACGCTGTCGGCGCCTTGCGCGATGGTGTTGTCGAACAGCACCGGCTTGTGCGTGATGTTGGCCGTGGTCAGTTGCTTGCTCACGTCCGAGCCGCTCGGCGGCCGGAACACGAACGTGAACGTCTGGCCGGCCGCCGCCGGGAAGAACGCGGCGTTCAGCTTGTTCACGCCGGCCTGCGTCGTATCGTTGATGCCGACGCCGTCGACCGAGAGGACTTCCATGCCGCGCGTCAGGCCCGCAACCGATGCAGGCGTGCCGGGCTCGACATACGCCACGACGGCGCGTCGCGGCGGATCGAATTCCAGGATCATCAGCTCGGCGCCGTACCCGATCGACTGGCCGCTCTGCGACAGCGCCTGCCATTCGGCGGTGTCGAAGGTGAAATGGAAACGGTCCTTGGGACTGCCCGACGTCGTCATCTGCGGCGTGATCAGCACGTCGAAGAAATAGTCCTCGACGGTGGTCGAAGCGTTCGGATTGGGGTCGGGCACCTCGTTGTACCAGAGGTAGAGCTCGTTGGTCCAAGAGCGCAGGAACATCTTCTCGTTGAATGCCGTGCACTGGCCGGCGAAGGTCGTGCGCGACGGGAACACGCCCGGCGTGTAAGTGCCGGTGCTACCGCCGCCCGGCGGTGGCGGTACGGTTGTTGCCACTCCGCCCGGCCCGCTGCCGCCGCCGCCGCACGCCGCCAGGGCGAACACCATCGCGCCTGCGAGCGCTCCGCGTACTCCGTTTCCCATGCCCCCGACTCCTGTAGGAATGATTCCGTACGACCGTTGTACTACGCGGACACGATGCAGCGCCATGACGGGCAGCCGAAGTTGTGATTCAGGCAGCAGTGTCGTCCGGGGGCTGCGCTGCAGGCATACTCCCGCCCCATGCAGTCGGTATGGATACGGGCGGGCGAGGGCAGCTCGGCGAGCTCGCGCTGGGTGCCCGCGTGCGTCTGGCTGGCGTGCCTCGCCGTGTACCTCGCTGCGATCCTGTTCAGCCACGACCGCGCAGCGATCTGGATCAACGACGTCGCCTGGACGCTGACCTCGGCCGGCGCGGCGCTGGCCTGCTTGCGAACCTCGCGCTCGGTCGAGCCCGCGCGGCGCCGCGCCTGGCTGCTGCTGGGCATCGGCTGCGCCAGCTGGTTGATTGGCCAACTGCACTGGAACTACAGCCAGCTGGTGCTCAACGTGAGCATCCCGTTCCCGAGCATCGGCCAGCTGTTCTTCAGCGCGTTCGCGCTGTTCACCATCGCCGCGGTGCTGCAGATGCCGGAGTCGCGCGAGCGCGCGCAATTCACCTTCAAGCATCTCGGCAACATCGGGCTCGTCATCTGCTGCCTGGTGATGACCATCGTGCTCGGCACGCTGGAGCCGGCGCTGCAAAGCCGCCTGCCGCCGTCGTACCTCGTCATCGCCGTCGTGCATACGCTGATGGTCGCGGCCACCTTCCTCACCGCGCTGTACGCGTTGTGGACGTATCGGTGGAGCGCGAGCTGGATGCCGATGCTGCTGCTGGTGATCGCCACCGGCGTTTACGCGGTCGCGAACATCGTCTATGCGCATTCGCTGCTGACCAGCAGCTATCTGCCGGACGACCTGATCAACGCCGCCTGGCTGGTGATGTTCGGACTGATCGCCGTCGCGGCGCACGAGCAGTGGTGGCTGAGCAGGCACGATCGGCGCGAGCTGCCGCAGGGAATACCGGCGCATGAAGCTTGGCTGGAAGCCGTGATCCCGGCGCTGCTCATCATCATCATGGTCGTCGTGGCCGTCAGCAGCGCGGGCATGCTCAGCGGACGCGTGATTGCTTCGACCGCGGCGCTGTTCATCCTGTTCGCGATCATTCTCGGCCTGCGCGAGGCGTGGATTCAGAGCGAATCGCACCAGCTGACGCGCAAGCTCGTGGCGACGAACGAGCAGTTGCAGGCCGCCAACGTCGAGCTGCGGCTGAGCGAGGCGCGCTATCGCGAGCTGGCGACGGCGCTCGAGCAGCGGGTCAGCGAGCGGACCATCGAGCTGAAACGCGCCTACGACGAGCTCGAGGGCTTCTCGTATGCAGTCGCGCACGATCTCAAGGCGCCGCTGCGCGCCATCAACGGCTTCGCGCATCTGTTCGAGGCCGAGATGGAGGGCAAGCTGACCCCGCAGGCTCGCGAGCACCTCACGCGCATCCGCAACGGCTCCGTGCGCATGGCGACGCTGATCGACGACCTGCTGGCGTACTCGCACATCGACCGCCGCGGGCTGCAGTCGAGCGTCGTCGCGCTGCCGGAGCTGATCGACTCGGTGGTGCTGCAACATGCGGATGAGGTGCAGCGCCGCCACGTGGAGCTGTCGATGCACGTGGATCCGCTGCGCCTGCGCATCGATGCGGAAGGTCTGCTGCTGGCGCTGCGCAACCTGTTCGAGAATGCGCTGAAGTACACGCGCGAGCGACAGCATCCGCACATTCAGGTGCTCGCGCGTCGCAACGATCTGGGCGTGCTGCTCAGCATCGCCGACAACGGCATCGGCTTCGAGATGCAGTACCACGACCACATCTTCAAGATCTTCCAGCGCCTGCATCGCGACGACCAGTATCCCGGCACCGGCATCGGCCTCGCGCTGGTGCGCAAGGCGGTCGAGCGGATCGGCGGTCGCGTCTGGGCGCAGAGCAGCCCCGGCGAGGGCGCCACCTTCAATATTCAGTTGCCGAAGTCTGCGATGGTGTAGCGGCGTTGCGATCGCTGCTTCTGCGCCATGCGAGAGTCACGCGCGCCGAGACCGGATAACGGTCCAGCACCCACACGAGCGTGAGACAGCCGAGCAGCGCGAGCGTCGCGCCCGTAGTGAACGAAGCTGCATAGCCGAAAGCGTCGGCGATAGCAGCGCTGCAGTAGTTTGCGATCATGCCGACGATGATCACGATGCAGGCGAGCAGCGTGTAGTCGGTCCCGGCGTGCTCGGGATCCGAGGCGTCCATCATCAGCGCGAACAGCGCGACAGTAGCCATCGTTCCGAGGATCCCCTCGGCGATCGTCGCTGCCCACAGCAGCTCCATGCCGCCGATGTCGAAGGCAGCGACCACATAGAGCGTAAACGCCAACACCTGCCCGATGCCGCTGACGAGCAACGAATTGCGACGCGAGGTGCTGAAGGCGAGCCAACCGCCCAGCAGCGCGCCGAGGATGCTCATGGCATTTCCCACCCAGCCCTTGAGCAGCGCGATGCTCGACAGCCCGAGCCCGCGGTCGGTGAGGAACGGCACGAAGATCGTCGTCAGCAGCTGATCGCCGAAGCGGTAACAGAAGATCAGCGCCGCCAGCAGCAGAATGCCCGGCGTCGACAACCGTCGCAGCCAGCCGAAAGACAGCTGTATCGTGGCGGGCCGCGCGAGCCCGGCCGGGCGCGGCGGCTCGCGCATCAGAACAACCGGAACGATCGTCGCTGCGAGCAGCGCAGCCATGACGGCGAAAGCGACCGACCAGCCGTTCAGCTCGAACAGCTTGAGCACCAGGCCGCCGCCGAACATCATCCCGACGCGATATGCGCCCACCTGGATGCCGTTGGCGATGCCGAGCTCGCGCGCATCGAGCATGCGCACGGCAAGGCCGTCGGTGGCGATATCCTGAGTCGCTGCGATCAGGTTGAAGGTAAAAGCGGCCGCGAGCAGCAGCACGTAGTTACCGTCGAGATGCAGCTGCGTGATCGCGGTTGCAACGATCAGCGCAGACAACTGCAGCGTGAGCAGCCATCGGCGCCGCGTGCCGCGGTGATCGACGAACGGCGCCCACAGGAACTTCAGCAGCCACGGCAGCGTCAGCAGCACGCTCACGAGACTGATCGTCTTCAGCGACTGCCCGCTCTGCCGCAGCATCGCGGGCAGCGCGATCGTGAAGAACCCGAATGGCAGCCCTTGCGCGAAGTAGAGCGCGACCAGCAGTGTGATCTTCTGCGCGCGGGACATCGCGAACCGCTAGTCGCTCACTTGCACGAGCAGCTTGCCGAAGTTGCTGCCCTTGAACAGTCCCATGAACGCTTGCGGCGCATTCTCCAGCCCGCGCGTGATGTCCTCGCGGTACTTGATACGGCCGGCCTGCAGCCACTGGCTCATGTCCGCGACGAACGCCGGCATGCGATGGAAGTAGTTCGAGATGATGAAGCCCTGCAGCTTGATCTGCTTCACCAGGAACATCCCCATGAGCTGCGAGCTGCGATCCGGGCCGGGCGGCAGGCTCGTGGCGTTGTACTGCGCGATCAGGCCGCACAGCGGGATGCGCGAATGCGTGTTGAGCAGCGGCACGACCGCATCCCACACGGCGCCGCCGACGTTCTCGAAATACACGTCGATGCCTTTCCGACAGGCGTCCTCGAGCAGCTTCGACATGCTCGTGTCGCGATGGTCGATGCAGGCATCGAAGCCCAGCTCCTTGACCGCGTAGTCGCATTTCTCCTTGCCGCCGGCGATGCCGACCGCGCGCAGTCCCTTGATCTTCGCAATCTGTCCGACGACCGAGCCGACCGCACCGGTGGCGGCCGCAACGACCAGCGTCTCGCCCGGCTTGGGCTCGCCGATGTCGAGCAGGCCGACGTAAGCGGTGATGCCCGGCATGCCGAGCACGCCGAGTGCATACGACGGCCGCGGAATGCGCGGGTCGAGCTTGGAAATGCCCATGCCGCTCGACACCTGGTACTCCTGCCAGCCGCTGTACGACAGCACCATGTCGCCTTCCTGGAACTGCGGATTGCGGCTGCCGATCACGCGCGACACGGTGCCGCCGACCATCACGTCGTCGAGCCCGGTGGCGGCCGTGTACGAAGGACCTTCGCTCATGCGCCCGCGCATGTACGGGTCGAGCGACAGGAACACGGTCTGCAGCAGCATCTCGCCTTCCTTGAGCTGCGGGATCGGTACTTCTTCCAGGCGGAAGTCGGCGGGCGTCGGCTCGCCCTGCGGACGCTTCGCGAGCACGATGCGGCGGTTCCTGGTGGGCGATGCGTGCGCAGTGCGCGCGAGCAGCGTAGCGGCGGTGGCCAGCGAGCCAGCCGCGATGAACTCTCGTCGGGTGTGCATGGCGGTCTCCCCAGAGCGCGAGCAGGCGCAGAGAGTAGCACTCTTCGCCTACTGCGCCGTCCAGCCGCCGTCCAGGGTGATGCACTGCCCGGTGATGTTGCGGGCGGGCGGGCTCAGCAGGAACTCGACCGTGCCGGCCAGCTCATCGACGCCGATGAATTGCCGCTTCGGCATCGGCCTGAGCATGATCTCCTCGACCACCTGCTCGCGCGTCATCCGGTGGCGCGCGGCCAGAGCGTCGATCTGCGAGTCGACCAGCGGCGTCTTCACATAGCTTGGACACACGGTGTTGATCGTGATGTCGCAGTCGCGCGTCTCCAGCGCGACCGACTTGCTGAACCCCACCAGCCCGTGTTTCGCGGCGACGTACGCGCTCTTGTACGGCGACGCGACCAGCGCATGGATCGAGCCGACGTTGACGATGCGGCCGAAGCCCTTGCGCCGCATCGTCGGTAGCACTGCGCGCGTGAGCAACGCCGCGCCGGTGAGCATCACTGCAATCAGCTGCTGCCACTTCTGCGGCGGATAGTCCTCGAGCGAAGCGACGTACTGCAGGCCGGCGTTGTTGATCAGCACATCCGGCGGATCGTCCGCGACGCTCGCCAGCGCGTGCTCGATCTGCGCGACATCGGCGACGTCGAACGCGAGCTTGCGGATCGGTCCCGCGACGTCCACCGGCTGCAGATCGCAGGCGATCACGCGATGACCGAGCGCGGCGAAATGCCGCGTCAGCGCCAGCCCGATGCCGCTGGCGGCGCCGGTGATGAGAATGCTGTGGACCAATTTCAGTAGCGATACGTCGCGCTCACCGCCACGGTGCGCGGCGGGCCGTAGAAGCCGATCTGGCTCACGTGCGGCGTCGTGAGATTGCCGAAGTCGTAGCCGGCCACGCGGTACTCCTCGTCGAGCACGTTCTTGCCTTCCAGCGCAAAGCGCCACGCCTGGCTCGACGTCGTGTAAGCGACGCCGAGGTCGAGCACGTCGTACGCGTCCTGGTCGGTGATGCTCGGAATCGTGTTCGCCACCTTGGTCCGGCTGCGGTACTGGTAGCCCAGATGCGCGGACAGGTCGCCCGCGCCGAGCTCCCAGCGATAGGTCGCGCCGAGGAACGAGGTCCAGTCGGGCGAATTGATCGGCTCGTTGCGCGACGCGATGTTGGTGCGGCAGCCTGCTGCGGGCGGCGTGCAGCCGACGAAGAACTCCTTGAACTGCGCGTCCAGCCAGCCGACGTTGAGCACCAGCGTCAGCGCCGGCACGGGCCGCCACACCGACTCGAGCTCGACGCCCTGGTTGAGCTGCTTGCCGGCGTTCAGCACCGCGGTGACGTTGGTGGGGATGCCGTTGACGATCTGGAACTGCTGCGTCGTGATCTGCACGTCCTCGTACGGCGTGTAGAACACGGCGAGGTTGAGCTGCAGCGTGTCGTCGAGCCACGTCGACTTCATGCCGATCTCGTAGTTGTCTGCGATCTCCGAGTCGTAACCGTTGCGCGTGGCGGGATTGGCAGTCTGGTTGCCGCGCATGTCGAAGCCGCCGCTCTTGAAGCCTTCGCTGTAGCTGACGTACGCGAGCAGGTCGTCGGTGACGCGGAAGTCGAAGCCGAGCCGCGGCGAGACGTTCGAGAAGCTGCGGTCGTTCGTGTAGTTGGTCTGCGGCGGACCGAGCGGCGTGAAGCCGGGCGGCACGTTGTTCTGGTCGAACAGCGTGCGATTCGCGGCGAGGCTGCCGAGGTACTGCTGCACGAACACCGTCGCTTCCTTGTCGTCCTGGTTCCAGCGGGCGCCGACGTTGAGATTCAGCCGGTCCGTGAGCGTCCAGGTCGTGTCGGCGTAGATCGCGATGCTCTGCGTGTCGACGCTGCCCTTCGTCAGCGCGGTGACGGTGCCCAGCGAAGCGTCGAAGGCGCCGCGTGCGGTGCCGTCGAAGTAGTAGATGCCGGCGACGCCCTTGACCTTGTCGCTCGTGTAGGTGAGCTGCGCCTCGCCGCTGGCCTGGTCGTCGCTGTATTCCGCCGGCACCTGGAAGATGTTGGCGTTCAGCTCCTCGAAATCGATGAACTGCCGGCCGTCGCCTTCGCGATACGCGCCGACCAGCTTGAAGTCGATCGCATCGCTCAGGGTCTGCGTATAGGTCGCCGCGATGCCCTTGGTGATGAAGCGGTCCTTGTCGACCGGCATGTCGGTGCGTTGATCGAAGCGGTCGTCGAGCGCGGGCTGCAGCAGGTTGTTGAGACGCTTGCCGCCCGCGGCGTTGGAGTTGTCCTGGATCGTGTCGGCGAGCACGCGCAGCTTCGAGCTCTCGCCCCACACGAACGTGGCGTTGGCGCGCGCCGCGAGCACGTCCTTGTCGGAGACGTCCTGCCCGACCTTGTTGAAGGCGCGCGGCAGGCCGTCGTTGACCAGCTCGCCGTAGCCGTCGCGCTGCAGGTACGCGACCGCGGCGCCGAGGTAGACGTGGTCGGATACGACCGGCATCGAGCCGCCGACCTTGATGTCGCGCTGGTTGTAGCTGCCGCCGGTCGCGGTGACGTTGAAGGCAGGGTCTTCGGTGGCGATGTCGCGCGTCACGTACTTGATCGCGCCGGCGATCGTGTTCTTGCCGTACAGCGTGCCCTGCGGTCCGCGCAGCACTTCGATGCGCTCGACGTCGTACACGTCGAGCAGCGCGCCTTGCGGTCGTGCGATGTAGACGTCGTCGAGGTAGATGCCGACGCCCGGCTCGAAGCCCCACAGCGGGTCGTTCTGTCCGACGCCGCGGATATATGCGTTGATCGTGCTGGTGGTCGCGCGGCCCGCGTTCACCTTGATGTTCGGTGCGTACGCGGTCATGTCCTCCAGCGTGCGCACGTTCTGCTCCAGCAGCTGGTCGGCAGTGAGCGCGGTGATCGCGACCGGCACGCTCTGCAGGCTCTCCTCGCGGCGGCGCGCCGTGACGACGACCTGCTCGATGCCGCCGGCCTGCAGGCCGGCATCGGCGGCCACGGCGGGCCCGGACACTGGTAGGCTGCATGCCGCGGCGGCGGCGAATACGAGGCGGATTGCGGCTGCAGAAGCTTGGCTGGACATGACGAAACCCCCTGGCGCCAGGCCGGCAGGAGCTGCCGGGTTTTTATTCATCAGTTGATGATTAAACACAGCTTGCCCGCGGGCCGCCTCGCTGTCAATTATTCATCAGTTAATGAAATCACGACCCGCCCGCTGACCAGGAACCCTGCAATGACAGTCACACGCGCCAGGCCGGCCAAACGCAAGCCGCGCCGCGGCCGGCCGCTGAAGAGCGAGGCCATGCCCGACATGCGCGAGCGCATCCTCGACGCTGCCGAAGACCACTTCTCGCGCCACGGCTTCTGGGGCGTGACCATCCGCGAAGTGGCGCAGGACGCGAAGGTCGACACTGCGCTGCTGCACTACTACTTCGACACCAAGCGCGGGCTGTTCGACGCGGTGTTCGCCCGCCGCGCCGAGGTCATCAATCGCGAGCGCATCGACTCGATCGACGCCTACGAGCGCGCGTCGGGCACCTCGATCACGGCGGAGGGCGTGATCAACGCATTCCTGCAGCCGATCCTGGAGCGCGCCGCGCTCGGCGATCAGCGCTGGCACAACTATTTCGCGCTGATCGCGCAGGTCAACAACACGCCGGCATGGGGCGGCGAGACCATGGCGCGCACTTTCGACCCGGTGATCCACCGCCTGATCCGCGCGCTGCGCAAAGCGCTGCCCGACGCCAGCGAGGAGGACCTGTACTGGAGCTATCACTTCCTGTCGGGCGCGCTGACGTTGTCGCTGTCGCAGACCGGGCGTATCGACCGGCTGTCGAACGGCCTGTGCAAGTCGAGCGACTTCGAGTCGATCGGCCGGCGCATGGCGCCGTTCATTGCGAGCGGCTTCGAGAAGATCTGCAGAGGGAAAGTCACTGCCGTATGAACTGGTTCTCCGAAGGCCTCACCTACGTCCTCAGCACCGTCGGCGCGCTGTTGCCGATCGTGAATCCGCTCTCCGCGGTCGGCCTGGTGATGAGCATCACCGCCGACCTGACCGAGCAGGAGCGCACCGAGCAGATCCGCCGCGCCTGCATCTACATGTTCTGCATCCTGACGGCCTTCCTGGTCGCGGGCGGCCTGATCATGAACTTCTTCGGCATCTCGATTCCGGGCCTGCGCATCGCCGGCGGCATGATCGTCAGCTACCTGGGCTTTCGCATGCTGTTTCCGGATACTGCGGCGATCTCCGGCCAGGAGCGGGCCGAAGCGCGCGCCAAGGCGGACATCTCCTTTACGCCGCTCGCGATGCCGAGCCTGTCCGGGCCCGGCTCGATCGCCGTCGTCATCGGCATGTCGACCACCGTGCAGACGAGCCAGCACATCGTCGTGGGCTACGCGCTGGTCGCGATGGGCATCGCGATCACCGCGGTGATCTGCTACATCGTGCTGCGCGCGGCGACGCGGCTGGAGAAGGTGCTCGGCGCGGTGGGGATGAACGCGATGGCGCGCATCATGGGCTTCCTGCTGATCTGCATCGGCATCCAGTTCGTGATCAACGGGGTGACCGGGGTGGTGAGCCAGATGCCGCGTTGAGTCAGGCTGAAGCCTGACCCGCAAGCTCTCCCTGTGACTCTTCTACTTCAAGACCGGCTTGTTCACCGCGCTGACCTTGCGGTCGCGGAACTCCACACTCCCGCCGAGAAACCCCGACGAGCCGATCTCCATCGCGTACAGCAGCACGCGCGTGCCGTTCTCTTCACGCATCGACGTCGGCGGCCCGAGGACGCCGATCACTTCCAGCTCGCTCATGCCGGTCTTCACGCGATCCCAGCGCGGAGCTTCGAGCCACGCCGTCGAGCTTTCCACGGCCGGCTCGTGGGACGAGCGTCCCGCGAGCGCGCTGCGATCGCCCGAGCGCGACAGCTGTTGGCGCTGCTCGTCGAGCTGACGCGACAGCGTCTGGACCTGCCGCTCCAGGTTCCGGACATCCTGTTCCAGCTTCATGATGCGGTACGTGGCGTCGTCCTGCGCCAGCGCGCTCTGGCCCAGCAGCAGAAGCAGTGCGAGCAGCGAGTAGCGCATGGCGGCCTCCGATGGTTGTCGGGCTAAAGCCCGACCTGCGGGAGGATACCTCGCTACAATCGCGCGATGCCGACTCCGAGCAACAACAGCTACGAGATCGTTCGCGGCATCGGCCGCTGGGACCTGGTCGCGCTGATGGTCAACATCACGATCGGCTCGGGCATCCTCGGCCTGCCGGCCAAGCTGTTCGCCCTGACCGGCGTGTACAGCGTCGTCGCGCTGATATTGTGCGCGGTGCTGCTCGCGCTCGTCGCGATCTGCTTCGCCGAAGTCGGCAGCCGCTTCACGCATACCGGCGGACCTTACCTTTTTACGCGCACCGCGTTCGGCGCGACACCGGGCTTCATCGTCGGCTGGCTGTACTGGGTGTCGCGCGTGCTGACTTTCGCAACGATCTGCAACCTGCTCGTGGTGTACGTCACGCGCATGTCGCCGGCGCTGCAAGGCTCCGCAGCGCGGGTCGCGATCGTCTCGCTCGTCGTCCTCGCGATCGCGATCGTCAACCTGGTCGGCATCCGCCAGGCGACGCTCGTCAGCAATGGCCTGACCCTGCTCAAGGTGTCGCTGCTGCTCGTCTTCGGCGTCGTCGGCGTGCTGACTGCGAGTGCCTGGCCCTCGTTGCCGGCGGCTGCACCTCCTGCCAGCGACTTCAGCGATGCGATGCTGCTCGGCATCTTCGCGTTCGTCGGCTTCGAGGCGGCGCTCGTCAGCGCCGGCGAAACGCGCAATCCGCGCCGCGACGTGCCGTTCTCGGTGGCGATGTCGTTGTTGATCGTGCTGGTGCTGTACGCAGGCGTGCAGATCGTGTGCATCGCCACGGTGCCGGCGCTCGCAACGAGCACCGCGCCGTTCGCGGACGCGGCGGTGGTGCTGTGGGGACCGTTCGGCGAGCAGATGATCACGCTCGGGGCGGTCGTGATCATGCTCGGCTCGCTGAACAGCGGATTCCTGGCGACCTCGCGCCTGCCGTTCGCATTCGCCGAGCAGGGCGATGTGCCCGCCGTGCTTGCCCGCGTGCACGCGCGTTACAGAACGCCGCACGTCGCGATTCTGGCCAGCGCTGCGCTGGTGTGGCTCTCGACCGTCGCGAGCTCGTTCCTCTCCGCGATCACGCTCGCCACGAGCACGCGCATGGTGGTCTACATCGCGGGATGCATTGCGCTGATAGCGCTGCGCCGGCGCGCTGACGTATCGCCGGCAGGGTTCGTGGCGCCGCTCGGTCCGGCGATCGCGGTGCTGGCGAGCGTTCTATCGTTCGCGTTGCTCGCGAATGCATCGAGCCGCGAGCTGATTCAACTGGCGATCGCTGCCGTGGTGGGCATTGCGATTCTCGCAGGCGTGCGGCTGTCGTCAGAGCGGAAGTAGCAGCTCGGTCTGCAGCGCTTCCGGCCGCACGTTCGCCGGATCGTTCACGTAGATCTCGCGGATCAGCCCGCGCGGCTCGTGACCGTGCTCCTGTGCCCACGCGTACAGCGCGTGATAGCCGAGGCCGAGCTGCTCGTACGGCCCGACGTGCATGACCGTCGCGAACTCACCGCCGGGTACTTCGAGGATGCGCGCTTGCGGCAATGACGGAGCGGGCGTTTCGACCCGCACGCAGGCATGCACGACGATGTGCTCGTCCGAAGCGGAGTCGTCGTTCATGCAGAACACCGGCGACAGCACGTCGCGGCCCGCGGTGCGCAATTCGTCGAACAGCGAGTAGATCAGCACAGTCGTGTCTGCGATGAGCTGTTCGGCATTGGTGACTACGCAGCGTTCCGCCACCTGCAGCGGCTCCGCACGGCGAATCGCGACTTCGTACGGCCCGAGCGTTCCGGTCGAGCCGAAGCGTGCGAGCGCGTCGAGGGCAAAGCGATGCTGCGCCATGGCGCGCTCGATGCGCTGCGCTTCGGCGTGCAGGATCGCGGTGCGCTCGGCCTCGTTCGCGCCCAGGAACCGGCGAATGCTCGGAATGCCGATGCCGAGCCCGCGCAGCATGCCGATCGTGACGGCGTCGCGAACCTGGTCGCGCGTGTAGTAGCGATACCCGGTGCGTTCCTCGACGTGCGCCGGACGCAGCAGGCGCTCTTCGTCGTAGTGGCGCAGCGCCTTGACTGACAAGCGGCAGGCGCGCGCGAATTTGCCGATCGGCATCAAGACGGCGGGAACTCCGGATAGCGCGGCAGATCGTCGGCGAGCCGCAGCCACGGCAGCCGCTTCGAGTCCCAGTAATGCAGCGTGGGCGGCAGCGTTTCCGGCGCATCGAAGCTGCCGATCGTCATATCGATGAGACCGGGCAGGAACGTCGCCGTGAAGCTGACATGCGTGCCGCAGCGGGCGCAGAAGCCGCGGCGCGCATCAGTCGACGATGCATATTGTGCCGGTGGATCCTCGAGGAACGTGACCTGCGCCTCCTGGTACATCGCCCAGGCAACCGCCGGCGCCGCGCTCGCGCGGCGACACATCGTGCAGTGACACAGCGCCGTCAATATCGGCTCGCCTTCCGCGCGATAGCGCACGGCGCCGCACTGGCAGCCTCCTTCGCGAACGTTCGTCATGCCCGGACCCTCACGGTGTGGAAGCCGCATGCTCCCACCTCCGGTAACAGGAGAGTCAACCGAAGACTGCGAATACCTGCCGAGTCAATGCCACCGGCCGTCCGCGCGGATCGAGCAGCAGGCCGGTCTGACTGACGTAGCCCTCGCCCGCGGCGTCGATATCGGTGTCGATCCGCCACCACTCGTCGGAGCCGAAGCCGAGGTCGTGCTCGATGAATTCGAGATTCCAGACCAGCGAGCTCGCGGGTGCAGGCGCGGTCAGTATCGAGAGCGCCGGCGAAGGAATGCAATCGACCAACGCTATGACGTGCGACTCCGTGAGCCGTGCGGGATCGCGATGCCGGATGAAGCAGCTCGAATCCGAGCGGATGCCGCTGTACGGCCTGGCGCCGCGCGCCCAGCGATGCGCGAAATGCTGCATGAACGGCGGTGTGCGCTCCGGCTGGAACCGCAGCTCGTTGAGCTCCTCGGCCCTGCGCGGCGCTTCTGCCACTGGCGGCTTCGCCGTGACGCTCGATTGCCGCGCCAGTCCGTAGACGCCGACCTGGATCGCCGCAACCTGGTCGCCGTCGAGGATGTCGCAATGGGCGAGCGTGACCGCTTTGCCCACGCGCAGCACGCGCGCATGCATCGACCACGTGCCCGCGCCGGCCGGACCGACGAAGGTCGTCTGCAGGGAGCGCAGCGGACGGTCGCTCGCGACGAGACGACGCATCGCTTCGTTGCCAGCGGCAGCGACGAGGCCGCCGAACGTCGCGCGGCCCTGGCCCCAGTCGTCGGTCACGGTGATGCCGAACTGCGAATCGCCGATCGCGGCGAGAGAGCCCAGGACCTCGGAAAACTGCATCCGGCGAGACTACAGCAGCTTCGCTCCGTTCGGTACCGAGCGCTCCGGCACCGCCAGTACGACGCGGCCCTGCTCGTCGTGGAAGCCGGTGACGAGCACTTCGGAGCGGACCGGCCCGATCTGCTTCGGCGGGAAATTCACGACGCCGATCACCTGGCGGCCGACCAGCTGCTCCTTGCCGTAGAGCGCGACGATCTGCGCGCTCGACTTGCGGATGCCGATCTCCGGGCCGAAGTCGATGCGCAGCTGCCACGCCGGCTTGCGCGCCTCGGGAAAATCCAGCACTTCGAGCACCGTGCCGACGCGCAGCTCGACGCGCTCGAAGTCGGCCCATTGAATCTGCTGCATGGGCCGTAGTGTACAGGCTCGACTACGCGGTCTGGCTCATGCGGTCTGGGGCGGCGGACCGACATACAGCGCCGTGGGGCGGATCAGCCTGTTGTCCTGTCGCTGCTCGACCACGTGCGCGACCCAGCCGAACACGCGAGCGGCCGCGAAACAGGTCGTGAACAGCTCCTTGGGAATGTCGAGCGCCAGGTACACGACGCCCTTGTAGAACTCGAGGTTCGCGCGCAGCGAGCGCTTGCGGCTGCGGGTCTGCTCGACGAATGCCGCGTCGATGGCGCTCAACACTTCGAACAGCTGCTGCGGCTGGCCGCTCGTCGCGATCTGCTGCGCGGTCGCCTTGATGACCCGGGCGCGCGGATCGACGACGCGATACTCGCGATGCCCCATGCCCATGACGAGACGGCCGGTCGCGAGACAATTCGCGACGAATGCGCTCGCCTGCTGCGGATCCGCCACTTCGAGAGCCATTTCCAGCGCATGCTGATCGGCGCCGCCGTGCAACGGGCCGAACAGCGCGCCGACCGCGGCCGACAGCGCCGACGACGGGGGAGCGAGCGTCGAAGACACGACGCGTGCCGCGAACGTGCCGGCATTGAAGCTGTGATCGAGTTGCAGGATCTGCGTGATCTCGAACGCCGTCACCTGCTCGGGCGTGGGATCGACTTCGTGCAGCAGTTGCAGAAAGCGCTCGCCGTAGCGGCGCGAGCTCGGATACGGACGCTCCGAGTGATCTTCCAGCGCGGCATAGATCAGGCCGATCGCCGCCGGCAGGCGCGCCGCGACGATCAGGCCCTCTTCCTCGATCGGCGTGCGCCCGAGGCTGACAGCCGGCGGCTCCAGCGCGAGCAGCGGCGTAATGGCCTGCAGCGTCGCCATCGGATGCTCGCCATGCCGCGCCAGCTCGCGCAGCGAAGTGGCCAGCTCCGGCGGCAGCCGCCCGGCGGTCCACAGGTATTCCTCGACTTCCTGCAGGCGCTGGCGGTCCGGCAGCTCACCGAACACCACCAGGTGCATGACTTCGGCGAAGCGATACTGCGTGAGCGATTCGATCGGGTGGCCGCGGTAATACAGGCGCCCGGCTTCGCCGTCGACCAGCGACACCGCGGTCGTGTCGGCCACGACCCCTTCGAGACCCTTCTGCACCTGGACCGAATCGCTCATGACCTGGACTCCGGCTGTCGAGATTCCACGCGGGCCACGTTACGACGGTCCCTGCCGCAAACCTATTAGCGACCGCGATTCGCCTATCAGGTCGGACGAACTACAATCGGCGCATGCAGATCGAGCGCAACGAGATCCGCTGCTTTCACGCGGTGGTCGAGGCAGGCGGCTTCAGCCGGGCGGCGGAGCGGCTCGACCTGTCGCAGTCCGCGGTCAGCCAGGCGATCGCCAACCTCGAGCACCGGCTCGGCGCCGTGCTGCTGCGCCGGGGTAATCCGCCGCAGCTCACCGAAGCGGGCATCCGCCTGCTGCGCTTCGCCGAAAGCGTGATGAACGAGGAGCGTGAGACGCTCGCCGACATCGCGCAGATCAAATCCGGCGCGCTGTCGACGTTGTCGCTGGCGCTGTCGCCGCCCGCGAATGCGCGCTTCGGTCTCGCGCTGCTGCGGGAATTTTCCGAGCGGAATCCACTGACGCGCTTCAAGGTGACCGTCGCGCCGAGCCGCGAGATCGTCTACGGCGTCGCCGACGGCCGCTGGGAGCTGGGCTTCGGCCCGCTGCTGCACACGATGCCGGAATATTTCGCCTTTCATTCGTGCTTTTCCGAGACCCGCCGGCTGATGGTCGCCCGCAATCATCCGGCGCGCGACGGGCTGCTGCGCGACCCGCAGGCCACGTTGCGCACGTTGCCGCTGATCACGTCCTACCTGGACGAGCCGGCGCGGCGGCCGAGCGGCGACCGCCTGCGCAACGCGTTCGCGACTGTCTGGGAAGTGAGCCACATGGACCTGCGGCTCGCGCTGGTCGTCGAGGGCAAGGGAGTCACGTACGTTTCGGACCTGGTGACCGGCTTGCCGGAGGAGCTGGTGCCGATCGAGGGATTGCCGTTCTCCAGCATCGACCGCCAGGTCGGGCTGTACTACCGCAGGCATCAGCCGTTGTCGCAGGCGGGGGCGCGGTTTCTCGCTTTGTGCAGGGAGAGATGGAGCATGTCAGGCTGAAGCCTGACGTACATCCGAGATGACGTAGCGGTTGCGGCCGGTTCCTTTCGCCTGGTAGAGCGCCTGGTCGGCGCGCCGGTACATCGCTTCGAACGCCGCTTCGCTCAGCGGCGCCACGTCGATGCCGATCGATACGCCGAAGCGGGCGTTTTCGAGGGCCTGCCGCTTCGCGTGCACCTTGCTGAGAATCCGCCGCGCGATTTCCGTCGCCGCGTCCAGGTCGCAGCCGGCGGCGAAGATCAGGAACTCGTCGCCGCCGAAGCGCGCGCAGATGTCGCTGTGACGCACGCTCTCGCGGATCGCCTCGGCGACGCTTATCAGCAGCTGATCCCCGGTGACGTGACCGTAGTTGTCGTTGATGCCCTTGAGGTCGTCGACGTCGACCAGGATCGTCGCGTAGGTCGAGGCTTGCACTGCCAGCGCTTCGCTGACCGCAGTCAGCGCGCCGCGGCGGTTGAGCAGGCTGGTCAGCTCGTCGCGGATCGACGCGCGATACTGTTGCTCGATGCGATCGTTGAGGTCGTAGTGATAGCGCGCCGCGACGTAGCCGATCAGCAGCGCCAGCAGCACCGCGCCGGTCAGCGTGCCGATGGAGATCGCGCGGAAGCTCGCTTCCTGTGCCAGGTAGTACGCCAGGTCGAAGTCGACGCCGACGAAGCCGCTGTAGCGGCCCTGGCTGTCGTAGATCGGCGCGTGTCCCGAGAGAAACGTGCCGTACTTGTCGCGCTGGAACGAGGGATAGACGTAGGTCTGGCCCGCCGCGATCCGCTGCAGCCAATCCGGGTCCGGCTCGGCGTCGAGCGTGTTGAACGGCTCCATGTACTCGGAGGGCACGAGCTTGTGCGGCGACTCGAGCTTGTCCGACTCGGCGGCGGTATCCACCACGAAGTAGCTCTGCCCGCCGCGATCGACCATCGTGTAGACGTAGAAGATCTCGGGATAAGCCGCATGGAAGCGCACCAACGGCTCCAGCGTGCGCGAGTAGAGCTCCGGGGTCTTGTTCGCGGGATCGAGGAGCTGGCGGTGCAGGTCGCCGTCGACGACGCTGGCTGCCAGCCGCGCGATCGAGCCGACGTTGGAGCGCAGCACTTCGAGCCGCGCTTGCTTCGACAGCCATTGCGGAATGGCGACGATCGCGACCAGCACGACGGCGGCGGCCAGGCTGACGGTCCAGAACGTGCGCAGAGTGAATCGACGGGTATCGGGCACGCGCCTATCTTTGCATAGTCGCGCGAGGGACCGCACAGCAAAACATCCGCCGCGTGACCTGCGTTCGATCGCGCTGTTCTATTGCCGAGGGGCCGGCGCTGCATCGACAATGACCGCGCCATGACCGCCGCTCATCCTGAGTTCGCCGCCGCGATGGAAAAAGGGATGACGGTCTCGTTCTGGGCGCGAGTGCAACCGCACGCCCCCGCGATCATCGCAGACACGGGCAACCGCACGTACGCCGAGCTCAACGCGCGCTGCAATCAGCTGGTGCGCGCGCTGCGGGCGCACGGCGTGGGCGACGGCGATGGTGTCGCGCTGCTCTGCTGGAATCGGACCGAGTTCGTCGAAGTGTTCTGGGCCACGCGGCGTGCCGGCATGCGCCTGACGCCGATCAACTGGCGTCTGACGGGCGAGGAAGCTGCGTACATCGCCAATGATTGCGACGCCAAGGCATTCATCGCGGACACGCGATTCCTCAGCGTTGCGCAATACGTGGCGGCGAGCGCGCCGCGGGCGCAGGCACGCATCGCGATCGGCGGCGCGATTCCGGGATTCGAGAGCTACGAAGCGTTGCTGCGCGACCAGGATGGCGCCGACATTCCCGATCCGCAGCTGTGCCAGGCGATGCTGTACACCTCCGGTACGACGGGCAAGCCCAAAGGCGTGCATCGCACGTCCGCGCCGCCGCCTTCGCCGAGCCTGGTGGCAGGCGCGGATTATCAGCCTGGAAAAAGCGTGCATCTGTGCACGGGCCCGATGTATCACGCGGCGCCGCTGTCGTTGTCGATGGGCTTGCCGATGCTCTACGGCGCGGCGGTTGCGCTCATGGATGGCTGGGACAACGAGCGCGCGCTGACGCTCATCGAGCGCCACCGGGTGACTCACACGCATCTCGTGCCGACGATGATGCATCGGCTGGTGTCGCTGCCCGAAGCGGTACGCAAGCGCCACGATCTCGCGTCGTTGAAGTACGTCCTGCACGGCGCAGCGCCGTGTCCGCCGAGCGTGAAGCGCGCGATGATCGACTGGCTCGGACCGATCGTGCACGAGTACTACAGCGCCACCGAAGGAACCGGCACGCTGGTCGACTCGCCGACATGGCTGGCGCGGCCGCCCACGGTCGGCCGGCCCGACACACCCGATCACATCCGCATCCTCGACGAAGCCGGCAATGCGCTGCCGCCGCTCACGGCCGGGCTCATCTACATGAAGGCGCCGGCGAGCGGCCGCTTCGACTATTACAAGGACGACAGCAAGACCAGCAGCGCGTATCGCGGCGATTACTACACGCTGGGCGATATCGGCTATCTCGACGCGGACGGCTACCTGTTCCTCACGGATCGCAGCGCGCATCTCATCATCTGCGGCGGCGTCAACATCTATCCCGCGGAAGTCGAGAGCACGCTGTTCACGCATCCGGCCGTGGCGGACGTGGGCGTCATCGGCGTCGAGGATCCGGAATGGGGCGAGGCGGTCAAGGCAGTCGTGATCCTGCAGCCCGGCTACACCGCGTCGCCGCAGCTCGCTGCCGAGCTGATCGACTACTGCCGGCAGCACATTGCTCATTACAAGTGTCCGCGCAGCGTGGACTTCGTTGGCGAGCTGCCGCGCCACGACAACGGCAAGCTGTACAAGCACAAGCTGCGCGAGATGTATCGAAGGCGGGAATGACCAACGGGGAGAGTGAAATGAAGATTCTGCGCAGACTGTTCATCGCGATGCTCGCGTCGGCAGCGTTCGTCGCAGCGGCGCTGGCCGCCGATGCCAATGTCGCCGGCGAGTGGGATTTCTCGGTCGAGACGCAGGCGGGCACGGGCACGCCGCACTTCAGTCTCAAGCAGGACGGCACGAGCGTGACCGGCACCTACAAAGGGCAGCTCGGCGAAGCGCCGGTGACCGGCACGGTGAAGGGCAACGAGCTGTCGCTGAATTTCAAGGTGACCGCGCAGGGCTCGGAGCTGGCGATCACTTATGCCGGCACGGTGGACGGCGACACGATCAAGGGGAAGGTGACGCTGGGCGAGCTGGGCGAAGGGACCTTCACCGGCAAGAAGTCAGGCTGAAGCCTGACCCACAGAAGAGTCAGGTCACAGGTGTCCCCTGTGGGTCAGGCTTCAGCCTGACTCTTCTCTTACTCCAACCCCTTCCAGCAGTGCGTCTGCACCAGCTCGATCGTCGAGCGCCGGCGCAGACGCCAGTACCGCTCGCGTTGCTCGCGCTCGCGGCGCAGCTCCGGCCACCGCTCCAGGTACGCTGACAGCACCTTGCGATCGATGGCATAGCGACCGAACGCTTCGGCATGCGCTGCACGCAGCGCGATCGCGCCGTTGTAGCCGCCGAAACCCTGAGTCGCGCAGACCGCGCCGCCATCGCTGTTGCCGGCGATCGGCGGTGCCTTGAGGACGAACGACTCTGCCGCCGGGCCGAGCTCGGGATCGAGAGTGCGCAGCGTCGGAATGCCGACGGCCGTCTTGCCGAGCAGGAACTGCAGCGCCTGCGACACCGCTTTCAATCCTGTTTCGCCCATCGTGTGGCCGTCGCCGACCGCTTTCGGCGTGCCGACCGCCATCGGCGGCAGTGCACCCTTGCGGCCCTGGCGCTCGGCGGCGCTGGCGCGTGCGTTCGAGGCTGTCGTGAGATCGGTCTTGGAGTTCGTGCGCGTCCCGGTCGCGTGCGCCACCAGGTACTGGAAGTCCGCGATGCCGTAGCCGTGGCCGCGCTGGGCCAGATCGAAAGCATGAATCAGCGCGTTCTCGCCGCCGAACCCGACTCCCGCGAAGTGCGCCTTGCCGCCCGCTTCGCCGCTCTGGCCCCAGCCGACGATGATCGAGGTGATGTCGAGGAGGTTGCGCAGCGCGAAGTCGAGCGTGGTGACCAGCAGACCCGAGCCGCCTTCGCCGACGACGGTGCCGTTTGCGTCGATGTCGAACGGCGCGAGGCAGTCTGCGACCGAACGCTGCTCCGCGAGCTGGCGATTCGCGTTCAGCGCTGCGAGCTTGCCGCGCGTCATCAGCGCGCCGGGGCCGAACGCATCGAGAATCTGCCAGCTCGGCCGCGTTGCGGCGTCTGCGGCCGTCCACAGGGTCATGGTCGGACGCTGATAACCGGGATAGTCGAGCACCATCTGCGGCGCGAATTCGCAGAACACGATCGAGCTCGAGGCGCAGGCACCGACTGCGTTCAGCGGCGTCTGCGGCACCCGCATGTAGCCGCCAGCCGTGCGCAGGCTGTCGAGCAGCGCCGGATTCTTCAGCGACTTGCTCAGCGAGTACGAGGGCGCCAGCATCGTCGACAGCAACGCCGGGCCGTGCGACGACAGCGAGTTCGCAAGCCGCATCGCGAACTTGTCGCGCAGCTTGTCGCTCTCCATGGCATCGCTGCCGGCGGCGCGCAGCTCGGCGAGCGAGTCCATGCCCATGAAGGCCGTGGCGCCGGCGACGCGGAATTCGTAAGGGTTCGGCAACAGCTCGGCGAGCGAGACCGGCAGCGCAGCGAGCGCTCCGAGCCCGCTGTACGCGAACAGCTGCGCCTGCAGCGACGGGCCGAGGCGCGGATCGTCGTCGAACAGCCCGTACATGTCCTTCAGAACGGACTCGCGGACGTCGCGGTACATCAGGCCGGCGAGCCGGCGCAGGCCGCCGCTCTCGAAGTCGTGAGGCAACGGGGCTGCGATGTCGGTGACGACGGCGGGACCCGCGGCGGTGAGATCGTCGACGTAGCGAATGCCGAGCTGCGCACGCAGCTGCGCGCCGTGGCGCTGCTCGATGTCATCGAGCGTGGCGGGAGTGCCGTCCAGCCAACGCAAGCTCAATGCGCCGCCGGCGCCTGGCTCGACATCGACCAGACCGGCGTCGAACGCCGCGTACGCGATGAACTCAGGCGCCTGCGTGACCCGCGCCTGGTAAGTCTCGGTACTGCCGACCGCGGAGATCGAGCAGGGCGTACCGATCGTGACGAGAACTTTGTCGGCCGTGAGCACGGCGCAAGGATAGCAGAAGCGGGCGGGGTGACGGGGTCACCTTCTCCCTACGCCGCGGCCTCGCCGCGCGCACGCGGAACGCGGAAGGCACCGGTGGTCAGC
The DNA here is from genome assembly GCA_035278165.1 of Steroidobacteraceae bacterium. GTDB lineage: Bacteria > Pseudomonadota > Gammaproteobacteria > Steroidobacterales > Steroidobacteraceae > Steroidobacter. The sequence continues at coordinate 68,562 of DATEJG010000144.1, forward strand.
GTCTCGTACTCCCGATCCATGATCACCGTACGGTTGCGGCCGCGTTCCTTCGCCGCGTACAGCGCCTCGTCGGCAAGCTGGATGAAGCCTTCCGGATGGCGGCCGAGCGTCGGCTCGACGCACGCCGCGCCGATGCTGAAGGTCACATGCTCGCTGACCGGCGAAGCAGGATGCGCGAGCGCTGCCTTCTGCAGGCTCGCGTGCAGCTGGCGGCAGATCTCTTCGACGCGGTCGCGGCGGGCGTCGTACAGGAGCACCGCAAATTCTTCGCCGCCGTAGCGCGCCGCCAGGTCGAACGGTCGTCGCACCGCGATCGGCAGCACGCTCGCCACTTTCGCGAGGCACGCGTCGCCGGCCTGGTGGCCGCGGCGGTCGTTGAATGCTTTGAAGTGGTCGAGGTCGATCAGCAGCAGCGCGAGCGGCACGCCCTCGCGCATGCCTTGCTGCCACAGCCGCCGCATGTGCTCGTCGAACATGCGCCGGTTGTGGATGCCGGTGAGGCTGTCGCGGTTCGCCGATTCGCTCAGCACCTGCTTGGCGAGATAGTTGCGGCGCACGCCGCGCTGGAACGAGAAGTGGACCGCGCCGCCGATCGCGCAGGCGAAACCGATGACGAACATGTCGAAGACCCGCTGCGGGCCACCGACCCCGCCGAGGAGGCTGCCGACCGCGTACGCCAGGACGATGAGCAGCGACGTGCGCACTGCCTGCGCATGCAGCATGCCGAACAGGAAATACGGCGCGAGCACGACCAGCGGCATCCACGAGCTCAGCGAATAGCCGCGCGGATGCATGAGGATGTCCATCACCACGAACGACAGCGCGTGCACCGGCGCGACGATCTGCGCAGTGAGGCCGAACCACCTGCGATACAGCGAGGTATAGGAGACCAGCAGCATCGCCAGGCTGGTCGGCACGATGAAGCCGAAGCGCAGCACGTCGACGATCAGCTGGTTCTCCGGGCCGAAGATCGCGTTGCGCATCTCGCGGAACGGGCCGCCGGCCAGCATCACGACCAGCATGTTGCCCATCGCGATCCACATGGCGTTGCGCACGCGCGAGCGCGTGTGCTCGGCGTACCAGCTGCGGAAGGCCGACTCCAGCGGCTCGTCGAAAGTCAGGCGCGGCCCGAAGCGCGTGACGAGCTCGCGCAGACGAGCGGCGAAGGACCGGCTCGCCGGCCGGGCGGTTGACCTGGACGCGGTCATGAAGCGCTGTGGACCTCGGAAACGGGCTGGCGTTCGCCCATAAAAGTACGCGCCCGGGCCGCCTGCAGACGCGGATCACCATCACAGGAACCCGGGACCTGCGTCACACATCGTGACTTATGACCGCGGCCCGCAGCGGGCCGGTCGCGCGCCGTGACCGCCATCACACGGCCGGGCGGGGTTCCGCCGGGGCTTCGGCCGGCGAACAGCGGCGACTCACCGGCATTTGCTTCAGGAGACCGCAGGAACGGCGCACTATCCCGGCGGCTTGTAATGTGCAGAGGTGTCATATGAGAGCGCAGAGAGCTGCCGGGGTGCTGATGCTGGTTTCCGGCGCCGCACTGCTGACTGCCTGCGGCGACCGCGATGACCGCGACGTCCGCGACGACCGGGGTGCCCTGGGCCCGGCCACCTCGCAGACCCGCGACGTCGGCTCGTTCGACTCCATCGACATGAGCGGCGCGGCGCGCCTGGAGATCACCGTCGGCGGGCCCGAGTCCCTGGTCCTGGAAGGCCGCGCCTCGTCGATCGAGCGCGTCGACACCGAGATCCGCGGCAACACCCTGTACATCCACAGCAAGCCGCGCGACTGGTTCATGTCCAGCAACCGCCGGCGGATCACGTTGAAGATCACCGTGCCGCGGCTCGAGTCGCTGGCCGTGGAAGGCGGCAACGACGTCCGCCTGACCGGCTTCGACGGCGGCGACACCAAGATTCGCGCGTCCGGCGCGGCGCACATCCAGGCCGACGGCCGCCTCGACGAGCTGACGGTGCGCATGTCCGGCGCCGGTCATGGCGATTTCAGCCGGCTGGTCGCGGACGAGACGAAGGTGACGGTGGAAGGCGTCGGCAGCGTGATCGTGCACCCGAAGGACACGCTCGACGCGACGATGAACGGCGTCGGCGCGATTCTCTACACCGGCAACCCGCGCGAAGTGAACACCCGCATGAACGGCCTCGGCACGATCGCGCGGCGCGATCCGAAGGACGTCGACGCCGACGAGCCCGCCGACGCGCCGGTCGACCCGGATGCGCTGCAGCCGGAGTACGAGCAGCCGAAGAAGAAGGTTGCGAGCGACTCCACCGAAGTCATTTGACTCTCAGCTACGCCAGATCTGCCAAGGGCGCCGGCACCTGCCGCCGCAGCAGCGCATTGCGCGCCTGCCACTGCTCTTTCTCTTCCAGCTGTTCCAGGAACGCGACCTCACCGCCGGCGTAAACCGCGATCGGCAACCCGTCGCGATACAACACACGGTTGCCGGTCAGCGATGGCAGCCTGGCGCCCGGCGTCAGGATGCCGACCAGGTTCAGCGGATCGGCTGCGGACAGCGACAGGAGCTCGCCGTCGTTCGGCTTGCGGCGGGCGTCGCGCAGCAATCCCACTGCGTCCGGCAGTGCGAACTGCTCGCCGGAAAAACCCGCCACGAAACGGCCGCCGCGGATCTCGCCGCGCGCTTCGAGCCGCCGCAGGCACATCAACATCTGCCGCCAGGGCGGCAGCCAGTCGGCTTCGCGCTCCAGCACCTTCCAGAACACCACGCCCCAGCGTCGCAGCAGCGTGCGGCACACGTGCTCGACGTTCTCGTCCTGCGTCTGCGGCGAGCTTTCGAGCGCTTTCCTCACCAGCGCCCAGCGTCCGGCGTCCTGCATCCCGAAGATCGCCATGCGTCGCTTGCGTCGCGCATCGCGCGAGCTCGGCCGGCGGCGGTCCGCGGGCACCAGCAGCGCGCGCAAGCCGCCAAAGCTGTCGGAGTTCACGATGCCGAGGGCGACCAGCTCCGCGAGCGCCTCCTCGACCTGAGTCGGCAGCAGGCGCGCGCCTTCCACGATCTCATCGAAGAACGATGCGCCGTGCGTCTGGATGAAACCTGCGACCTCCTGCGCCTTGGCCGTGAGCTGCGGTGCTTCCGGACGATCCGAGAAGGACGACCACACTCGCACGTTGCGTCGGGCGAGCAACGCAATCGGCGTCGAGCGGACAGGAGCCGCGCCGCGCTCCGCATCGCCGGCGCGGGTCGCAAGGCGTGTCCAGACGATGCGGCCCGCGAGGCACTGCTCGTCGAGCCACGCCGGGTCGTACTCGCCGACGCGCGCCGGCAGGATTTCGGTTTCCCAGGCGCTGGCAGGCGCATCGAAGCCTTCGAGCTGGCCGAGCACGGCCGGAACCGCATCGGGCCCTTGCATGCGCGCACTGGGTGTAACGCGCTGCCAATCGAACAGGAAGCGCAGGAAGTCGCGCGCCGTGACCGGCTCGATCTCGGCACGCAGGCGCTTGACCGTGTAGCGGTGAACGCGAGCCAGCAGCCGGCGATCGCACCACTGCACGGGTATCCGGCGATCAGGCTCGAAGTTGCCACGCATCGCCGAGCCTTCCGCTTCCAGCGCGAGCAGCGCGGTGTCGATGTCCGCGACTTCGACGCCCAGCGAGGTCGCAATCGCGACTGCGTCCGTCGGGCCGAGACCTTCGAGACGGCCGCGGACGATCTCGCGCAGCGCCTCATCGCGCTCCCAAACCTTCGAGTTGCCCGCCGGCACGACGACTTCGGGATCGAACGCTGCGGCGGGAAATACAGCTTGCAGCAGCGGAATGCGCTCGGTGGCCACGAAGAGTCGACCCAAACGGGTGACACGCCGCTGCGTGATCAGCTCATGGATGAGCGCCGGCCAGGCGGCTTCGCGCTCGACCTCTTCTTCGGTCAGGAACGTCAGCCAACACAGCCCGTCGTGCAACTGGTCGGCGCTTGCTGCTTCGGGCCAGGCCTCGCTGCGCACGCGGGCGATCGCCTCCGGATCGAGCTTGCCGATGTCGGCAGCCGACTCCGGATCCATCCAGCGGCGGCTCATCACCGCCTGGGTGCGGCGCTCTTCGAGCGGCGCGTCGTCGAGATAGGCGTAGGGCCGTGCCGACAGCACCTCCAGCGCGAGCGGCGAAGGCTCGGTCAGATCCCGCGCGGCGATGCGGATGCGGTTGTCGACGAGCGCGGTCAGCAGCCGCTCGAAGCCGTCGACGTCCATCGCCTCTTCGAGACAATCGCGCACTGTCTGGCGGACCAGCGGATGGTCGGGCACGACGATGTCGCCGGTGATGTTCTCGCCGCACGCGACCTGATCCGGGAACACCGAGGCGAGCAGGTCTTCCGCGTTCATGCGGGCGAGCGCCGGCGGCACTTTCTTGCCGCCGCGGAAACGGGGCAACGCCAGCGCAATCGACGCGTCCCAGCGCCAGCGCGTCGTGAACATCGGCGCCGCCAGCAATGCCTGCACCAGGATCTCGCGCGCAGTGTTGGGATGCAGGTAGCGCGCGACGTCGGCCAGCTCGAAGCTGTGCGCGGTGGTCAGCGACAGAATGATCGTGTCTTCGGTCGCCGCCGCCTGCAGCTCGAAGTTGAACGTGCGGCAGAAGCGCTTGCGCAGCGCCAGGCCCCAGGCGCGATTGATGCGGCTGCCGAACGGCGAATGGATGACCAGCTGCATGCCGCCGGCCTCGTCGAAGAAGCGCTCGAAGACGATCGTCTCGTGCGTCGGCAGACTGCCGAGCGCCGCATGCGCCGCGGCCAGATACGCCACCGCCTGTGCAGCGGCAGCTTCGCAGACGCCGACTTCGTGCGTCAGCCAGGTCAGCGCCGATTCGGTGCCGCTCTCGAATCGCTGCTCCATCTCGGTCCGCAGCCGCGAGACTGCCACCGACAGCTGGTCCGTGCGGCCCGGCGCCTCGCCCAGCCAGAACGGAATCGTCGGCGCCTCGCCGCGCGCGTCCTCGACGCGCACGACGCTGCGCTCGACGCGCAGGATGCGATACGAACTGTTGCCGAGCTGGAACACGTCGCCCGACAGACTCTCGACCGCGAAGTCCTCGTTGACGGTTCCGACCAGGTAGCCTTCCGGCTCCAGCATGACCTGGTAGTCGGCGGTGTCCGGAATCGCACCGCCCGAAGTGATGGCGGTGAGTCGCGCGCCTTTGCGGGCACGGATCAGTCGATTCACGCCGTCGTGATACAGCAGCGCGCCGTGACGGCCGCGCCGTGTCGTGAATCCTTCCGCGAGCATGCGGACCAGCTCGTCGAACGCCTCGCGCGTGAGTGCGCGATACGGATAGGCGTTGCGACACAACTCGAACAACTCGTTCTCGCTGCAGTCGCGCGTCGCAACTTCGGCGACGATCTGCTGCGACAGCACGTCCATCGCCAGCTGCGGAATGCTCAGGCGATCGAGCTCGCCGCGCCGCACGCTGTCGAGCAGGGCGGTGCATTCCACCAGGTCATCGCGCGAAAGCGGGAACAGGCGGCCTTTCGGCGTGCCGCCGACAGCGTGGCCCGAGCGGCCCACTCGCTGCAGGAATGCGTTGATCGAGCGCGGCGAGCTCAGCTGACACACCAGGTCGACGTCGCCGATGTCGATGCCCAGCTCGAGCGAGGCCGTCGCTACGAGCACTTTGAGCTCGCCGCGCTTCAGACGCTGCTCAGCTTTGAAGCGCAGATCGCGCGCCAGGCTGCCGTGATGCGCGGCGACCGACTCGACATCCAGTCGTTCCGACAGATGCCGCGCGACACGCTCCGACAAGCGCCGCGTATTGACGAACACCAGCGTCGTGCGGTGCTCGCGCACCAGCTGCGCAAGCCGGTCGTAGATCTGCGTCCAGACTTCATTGGACATCACGGCTTCGAGCGGCGCATCCGGCAGCTCGATCGCGAGGTCGCGATGACGCTTGTGACCGCTGTCGACGATGCGGCAGCGCGCGTTGCCATCGCTGTCGATGCCTTGCACTCCGACCAGCAGACGCGCGACTTCCGCGATGGGCTCCTGCGTCGCCGACAGACCGATGCGCGTCAGTCTGCGACCGGCCAGTGCGTCGAGCCGCTCCAGCGAGAGCGCCAGGTGTGCGCCGCGCTTCGTGCCTGCGACCGCGTGGATTTCATCGACGATCACCGTGCGCGTGGTCGCCAGCATCTCGCGGCCGGATGCCGAGCCGAGCAGGATGTACAAGGACTCGGGCGTGGTCACGACGATGTGCGGCGGCTTGCGCCGCATCTGCGCGCGCTCGTACTGCGGCGTGTCGCCCGTGCGGACCCAGGTGCGGATCTCGACGTCGCGAACCGTGTGATTGCGCAATTCCTCGCGGATCCCGTTGAGCGGCGCTTCGAGATTGCGGTTGATGTCGTTCGACAACGCCTTCAGCGGCGAGACGTACAGAACGCGCGTTTCGCCGGGCAGTCCCCACTGCTCGCCCTCGCGCACCAGCTCGTCGATGGCCGCGAGGAACGCTGCCAGCGTTTTACCGGAGCCGGTGGGCGCCGCGATCAGCACGTCCTGGCGCGACTGGATCGCCGGCCAGGCCTGGGCCTGCGCGGGGGTCGGTGCAGGGAACGTCCTGCCGAACCACGCCGACACGGCATCGTGAAAGTAGGGCAGCTGGGGATTCATGGGCGAGCCACGAGGATACTCCGGGGAAGCAGACAGCGCCTGTCATGTTTCCGCAGGTCGAACGCCGGGGGAACAAATCCCCGCCTGAATACACTGATCGTGCACGGAGGTTTTTTCATGGCGGATCGCGTTGCCTTGATCACCGGCGCGACGAACGGCGTCGGGCGAGTCGTCGCCGAGCGCCTCGGCGGGGAAGGCTGGCACGTGCTGGTGCATGGACGCGACCGCAGCCGCGGCCAGGAAGTCGTCGGCGCCATCCAGGCGCGCGACGGGTCTGCGCAGTTTTATGCAGCAGATCTGTCATCGTTGAGCGCCGTGCGGCAGTTGGCCGAGGAGGTCATGAAAGATCACCCCGGCGTGCACCTGCTCATCAACAATGCAGGCGTCGGCTTCGGCCGGCCCGGCGCGGCGCGCGAGCTGAGCAAGGACGGCTTCGAGCTGCGCTTCGCCGTGAACTACCTGGCCGCGTTCCTGCTGACCCATCGGCTGATTCCCGCTTTGCTGGAGGGTGCGCCGTCCCGCGTAGTCAACGTCGCGTCGCTCGGACAGAAGGAGCTGGATTTCGACGACATACAGAGCGCGCGCGGCTATTCCGGCGTCGATGCCTATCGTCGCTCCAAGCTCGCGCTGATCATGTTCACGTTCGACCTCGCGGCGGAGCTGCAGAAGCTCGGCGTGAGCGTCAATGCGCTGCATCCTGCGACGTTGATGGACACGTTCATGGTGCAGGAGGCGCAGTGGCAACCGATGAGCACCGTGGAGGAAGGCGCCGACGCGATCATGAACCTCGCGGTCGGCGACCTTCAGGGCAGGACGGGCGAATACTTCGATCAGCGGCGGCCGGCGCGCGCGTTGCGGCAGGCCTACGATCCGCAGGCGCGCGAACGCCTGCAGAGGATCGCCAACGAGCTGACCGCCAGGTGATCAGCGCGACGCCGTCGTGATCGGGCGGAAGCCACCGCCGAGCGCCTTGTACGTCGCCAGCAGAGCCGTTGCCGTCTGAGTCTCGCTACGCGCGAGCTGATCTTCAGCCGCAAGCGCGCTGCGCTCCGCATCGAGCACTGCGAGGAAGTCCGCGACGCCATTCTCGTAGCGGGCACGCGCAAGCTTGGCCGCTTCGAGCGACGCCGTTGCGCTTTCCTGCAGGTGCTGCTGCTTGACGATGGCCTTCGAGTAGGCAGTCAAGCTCGCATCGGTCTCTTCGAGAGCCTGCAGCACGGTCTGCTGATAGCGAGCCAGCGCGCGATCGGTCGCAGCTTCACGCTGCTGGATCTTCTGTCGCACGCGCCCGAGATCGAACGCGGCCCAGCTGATGCTCGGGCCGAACGAGTACGTCTCGCTGCCCTGGTTGCCGAGGTCGCCGCTGTTGACGGCGTCGAAACCCCAGCGGCCGAGGAACGTAATGCGCGGGAACAAGTCGCCGACGGCGACGCCGATCTGCGCAGTGGCCGAGGCGAGGTCGCGCTCCGCGACGCGGATGTCGGGCCGTCGACGCAGCAACTGCTCCGGCGTGCCGATGTTCTGCGTGACCGGCAGCGTCGGCAACGCGCGGACAGCGGAAAGCTCCGGCACCAAAGCCTCGGGCGCCTGGCCCGTCAGCACGCCCAGCCGCAGCATGCTGCGCGTCACGGATGCTTCGAGATCGGGAATCGTCGCGAGCGTCGCAGACAACTGCGCTTGCGCGCGCGACGTGTCGAGTTGCGTGCCACGACCGGCGTCGAGGCGCGCTGTCGTGATGCGCAGCGTCTCGTTCTGGTTTTCAGCGTTGCGCTGAGCAACGGCCAGCTGCTCCTGCGCACCGCGCAGCTCGAAATAGTTGCGCGCGACTTCCGCCGTGACGCTGACTTGCGTCGCGTACACGCCGGCCTCGGCCGACTGCAGCTGCGCCGTGCTCGCCTCCACGCCGCGCCGCACGCGACCGAAGAAATCCAGCTCCCAGAACGCATCGAAGCCGGAGTCGTAGAAGTCCTGCTCGCGGTCCGCCGTCACCGGCGCCGGCGCGAGCTGACGGTCACTGACCCGGGCCTTGGTGTATCCGGCCGAGCCCGTGACTGTCGGCGCGAGATCCAGCTGCGACTCGCCGCGCAGCGCCCGCGCTTCGCGCAGCCGTGCCGCCGCGATGCGAATGTCGTGGTTCGCGCCGAGCGCGCGCTCGATCAGGTCATTCAACTGCTCGTCGTTGAACGACTTCCAGAACTCGCGCTCGACGTCAGCCGTCGAGAACTGCGCGGAGTCGACGCCGACGAAGCTGTCGGGCGTCGCGACCTCCGGGCGGTGGTAGTCCGGCCCTACCGCGCACGCGGCCAGCACCAGCGAAGACATGAGAACGGCCAGGTTACGCATGGGAGATTCCTTCTGCATGGGAGGGCGCCGGCGCATGGCGGCGCTTTCTCAGCACCGCCGCGCGCAGCAGGACATAGAAGAGTGGTGTCAGGAACAGGCCGAAGATCGTCACGCCGATCATTCCGGAGAACACGGCGATACCGATGGCGTGGCGCATTTCCGCGCCTGCCCCCGACGAGAACACCAGCGGCACGACGCCCATGATGAACGCGATGGACGTCATCAGGATCGGCCGCAGCCGCAGTCGCGCCGCTTCCAGCGCCGCGGCGACCGGCTCGACGCCGGCCAGCTCGCGGTCCTTGGCGAACTCGACGATCAGGATCGCATTCTTGCTGGCGAGCCCGACGAGCACGAACAGCGCGATCTGCGTGAAGATGTTGTTGTCGCCGCCGGTCAGCCACAGGCCGACGATGGCCGAGAACAGCGCCATCGGCACGATCGCGACGATCGCGAGCGGCAAGGTCCAGCTCTCGTACAGCGCGGCGAGCACCAGCACGACGAGCAGAACGCACAGCGGGAACACGAACACCGAGCTGTTGCCGGCAATGAACTCCTGGTACGTGAGATCGGTCCACTCGTACTTGACGCCGTTCGGCAGCGTCTCGGCGAGGATGCGCTCCATGGCCGCCTGCGCCTGGCCGCTCGAATATCCGGGCGCCGGGCCGCCGTTGACGTCGGCGGTGAGGTAGCCGTTGTAGCGGAACACGCGGTCCGGGCCGTAGCTCTGCGAGACCTGGATGACGGAGCCGAGCGGCACCATCTCGCCGGCCTCGTTGCGCGTCTTCAGCCGCAGGATGTCCTCGGCTTTGGCGCGGTACGGATAGTCCGCCTGCGCGATCACCTGGTAGGTGCGGCCGAAACGGTTGAAGTCGTTGACATAGATCGAGCCGAGGTAGACCTGCAGCGCCTCGAATACGTCGGTGAGCGCGATGCCGTGCTCCTTGGCCTTGACGCGGTTCACGTCGGCCTGGATCTGCGGCACGCTCACTTCGTAATTCGAGAACACGCCGGCGAGCTCAGGAGTCTGCCGCGCTTTCGCGACGACGGCCTGCGTCACCGTGTACAGCTCGTCGTAGCCGAGATCGGCGCGATCCTCCAGCTGCAGCTTGAAGCCGCCGATCGTGCCGAGACCCTGCACCGGCGGCGGCGGGAACACGACGATCTGCGCGTCCTGGATCGCGCTCAGCTTCATGTTGAGCTGCTTGGCGATGCTCAGGCCGTACAGCTCCGAGCTCTTGCGATCCTCGAAGTTGTCGAGGCCGAAGAACACGATGGCGGAGTTCGGGCTGTTGGTGAAGCCGGCAATCGACAGGCCGGGGAACTGCACGGCCGCGCGCACGCCGGGCACGCCGAGCGCGATATCGCCGACGCGACGCACGACTTCATCGGTACGGTTCAGCGAGGCCGCATTCGGCAGCTGCACGAGCCCGACCAGGTACTGCTTGTCCTGCACCGGGATGAAGCCCTTCGGCACGACCTGAAACAGGCCGTACGTCAGCGCGAGGATGCCGACGAACACGCCCATCACCAGGGTCTTGTGCGCGAGCACGCCACGCACGCCGCGCACGTAGCCGCTGCCGGAACGCGTGAACAGATTGTTGAAGCGCCGGAAGAAGCCGCCGAGCACGCGATCCATGCCGCGGGTCAACGCGTCGGGCTTCGCACCATGCGGCTTGAGCAGCAGCGCCGACAGCGCCGGGCTCAGCGTCAGCGAGTTCACGGCGGAGATGACCGTCGAGATGGCGATCGTCAGCGCGAACTGCTTGTAGAACTCGCCGGTGAGGCCGGTGATGAACGCGATCGGCACGAACACGGCGACCAGCACCAGCGCGATCGCGATGATCGGGCCGCTGACCTCCTGCATCGCCTTGTACGTCGCCTCGCGCGGCGACAGGCCGTTCTCGATGTTGCGCTCGACGTTCTCGACCACGACGATGGCGTCGTCGACCACGATGCCGATCGCCAGCACCAGGCCGAACAGCGACAGGGCGTTGATCGAGAAGCCGAACGCCAGCATCAGCGCAAACGTGCCGACGATCGACACCGGCACGGCGATCAGCGGGATGATCGAGGCGCGCCAGGTCTGCAGGAACACGATCACGACGATGACGACCAGCGCCAGCGCCTCGAGCAGCGTCTCGATGACAGCCTTGATCGAATCGCGCACGAACACGGTCGGGTCGTAGACGATCTCGTAGCTGATGCCCTCGGGGAAGTTCTTGCTCAGCTCCTTCATGGTGCTGCGCACGGCATCCGACAGCTCCAGCGCGTTCGCACCCGGCGCCTGCGCGATCGGAATCGCCACTGCGGATTCGTTGTTGAGCAGGCTGCGCAGCGAATACTGGCCGGCGCCGAGCTCGATGCGCGCGACGTCCTTCAGAGTCGTGACGCCGCCGTCCGGCGCGGTCTTGAGGACGATGTCGCCGAACTGCTCTTCGGTGATCAGCCGCCCGGAGGCCGTGACGTTGAGTTGGTACTCGGTGCCGACCGGCGCCGGGTCGGAGCCGATCACGCCCGCTGCGACTTGCACGTTCTGCTCGCGGATCGCGCGGACCACGTCGCCCGCCGTCAGTCCGCGGCTCGCGATGCGCTCGGGATCGAGCCACACGCGCATGGAGTAGTCGCCCGCGCCGAACAGACGCACTTCGCCCATGCCCGGCAAGCGTGCGAGCACGTCGCGAACCTGGAGCGTGGCGTAGTTGCGCAGGTACACGGTGTCGTAGCGACCGTCTGGCGAGGTGAGATGCACGACCATCAGCAGGTCGGGCGACGCCTTCTTCGTCGTCACGCCCACGCGGCGTACGTCTTCCGGCAAGCGCGGCAAAGCCTGCGCGACGCGGTTCTGCACCTGCACCTGCGCGTTGTCGACGTCGGTGCCGAGGCGGAACGTGATCGTCAGCAGCATCGTGCCGTCGCTGGTGGCCTGCGAGGACATGTAGAGCATGTCCTCGACGCCGTTGATCTCCTGCTCGAGCGGCGCGGCGACCGTCTCGGCGATCACCTTCGGGTTCGCGCCGGGATACTGCGCGCGCACCTGGACCGACGGCGGCACGACTTCCGGGTACTGGCTGATCGGCAGCTGCCACAAGGCGATGGCGCCGACCAGGAAGATGATGATGGAGAGGACCGCGGCGAAAATGGGGCGGTCGATGAAAAATCTAGCGAATTTCATAGTGCACCTTCGGTGGAAGGTGACAGAGGTGACGAAGGTGACACAGGCAAGAATGCTCTGGCCTGTGTCACCTGTGTCACCTGTGTCACTTGTTTCCCGCCATCGCCAACTTCGCCTCGGCCTGTTCCCTCGCATCCATCGCGACCCTCTCCGGCGTCACCACTGCGCCCGGGCGAATGCGCTGCATGCCATTGACGACCACAGTTTCGCCGGGCTGCAGGCCCTGCTGCACGATGCGCAGGCCATCGGTCAGGCGGCCGATCGTCACGGTGCGATAGGTGACCTTGTTGTCCTTGTCGACCACGTACACGAACTTCTGGCTCTGGTCCGTGCCGATGGCACGGTCGTCGACGAGCACGGCTTGATACGAGTTGTGGCCGAGCAGTTTGACGCGCGCGAACAGGCCGGGCGTCAGGAAGCCGTCCTTGTTCTCGAACGCGGCGCGCGCGCGGATCGTGCCGGTGCGCGGATCGACCTGGTTGTCGACGAACACCATCGAGCCGCGATGCGGATAGCCGGATTCGTTCGCCAGGCCCATCAGCACCGGGTTCGCGGCGTCGCGCGAGCTGGGACGCTCGCCGCGGCGCGACAGCTCGTTGTACTTGAGATAGATCTGCTCGTCGCCTTCGAACGTCACGTACATCGGGTCGAGCGACACGACAGTCGTGAGCAGCGTCGCGGCATTCGATCCGCCCGTCACGAGATTGCCGGCGGTCACGGCGGCCTTGCTGACGCGACCGGAGATCGGCGACGTGATGCGCGTGAACTCGAGATTCAGCTTCGCGGAATCGACCGCGGCACGGGCCGCGGCGACGTTCGCCTTTGCTTCGCGCGAAGCATTGACGCGCTGGTCGTACTCTTCGCGCGACACCGCTTTGATGTCGACGAGCTTCTCGCTGCGCGCTGCGTCGGAGGCAGCGAGCTCAGCGCTCGCCACTGCGCGCGCCAGCTCTGCTTCCGCCTTCGACAGCTCGGCACGATACGGACGCGGATCGATGACGAACAGCAGGTCGCCTTTGCGCACCGTGCTGCCTTCGGCGAAATTCACGCTTTCGATATAGCCGGTGACGCGCGGACGCACTTCCACCGACTCGACTGCTTCGAGCCGGCCGGTGAATTCGTCCCACTCCGTGACGTTGCGCTCGAGCGCGTCCGCCACGGAAACCTGCGGCGCCGGCGCCTGTGTCGCCGGGGTTGCTTCGCTGCGGCAGCCGCTCATTCCGAACAGTGCGGCAGAGAGCGCGCCAGTGATGGCGAGCGCTGAAAGCAGGGTACGAGCGGTCGGTCGGGTCATCGCAGCTACTCCATTCCGTCCTGGGTTCGAAATCAGTGCCAGTCGAGTCGCGGGACGGTGCGCGACGTGGGGCGCACTGTAGTGATCGAGCCGCGCGCGACCAATCGGGCTGGGCGCACGACATTGATGAACTCCGATCAGGAATCGCCGCCGGGGCGATGACTCGACAACTGCGAGTTATGACGATATGCCGCGGTCGCAATGACCTCGCGGGTAAAGGAGTCAGGCTGAAGCCTGATGCACAGCGGAGTTCCCCTGTGGGTCAGGCTTCAGCCTGACTCTTTACTATGCGACGCGTGAAGCGCTGGGCTGCGTGGCGACAGGATGCGCGGGCGCCTGCGGGAACAGGCCGGCGACGAAATCGATGAATGCTTTCACTTTCGCCGTGGGCTGGCGATGCTGCGGATAGACGACCGAGACCGGGCGATACGACTCTGCGTTCCAGTCTTCCAATACCGGTCGCAGCAGGCCGGATGCGATCTGCGCTTCGACCGTGAAATCGAGCGAATGCACGAAGCCGGCACCGCTCACGGCAGCTGTGACCGCCGACTGCGGATCGCTGAACGACAACGCGGCGCGCGGCACCAACGTGTGCTCGACGCCATTCTTGTTGTACATCCATTCGCGCAGCTGATTGGTGCCGAGCCGGAACATCGCGATGCAGTGCTCGGGCTTGAGATCTTCGGGCGTGCGCGGCTCGCCGTTGCGCTCGATGAATTCGGGCGACGCGCACGTCACGACGCGAAAGCTGCCGATGCGACGCGCGATCAGGCTCGAATCGCTCAGCTCGCCGACGCGCAGCGCCATGTCGATGCCTTCCTGCACGAGATCGACGACGCGATCGTTCATGCTCATCTGCACCGTTACTTCAGGATGCTGTGCGATGAAGCGCGGCAGCGCCGGTACGATGAGCAGGCGGCCGAGTGAGACAGGCACTTCCACACGCAGCTTGCCGCGCGGTACGCCGCGCGCCTCGGTCACCTCGCTTTCGGCCTGGTCGAGCTGGCTGAGCGCTTCGCGGCAGCGGTCGTAGAAACTCGTGCCCAGGTCGGTGAGGCTGAGCGAGCGGGTGGTGCGATTCAGCAGGCGCGCGCCCAGCCGCTCTTCCAGCCGGCTCACGGCCTTGCTGATCGCCGAGGGGGACATCCCCAGGGTCTGGGCCGCGGCCACGAAGCTGTGGGCTTCGACCACGCGGACGAATGCGACTATGTCACTGAAGCTGTTCAAGCGTTCCCCATTCCCCGCCACGGGAACCCGGCCAGGGCCCCCTGTCGGCGTTCATTGTAGAGAAGGGATTGCTGACTGTGACGCACGAAGGACTTGCTCCAGAAACCGTTTACCCCGGCGCTCCGCCCGACTAATGTATCGCTCCACCTGTTTTTGAAGTGACGGTGCAAGAATGCTGCTTGTGACGGATGTGACGGGTCCAGTGGGCCGGGCGGTCCTCGCCGAGCTGGCCAATGGCCCTGCTGCCGTCCGCGCCTTGCTGCAGCCGGGCGGCGAATTGCCCGTCCAGGCACCGAACATCGAGGCGGTGCGCTTCGACCCCACGGACGCCGTCAGTTTGCAGCGTGCAGTGCAAGGTGTCGAGGCGATCTTCCTGTCCTGGCCGTTCTCGCCGCAGCTCGCTGAAGCCCACATGCGGATCGTCGCGGCTGCCAAGGCCGCGGGCGTGCGGCGCCTCGTGCAACAGTCGGGCGTCGGCGCCGATCCGAACATGTGTTGCGCGCGCATGCTGCGCTGGTACGGCCAGGCCGAAGTCAGCGTCGCCGCCGCGGGGCTGGAAGTCACGCGCCTGCGGCCGAGCATGCTGATGCAGACTCTGTTCGAGTTCGCGCCGACGATCGCGCAGCAGGGCGTGATCTCCGGGCCGTTCCGCTCCACCCGGTGGACGTGGGTCGATGCACGGGACGTCGGCGCGGTGGCAGCCGTCGCGCTGCGCGATCCGCAGCACGTAGGCCGTACTTACACGGTGACCGGCTCGGAATCGATGAGCTATCTGCACATCGCAGATCACATGACTCGCATCCTCGGCAAGCCGGTGCGCTACACCGACATCACTGCGAACGAGGCCCGCGGCTGGTTGCAGGGCAAGGGACTGTCGCCGGTGATGATCGAGGCGAAGCTGGAATTGTGGGATGCGTGCGCGTCGAGCCTGATCAATGCGCCGCCGACGCAGGTGGTGAAAGAGGTGACGGGGCGGGAGCCGCGCACCATCGACGAGTTCGTGCGCGATTACAAACAGCAGTTCCTGACCGCATCCGCTGCCTGAGCGTCGGGCTGAAGCCCGTGCTATGACGCCTGCGGCGTCACGGCGATCTCCACCGACCGGTTATCGTTGTCCACAGTCGCGATCGTGACGGGTCTGCGCCAGACGCGCGCGATGTATTCCAGCACCTTGCGTGTGCGTTCCGGATCGAGCCCGCGGCCGTCGGTCGCCTGGTCGTGAGTCAGCTCCAGCTTGCCGTCGACATGTACGCGCGCTGCGCTCACCGTCGGCGCGCCGAAGCCGTACTTGGGCGAGAGCAGCGCTTCGTGCAGCAGCGGCAGGTCCATCTCCTGCACCGTGAGCGTGCCGGTCGCGGGCCCCTTGAAGCGGAACAGCTTCAGCTCCTGTGCGAGCTCCAGCGTCAGGTGGTTGCGCACGAATGCGAAATCGTCGTCCTCGCACATGATCTTGCGCGCGGCATCCAGGCCCTGTGCTTCCACGATCTTTTCCCAGATCGAGAAGCCGAGGTGATACGGGTTGGTCGAGAGCGCGACGCTTTCGCCGCTCGCGCTCGGCCGCACGACATCCGAGTGACACTTGATCGCGTCGACGTACGCCGATTGCGGCAGGAAATCCGCTTCGCGCAGCAGACGCGCGTGCCAGTACGACGCCCAGCCTTCGTTCATGATCTGGCAGGCGAACACCGGGTAGAAGTAGAACGACTCTTCGCGCACTGCGAGGAAGATGTCGCGCTCCCACGGCTCCAGCTCCGGCGCGTACTGCGCGATGAACCACAGCAGGTCGCGCTCGGGGTGCGGCGGGATCGGCGCGCGCTTCGCGGGGCCGGTCGGCTGCGGACGCGCGGTATCGGGGCCGAGCGCGGCAAAGCGTCGCGAGAATTCGTCGCTCAACGGCGCAGCAGGTTGCGGCAGCAGCTCCGGATATCGCTCGCGGCGCAGGCCCTGGTCGATGTCGATGTGCTGCTCCAGCGCCAGCGCGGCATCCAGCACGGATTCCACGCGCTCCAGGCCGTGCGTTTCGATAGCCATGCCGATCTGGCGCGCGTGCGCCGCCGCCTGCTCGACGATGTGCTCGCCGACCTGCTGCTGGCTGCGCTTGAACAGCATGTTGTTGGCGGAGAAGTCCGCGTGACCGAGCACGTGCGCCGTGACCAGCACGTTCTCCGCGGCGCTGTTGCTCTTCGCGAGGTACGCGCGCCCGGGATTGCCCGGGAACACGACCTCGAACAGCCGCGACAGGCCCATGCGGTGCTGGATCAGCTGGTAGATGTAGCGCACGCCGAACGACCAGTGCGGCATGCGCACCGGCAGGCCGTAGATCGCAATCTCGGTCATGAAGCTTTCCGGCACGACCTCGAATTCGACGCGGTGGTAATTCAACCCCTTCTCGCGCGCCAGCTGCTCGATGCGGGAGATGTGCTGTTGCCAGTCTTCGGTCATGGAGTACTCGAAGGATTCGCTCGGGGGTTCACTCGGAAGCCCGGCCGAAGAAGTGCCGCACCGCATTCCAGATGTCGTCGGTGCCGCTGACCCGGTAGGCGCCGACGTTGTCCTCGTCGCGCGCGATCTCGACGAACAGGCGGCCGATCTCGCTGTCCGGCGCCGCGCCGGCGAGCGGCGCGACTTCGAGGAAGCCGGCGAAGTTGCAGTCCCCGACCAGCTCTTCCAGCGCCGCCTGCGCCTGCGGCTGATCGGACGGGAAGTTCTCGCCGTCGGAGGCGTAGAACAGGTAGACGTTGTACTGGCTCGGGCTGAAGCGCGCGTCGATGACCTCGCGCACCTTCTTCAGGCCCGCCGAGGCGACCGTGCCGCCCGTGCCGGTGACGCGGAAGAACTCTTCCTCCTGGAACTCCCAGGCTTCCGAGGTGTGCGCCACGAACACCAGCTCGAGATGCCGGTACTGGCGCCGCAGGCCCTGGATCGCCCAGAAGAAGAAGGTCTTGGAGATCTGCCGCTCGCGCTCGCCCATGCTGCCGGACACGTCGAGCAGCAGGATCACGACCGCCTGCATCGCCGGCTGCTCGCGCTTGGTCAGCTGCCGGTAGCGCAGGTCGTCGTCGGTGAACGAGGGCGAGTCCTGGCCGCCGGCGCTCTGTATGCCGCGGCGCTTGATGGATTCTTTCAGCGAGCGCCGCCGGTCGAGGCGCGAGCGTGCGCCGCGGCGGTCCCAGCCTTCGCGGGTCCAGTCGTCTTCCTTGGCGCGGCCCGCCTTCGCCTCGAGATTCGGCAGCTGCATCTCTTCCCACAGCCAGTCGACGATGTCGTCGATGCGGAATTCGAGCGTGTACTGGATGGTGCCGTCTTCGTTGCCGCCCTGGCCGCGTTGGTTGTCGCTCTCCTGCTGCGGGCGGCCGATGCGGTCGCCCGGCTTGGCCTGGCCTTGCCCGACGCCTTGCTGTTCGTTGGAGTTGCGGAGCTTGAAGCGGTAGTGCTCGAGCATGCGCACCGGCACGCGCACCGTGGTGGCGCCGCCGTTCAGCACGTCTGCGCCGGCGACGATCTGCGGCAGGTGCTGGCGCACGGCATCGCGAACCTTGTCGTTGTGACGCAGCCAGTCGCGGGCGCCGCGCGAGAACAGGTCGTACCAGCCCGCCTCGCCGGGGCTGCGATCGCCACCACCGCCGGAGCCGCCTCCGCCCGACGTGTTTTCGCTCATGTCGCCCTTCGCAACCTCGCTGTAGGTCGGGCTTTGGCCCGACTCGATCTCCTCTACTCCTGCGCCAACAATGTCGTGACGTAGCTGAGCGCTTCCTTCGCGCTGTGCTCGTCGTAACCATACTCCGCCGTGAGCCGGTCTTGCACGGCCGAGATTTTCTTACGCGCCTCGTCGTCGGGCCGCGCCGCCGAAGTCACCAGCCGCAGCACGTCGCGCCGCTCCTCGAACAGGTACTGCTCGATCGCTTCGCGCATGCGCGAGTGGCTGTTCAGCGTGAACTTCTCGCCGACCTTGTACGCCACCATCGCCTTGCGCACGACTTCCTGGCGGAAGGTCATCTTGCCGGACTCCGACACCTTGATCTTGTCCTCGACCGAGCGCAGGAAGCGCTCGTCCGCAGGCCGCGACTCGCCGGTGATCGGGTCGGTGACCTCGCGATGGTCGAGCGATGCCTCGACCTCGTCGAGGTACTTGTCGAGCAGCTGCTGCGCTTCGTCCTCGAACGACGCGAACAGCGCGCGGTGCACGTCCTCCTTGACCCAGCGGTTGTAGAAGTCCTTGCGCGCCAGCACCAGGTAGTCGATCCACAGCTTCTTCGCCTTGGCGTCCATGCGCGCGTCGGTCTCGATCGAGTCCTTGAGCGCGAGCAGCACTTCCATGCTGGTCAGGCTCTTCTTGTCGCTGCGCGTGATGGCGTTGGAGATCGAGTTGACGATGAAGCGCGGGCTCACGCCCGTCAGGCCCTCTTCGGGCGATTCGGACCTGAGGCGCGACACTTCCGTCTCCGGGAAGCCCTCGACGCTCTCGCCGGCGTACAGCCGCAGCTTCTTCGACAGATCCAGTCCTTCGCGCTCCGGCTTCACCAGCCGCGTAAGTACGGCGAACACTGCGGCAAGCCGCAGCGCGTGCGGATCCAGGTGCACGTCGCGGAACGCCGGCGCCGCCGAGACGAGCTTGTTGTAGATGCGCGACTCTTCGACGTAAGACAGCGTGTACGGCACCCGCACGATCACCATGCGGTCGAGCAGGGCTTCGTTTTCCTTCTCCTGCAGGAACTTGTGGAACTCCGCCAGGTTCGTGTGCGCGAGAATGGTCTCGTCGAGATAGATCAGCGGGAAGCGCGACACCTTGACGTTCTTCTCCTGCGTCAAGGTCAGCAGCAGGTACAGGAACTCGCGCTTGACCTTCAGGATCTCGATCATCTCCAGCATGCCGCGGCTCGCGGCATACACGGCGCCCGACCACGACCACGCGCGCGGGTCGCCTTCGTCGCCGTATTGCGCCACTTTCGACAGATCCACCGAGCCGACCAGGTCCGCGAGGTCAGCGGTGGTGGGATCGTGCGGCGCGTACGTGCCGACGCCCATGCGCGAGGCTTCCGAGAGGAAGATGCGCTCCACCGGCATGCGCAGGAAGTCGCCTTCGAACTCGCGCTCCAGCCGGTCGCGCGCCCACGGGCTCAGCTCGCCGCGGATCTCCACGCCGTACGTGTCGCGGAAGTCGGCGCGCAGGCTCGCCGGAATGAGATTGAGCGGCGACTCGTGCATCGGCGAGCCCTGCAATGCGTACATCGCACCCTCGTCGGTGTGGCTGTACTCCTCCAGGCCGCGCTTGAGCAGGATCGCCATCGTCGACTTGCCGCCGGACGGCGGGCCGAGCAGCAGCAGCAGGCGCCGCCCGACGTCCGAGCCCGCGGCAGCGGCTTTGAAGTAGTCGACGACGCGGCCGAGCGCCTCATCGATGCCGAACAGCTCCCGCTTGAACAGCTCCTTCGGCCCATTGCCTTCGCTGTTGGCGGAGGTGCCGGCGCTGACAGCAGTGGTCGTGCTGCCATTGGCGGCAATGGGGTGGTTCTTGCCGAACCAGCAGAGCATGTCCCACAGGTATTCGTGACTGGCGCGGGCCAGTTGCCGGCCGCTGCCCGGGACGACCGTGCGCAGGAACTCGCCGAACGTGCCCGACCAGTGCTGTGCACGGTGGAATCGGCTGTACGCGCTCAACGCCTCGACGAAGCTCTCGCCGCCGCGCGGCGATGCTCCTCTGGGGCTGTCTGACTGCATCGAACCGCCCTCCATCATTTCTCTTGCGCTATACGCTCGTTAGTCCGGTGACACTTGCACGCAGTTCACAGAGTTCGCAGTCCGCTGTCGTCCATCGCCCTAAGACAAAGACTGATCCACAGCGGCACATGTTCCATGGAGAAGTTCGCCGCAGCATTGCGGTGACGGGCCGGCATCGAATCGCTGAGTGATGCAGAACCGACAGCTCGCTGAAGACTTGAGCCGGACTGCGCGGGATCGCGCATCTCATGCAAGAGAGTGCGGACCATGGCTCTCTGATTACTCCCTTCGAGCACATCTTGCAATGCGTCTGTCGCGCATGCACCGCGTTGGAGCGAGCATGCGCGGCGCATTGCGCGCGCGAAATCGGCCGAAAGGGGTCCACAGCCGCGCGGGCTGTGGACAAGTTGAAAGACAGGTTCAGGAGGGGTTCATGTCACGCTGCCGTCACGCTGCTGCCGTGACCGGCTTCACGAGGTCCACGCCGAGCGCTTCGCGCACCACTTCGTCGACGCGCTCGCAGAACACGAACTGCACTTCGTCGCGCACGCTCTTCGGCACGTCCTCCAGGTCCTTGCGGTTGCGCGCTGGCAGCAGCACCTTGCGGATGCCAGCACGATGCGCGGCGACGGTCTTCTCCTTGATGCCGCCGACCGGCAGCACCAGCCCGCGCAGGCTCACCTCGCCCGTCATCGCCACGTTGTCCACGACGGTGCGGTTGGTGAATAGCGACACCAGCGCGGTAAACATCGCCACGCCTGCGCTCGGCCCGTCCTTGGGGATCGCGCCGGCAGGCACGTGGATGTGCACGTCGCTCTTGTCGAGCGTGCCGGCATCGAAGCCGAGGCGCGAGGCTTGCGACTTCACCAGCGACAGCGCGGCCTGCGCGCTCTCCTTCATGACGTCGCCCAGCTGGCCTGTGAGGATCAGCCGACCGCTGCCCGGCACGCGCGTCGCCTCGATGAAGAGGATGTCGCCGCCGACCGGCGTCCAGGCGAGCCCCGTGGCAACGCCCGGCACGCTCGTGCGCATCGCGACCTCGCTCTCGAAGCGCGCAGCGCCGAGGATCGGCGGCAGATCGCCGACATCGATGGTCGCGTGCTGGATCGAGCCTTCGGCGATGCGCACCGCGACGTTGCGCAACACGGCGCCGATCATGCGCTCCAGGTTGCGTACGCCGGACTCGCGCGTGTGATCGCGCGCGATCTGGCGCAGTGCCTCGTCGGTGATCGTGGCCTGCTCCGCCTTGAGGCCGTTCGCTTCGAGCTGACGGCGCACCAGGTAGCGCTTGGCGATCTCGACCTTCTCCTCCTCGGTGTAGCCCGTGAGCTCGATCACTTCCATGCGGTCGCGCAGCGGCCCGGGAATCGTGTCGAGCATGTTCGCGGTGGCGATGAACATCACTTTCGACAGGTCGAACGGCAGACCGAGGTAGTTGTCGCGGAACGTGTTGTTCTGCTCCGGATCGAGCACCTCGAGCAGCGCCGACGACGGGTCGCCCTGGATGCCGGCGCCGAGCTTGTCGATCTCGTCGAGCATCAGCACCGGGTTGCGCGTGCCGGCCTTGCGCAGCGCCTGCACGATGTTGCCCGGCAGCGCGCCGATGTAGGTGCGCCGATGGCCGCGGATCTCCGCTTCGTCGTGCACGCCGCCGAGGCTGACGCGGGCGAACTTCACGCCGAGCGCGCGCGCGATGCTCTGGCCGAGCGAGGTCTTGCCGACGCCGGGCGGACCGACGAAGCACAGGATCGGGCTGCGGCCCTGCGGATTGAGCTTGCGCACCGCCAGGTACTCGACGATGCGGCGCTTGATCTTGTCGAGACCGTAGTGGTCCTCGTCGAGCACGCGCCGCGCCCGCTCGATGTCGATTGCTTCGCTGTCGAGCTTCGCCCACGGCAGCGCCAGCATCCAGTCGAGCCAGGTGCGCAGCAGGGAGTATTCGGCGCTCGCGTCGGACATGCGCTCCAGGCGTTTGACCTCCTTGCGCGCCTGCTCCAGCGCTTCCTCCGGCATGCCGGCTTCTTCGATGGCCTTGCGCAGCCCGGCGATCTCCTCGCCGGACTCGCCTTCCTCGCCCAGCTCCTTGCGGATCTGGTGCAGCTGCTCGCGCAGCAATGCCTCCTTGTGGCGCTCGTCGATGGCTTCGCGCGTCTGCTCTTCGAGCTGGCGCTGCAGGCGCAGCACCTCGATACGTTTGCCGAGGAGCTCGGTGACCTGGTCGAGACGCGGCTTGAGCTCGGGCGTCTCCAGCAGCAGCTGCTTCTCGCCGGACTTGACGTCCATGAAGCTCGCGATCAGGTCGGCGAGCGTCGAGGGCGACTCGACGGCCTGGATGGCGTTGGCGAGCTCGGCGGGCGCCTGCGGCAGCAACGACACGGCTTCCGCGGCGAGACGCTTCAGGTTCAGCGCACGCGCTTCGATCTCGCTGGTGGTCGGCGACTCGGGCAGGAACTCGACGCGCGCGACCATGAACGGCAGACCGGTCTGCCAGTCGAGCACGCGAAAGCGCCGCTCGCCCTGCACGACCAGGTGATGAGTGCCGTCCTGGCCGGTCACGTAGCGCACGATGCTCGCGACCGTGCCGACCTTGTACAGGTCACGCCCGGTCGGCGACTGCAGGTCCGGGTCCTGCTGCAACAGGAAGCCGACCTTGCGCTCGGCGCGGATCGCTTCCTGTGCCGCGGCCAGCGAGCGCTCGCGATTGATGGCCACCGGCACCACGGTGCCGGGGAACAGCACCAGGTTGCGCACCGGGATGATGATCAGCATGTCGTCCGAAACCGTCGAGGCCGCGGCCGGCCGCTCGGGCTGGGAGGTCTCGTCTTTGCGTTCCGACTCGTTCATGAATTCTCCGCTCAGCGCAGGATGAGGCGCAGGACCAGGCATCCGTTCGTGTAACTGCGTTCCGTCAATTCGTAGTGCGCGACGGGCAGCGCGATGCGCCGCTCGAAGCGCCCGTAAGGAATCTCCAGCCGATGCAGCGCGGTCGCGTGCCGCTGCACCGGCACGGCGCGCAGCGCCGCCACCACCAGCAGGCCGCCCTCCGCATGCACCTCGATGTGCTCGGGCGCCACGCCCGGCAATGCCACCGTCACCTGTACCTCCTCCCCATAAGCCACGATATCTACGGGGGGTTCCCAGCGCGGCTGCGCCTCGACGGCGCGGCCGAAGCGGAAAAATTGACGTTGCAGCCGTTGCGCCTGCTCGAGCATTTCGCACGCTTCGGCCCACATCCAGGCGGGTGGGTTGCGGATGGCCATGTCTTCAGTGCCTGTGAGATTCCCTGCGGGACATGGCCCGTAGGTGGGGCCGCAGAGGGCAGAGTCAAGAACCGGGCACAATACGGCCCCATGCCGCGCCACTCCTTCGGTCCCGAGTTCTATCGCCGCTTCTACCTGGACGCGCGTACGCAGGTGACGACGCGCGCCGAGATGGCGGCGCGTGCCCGGCTGATTGCATCGTTGGTCCGGTCCGTGGATTTGCCAGTGCGTACGATCCTCGACGCGGGCTGCGGACTGGGATGGATGCGGCGGCCGCTGTTGCGCGAGTTTCCGCGCGCGAGCTACACCGGCATCGAGATCAGTCGTCACATCTGCGAGCGCTATGGCTGGACTCACGCGTCGATCGCCACGTACCGCACGCGCGCGCGTTTCGACCTGATCGTTTGCTATGACGTGCTGCAGTACCTGACTGACGCTGAGGCCGCACGTGCGGTGGCGAATCTCGGGCGGCTGTGCCGCGGTGCGCTGTTCCTGCACGCACCGACGCGCGAAGACTGGACGCACAACGCCGATCGCTCGTGCAGCGACGAGGATATCCATCTGCGCCCGACAGCTTGGTACCGCGCACGACTGGCGCGCCGCTTCCGCAATGCCGGCTTCGGACTCTACGTGCGGCGCGGCGCGCCGGTGGTGGAGTGGGAGCTGGCCCGGGTCGAGTAATGAGCACTAAGAGCCGCGCCTAGAACGAAAGGGCAGGCCGTCATTCCGTTTCGGCTAAACCCTGTCACTTCCTGACCTGTTGCAACGTCATCGCGGGCAGGCATCGCTTTTTTTCACGCCGGGTTCACGCTGCGTGCGACTGTTCTCTCACGCCGCAGTCCTAATCTGCGTCACGTGCTTCGATACGAGGCGTTTTCACCGGTCGAATGCTTGCGCTCGCCGGTGACGGCGCATCCGGCGGATCGGGTACTGCGTAAGCAGCACATCGATTCCTCGCGCGGCGGTCATGAATGTCATTCCCGCCGCCGCGTTTATCGCCGGAGCCGCTTCGCCGAAAGTAAGCACCGACGAAGAGCTGAACTGGCAGTGAATGGGTAGAAGGCAGAACGTGTCATGGAGTCCGCGAACAAACTGAAGCTCGTTGCACTCGCCGTGCTGGCCGCGGCGCTGGTCCTCCCCGTGTCTCACGCGAGCGCGCAGGACGATGCCTGGCGCACGTGGGCGCCCGAGCGCGAGACCAGCGGCGTGCGTGTGCACATCGACAACGATCTGTTCGCGGCCCGCAACCTCGATCGCGACTACACCGGCGGCGTGGCGCTCACGCTCTCGGGCACCGCGGCTCGCGACGGCTTGCTGTCGCTCGATCCGGTGTTGAGCCGCATCGACCAATTGTTTTCCAGCTCGGAGCCGGCGGCCGTGCGTCACGCGCGGCAGATCGGCCTGATCGCATTCACTCCGAGCGACATCCTTACCGGCGAGGCGCAGCAGACCGATCGGCCTTACGCGAGTCTGCTGTTCGCCTCGAACGGCCGCGTGCGCGTCGAAGCCAACGATCGCCGCGCCTGGTCGAGCAGCCTGACGGTGGGCGTGCTGGGCCTGCATCTCACCGAGACGCTGCACGACCTCGTGCACGAGGCGGTCGGCTCGGATGCGCCGCAGGGCTACGATCACCAGATCTCGGCCGGCGGCGAGCCGACTGCTCGCTACATGCTCGCGCGTCACGACCTGG
Organism: Steroidobacteraceae bacterium; assembly: GCA_035278165.1. Classification (GTDB taxonomy): domain Bacteria; phylum Pseudomonadota; class Gammaproteobacteria; order Steroidobacterales; family Steroidobacteraceae; genus Steroidobacter. The sequence continues at coordinate 93,895 of DATEJG010000144.1, forward strand.
TGTACGCCGATCCCACCGGTCGCATCGACGTGAAGACGACGCTCGCAGGCAGCGTGGGCTTCCTTACCGAGACCAGTGCCGCGATCTCGATGCGCATCGGGCGCTTCGACACGCCGTGGTGGAGCTTCGCGCCGGAGCTGGCTGACTACATCGCCGCGCCGACGCCGGTGGAATCGCTCGGCGTGCAGCGCGAGGTGTACTTCTTCGCCGGCGCCCGCGTGACGGCACGCGCATACAACGCGTTCCTGCAGGGCCAGTTTCGCGAAAGCGACGTGCGTTACTCGTACGACGAGATCGAGCCGATCGTTGCGCAGGCCTGGATCGGCGTGATGACGCAACTGTTCCCGAATACCGAGCTGAGCTATGCGTTGCACTACCAGACCGCCGAGCTGCGCGACGGCAAAGCCGCGCGCGACGCGTTCTGGGGCGGCGTGCAGCTCGCCCACTCCTTTTGACATGCCGCTCTGATTTTCTCCGCTGTTTCCCCGACCCCCTGACTGGCCCGCTTCGGCGGGCCTTTTTTTCGGGTTACTTTTGCTTTTTCTTCCGGGGAAGCTTCACGCCTTTGAGACCGGTGTGTTGAGTGCGGAACGCGTGAGCAGTGCGCTTGCCTTCCGGCGCCGCGCCCGTGCCGACCGGTTGCCACGCGGGAATCAAGTGTTGTTTGCCGGGTCCGATCAGGTCCGCGCGGCCCATGCGGCGCAATGCCTCGCGCAGCATCGGCCAGTTGTTCGCGTCGTGCCAGCGCAGGAACGCCTTGTGCAGGCGGCGTACCTTGAGGCCCTTCGGAACGTGCACGCCGTCGCTCGTGTGCGTGACTTTGCGCAGCGGATTCTTGCCCGAGTGCCACATCGCCGTAGCGGTCGCCATCGGTGAGGGCAGGAACGCCTGCACCTGGTCGGCGCGATAGCCGTTCTGCTTCAGCCACAGCGCCAGCTCGAGCATGTCCTCGTCGGTCGTGCCCGGGTGCGCGGCGATGAAGTAGGGAATCAGGTATTGCTCCTTGCCCGCTTCCTTCGAGTACTTCTCGAACAGCTCCTTGAAGCGGTAGTACGTGCCCACGCCGGGCTTCATCATCTTCGACAGCGGGCCTTCGCCGATCGCTTCCGGCGCGATCTTCAGATAGCCGCCGACGTGATGCTGGACCAGCTCCTTCACGTACTCGGGCGACTCGACCGCGAGGTCGTAGCGCACGCCGGACCCGATCAGCACCTTGCGGATCCCCGGCAGGGCACGCGCGCGCCGATAGAGCTTGATCAGCGGCATGTGGTCGGTGTTGAGATTCGGGCAGACGCCCGGGTACACGCACGACGGACGGCGGCAGGCCGCTTCGATCTCGCGCGACTTGCACGCGAGCCGGTACATGTTCGCGGTCGGTCCGCCGAGATCGGAGATCACGCCGGTGAAGCCGGGCACGGCGTCGCGCACGGTCTCGATCTCCTTGATGACCGACTCTTCCGAGCGGCTCTGGATGATGCGGCCCTCGTGCTCGGTGATCGAGCAGAACGTGCAGCCGCCGAAGCAGCCGCGCTGGATCGCGATCGAGAAGCGGATCATCTGGTAGGCGGGAATCTTCGCCTTGCCGTAGAAGGGATGCGGCACGCGCCGGTACGGCAGCTCGTAGATCGCATCCATCTCTTTCGTCGTCAGCGGCAGCGGGGGCGGATTGAGCCACACGTCGAGGTCGCCGTGACGCTGGACCAGCGCGCGCGCATTGCCGGGATTCGATTCGAGATGAAGAATCCGCGAAGCGTGCGCATAGAGCACGGCGTCGTCGCGCACCGCTTCGTACGGCGGCATGCGAATCACCGAGTGCCCGCGCTCCGAGGTCGGCACCTGGCGGTAGAAGCGCACCACCTTGACCGGCTGCTCGTTGGTCGCGCTCGACTCGGGACTGTTGCAGGCCGCGGCGCTCTCTCTTCTATCCGCCTCCATCGCGTACGGATCGACCGGCGGATTCAACCTGCCCGGCTCGTCGATCGAGGTGGAGTCGATCTCCGTCCAGCCCGGCGGCGTCGCATGACGCACGAACGCGGTGCCGCGCAGATCCGCGATCTGCTCGATGCGCTCGCCTTTCGCGAGCCGATGCGCGACTTCGACGATCTGGCGCTCGGCGTTGCCGTACACCAGCAGGTCGGCCTTCGCGTCGAGCAGGACCGAGCGCCGCACTTTCTCCGACCAGTAGTCGAAATGCGCGATGCGCCGCAGGCTCGCCTCGATGCCGCCGACCACGATCGGCACGTCGTTGAACGCCTCGCGCGCGCGCTGCGCGTAGACGATCACGGAACGGTCGGGCCGCTGGCCGCCGGCGCCGTCCGGCGTATACGCATCGTCGCTGCGCACGCGTCGATCCGAGGTGTAGCGGTTCACCATCGAATCCATGTTGCCGGCGGTGATGCCGAAGAACAGGTTGGGCCGGCCGAGGCGCGCGAAGTCGGCGGCGGAGCGCCAGTCCGGCTGCGCGATGATGCCGACGCGGAAGCCCTGCGCTTCCAGCACGCGCCCGACGATCGCCATGCCGAAGCTCGGATGGTCGACGTACGCGTCGCCGGTGACGATGATGATGTCGCAGCTGTCCCAGCCGAGCGCCGTCATTTCCTCGCGCGACATCGGCAGGAACGGGGCCGTCCCGAAACGGGACGCCCAGTACTTGCGATAGGAGAACAGGTCGCGGGCCGGCTGCATGGGGCGCGGATGATAGCTCAAACCCTGGCCAGAGCCTTGTTGCGCTGCGCCGCGCTGACGGTGGAGACGTAAGGAGAATCCCGGTCGAAGAATCGCCACGGCTTGAGCGCCCAGTCGCCGGCGTAGTCCACGCCGATGCGCTCGCTGCGCGCGACCCGGGGTCGGCGGTACGCGGCGGGGCGCTCGATCCATAACGGGGCGGCACGCAGGCTGGCGCCGTTCAGCCCTCTATCTATATGCATTGCGCGGCACAGCAGGCCGGGACCGTGCGTCGAATCGTCGATTCCGGCGATCGGCTCCAGCGCGCGAATCAGCACGGCGTGCGGCACGCCCTCGGCCGCCGTCACGACGTTCAGGCAGTTCCAGAACCCATAGATGAAGTAGACGTAGGCATGCGCCGGTGGCCCGAACATGACTTCGGTGCGCTTGGTGCGTCCGCGCGCGGAATGCGCGGCCAGGTCGCGCGGTCCCTTGTACGCCTCGGTCTCGACGATGCGCCCTGCCTGCCGCCCGGCCGGACCGGTGTGCACGAGGTGCATGCCCAGCAGGTCGCGCGCGACGAGCAGCGTTTCGCGGGAGTAGAAGGCGAGGGGAAGAGGAGCAGCTGACGCAGGCATCGCGGCAGCTCTTATATATGAGAGGAGAGTCGGGCTGAAGCCTGACTGCTTCACTCCACCGCCGGCCAGTGTGCCGCGACCTGCATTACGTCCAGTTCTGCCGTGCCGGCGGTCGCGTCGACCGAGCGCACCTTGATGCGCATGAAGTCCAGCGCGGTGCCCTGCTCGTGAAAGTGGAAGACCGAGCTGCGCGGCTCGTCGCGCAGCGCGCGCGGCATGATGAACTCGTTGGCCGACTGCTCCTGTACGAGCGGCCCGCAGCTGACGCGTGTCCCGCCGAACGCGACGGCGATGTGCGCGGCATCGGCCATGCGCACGACCGACTTCAGCGTGATGCGGAAGCGCGGCTCCATCCCCTGCGGCGTTTCGAGAATGTCGACGTGCTCGCCGGCAGCCAGCCGCACGATCTTGCGACGGCGATCCACTCGCTGCGAATCGACGACGCGCACGGTCGGCGCGTCGCTGTAGATGATCTTGCCCGGCGCAGGTGCGGCAGCGCGCAGCATGGCGTGCTCGGCAGCGGCGCGCTGTCGATACAGGCAAGTCATGGCAACAATGAGGCCCGTCCCCACCGCGATGGCGAGGTACAACAGCACCGGCAGTTGCACATAGGAGCTGGAATCCATACCGACGAATCCGTAACCGCACTCTGACCTACGGGACTATCGACAATGGCGCGCGCCGCGCGTGTGACCCGCGTTCACATCGGGTCGGATGCAGCCACATTCCCATGGTCGCTTGCGAGTTTCGCTGATCACCCCTCATGCAAGGCGTGGACTGCATCACACGCGCGCGCGCCGCGCACTTAACAGAACCTGTAGGTCGGGCTCCGGGCACTCTGTTACAGTTTCGCGCGGTTTCATCGCTCGACCGGGAGTTGCTATGTATACAGTTCCCCGTGGTGCTCGACTGTCGAACGCGGTCACTGCTTCTCTCCTCCTCGCCGGCGCTCTCGCACTCGGCGCGTGCAAGCGGCACGAGCCGTCGCCGGCGCCCGAGCCGCAATCTCCGGTCTCCGCCGAAGCGAAGGCCGCGGCAGGTCAGATCACCGGCGATTACCTGCGCACCCAGATTGCAAAAATTTCCTCCGACGAGTTCGAGGGCCGCGGGCCCGCGACGCCCGGCGACCAGAAGGCGCGCCAGTACATAGTCGAGCAGCTGCAGGATCTGGGCTTCAGCCCGGGCGGTCCGGACGGCCGCTGGCAGCAGCCATTCAACGTCGTCGGCATCACCGCGGAAATGCCGAAGCAGTGGACCTTCAGCAAGGGCGGCAAGAAAGCCTCCTTCAAATGGTGGGACCAGTACATCGCCGGGAGCGGCGTGCAGACCGAGACCGGCTCGCTGAAGAACGCCGAGGTCGTGTTCGTCGGCTATGGCATCCAGGCGCCCGAGTACGGCTGGGACGACTTCAAGGGCCAGGACATGAAGGGCAAGGTCCTGCTGATGCTGAACAACGATCCCGACTGGGATCCGAGCCTGTTCGCCGGCACCACGCGCCTGTACTACGGCCGCTGGGTCTACAAGTATGAGAGCGCCGCACGCGTCGGCGCCGCGGGCGCGATCATCGTGCACACCGCGCCTTCCGCAGGCTATCCGTTCCAGGTCGTGCAGACCTCGTGGAGCGGCGAGCAGGTCGAGGTGCCGGCGGAAAGCGAGCCGCGCATCCAGGTGAAGGGCTGGATGACGGAAGACGCGTCGCGCCAGCTGGTGAAGCTCGCCGGCCAGGATCTCGACAAGCTGATCGAGTCGGCGAAGTCGAAGGACTTCCAGCCGGTGCCGCTCGGCATCACCACTTCGCTCGACTTCAAGAACAAGCTCAACAAGTCGCAGACGGCGAACGTCTACGGCGTGCTCAAGGGCAGCGATTCGCGGCTGGCGGACCAGTACGTGATCTACAGCGCGCACCACGACCACCTCGGCGTCGGCGAGCCGGACGCGAAAGGCGACAAGATCTACAACGGCGCGATGGACAACGCCTCGGGCGTGGCGCAGCTGCTGGCGATGGGCAAGGCGTTCCGCGCGCTGAAGACACCGCCGAAGCGCTCGATCATGATGCTGTTCGTCGCGGCCGAAGAGCAGGGCCTGCTCGGCTCCAAGTACTACGCGACGCATCCGACGATCGAGCCCGGCAGGATCGTCGCCAACATCAACTACGACGGCGGCAACATCTGGGGCCGCACCAAGGACATCATCTTCATCGGCAAGGGCAAGTCGACGATCGACGAGTACGTCGAGGCGATCGCCAAGGTGCAGGGGCGGCACGTCGTGCCCGACCAGTTCCCGGATCGCGGCTTCTTCTATCGCTCCGACCAGTTCAGCTTCGCCAAGATCGGCGTGCCCGCGCTGTATCTGGACGCCGGCACCGAGTTCGTCGACAAGCCGCCGGAGTGGGGCAAGCAGGTGCACGAGGAGTACGAGAAGGAGCACTACCACCAGCCGTCCGACGAGATCCAGGACAGCTGGAACTACGACGGCATGATCGAAGACGCACAGCTCGGCTTCTATGTCGGTCTCAACGTCGCGAATGCGGCGAGCGCGCCGACGTGGGTGCCCGGCGATGAGTTCGAAGCGGCGCGCAAGGCGGCGCTGGAGAAGGTGCAGAAGGGAGAGTGAAGAGTCAGGCCGAAGCCTGACCCACATTACTGCTGTGGGTTCGACTTCAGTCGAACATTCTCAGGCCGCGGCCGGCTGGATCACGAAGCCGGCCCGCGGGAAATGCACCGCGACTTCGCCGACCTGCGGATCATTCCGCCGGATCACCACTTCGTACGTCGAGAGCGACAGCAGCTCGCCGACGACCGGGTCGCGCCCGATGTCGTCGGGCATGACCTGCACGCGCATGCCGGGCTTGCGGCCGAACGGATCGTTCGCATCCGCGCGTTCCCCGCTCTGCGGCGTCGCCGCCTGGGCGATCGCGAGCGCCTCCTGCGAGCTCAGCTCCGTCGGCTGACCATGGCCGATGCGCTCCATCCGCTGCATCCACGCGTGCAGTTTCGGCAGCTCGCCGAGCGGCGGCGTCGTGATGCTGACGTTGGAAGTGATGAACCAGCACAGGTGATGCGCGGAGCAGTCCACCATCGTCGGATGCTCGCCGCACAGGAATGCGCGGCCGTCGACCAGCATCGCCTCGATCCATGCGAACTGCGGGCGCAGCTGATCGAGCAACATCGGCACTGCTGCTTTCAGGCGCTCCATGTTCAGCTCGCGGCCCATCAGCTTCGCGCGGTCTTCCGCGAAGCCTTCCGGCAGCATGCGGGGCGCCAGGCCGAACACCATGCCGACGACCGGCGAGAACAGCGTGCGGTCCAGGTAGAACGACAGTGCGTTCGCGGTGCCCGCATCGGTGCCGCGATAGAAGCTCGGCTCGGGGAAGCGCCGCTCCAGCTCGCGCAGGATGCACTGGCTGTCGCAGTAGATGTCGGCGCCGATCTGCATCACCGGCGTCTTGCGGTAGCCGCCCGTGAGCGGCATGAGATCCGGTTTCGGCATGATCACCGGGATCGTCACCGAGCGCCACGCCAGGCGCTTGACGCCCAGCGCCTTGCGCACCTTCTCGGCGAACGGCGACAGCGGATAGTGGTGCAGGATGATCTCGCTCATGGCGTCCCCTTCGGGCCGTTCGCTGATGTCGGATCATCCTAGCTGAGATGCCGCTGCGAACGGAGTAAAGTTCGCGACTCACCCGAGGACGCCTATGAAAGCCTTTCGCCTGAATGCCTGCCGCGCAGCCGTGCTGGGTGCGGCGCTCGCACTGATCGGCGCTGCTGCCGACGCCAAGACCGTCAAGCCGCCGCTGCACGGCCAGAACTGGGTCGCCGTAACCGGCAAGCCGCTGGCGGCGACCGCCGGCGCCACGATCTTCATCAAGGGCGGCAACGCGGTCGATGCCGCGTGCGCCATGATCGCCGCGACTTCCACGATGTGGGACACGCTCAGCTGGGGCGGTGAGACGCAGGCGCTGATCTACAACCCGCACACGCGCAAGGTCATCGGCGTCAACGCGCTCGGCGCTGCGCCCACCGGGGCGACGCCGGAGTTCTTCAAGAGCAAGGGTTACGAATATCCGCCGGAGTTCGGGCCGCTGGCGGCGGTCACGCCCGGCACGCCCGGGGGCATCATGGTGATGCTCGCCGAGTACGGCAAGCTCAGTCTCGCGGAAGTGCTCGCGCCGGCGATCGAAATGGCGGACGGCTACCCGATCGAGGCGCAGCTCGCCGACACGATCGAGAAGTACAAGGACAAGCTGCGCGAGTGGCCGGAGTCGCAGCGCACGTTCCTCGTACACGATGGTCAGGGCAAGCGCGCGGCGCCGGTCGCCGGCGAGATCTTCCGTCAGCCCGACCTCGCGGCAACGCTGCGCAAGCTGGTGGCAACGGAGGCGCAGGCGCTCAAGGCCGGCAAGAATCGCAAGCAGGCGATCATGGCGGCGTACGACCGCTTCTACAAAGGCGACATCGCGCAGGAGTTCGCGCGCGGCTCGCAGGAGGTCGGCGGCCTGCACACTCCCGAGGATCTCGCGAACTGGAAGGTGTATCTCGAAGAGCCCGTCAGCACGAGCTACAAGGGCGTGGAGGTCTACAAGCTCACGCACTGGGTGCAGGGCCCGGCGATGCTGCAGTCGCTGAACATCCTCGAGAACTTCGACCTGAAGTCGATGGGCTATAACAGCGCGCGCTACATCCACACGCTGTACCAGGCGATGAACCTGGCGTTTGCCGATCGCGATTTCTACTACGGCGATTCGCGCTTCCCGCCGGAGGAGCCGATCCGCGGCCTGCTGTCGAAGGACTATGCGCGCGCCCGCGCCAAGCTGATCGGCGACGACAGCAACAATCCCGACGCGCGGCCGGGGGATCCGTATCCGTTCCAGGGCGGCACGAATCCGTACAAGGAGACACTCGACAAGTGGCACACGGTCAAGCAGCGGGCCGGCAAGCCGAAGCCGGCCGAGTGGAGCCCGACGGCGCTCGCCGAGTTCGATCGCACCTTCCGCGCCGGCACTACCAGCGTCGAAGCTGCGGACAAGGAGGGCTGGGTCGTATCGGTCACGCCGAGCGGCGGCTGGGTTCCTGCAGTGATCGCCGGCAAGACCGGCATCGGCATGAGCCAGCGCATGCAGAGCTTCGTGCTCGACGCCGAGGAGAATCCGTTCAACGTCGTCGCGCCCGGCAAGCGTCCGCGCGCGACGCTGACGCCGTCGCTGGCACTCAAGGACGGCAAGCCGATGCTCGCGTTCGCGGTGCAGGGCGGCGATACGCAGGATCAGAACCTGCTGCAGTTCTTCCTCAACGTCGTCGAGTTCGGCATGACGGTGCAGGAGGCGGCCGAGGCGGCGAACTTCACCAGCTACCAGATGCGCGATTCGTTCGGCGCGCACGAGTCGTTCCCCGGGCGCATCACGCTGACGAATTCGATCCCGGAGTGGGTGCGCAGCGACCTGGTGCGCAGGGGCTACAAGCCCGAGTTCACGCAGGTCAACTCCGGGCCGATCACCGCGATCTACGTGGATCATCAGCACGGCTCGTTGTGGGGCGCCGCCGCCTACCACGGCGAAGACTATGGCATCGCGTGGTAGCGACCGTCGGTCAGGCTTCAGCCTGACTCTCCGCTACGCGACGCTCGACGACAAAGCCGAGCTCACCTCCCTGATCGCGCGCTCAGCACGCGAGCTCAGCGCAGGCGACTACACGCCGGAACAGATCGAAGGCGCGCTGCGCGGCGCCTTCGGTGTCGACACTCAGCTGATCCTCGACCGTACCTACTTCGTCGCGGAAGCCGACGGCAAGCTGGTCGCATGCGGCGGTTGGAGCAAGCGGCGCACGCTGTTCGGCAGCGACGCTCGCGCCGGTCGCGACGCGGAGGCGCTCGACCCCGCGGTCGATGCAGCGAAGATCCGCGCGTTCTTCGTCGATCCCGCCTATGCGCGGCGCGGGCTCGGCTCTGCGATCCTCGAGCGGTGCGAAGCGGAAGCCAGAGCCTGCGGGTTTCGCCGCTTCGAAATGATGGCGACGCTGCCCGGCGCGCGCCTGTACACGCGCCATGGCTACAGTGGCACGCAGCGCATCCAGTACGCGATGCAGCCGGGGCTGACAATAGAATTCATTCCAATGAGCAAGAAAGTGTCAGGCTGAAGCCTGACCTGCAACGATGCTGCGGGTCAGGCTTCAGCCTGACTGTCGGTGGGGGTCGCATGATTCGCTCGACGATGCAACGCGTGCCGTTGTCCAGCAACACTTTGCTGGAGCGCGCCGGCAAGATCTATCCGCAGTCCGAAGTCGTCAGCCGCCTGCCGGACAAGTCGCTGCATCGCTACCGCTTCGCCGATTTCTACCGGCGCTCGCGCCAGCTGGCGGCGGCGTTGCTGGCGGCGGGACTGAAGAAGGGCGACCGCGTCGCCACGCTCAGCTGGAATCACTACGCGCATTTCGAATGCTACTTCGGGATTCCGGCCGCCGGCGGCGTGACGCACACGCTCAACCTGCGCCTCGCGCCGGAAGAGATCGCGTGGATCGCCCATCACGCCGAGGATCGCTTTCTCATCGTCGACGATTGCCTGCTGCCGTTGCTCGCAAAGTTCCGTGATCAGGTGAGGTTCGAGAAGATCATCGTCGTGCCGCTCACCGGCGCGCCGGTTGCCGCGCCGTACATCGATTACGAGAAATTCCTCGCCGCCGCACCGGAGGGTTTCGAGTATCCCGGGCACGACGAGGATGATCCGATCGCGATGTGCTACACGTCCGGCACGACCGGCCGGCCGAAAGGCGTCGTGTACTCGCACCGCTCGATGGTGCTGCACACGCTGGTCGCGAACCAGCCCGATCACTGGAATCTCGCCGCCAAGGACAGCGTCCTGCCGGTGACGCCGATGTTCCACGCCAACTGCTGGGGCATTCCGTACGGCGCGGCGATGATGGGCATCAAGCTGATCTTTCCCGGTCCGCATCTCGGCGCGGCCGATCTCATCGACCTGTTCATGCTCGAAAAGCCCACGTACTCGCTCGGCGTGCCGACGATCTGGATCTCGATCCTGCAGCTGCTCGATTCCGACCCCGAGCGCTATCGCTTGCCGCCAGGCGTGCGCATGATCGTCGGCGGCGCGGCTGTGCCGGAATCGCTGATCCGCGGCTTCGCCCGCCACGGCGCGAGCGTGCTGCAGGGCTGGGGCATGACCGAGACCAGTCCGCTCGCGAGCGGTGCTTTCATCAAGCCCGAGCTGCAGCATCTGGACGCAGAGCAACGCACCAGGATTGCGACGACTGCAGGTGTGCCCGCGCCGTTGGTCGATTTTCGCATCGTCGGCGAAGGCGACGAGCTGCAGCCGTGGGACGGCCGCAGCGTGGGCGAGATCCAGGTGCGCGGCAATTTCATCACCGGCAGCTATCACGACGTGCCGAACGAGCCCGACAAGTTCACCGCCGACGGCTGGCTGCGCACCGGCGACGTTGCGAGCGTCGACGAGCACGGCTACATCCGCATCGTCGACCGCACCAAGGATCTCATCAAGTCCGGCGGCGAGTGGATCAGCTCGGTGGACATGGAAAACGAGCTGATGGGTCACGCGTCGATTGCCGAAGCTGCGGTGATCGCTGTGCCGGACGAGAAATGGAGCGAGCGGCCGCTCGCCTGCGTCGTGTTCCGCGCCGGCAAGACCGCGACGCCCGACGAGCTGCGCGCGCATCTCGCGGCGAGGTTCGCGAAGTGGCAGCTGCCCGAGCGCTTCGAGGTGCTCGACGCGATTCCGCGCACTTCGACCGGCAAGTTCTGGAAGGCCAAGCTGCGCGAACGATTCCGCCAGGTCCAGAGGTAGGTCAGGCTTCAGCCCGACTCCGCGAGCCGTCTTCGTGAACCTTTTGCTTCCGACCCGTCACCTACGCACACCGATCGTTGCGATCGCTGCGGGCGAGGCCCGAGGTTCACGATGAAAAAGCTCGTTCAGCAGCTGTTGGCAGTCTGCGTTGTTCTTTCAATGGTGGGTTGCACGACGATTCAGCCGCTGACGGTCGATCCGTCGCGCCTGTCGAGCACGCTCAAGCGCGGCGACCGGGTCCAGCTGGTCACGTCGAAGGGTGAGCAGCTGAATCTCAAGATCGACAGCGTCGATGCTTCAGGCCTGCAGGCAGGCGGCCAGACCATCGCGTACAACGACATCCAGAGCATCAGTCGCAAGGAAGTCGACTCGCAGCGCACGCTGTGGGTCGTGCTCGGCGTGGTCGCGGTCGGAGCGGTGGCGGCAGCTGCGGGCGGCGGCGGCGGTGGCGGCGGCAACGGCTACTGAGCCGCCGAAGCGACTCATTCCTTCTTCGCGGATTCCCGCTCGATGCGACAGTGGATGCTCGTCATGCCGCTGTCGTCCGGGTTGTAGTTCGGATCGTCGGCGGGAAACGTCTCGGCCGTGATGCGCAGCGCGGTGATCTCTTCCACCGCCCAGAGCTTGCCGTAGCCGAAGCCGCCTGAGTTGCTCGAGCCGCCGACCTGGATCGCGCGCAGCACTTCGATGCCGCGCGTCGAGACGCCGTGGCAATACGGCTCGACGACGCGCGGCAGGCCGCCGTAGCGAAACTCCAGCAGGAGCCGCTTGCGGATCGCATCGCAGATGATGCTTCGGTCGCTCATGGGGCGTCGTATTATGCTCCCCTCATGAGCAGGTTTGTCGGTGCGATCGACCAGGGCACGACCAGCACGCGCTGCATCGTGTTCGACGCACGAGGAGCGATCGTCGCGCTCGCGCAGAAGGAGCACCGGCAGATCTATCCGCAGCCGGGCTGGGTCGAGCACTCGCCGCTGGAGATCGCCCGCAATACGGAAGAGGTCATTGCGGTTGCGTTACAGCAGGCCGGGCTCACTGCACGCGACCTGACGGCGCTCGGCATCACCAACCAGCGCGAGACGACAGTAGTCTGGGATCGCAGCGGGCAGCCGATCCACAACGCGCTGGTGTGGCAGGACACGCGGGTCGATCCCCTGGTGGCGTTCTATTCCGGGCAAGGCGGCAAGGACCGCTTTCGTGCCAGCACCGGCCTGCCGCTCGCCAGCTACTTCAGCGGCCTGAAACTGAAATGGCTGCTCGACAACGTGGCCGGTGCGCGTGAGCGTGCAGAGGCCGGCGAGCTGCTGTTCGGGACGATCGACAGCTGGGTGCTGTGGAATCTCACCGGCGGCGCAAACGGCGGACTGCACGTCACCGATGTCACCAACGCCAGCCGGACGCAGCTCATGCGCCTCGATTCGCTCGCGTGGGACGACGAGCTGCTGCGCACCTTCGCGATTCCGCGTGCGCTGTTGCCGCGCATCGTGTCGTCCAGCGAGGTCTACGGCGAAGTCGCAACGGGGCCGCTGCGCGGCGTACCGATCGCGGGCATTCTCGGCGATCAGCAGGCGGCGCTGGTCGGCCAGACGTGCTTTCAGCCGGGCGAAGCCAAGAACACGTACGGAACCGGGTGCTTTCTGTTGATGAACACCGGCACCGCGCCGGTCTCGTCCGCGGCTGGGCTGGTGACGACAGTCGCCTATCGATTCGGCACACAGCCCGCACACTATGCGTTGGAAGGCTCGATCGCGATCGCCGGCGCGCTCGTGCAATGGCTGCGGGACAACCTCGGCGTGATCGCGAAGAGCGGCGACATCGAAGGGCTGGCGGCCAGCGTTGCGGACAACGGCGACGTCTACATCGTGCCCGCGTTCTCCGGGCTCTACGCACCGTACTGGAAAGACAACGCTCGCGGCGTCATCGCAGGATTGACGCGTTACGCGACGCGTGCACACATCGCGCGCGCCGCGCTGGAAGCAACCGCGTATCAGACGCGGGACGTGTTGACCGCGATGGAGCAGGACTCCGGCATCAAGCTGAGCGAGCTGCGCGTCGACGGAGGCATGGTCGTGAACGAGCTGCTGATGCAGTTCCAGGCCGACATCCTCGACGTTGCCGTCGTTCGACCGAAGGTGACCGAGACGACGGCCCTGGGCGCTGCGTATGCCGCCGGGCTCGCAACGGGTTACTGGCGCAGCACCGACCAGCTCACGCAGAACTGGGGCATCGAGCGACGCTGGACTCCAGCGATGTCGAAAGCACGACGCGGGCGCCTGTATGCGGCGTGGCAGAAAGCAGTCACGCGCTCGTTCGGGTGGATCGAATAGCGCACGGTCGAACGGTCAGTCGCCGCCCGGCAGCGCCCGCGGCGGGCGTGACAGCTCTTCGTTGCGCAGCCACTGCGTGACGAGCTTGGCGCGATCTTCCGAGACGCCGAGGCTGCGCAGCGCGTAATCCGTCATCTCCAGCGCCAGCTCGAGCTCGCCCATGACGGCGCGATCGACGCCTTGACGAATGAGATAGGCGAGCTCGCTCGAGCTGTGCGTGCGCACCACGACCGCGATGCGTGCATTGCGCTCGCGCGCCAGCTCGAGAATGCGGCGCACCTGAAAGCCGTCCGGCGACGCGATGACCAGCAGACGCGCATGCTCGATCGCTGCAAGGTCGAGAACGCCTGCAGCGGAAGCGTCGCCGTGAATGGCGACGATATCGCGCGTGCGCAGCTCCGCCAGCAGGTGCTGGCTGCGCTCGATGACGGCGAACTCTAGACCCTGCGCTTCGAGCGCATGACCCACGACGCTTCCGACGCGTCCGTAGCCGACGATCACTGCGTGATTGCGCAGCGAAGCAGCTTCCGCGCCTGCCGGTGCGGGCGTGCGCCGTCGGTTGGGGCGCTCGAGCAGTGCGGCGACGCGCGGGTGGCGATCGAGCCAGCGCGTCATCGGCGCGATCATGCCGAACGCGAACGGATTGAACGTGATCGACAGCAACGCGCCCGCGAGAATCAGGTCGCGCCCCTCCGGCGGCAAGACTCCCAGGCCGACACCCAGCCCGGCGAGAATGAACGAGAACTCGCCGATCTGCGCCAGGCTCGCGGAGATCGTCAATGCAGTGCGCACCGGGTAGCCGAAGGCGAGCACGATCGCGAAAGCGGCCAGCGACTTGCCGACGACGATCACGAACAGCACGCCGAGCAGCTCGAGCGGCCGTTGCAGCACGACCGAAGGATCGAACAGCATGCCGACCGAAACGAAGAACATGACCGCGAACGCGTCCTGCAGCGGCAGCGAGTTCTCCGCGGCCTGATGGCTCAGCTCCGTTTCCGCGAGCACGACGCCCGCGAAGAATGCACCGAGGGCGAAGGAAACGTCGAAGAGATAGGCCGAGCCGTAGGCGATGCCGAGCGCAATCGCCAGCACGGCGAGAGTGAACAGCTCGCGCGACCCCGCGCGCGCGATCTGATGCAAGATCCACGGGACGATCCGCCGGCCGCCGATCAGCATCAGCGCGACGAACACCGCGACCTTGAGCGCCGTGGACGCGAGTCCCACCAGCAGCGAGCGCGAATCCGCATCGGCGTCCGTTGCCAGCGCCGGCAGGAACACCAGCGCCAGGACCATCGCGAGATCCTCGACGATCAGCCAGCCGACCGCGATGTGGCCGTTCTCCGTGTCGAGCTCGTTGCGCTGTTCGAGGGCACGCAGCAGCACGACGGTGCTTGCGACCGACAGCGCAAGGCCGAATACCAGGCCGGACGGCAGGTCCCAGCCCCACCAGCGCGCCAGGCCTGCACCAATAATGGTCGCCACCGCGATCTGCGCCACGGCGCCGGGCAGCGCGATCTTGCGAACCCGCAGCAGCGTCGCCATCGAGAAATGCAGGCCGACGCCGAACATCAGCAGGATGACGCCGATCTCGGCGAGCTCGCCGGCGAGATTGGCGTCGGCGACGAAGCCGGGCGTGAACGGCCCGATGGCGATGCCCGCCAGCAGATAACCGACGAGCGGCGGCAGGCGGACGCGTGCGGCCAGGAATCCGAAAGCGAGCGCGAGCACGAAACCGATCGCAATCAACGCGATGAGCTTGGATTCATGGGGCATGGGGGAGCACTCATATAGAACTCCCATCTGCTTTACAATCCTGCACCCCCGACGTTACGGTACCCGCATGAAGTCCCCCGTCATGAGACCTTGCGCGTTGCGCAGGCTGAGCTGGTTGTTGGTTCTGTGCCTGCCGGCGCTCGCTGCCTGCGGCGGCTCCGAGCCGACCTGCAAGGACGATCCCAACGAGCCTTACAGGGCTGCGCGCACCGTGCCGCCATTGCGCGTGCCGGAGGGCATGTCGCAGCCGAACCATTCCGAGGCGCTGGCGATCCCCGCGGAGAAATCCGCGAAAGCCGGCGGCCGCACCGGCTGCCTGGACGAGCCGCCGTCCTATTTCCGCTCGACCGGCACGGTCGCGCGCTCGCCCGAGGAAGTGGTCGCGAGCTGGGCGCAGGCCTGGGCGAATCGCGAAGCGGATGCCGTGGTCGCGCTGTACTCGACCCAGTTCGTCGCACCGACGGAATCCGCCGGCGCGAGCGCGTGGCTCGAGCAACGGCGCGAGCAGGTGGCGACAGGCCCGGTGCCGGATTCCATGGTGCAGGGATTGAAGGTCGAGCCCGACGGCGCCGACCGGCGCGTCGTGTCGTTCGTGCAGAAGTTCGGCGTCAATTCGCTGCGCAAGCAGCTGGTGCTGGTGCGCGAGGCCGGCTCGTGGCGCATCGTCGAGGAAAAAGTCTCCATGTAGGTCGGGCTTCAGCCCGAGTCCTCCCTCACCATGAAGTCGCAAACCTCGCCCGTGCATGCCGCGACGGCGCTGCGTCCCGGCGCAGTGCGCGATGCGATCATCGATAGGCTCGAGCGCGCGCTCGGCAAGCCGGTCAGCGGCGCGAGCCGCCGCGACGTCTACGACGCACTGACCATCGCGATTCGCGAGGAGCTGGGCGAGCGCTGGATCGCGACCGGCACGCGCGTGAAGCGCGCACGCGTCAAGCGCGTGTGCTATCTCTCGATGGAGTTCCTGCTCGGGCGCAGCCTCATCAACGCGCTGTCCTCGTTCGAGGACGGGCTGCTCGAAGAAGTGCGCGAGACCGTCGAGTCGCTCGGTCACGATCTCGACCGCATCGCCGCCGAGGAAGAGGATCCGGCGCTCGGTAACGGCGGCCTCGGGCGCCTCGCTGCGTGCTTCCTCGATTCGCTCGCGACGCTCGGGTATGCGGCGACCGGTTACGGCATCCGTTACGACTACGGCATCTTCACGCAGATCATCGATCAGGAAGGCGCGCAGCGCGAAGTCGCCAGCTCGTGGCTCGGCGTGCACAACTTCTGGGAGCGCGGCCACGGCGCGACGCGCTATCGCGTGCGCTTCGGCGGCCGCGTCCAGGCGACGCGGGACGAGCAGGGGCGCGTGCGCAACGAATGGATCGACACGCACGACGTCTGGGCGGTGGCGTACGACCTGCTGATCCCCGGCAATCGCAGCCCGACGGTGAATCATCTGCGCCTGTGGTCGGGCCGCGGCATCACGCCGTTCAAGATCGAGGATTTCAACGCCGGCAATTACTCCGCGGCGGTCGCCGAGCAGGTCGAAGCGAAGAATCTTTCGCGCGTGCTGTACCCGGACGATTCGACGCCGCAGGGCAAGGAGCTGCGCTTCAAGCAGCAGTACTTCTGCGTCAGCGCCTCGCTGCAGGACATGCTCGCGCAGCACCTGTCGGAGCGCCGCCAGCTGAAGGACCTGTCGCAGGCGGTGGCGGTGCAGCTCAACGACACGCATCCGGCGCTGACGATCGTCGAGCTGATGCGCCTGCTGGTCGACGTCTACGACCTGCAGTGGTCCGTGGCATGGCAGGTGACGTGCCAGGTGTGCAGCTACACCAATCACACGCTGTTGCCCGAAGCGCTCGAGACCTGGCCGGTCGCGTTCTTCGAACGGCTCCTGCCGCGGCATCTGCAGATCATCTACCAGATCAACCGCGACTTCCTCGAGCTGGTCAGCACCCGCTATCCGAACGATCTCGACCGCCGCCGGCGCATGTCGCTGATCAACGAGGAGGGCGACCGGCGCGTGCGCATGGCGTACCTCTCGGTGGTCGGCTCGCATCGGGTCAACGGTGTCGCGAAGCTGCATTCGCGGCTGATGCGCGAGACGATCTTCGCCGACTTCGCGCAGCTGTGGCCGGACCGTTTCATCAACGTCACCAACGGCATCGCCGTGCGGCGCTGGCTGAAGCAGGCGAACCCGGAGCTGGCCGCGCTGCTCACCGAGAAGCTGGGCTCGGCCTGGGAGAACGACCTCGAGGATCTCGAACGGCTGAAATGGGCGGCTGACGACGGCGAGTTCCGCCAGCGCTTCCGCGCCGTCAAGCGCTCCAACAAGGAGCGGCTGGCGCAGACGATCCACACGCTGCTCGGCGTCGACGTGACCGTCGATGCGATGTTCGACGTGCAGGTCAAGCGCATCCACGAGTACAAGCGCCAGCTGCTGAACCTGCTGTATGTCGTGGTCCGCTACCTGCGCATCCTCGACGATCCCGCGGCGCCGATCGTGCCGCGCGTGGTGATCATCGCCGGCAAGGCCGCGCCCGGCTATCACATGGCGAAGGCCGTCATCAAACTGATCAACAACGTCGCGCGCGTCATCAACTCGGATGCGCGCGTCGGCCACAAGCTCAAGCTGTGCTTCCTGCCGGACTACGACGTGTCGCTGGCGCAGGAGATCATGCCGGCGGCGGACCTGTCGCAGCAGATCTCCACTGCGGGCATGGAAGCTTCGGGCACCGGCAACATGAAGCTTTCGCTGAACGGCGCGCTGACGATCGGCACGCTCGACGGCGCCAACATCGAGATCCGCGACGCGGTCGGCGCCGACAACATCTTCATCTTCGGCATGACCGCCGAAGAGGTCGCGGCGCGCCGCGCGCAAGGCTACTCGCCCTCAGCGGTGCTCGCGGGCAACGCCGAGCTCAAGCGCGCGATCGACCTGCTCGAATCCGGCCACTTCACGCCGCAGAACATCTTCGATTCCCGCGCCGTCACCGACCGGCTCACCGCCGACGGGGAACATTTCCTGGTGCTGGCGGATTTCGACGCCTACGCAGCCGCGCAGCAGCGCGTCGATGCGCTGTTCCTCGACACGGACGAGTGGACCCGCCGCTCCGTGATCAACGCCCTGAGCATGGGGCCGTTCTCGAGCGATCGCAGCGTGCGGGAATACGCGGACACTATCTGGGGGATCAAGCCGGTTCTGTAGCAGCGATCAGCGCCATGTCCTCCTCCGACCTCACCGACTTCGACTTGTACCTCTTCGGTGAGGGCAATCATCACCACATCCAGCGCAAGCTCGGCGCGCACGCGGCGCAGCGCGACGGCGTGCAGGGCACGCGCTTCGCGGTATGGGCGCCCAACGCACGCCGCGTCAGCGTGGTCGGCGACTTCAATCACTGGAACGGTCGCAGCCACGTCATGCAGGCGCGTAGCGGGGGCGTGTGGGAAACGTTCGTGCCGCACGTCGGGCCCGGCGCCCTTTACAAGTTCGAGATCGACAACGCGCACGGCCACGTGCAGCTCAAGGCCGATCCCTACGGCTTCCAGATGCAGCTGCGGCCCGACAATGCGTCCATCGTCGCGCAGCTCGGCGGCTATCACTGGAACGACGCGCAGTGGCTGACGCATCGCGGCACCTGGGATCCGCTGCGCGCGCCGATCAACATCTACGAAGTGCATCCCGGCTCGTGGCGCCGCTCCTGGCATCGCAAGCCGGCGTTCCTGACGTGGGACGAGCTCGCCGACCAGCTGATTCCGTACGTGCTCGATCTCGGCTACACGCACGTCGAGCTGGTCGGCGTCGCCGAGCATCCGTTCGACGGCTCATGGGGCTACCAGGTGCTCGGTCATTTCGCGCCGACCGCGCGTCACGGCACGCCGCACGATTTCAAGCGCTTCGTCGACCGCCTGCACCAGGCCGGCATCGGCGTGTTCATGGACTGGGTGCCGGCGCACTTTCCCAAGGATGCGCACGGCCTCGCGGAGTTCGACGGCACACATCTGTACGAGCACGCCGATCCGAGCCGCGGCGAGCACGTGGAGTGGGGCACGAAGATCTTCAACTACGGCCGCCACGAGGTGCGCAACTTCCTGGTGGCGAATGCGCTGTTCTGGATCGAGGAGTATCACGTCGACGGGCTGCGCGTCGACGCGGTGGCCTCGATGCTGTATCTCGACTACGGCCGCAAGCAGGGCGAGTGGACGCCGAACCGCTACGGCGGCCGCGAGAATCTCGAAGCGATCGACTTCCTCAAGCAGCTGAACTGGACCATCGGCCACTACTTCCCCGGCGTGCTGACGATGGCCGAGGAATCCACCGCGTTTCCCGGCGTCACGCGCCCGGTGCACCTCGGCGGGCTCGGCTTCCACTTGAAGTGGAACATGGGCTGGATGAACGACACGCTGCGCTACATGGCGCTCGATCCGCTGTACCGCCAGCACCACCACCACCTGATCACGTTCTCGTTCGTGTACGCGTTCTCGGAGCACTTCATCCTGCCGCTGTCGCACGACGAGGTGGTGCACGGCAAGCGCTCGCTGCTCGACAAGATGCCGGGCGACGAGTGGCGCAAGCTCGCGAACTATCGCCTGCTGATCGGCTACCTCGCGGCGCACCCGGGCAAGAAGCTGATGTTCATGGGCGGCGAGTTCGGCCAGTGGCACGAATGGCGCGACTACGAGGATCTTGCGTGGGGCGCGCTCGCGCATCCGCACCACCAGCAGCTGCACGCATGGAATCGCGCGCTGAATCGTTTGTATCGCACGTACCCGGAGCTGCACGGCAGCGACAACGCGTGGGACGGATTCCGCTGGCTCGAGCCCGACAACGCGGCCGAAAGCGTCTTCGCATTTCTGCGACAGCGGCTGCCTGGCGAAGGCGGTACGCAACTCGTCATCGCTTTCAATTGCACACCGGTGCCGCGCGACCACTACGTGCTCGGCGTGCCGCAGGCCGGCCGCTATCGCAAGATCCTCGACAGCGACGCGCCGGCGTTCGGCGGCTCCGGCTATTCGCAGCAGGGCGAGATCGATGCGGCGAGCGAGGGCTGGCGCGATTTTCCTGCGCGCATCGCGGTGACGCTGCCGCCGCTGGCGGTGGTGGTGTTCGAGAGAATATGAGTCAGGCTGTGGGTCAGGCTTCAGCCTGACTCTTCGCCTTCCCCCACTTCGCATTTCGCCCCTCAATTTGTCACCATCGCAGGGATGAACGCAGTTCCCGTCGACTTCGATGCCGCAGCATTGCTGCCCGGCTCGCCCGAGCCGCTCGGTGCCACATGGACCGGCGAGGGCGTGAATTTCGCCGTGTATTCCAGCGGCGCCACCAGCGTCGAGGTGTGCCTGTTCGATGCCAGCGGCGAGCGCGAGATCCGCAGGCTCGCGCTGCCGGAGCGCACCGAGAACGTCTGGCACGGCTTTCTGCCGGCGCCGCACGGCGTACCCGGGCTCGTGTACGGCTTGCGCGCGCACGGCCCGTACGACCCGCCGCATGGCCTGCGCTTCAACGGCAACAAGCTGCTGCTCGATCCGTATGCGCGCTCGCTCGCGGGCAGGTTCACGTGGCATCCATCGCTGATCGGTCACGGCGAGAGCGATCGTCCCGATGCGGCCGACAGTGCTCCTTATAACTACAAGGCGCGCGTGATCGACGGGGCGTTCGACTGGGGCGATGACATCTCGCCCTCGGTGCCGTGGCGCGACACCGTCATCTACGAGCTGCACGTCAAAGGCTTCACGAAGTTGCACCCGCTGGTGCCGGAGCGCGAGCGCGGCTCGTACCTCGGGCTTGCGCGGCCCGAAGTGATTGCGCACCTGCGCCAGCTCGGCGTGACGGCCGTGCAGCTGCTGCCCGTGCAGGCATTCATCCCCGAGAAATTCCTGGTCGAGCGCCACCTCGTCAACTACTGGGGCTACAACCCGCTGGCGTGGTTCGCGCCGGCGCCGGAGTACGCGATCGACGACGCGGTCGGCGAGTTCAAGACGATGGTGAAGGCGCTGCACGCCGCGGGCATCGAAGTGATTCTCGACGTGGTGTTCAATCACACGGCCGAGGGCGGCGAGAGCGGCCCGACGCTCAGCCTGCGCGGCCTCGACAACACCACGTACTACTGGCTCGAGTCGAAGTCGCCGGCGCAATACGTCAATCGCAGCGGCACCGGCAACACCGTCTGGATGGATCATCACGCGATGCGCGCTCTGATCATCGACGCGCTGCGCTACTGGGTCGAGGAGATGCACGTCGACGGCTTCCGCTTCGATCTCGCCGCGGCGCTCGGGCGCGACCAGGGCCGTTTCCGCACCGATGCGCCGTTCTTCAAGGAAGTGGCTGCGGAGCCTGCGTTGCGCTACGTGAAGCTGATCGCGGAGCCGTGGGACATCGGCGTGGAGGGCTATCAGCTCGGGCGCTTCCCGGCCGGCTGGTCCGAGTGGAACGACCTGTATCGCGACACGATGCGCGGCTTCTGGCGCGGCAACCCGGGCATCCTCGGCAATTTCGCCGAGCGCTTCGCCGGCTCCAGCGACCTGTTCCGCGCCGCCGCGCGGCGGCCGACGGCGAGCATCAACTATGTCGCGTGCCACGACGGCTTCACGCTGTACGACACGACCGCATACGACGAGAAGCACAACGAGGCGAATCTCGAGAACAACCGCGACGGCCACAACCACAACCTCAGCTGGAACTGCGGCGTCGAAGGTCCCACCGATGACCCGCAGGTCAACGAGCTGCGCGAGCGCCAGATCCGCAACCTGCTCGCGACGCTGGTCGTCTCGCAGGGCGTGCCGATGCTGCAGGCGGGCGACGAGTTCGGCCGCACCCAGCGCGGCAACAACAACGCCTACTGCCAGGACAACGAGACCAGCTGGGTCGACTGGGAGCTGGGCTCGCGCCGCGTCTGGCTCACCGCGTTCGTCCGGCAATTGCTCACGCTGCGCAAACAGGCGCCGGGGCTGCGTCGCGACACTTTCCTGAAAGGCGCGCGGCAGCTCGATCGCGAGCACAAGGACGTGAGCTGGCGCCATCCGCTCGGTCACGAGATGAACGCCGCCGACTGGCACGACGCCAATGCGCGCGCGCTCGGCGTGCTGATCGGCCACGCCTTCGCCGATCCGCATGGAACCCCGAACGGGCATCTCCTGTTTCTATGCAACACGGGCGACACGCCCGTGGACTTTCGTCTGCCGGCGCCGAAGACCAACGCGGTGTGGCAGGTCGTGTTCGACACGGCACGCTGGCGCGCCAGCGATTTCGGCAGGCGCATGGCCGCCGGCGAGAGCTGTGTGGTCGCGTTTCATTCCTGCATGCTGCTCGCGGATGGCGATGCGCCGCTGAGCGTACGCAGCTTCTCAGTGCAGGCCGATCGAGGATGAATGTAGTTCAGGAGCTCGCCCGTCGCTACGGCGTGGCAGCCGAGTATCTCGACTACCGCGCACAACCGCGCGAAGTGTCGGTGCAATCGCAGACGGCGATTCTCGCCGCTATCGGCGTCGACGCCGCGGACGAGCAGTCCGCAGCCGCGGCGATCCATCAGCACGAGACAGTGCGCTGGACGCGACTCGCGCCGCCGGTCGTCGTGATCGAGCAAGGTCGACCGCTCGCCGTGCCCGTGGCGGTTCCACTCGACCTCGATGCCACATGGATCGAATGGCGCGCCACGCTCGAAGACGGCGCGCAACGCAAAGGCGCTGCGCGCCTGGAAAAGTTGCCGGTGCTCGAGGAAGGCAGCGCCGAGGATCGCGCCTATCGCCGCTATCAGCTGCAGCTCCCGGATCTGCCGCTCGGCTATCACACGGCGTCGATTGCACTCGACACAGGTCTCAACGGCGAGTTGCACCTGGTGGTGACGCCTGCGCAGTGCTTCGAGCCGCCGGCGATCGCAGCCGGCACGCGCGCGTGGGGCATCGCCGTGCAGCTGTACGCGCTGCGCTCGCAACGCAACTGGGGCATGGGAGATTTCCGCGACCTGCGCGAGCTGATCGCTCTTGCCGCGCCGCTCGGCTGCGGCATCGTCGGCCTCAATCCGTTGCACGCGCTGATGCCGGCGAATCCTGCGCACATCAGCCCGTACAGCCCGTCGAACCGGCAGTTCCTCAACGTGCTGTACATCGCCGTCGAGGACGTTGCCGACTTCGCCGAGTGCGACGAAGCACGCGAGCGCGTCGCGAGCGACGAGTTCCAGCAGACCTTGCAGCAGCTGCGCGCCACGCCCAACGTCGACTACGCAGGCGTCGCCGCCGCGAAGTTCGAGATCCTGAAGCTGCTGTATGCGAGCTTCCGGCGCCGGCACCTCGAGCCGGGCTCCGAGCGCGCTCAGGCTTTTCGCAACTTCGTGGCAACGCAAGGCGAAGCGCTGCGCCTGCACGCGATCTACGACGCGCTCGATGCGCACCTGCGATTGCAGGGGCCGCAGTACTGGGGCTGGCCGAGCTGGCCGGAAGACTATCGCGATCCGTCGTCGTTGATCGTCAATCGCTTCGCGCGCGAGCGCGCGCAGGACGTCGAGTATTTTCTGTATCTGCAATGGCTCGCGGCAGAGCAATTGCGCGCGGCGCAGGCGTCGGCGCGCGAGCTGGGCATGCCGCTGGGACTGTACGGCGACGTCGCCGTGGGCGCGAATTCCGCCGGCTCGGAGACGTGGTCGAACCGTCATCTGTATCGCCTCGGCGCGTCGGTCGGCGCGCCGCCCGATGCGCTCGCGCTCAAGGGCCAGGACTGGGGGATTCCGCCGCAGGATCCGAACGAGCTGCGCGCGCAGTCCTACCAGCCGTTCGTCGGGCTGATCCGCAACACCATGCGCCACGTCGCGGCGCTGCGCCTCGATCACGTCATGTCGCTGTATCGGCTGTGGTGGGTGCCGCACGGCTTGCTGTCGCGCGACGGAACGTACGTGCACTATCCGCTCGAGGACCTGATCGCGATCATGGCGCTGGAGAGCGTGCGCAACTCGTGCCTGGTGATCGGCGAGGACCTCGGCACGGTGCCCGAAGAGATGACGCGCGCGATGGAACACTACCGCGCGTATCACTACAAGGTCCTGCTGTTCGAGCAGGAGTCGAGCGGCAGGTTCAAGCCGCCCGCTGCGTACCTGCCGACTGCGCTGGCAGTGGTCACGACGCACGATCTGCCGACGCTGCGCGGCTGGTGGGAGGAGGGCGATCTGGCGCTGCGCGACCAGCTGGACCTGTATCCGAGCCCGGAATTCAAGGCCCAGGCGCACGCGACGCGAGCTGCCGAGCGGCGCGAGCTGCTGCTGGCGCTGGTCGCGCAGAACCTGTGGCGCTGGTCGCCGGATCAGCCGCTGCCGCAGTACTCGGCTGCGCTGTCGCGCGCCGTGCACGCGTTCCTCGGCCTGTCGAACGCCAACGTAGCGATGATCCAGATCGAGGACCTGATCGGCATGACCGAGCCGGTCAACGTGCCGGGCACGGACACCGAGCACGCCAACTGGCAGCGCAAGGTCACGCAGGACACCGCGGAAATCCTGGCACGCGCCGACGTGCTGGACATTCTCGGCGCGCTGAACGCTGCACGCCGCGGCATCAACCCCAACGCCTGAGGTCAGCACCATGCACCGCAGCCGCCTCGCCGGATTCATCATGGATTGCAAGACTGACGACGTCGATCGGGCGGCGCAGTTCTGGAGCGCCGCGCTCGGCCTGGAGGTCAAGCCGCCCACCGAGCCGGCCGGCGCGCGCTATCGTCAGTTGCTGACGGCGCCGGAGGAAGTGCACGTGGAAGTGCAGCAGGTCGAGCACGAGAGCCGCGTGCACATCGATATCGAAACCGACGACGTCGAAGCCGAAGTGCGCCGGCTGGAAGCGCTCGGCGCGAAACGCGTCGCGAGCGTGCATACCTGGTGCGTGATGCAGGCGCCGACCGGCCAGCGCTTCTGCGTCGTGCGGCCGCAGCGCGCGGACTTCAAAGAGCAGGCGAACGTCTGGAAGTAGCCCGCAGTTCCGTCCGACCTACACGGATCTAGCGCGCTTAACCTACGTTACCGTTAAAAACCACTGACACCTCGTGTCGGCGGATCCATCTCGACCGGTCATGCGTATAGACGGCAGCACCGCTCACGGGAGGATTCGCAATGCTGTTCAGGCTCAGGGACACGCAGTCGAGCGTGGTGCGGCCACGCGTCACGCCGGACCCGCAGCAGGCGGCGGCGCTGCAGAAGCGCTTCAGCGAGCTCGCGTACTGTCCGGAGAACGGCTTTCATCGCGACCAGCAGCAGGACCGCCGCGCGGCTCCGCGCCTGGTCCTCGTGCCGCGATAAAGCCGTCAGGCGATGATCATCCAGACAGCGAATGTCGCCAGCGCTACGCCCGTCCACAGGCGCCACACCGGCGCGGGCACCATTCCGGCCGGCTCGCCTTCGATGCGCTTGCGGCCGCTGAGCATCGCGCTCACGAGATCGTTGCGGTCGTACAGCAGGTAGAACAGCACCGCGACGACGTGCAGCGCGATCAGCGCGATCAAGACGTCGAACGACAGCTCGTGGGCTTCCGCGAACGTGCGACCTGCATCGAAGCTCACCCGGTGCGAGAGCGGTCCGGATTCCAATCCGTCGATGTCGGTGGCGAACAATCCCAGCGTCACTTGCGTGCCCATGGCGAGCAGCATCGTCACGACGCTCCAGCTGCCGAGGGGCGTGTGTCCGACCACTCGTGCACGCTGTTCGCGCCGCAGCCGCAGGTGTCTCAGCACGTCGCCCGGACCGCTGACGAAGCGGGCGAAGCGCGCGGTCGAGCTGCCGGCGAGGCCCCAGTAGATCCGGAACACCAGCAAGCCCAGCATCGTGTAGCCGCTGTAGCGATGCCATTCCATCACGCGCTGCTCGGCGGTCCACCATGAAACGGCGACGCACGCGACGAACAGCCAGTGGGTGACGCGGACGGGGAGATCCCAGACTGGAGTCATGCCGGAAATGATAAGGGCCCGCGCGCGCGAGCGGCGGGCCCCATCGTGAAAAATCGTCGAGTCGGTTACTTCTGCTGCTCGAACCGCAGCCGCACCATCGCGCGCTGCGCGACGCGCTCGCCGTTGCGCTCGACCGGCTCGAAGCGCCAGCCGCGGATCGCGCGCATCGCCGCTTCGTCGAACACGTTCGCCGGGCTCGCGTTGCGCACCTCGACGTCTTCGACCGTGCCGTTCGGCGTCACGGTGAAAGCGAGCTCGACCCAACCCTCGACGCCGCGCTTGCGCGCAGTCTCCGGGTACACCGGCTGCACCGTGCGCGTGCGCTTCAGCGCGTTCGCGGACACGATGTTGGTCGCGAGCTGATTCGCCTCGCGCGCGGCGGTGAGATCCTTTTCAGCCTGCGCGACACCGGCTTCGTTGTAGCGGGCACCGACGTCGCGCGCCGCGGCGACGAGCTGCTCGGCTCGCGGGAACTGCTTGGCTGCCGTTGCGCCCTTGGCCGAATCCAGCAGGCGCGTCGTCAGCTGCTTCGACAGGTCTTCCAGCTCGGGACGCGTCGGCGCGGACGTGCGCAGATTGACCAGCAGGTCGCGTGCGCTGTCGCCCGGCGGATCGATCAGCTTGCCTTCGGCGATGCGCTGACGAATGTCAGCGACCAGCGGGTCGCTCGCGGCAGCTGCCGGAGCAGCGCGACGCTGCGTGGCTGCGGCGGTCGCGCGGCTCGCGTCGGAGAGCTGGCGCTCGACCGCGGCGAGGGCCGCGCTGCCCGAGCCCATCTGCCGCGCAACGTTCACGTAGTTCTGCGCGTCCGCGACTTCGCCTGCCGCGACGGACTTGCGCGCTTCCTCGGTCAGCAATCCGGTGAAGTCACGCACCGACTGCACCACGTTCGGATCGGTCGCATCGAGGCGGCGCGCTTCCATCAGCGCGTCGCGCGCGTTGCCGCTCGCGGGCGTGATCAGACGGCCGTTCTGCATGCGGTCGTTGGCTTGATTGACCAGCGTGCGCACGCGGTTGCTGATGTCCGCCGCCTGGCTCAGCTTGATGCGCTCACGCTCGCGCGCCATCTGCGTATCCAGGAACGCGAGACGCGGATGCGCAGGATCGATGTCGCGCGCCAGCTCGATGTTGCGGCTCGCGTCCTCCAGCTTCTCGGAAGTGAGCGACGCCTCGGCGCGCTCCAGGATCTTGTCGACGACGTCGCGGATGCCTTCTTTCGCGTCGGCGCTGTTCGGATCGAGCGCCAGCGCGCTGCGGTAGTAGTCCAGTGCGCTCTCGCCGGCCGGCTCCAGGTACTTGCCCTGGCCGAACGCTTCCTTCGCCAGCGCCAGCTCCGCCTGCACCGGATCGGGCTTCTCGGGCACGCCGCCCTGCTGGCCCGCGGGCGCAGCCTGTTGCGCAACCGGCGGCGCCGCCGGCTCGCCGGCAAACTTGTTCACGCCGAACCAGATGCCGCCGATGACGACCAGCAGGCCGACCGCGAGCGCGCCGTACGTGACCACATAGTTCTTTTTCTCGCCGCCGGTCGTGCCGCCCGCGGCGGTCATGCGGTGGCCCTGCGCGAGCAGGTCCTGGTGCTGCGTGACCGCGGCTTCCAGCGCCAGGCGCGTCTGGCCGTGCGACAGCGGCGTCAGCAGGAAACGGAAGATGCGGCCGGTGGCGGTCAGCTGCATCAACGCAGCGCTGTCCTCGCGCTTGCCGGCAACGATCACCACGAGCTCGGGGAAATGCTGGGTCAGCTGCGCCACCATCGCGGCGACGTCGGCGGTGCTCGCCGTGTCCGCCACCAGCACGCCGGGCTTCAGGTCCGACAGCTTGCCGGCGACGTGATCGAGGTCGGCAGCGGGTGCGACCGAAGTGCCGCGCGGTGCGGCCTTTTTGACCGTTTCGACCAGATTCGGGTCGCGGCTCAGCACCAGGATCGGGGGATGATGGCCTTCCTCGGTGCGATGTGCTTCGAACTCGAGGTTGACCTCGTCGGCCGTGCCGTGTGCCGTACGGGTGTGCTGAGCGTTGGCCATAGAACCCCTCCTTTGGGGGCTTTCCTGTTTACCGGGTAATACTACTTATGCAACATGGAATGACTGAGAACTGCATCTGCCTTTTCCAGTCGGCAGCCGTGAACTGCGGCGCAAAAACACCGGCCTCGTGCCTGCGGCCGGCGATAGCGTGTTTTCACCCGCCTGCCTAGCAGCCATTTGCTGAATGCAGCCGCATGCAAAAATTTCGATGCGCCGTGGGGGCCTGCGGATTTACCGACCCGGGCCGTGCCAGCTATATAGGCCAGGCTCGTACGAATAGCAGGCAGGCGTTCCCGGAAGGCTCCGTGTCGCATCCCCCGAATGTCACGTCCCCGCTGGCAGCCCCGCGCGCCGGAGTGCGTACGCACCTCGTAACGGCGCCGCATGGCTCGCGGGAGGATCCGTTTTACTGGCTGCGCGACGACACGCGCAGCGATCCGGAAGTGCTCGCGTATCTGCGCGCCGAGACCGCCTATGCGGACCACGCGCTGGCGCCCTCGCAGGCGCTCATCGACAAGGTGTATGGCGAGATCATCGGCCGCATCAAGGAGGATGACTCGAGCGTGCCGGTGCGTTATCGCGGCTACTGGTACAGCAGCCGCTTCGTCAGCGGCGCGCAGTATCCGGTGATAGTGAGGCTCGCCGATGCGGCGCAGGCGCCCGAGGCGGTGCTGCTCGACTGCAACGCGCTCGCGGCCGGGCAGCCGTTCTTTCAGCTCGGCGGCTACGAAGCGAGCCCCGACAACACGTTGCTCGCCTACGCGGAGGATACGATCGGGCGCCGCCAGTTCCGCATCCGCTTCAAGGACATCGCCAGCGGCGAGCTGCTCGGCGACGTGATCGAGAACGCCGAGCCCGACGTGGCCTGGGCCGACGACGACCGCACGCTGCTGTACGTCGAGAAAGATCCGGTCACGCTGCTCGGCCGGCGCGTGCGCGCGCACGTGCTCGGCACGCCGGTCAGCGCCGACCGGCTGGTGTACGAGGAGCCGGACGAGAGCTTCGACCTCGTGGTGATGCGCAGCAAGTCGGACCGGCATCTGTACATCGGCTCCGAAAGCACGACCACTTCCGAGTGGCGCTACGCGCGCGCCGGCGATCCGTCGCTGCGCTTCGCCGTCGTGGTGCCGCGCACGGCGGATCACGAGTACCAGGTCGAGGATCTCGACGAGCGCATGCTGATCCGCACGAACTGGCTGGCGCAGAACTTCCGCGTCGTCGTCGCGCCGCTCGAGCACTGCGGCGACCGTGCGCAATGGCGCGACGTGCTGCCGCACGACCCTGAAGTGTTCGTGCAGTCGATGGACGTGTTCCGCGAGTTCCTCGCTGTGAACGAGCGCTCAGCCGGACTGCTGCGCATCCGCGTGCGACGCTGGAACGGCGAAACGTTTCACATCGCCGCGGACGATCCCACGTACACCATGCTGCTCGGCTCCAACCCGGAGCTGGAAACGACAGTGCTGCGTTACGTGTACACCTCGCTCACCACCCCGGCGACGACGTACGACTACGATGTGTCGAGCGGCGAGCGTCAGCTGCGCAAGCGCGAGCCCGTGCTCGGCGACTTCGATCCCTCGCGCTACGCGAGCGAGCTGTTGTGGGCGCCTGCGCGCGACGGCGAGCTCG
The DNA here is from genome assembly GCA_035278165.1 of Steroidobacteraceae bacterium. Lineage (GTDB taxonomy): Bacteria > Pseudomonadota > Gammaproteobacteria > Steroidobacterales > Steroidobacteraceae > Steroidobacter. Next base: position 123,651 of record DATEJG010000144.1, read on the forward strand.
TGCCCGTCTCCGTCGTGTACCGCAAGGACACAGCCATCGATGGCACCGCGCCGCTGTACCAGTACGCATACGGCTCTTATGGCCTGAGCGCCGATCCGGCGTTCAGCTCCGCGCGGCTGTCGCTGCTCGACCGCGGCTTCGTCTACGCGATCGCGCACATCCGCGGCGGCCAGGAGCGCGGCCGGCGCTGGTACGACGCCGGGCGCCTGCAGCACAAGTGGAACACGTTCAACGATTTCGTCGACGTCACGGACCATCTCGTGGCGCGCGGCTACGGGGCGCGCGGCCGCGTGTTCGCTGCCGGCGGCAGCGCTGGCGGTCTGCTCATGGGCGTGATCGCGAACGTCGCGCCCGAGAAATACCGCGCGCTGATCGCGCACGTGCCGTTCGTCGACATCGTCACGACCATGCTCGACGAATCGATCCCGCTCACCACGCTCGAGTACCAGGAGTGGGGCGATCCGCACGAGCCGCAGGACTACCGATACATGCTGTCGTACTCGCCGTACGACAACGTCCACGCGCAGGCCTACCCGGCGATGCTGGTGACCACCGGCCTGTGGGACAGCCAGGTGCAGTACTACGAGCCGGCGAAGTGGATGGCGAAGCTGCGCCGCTCCAACACCGGCAACCAACCGTTGCTGCTGCACGTTAACTTCGAGGCCGGTCACGGCGGCAAGTCCGGCAGGTACGAGCGCATGCGCGAAGTCGCGCGGGAATACGGTTTCATCATCAGTCTCGGCGGTAATTCATGAGTCCTGCTGGTTTCATCCTGCTTGCCGACGACAACGCAACCGACGCCGAGCTGACGATTCGCGCGCTGGAGATCGGCGGCGTCGGCGTGCAGGTCGTGTGGGTGCAGGACGGCGAGGCGGCGCTGCACTTCGTGTTCCGCAAGGGCGTGTACGCGCAGCGTCCGCCGGGCAATCCCTACGTCATGCTGCTGGATCTCAACATGCCGAAGGTCGACGGGCTGGAGGTGCTGACGCAGATCAAGGGCGATCCGCGCACGCGCCCGACGCCGGTGATCATCATGTCGTCCTCGGACCAGGAGTCCGACATGACGCGCAGCTATGCGGCGCACGCCAACAGCTATATCGTCAAGCCGATCGACTTCAAGCAGTTCACCCAGCAGGTCGCGCTGCTCGGGCAGTACTGGACGCGCATCAACCGCCCGGGTCCGTAGCGACACGCGCCGCAGCCGATGAACCGCCGACTCTTTCTTGGAGCTCTCGCCATGGCACTGAGCACTGGCGCCGGCGGCGCGGCTGCGCCGACCGGCACGCAGGAGCCGCGCACGATGCTGCGGCGGAAGATCCCTTCTGCCAGCGACGGCGAGAGCATTCCGGTCATCGGCATGGGCACGTGGAATACGTTCGACGTCGGCGGCAGCAGCGCCGAGCGTGCGCCGCTCGAGCGCGTGCTCGAAGTTTTCTATGCCGCTGGCGCGCGCCTGATCGACAGCTCGCCGATGTATGGCAATGCCGAGAGCGTGACCGGCGAGCTGGTGCAGCAGCTCGGCAAGCAATCGGCCACCTTCTACGCGACCAAGGTGTGGACCACCGGCCGCGACAAGGGACTGTCGCAGATCGAGCATTCGCTGCGCGTGATGAAGACGCCGCGCCTGGACCTGCTGCAGATCCACAATCTGGTCGACTGGCGCACTCACGCGGCGACGCTGCGGGAGCTCAAGAGCGAGGGCAAGATCCGCTACGCCGGCATCACGCACTACACCGTCGGCGCGCACGACGAGATCGAGTCGGTGCTGCGTGCACAGCCGTTCGAGTTCGCGCAGTTCAACTACTCGATCGGCACACGTGCCGCCGAGCAGCGGCTGCTGCCGTACTGCCGGGAGCGCGGCGTCGCCGTGCTGATCAATCGGCCGTTCGAGGAAGGCGCGTTGTTCACGCGCGTGCGCGATCGCAAATTGCCCGGCTACGCGGCCGAGCTGGGCTGCACGAGCTGGGCGCAGCTGTTCCTGAAGTTCATCGTGGCGCATCCGGCCGTCACCTGCGTGATCCCCGCCACTTCGCGCGCCGAGCACATGCAGGACAACCTGCAGGCGGGCTTCGGGCCGATGCCGGATGCGGCGCTGCGCGAGCGCATGGCGCAGGAGTTCGATAGCAGCAGGTGACAGAGGTGTCACTCCCTCTTCCGTGATGCGCGTCTCTGTTTGCCACCTCAGAAAACCCCTCAAGCGTGCCAATTAACCCCCTCATCGGCATACTGCTTGCTCGGTTCTGAGCGCTTGCAGAGAACACGCGCGATGCGCTTTTTGCGCGAGCGCGGAGGGAGACGAGTGGCATGGGTGTGATCCTGATTGCGTTCGAGCGCGAGGCGGAGTTGAGCTCGCTCGACCAGCTGCTTTCGGGCCGGGGTCATCGGGTCGTCAGGTCGGGCAACGGGCTGGCGGCACTGGATGCCGCGCGGCGCGAGCCGCCGCACGCCATCGTTTCCGACATCGTGCTGCCGCGCATGGACGGCTTTGCGCTGTGCCGCAAATGGAAGCAGGACGAGCGGCTGCAGACGATTCCCTTTCTGTTCTACACGCGCCGCCATGACGATCCCAAGTACGAGCGCTTCGCGCTGGAGCTCGGCGCCGAGCGGTTCCTCGCGCGCTCGGTACCGCCGGAGTCGCTCGTGTCGGCCCTCGACGAGCTGTTGCACGACGTGCCGGCGAACGGCAGCGGCAATGGCACGGCCAATACCGCTCCGATGGCTGCGCTCGCGGAAACGCTGATCCAGCGCACGCCGGGCCTCGACAAGGCCCAGCGCGCGGCGGAAGCGGAGAAGGCCGCGCGGCTCGCGGAGCTCGAGAAGGCGCAACGCAAGCACGTCTCCGAGCTGGAGACCGCGCAGCGCAAACATGTCACCGAGCTCGAAGAAGCGCAGCGCAAGCACGTCGCGGATCTCGACGATGCGCAACGCAAGCAGGAAGAGGCGCAACGCAAGCTCGACGAAGCGCAGCGTCAGGTCGCGGCCGAGCTCGAAGATGCGCAGCGCAAGCACGCTGAAGCCCTCGATCGCGCACAGCAGGCGCAGACACGCATGCTCGCGCAGGTCGAAGAGCTGGAAGCGACCAACGGCCGGCTCGCTGCAGGCGAGGCGCGCTTCCGCCGCGTGTTCGAAGCGAATCCGCTGCCGATGTGGATCGCGGATCGCGCCACTGGCGGCTTCATCGCCGTCAACGACGCGGCGCTCGCGCTGTACGGTTACGGCCGCGCGGAATTCCTGGGACTCAAGGGCTCGGCGCTGGAAGCGCCCACTGCCGAGGACGGCGCGGCCGCCGCCGCTCACCAGACCAAGGCCGGTCGCGCGTTGCAGGTCGCGCTCGCCTCGCAGGAAATCGAATTCGACGGTCGCAGCGCCGACCTGGTTTCGGCATACGACCTGACCGAGCGCGCGGCCGCCGAGCGCGAGCTGCGCGAGTCTGCCTCCGCGGGGCGTTCGCTGATCGAAGCTGCTCCCGACGGCTGTTGGATCCTCGCCGGCGACGGCAAGCTGCTCGACGTCAACGCAGCCTACTGCAGCATGTCGGGCTACAGCCGCGAAGAGCTGCTGACCATGAGCTCCGCGCAGATCGAAGATCAGAGCGTGGGCGAGACGACGATGCGCCTGCAGCTCGGCCGCGTGCAGGGCGGCGGTCGCTACGAGACCAAGCATCGCTGCCGCGACGGCTCGCTGCTCGACGTCGAAGTCAGCGTCGGCGTGTTGCAGGCGGGCGCGGGCGAAAGCATGGTGCTGATCCGCGATATTTCGCAGCGTCGGCGCGACACCGTCGCGCAGCGCGCCGGCCAGCGTCAAACCGAGTTCCTCGTCGACCTGTTCAAGCAGGCCGGCAACTTCGACGAGTCGGCGCTCGTGCGCCGCGTGATCGACCAGGCCGCCGAAGTCACCGGCAGCCCGCTCGCGTTCATGTATTTCGTGGATCCGGCGCGCAAGACCATCGCGTTGGCCGCGTGGCGCGATCTCGCGCAACCGGCGGCGACGATGGTGAACGCGGAGCCGCGTCCGGTCGCGCGCGCGGGTCTGTTCACCGAGTGCGTGCGTGCGCGGCACCCGACTTCGAGCAACGACCTTTCGCGCAAGCCGCAGCAGGATGGATTACCCGATCTGCAGCGCTATCTCGCTGTGCCGATGATCGCGGACGACGAAACAGTTGCGGTGCTGGGCGTCGCCAATCGCGAAGCCGGTTACGGTGAAGACGATCAGCACGCTCTCGCGGTGCTTGCCGATGGCGTGTGGCGCGTGCTGAGCTCGAGGCGTGCGCACGCTGCCACGCTCGGCTCGCTGCAACGGACGGACGTCGCTCTGCAAGGCATGATCGATTCGATGGTCCGCATGGTCGAGCGGCATGATCCCTACACCGCAGGCTCCTCGCGCCGTCTCGCTGCGCTCGCCGTCGCACTCGGTCGCGAAGCGGGTCTCGATGGCGAGCGGCAGCACGCGCTGCGCGTCGCGGCGCTGCTGCACGACATCGGTAACGTCGCGGTGCCTGCCACGATACTGTCCAAGCCCGCGCCGCTCACCGAGACCGAGCTCGCGCTCATGCGCACGCACGTCGAGGAAGGCTGCCAGTTGCTGGCCGAGATCGATTTCGGCGCGCCGATCGCGGACATCATCTACCAGAGCCACGAGCGCTATGACGGCAGCGGCTATCCGCGCGGCCTGAAAGGCGAAGAGATCCTGGTCGAGGCGCGCATCCTGGCGATCGCCGATACGATCGAAGCGATGTGCTCGCCGCGTCCGTATCGGCCCGCAGCCGGCATGGATGCAGCGATCGATGAGATCAACCGCGGCGCCGGGCGGCTCTACGACCTGCACCTGGTCGCTGCGTGCACGCGCCTGGTTCGCCAGCACGGCTTCACGCTGCCCGAGTGAACGGCCCGGGAGCCGGGCGGACGACCTCGTCGAGCGTGACCGCCGTCACGAAATCGCTTCTGCATAATCCTCCACCCTAACGAGCTTGCCGCGATCCACCGCGCGTCGATGCGGGGACGCCCGATATGTCCAATTGCACGACGCCGGCACACTGCGCAGCGTCGAACCAAGGGCAAAACCGTCGCAAGGCGGTGACGCAAAGCCTCCGGTCCCCGCATGCGCTGCTTCTCGCAGCGCTGCGCGGATAGCGGGGTTACCGCGACGCTCCGTCCACGACGGAACGCTCGCGTGAAGCCGGCCTGACGGACTCCCGTCGCTCCACTTCCCTTGCACGACACGAGTGCCCGCAGCGCGCACACGCACGCCGCGGGCTTGGCTTTGGAGGTACGAGCGCTCTCACGGAGAGTTTCGATGGTCGATGTTGATGTTGCCGGCGCCGCGCGCCTGCCGGCATGGATTGCGGTTTCGATGGTGCTGGCTGCTGCATGGAGCACGCCGGCGTATGCAGCCAATCGCGCGCCGACGATCGCGGGCAAGCCCGCTACGTACACGTACGTCGGCGAGCAGTATTCGTTCAAGCCGAGCGGCGCCGATCCGGAAGGCGCGACGCTGCGCTACACGATCCAGAACAAGCCGCAGTGGGCGGTCTTCTCGACGAGCACCGGCCGCCTCAGCGGCGCGCCGGGCGCGCCGGGGTTGTGGAACAACATCAGCATCTCCGTCAGCGACGGCGTGAGCAGCAGCGAGCCGCTGCGGTTCTCGGTCCGCGCGCGCGATCGCGACAACGTGCCGCCCGTGATCTCCGGCGCGCCCGCCAGGTCGGTTGCGCCGGGCAAGCTCTACAGCTTCATTCCCAGCGCGAGCGACGCGAACGGCGACCCGCTGCGCTTCAGCATCGCCAACTGCCCCGCGTGGGCGAGCTTCGACAAGCTCACCGGCCAGCTCTCCGGCACGCCGGGCGCGGCGAGCGTGGGCACGTACGCGAACATCAGCGTTTCCGTCAGCGACGGCGCGCGCTCCGTCGCGCTGCCTGCGTTCTCGATCACGGTCGCGAGCTCGACCAATCGCGCACCGACGATCACAGGCACGCCGCCGACCGCGGCCACCGCGGGTCAGGCGTACAGCTTCCGTCCCGTCGCCGCGGACGCGGACAAGAACGCGCTCGGCTTCAGCATTCGCAATCGTCCGGCGTGGGCCACGTTCAACACTACGACCGGCTTGCTGTCGGGCACTCCGGGCGCTGCGCACGTCGGCGCGTACTCGAACATCGTGATCGAAGTGAGCGACGGCAAGGCGAGCGCCGCGCTCGCGCCGTTCGCGATCCGCGTCACGGCCGTGACCAACAAGAAGCCGACGATCAGCGGACTGGCAGCGCCGAGCGTGAACGCCGGCAGCGCCTACGTGTTCCGTCCGCAAGCCGCCGACGGCGATGGCGACCCGCTGAAATTCTCGATCGCGAACCGGCCGGCGTGGGCGTCGTTCAACGCGACGACCGGGCAGCTGTCCGGCACGCCCGCGAGCGCGAGCGTCGGCACCTACGCGAACATCGTGATCAGCGTGAGCGACGGCAAGGCGAGCACCGCGCTCGGCGCGTTCTCGATCACAGTCGCGGATGTTTCGCGCGGCAGCGCGTCGCTCGAGTGGTTACCGCCGACGCAGAACCTGGATGGCTCCGCGCTGACGAATCTCGCGGGCTATCGCATCGTGTACGGCACGTCGGCTTCGCAGCTGACGCAGACGATCGAAGTTGCGAACGCGGGCATGAGCTCATACGTCGTCGACGATCTCGCGCCGGGCACGTATTACTTCGCGGTGCGCGCGTACACGCGCAGCGGCGCGGAGAGCGCGAACTCGAACGTGATGCCGAGAGTCGTGCAGTGACGCGACTTTCGCTGCAGCAGATGCGCGCTTCGAGCTCGCTACGGTTATGTGAACTGCACGCGTTGCGCCTGTCTGTCGCGGGAGACAATTGCGGCGAGGCGCGTGCTGTTGTTTACTCAAGCCCGGTCACTCAAGGGCAAAACCGTCGAAAGGCGGTGACGCAAAGCCTCCGGTCCGAAAGCGCGAGTGCGCAGGATAGCGGGGTTGCCGGTCGGAGCGTCGCGCTCGCGCGCGTCACACCTGCCGTCATTCTCCTGCTATCAGCACTCCACGGCTGTAGCTCTGCTCCCTTGCGTAATCGCGCGTGCGCGGACCTTCCCGCGTCACGAACTGGCGACAGGTGGGAGCAATAATGAAGAGCGCAATCGGTTTCGCAGCCTGGGCGGTGCGGCATGCCCTGGTGTTGCTGCTGGCATTTTCCCTGACCGGCTGTCTCGAGGAAGAGAAAGAGGACGCCGAGCAGCCTGCCGGTCAATCTACGGCCGAGCCGCCGCCCGCGGCGCCGCCGGTCGAGAACGCACCGCCCGAGATCATGGGCACGCCCGACCCGAGCGTCGAAGCAGGCCAGCTCTACCTGTTCGTGCCCGAGGCGTCCGACGCCGACAACGATTTCCTCGAGTTCTCGGTCGAGAACCTGCCCGCGTGGGCCACGTTCGATGCCGAGACCGGCAAGCTCAGCGGCACGCCCGGCGATGCCGACGTGGGCGACAGCGCCGAGATAACCATCACCGTGAGCGACGGCCGCGACAAGCGCTCGGTCGGCCCGTTCACGATCAACACCAAGTCGCGCAACCAGCCGCCGCCGCCGCCGAACTCGCGGCCGACGATCTCCGGCGTGCCCGCTGCTTCGGTGGTCATGAACCAGACGTACAGCTTCACGCCCGCCGCGAGCGATGCCGACGGCGACCGGCTGCGCTTTGCGATTTCCAACCGCCCGTCGTGGGCGAGCTTCAACTCGCGCACCGGCCGGCTCAACGGCACGCCGGTCGCCGCGAACGTCGGCACGTACGCGAACATCGTGATCTCGGTGAACGACGGCACGGACAGCGCCGCGCTGCCGGCCTTCTCGATCCAGGTGCGCGACGTTCCGAACCAGGCTCCGACCATCAGCGGCACTCCGGCCGCCACTGCGACCGCGGGCTCCGCATACTCGTTCACGCCGGCGGCCGCCGACGCCGACAACAATGCGCTGACCTACTCGATCGCCAACAAGCCGACGTGGGCTGCGTTCAGCAGCACGACCGGTCGCCTCAACGGCACTCCCGCCGCCAGCAATGTCGGCATGTTCGGCAACATCGTGATCTCGGTGAGCGACGGGCGCGCCTCGGCGTCGCTGCCGGCGTTCGCGATCACCGTGCAGGAGACGCCGAACGGCGCGCCGACGATCAGCGGCTCGCCGCCGGGCAGCGTCGTCGCGGGCACGGCCTACTCGTTCACGCCGTCGGCGTCGGATCCGGAGAACAACGCGCTGACGTACTCGATCGCGAACAAGCCGGTGTGGGCGGCGTTCAGCAGCTCGACCGGCACCCTGAGCGGCACGCCGGCTACGGCGAACATCGGTAACTACGCCAACATCGCCATCTCGGTGAGCGACGGTCGCGCGTCGACTTCGCTGCCGGCGTTCGCGATCAACGTGCAGGCTGCGCCGAACCGCGCGCCGACGATCAGCGGCGCGCCGGCGACCAGCGTCACTGCGGGCAGTGCCTACACGTTCCAGCCGAGCGCAGCGGACGCCGACGGCAACACGCTGAGCTTCAGCATCCAGAGCAAGCCGTCGTGGGCGACGTTCAGCACCACGACCGGCCGGCTCTCCGGCACGCCCACCAGCGCCAACGTCGGGACCTTCGGCGGCATCGTCATCACCGTCAGCGACGGCACGGCGAACGTTTCGCTTGCGGCGTTCTCGATCACGGTCAACGCCGCGCCGAACCGCGCGCCGACGATCAGCGGCACGCCCGCGACCAGCGTCACTGCGGGCAATGCCTACACGTTCCAGCCGAGTGCAGCGGACGCCGACGGCAACACGCTGAGCTTCAGCATCCAGAACAAGCCGTCGTGGGCGACATTCAGCACGACGACCGGTCGGCTCTCCGGTACGCCGACCAACGCCAATGCCGGCGCGTACTCGAACATCGTGATCTCGGTGAGCGACGGTACGGCCAGCGCTGCGCTGGCGGCGTTCTCGATCACGGTCGCGCAACCGACGACCGGCAATGCCTCGCTGTCGTGGACGCCGCCGACTCAGAACGTCGACGGCTCCACGCTCACCGACCTGGCCGGCTTCCGCGTCCAGTACGGCACGTCGCCGAGCGCGTTGAACCAGACGGTCGAGCTGGCGAATGCGGGCCTGTCGGCGTACGTCGTGACCGGCCTGACCGCCGGCACCTGGTACTTCACGGTGCGGGCCTACAGCAGCGGCGGTGCAGAGAGCGCTAATTCGACGGTCGTCAGCAAGACCATTCAGTAGCGGAAAACACCGGTGAGCGGTTAGCGACGGCTAACCGCTGCTCGCCCTTCCCGTGTATCCTCGGCCGCTCCTTCTGCGGCCGTGGGTCATCTCATGAAGCGCGCTGTTTGCGTCGGTGTCTGCGTCTGTCTCGCGGCGGCCGTCACGGCCGGCGCCGCGCAAACCGGGTCCGAGCCGGCCAGGCCGTCCCAGTCAGGGCCGGCCACCGTGCGCGTCGAGTTCAAGGACATGACGCTCGACAACGGGCTGCGCGTGCAGCTCGTCGAAGATCACACCGCGCCGGTCATCGCGCTGAACATCGCCTACGACGTCGGCTCGCGCAACGAGCGGCCCGGCCGCACCGGCTTCGCGCACCTGTTCGAGCACATGATGTTCAAGGGCTCGGCCAACGTCGGCGACGGCGAGCACTTCTACCAGGTGTTCTCCAACGGCGGCTCGATGAACGGCACCACCAGCAACGACCTGACGCTGTACTTCGAGACGCTCCCCGCCAACCAGCTGGAGCTGGCGCTGTTCCTCGAAGCGGACCGCATGCGCTCGCTCGAGATCACGCAGGCCAAGCTCGACAACCAGCGGCACGCCGTGCAGGAGGAGCGCCGGCTGCGCGTCGACAACCAGCCCTACGGGCTTGCCGACGAGCACTTCGACGAGCTGTTCTACTCGAACTTCGCCTACCAGCATTCGACGATCGGCTCGATGGACGATCTGAACGCGGCGAGCCTCGCGGACGTGGCGCAGTTCTTCAAGACGTACTACGCGCCCAACAACGCCGTGCTGAGCCTGGTCGGCGACTTCGAGCCGGACGAGGCGCTGGCGCTGATCCGCCGCTATTTCGCCGACATCCCGCGCCAGCCCGAGCCGCCGGCGGTGGACCTGAGCGAGCCGCGGCAGCAGGCCGAGCGGCGCGAGACGATGACCGATCCGCTGGCGCGCCTGACGCAAGTGCAGATCGCGTACAAGGCGCCGGTCGGCAACGATCCCGATCAGTACGCGCTGCGCGTGCTGTCATCGGTGCTGCAGCAGGGCGACAGCTCGCGCCTGTACCAGACGCTCAACAAGGAAAAGGAAATGGTCGTGAGCATCGGCGGCTTCCTCGACGAGCGCATCGGGCCGGGCGGCCTGTACATCGGCGCGACCGTGCGGCCCGGCAAGAAGTCCGACGACGTCGAAGCTGCGATCTACGCCGAGATCGAGCGGCTGCAGCAGGAGCCGATCGCGCAGTGGGAGCTGGAGAAAGCCAAGAACACCACGCGCTACGGCTATCTGCAGAGCATCCGCGGAGCCGGAGCGCGCGCGACGATGCTCGGCTCGTTCACCGTCAAGTTCAACGACCCCGGGCTGATCAACACGCGCCTCGCGGGCTTCGATGCAGTCACACGCGCCGACGTGCAGCGCGTCGCGAAACAATATCTGCAGGCGAAGAGCCGCACCGTGATCGTCACCAATCCCGCGCCTGCGCCGGCAGCCGCACCGGGCGCGTGAGGAAGGACCGCATGAAATCACCGATCATCGCCGTAGGCGCCGCGCTGCTGGCGTGCGCCGGGCTCTGCAGCGCGCAGGCGCCCGGCACGGAATCGGCCACGCCCGATTCATTGAAAGGCGTGCAGCTCAAGGGCAAGGCGCCGGTCAATCCGCAGACGCTGCGCGTCGTGCTGCCGCGCGCGCAGGAAGCGACGCTGTCGAACGGGCTGCGCGTCGCGCTGCTCGAGGATCACAAGCTGCCGACGTTCTCGCTGTCGCTGTTGCTGACCGGCGGCGGCCTCGACGATCCCGCGGACCAGCATGGTCTCGCGATGGTGACGGCCGGGCTGCTGCGCGAGGGAACTGCAACACGCACCAGCCGCCAGATCGCAGAGCAGCTCGCGACGCTTGGCGGCAGCTTCAGTGCCGCAGCATCGCCGTCCTCCGGCGAGACCTCGATCGGCATCGGCGGCCTGAGCGAGAACGCCGACAAGATCCTGGCGATCGCCGCCGACGTCGTGCGCAACCCGGCGTTCCCGGAAGCGGAGCTGGAGAAATACAAGTCGCGGTTCGTCTCGCAGCTGCAGCAACAGCGTGCCACGCCCAACTTCGTCGCGCAGGAAGAGTTCATGCGCGCCGTTTACGGCAAGCACCCGGGCAGCTACGTCGTGCCGCCGGAGCAGGTGCTGCGCGGATTGAAGCGCACGGACCTCGCCGCGTATCACAAGTCGCACTACATGCCGAGCAACGGCATCGTGCTCGCGTACGGCGACTTCAAGCTCGCCGACCTCGTGAAGAAGCTGGAGCGCGCGTTCGGCGACTGGCCCAAGGGCGAAGCGCGCGCGATCTCCCTGCCGCCGCTCACGGCGCCGGCGAAGGCGCGTGTGCTGATGGTGGATCGTCCGGGATCGGTGCAGACATCGCTGTGGCTCGGCGGCCTCGGCATCGAGCGGCGCAGCGACGACTATTTCGCGGTGCTGGTGATGAACCACATCCTCGGCGGCGGGCCGGCCTCGCGGCTGTTCGTGAACCTGCGCGAAGACAAGGGCTACACGTACGGCGTCTACAGCTTCTTCAACGGCTCGCGCTTCCCGGGAGTGATGCTCGCCAGCACCGACGTGCGCACGGCGGTGACGGAGGGCGCGCTGCATGAGCTGACGGCGGAGCTGAAGCGCATCGGCAGCGAGCCGGTGCCGGAAGCGGAGCTGAAGAACGCCAAGCGCGCGCTGATCGGCGGCTTCGCACTTTCGCTCGATTCGCCGCAGACGTTGGTGAGCAATCTTGCAACACAGAAGATCTACAATCTTCCGGCGGATTACTGGGACACCTATCCGCAGCGGGTCGAGGCGATCACTGCGGCCGACGTGCAGCGGGTCGCGAAGAAGTACTACGACGCGAGCCGGCTGCAGCTCGTCGCAGTCGGCGATGGCGCATCGGTGAAGCCGGTGCTGGAGAAATACGGCACGGTCGAGACGCAAGGCGCGAGCAACTGAGGCTCGGCGCCGGGCGGACGTCAACAACAAAACGAAGCAGACCCTTAGTATGGCCGCAAACCCACCAGCCTCGCCCCTAGCCCGCCTCCTGCAGCGTCTCGCACCGATCGAGCCCCGCGAGGCGCCTGCAGTGGTCGCGGCGTTCTGCCTGTTCTTCTGCGTCATGGCCGGCTACTTCGCGGTGCGGCCGATTCGCGAGACGGTCGGCACGCTCATCGGCCGGGACCGCACGGCCGACCTGTGGGTCGTCACCTGGGCCGCGTCCCTGATCATCGTGCCGCTGTACGGCGTCATCGTGGCGCGCTTCCGGCGCACGGTGTTCCTGCCCGCGACGTACGGGGTCGTCGCACTGGTGCTCGCGCTCGTCGGCGTGGCATTGCGCGGCGAGCAGCTGAACATCGCCGTCGGGCAGTTCTTCTACGTGTTCATCAGCGTGCTCAACCTGTTCCTGATCTCGATGTTCTGGAGCTTCGTGCTGGAGCTGCTGACGAGCCAGCAGGCCAAGCGGCTGATCCCCGTCATTGCAGCAGGCGGCACGGCCGGTGCGCTGCTCGGCCCGTTGACCAACGACTTCACGGTCTCGCACATCGGCAACAGCGGCGTGCTGTTCATGGGCGCAGTGCTGTTCGGGCTCGCCATCGCCGCGCAGCGCGTCCTGCTGCGCATCTGGCACGATCGCCCGCAACGCGAAGAGGCGCGTGCGCCGGAGCGGCCGATCGGCGGCAATCCTTTCGCGGGATTCACGCTGGTGCTGCGCTCGCCGTATCTGCTGGGCATCGCGCTGTTCGTCGTGCTGCTCTCCACGGTCAGCACGCTGTTGTATTTCGAGCAGCTGCGTCTGGTCGAAGCCGCATTTGCGGATCCTACCGACCGCACGCGTGTCTTCGCGCGGCTCGACTGGGTGGTGCAGAGCCTGACGATCCTCTCGCAGCTGTTCATCACGGGCCGCGTCGCCAAGCGGTTCGGGGTCACTCCACTCGTCACGCTCGTGCCCCTCATGATGGTCGTGGGCTTCCTGGCGCTTGCTGCGACCGGCACCCTGATGACGCTGCTGGTGGTATTCGTCCTGCGTCGCGCGACCGAGTACGCATTCGTGCGGCCAGGGCGCGAGATGCTGTACAGCCCGCTCGACAACGAGACGCGTTACAAGGCCAAGAACGTCAACGACGTGCCGGTCTATCGCGGTGCCGATGCGCTCGCAGCGCAGGTCAACAACGCCATCTCCGCAGCAGGCTTCGGCGCGGTGGTCGTTGCGATGCTCGGCGCAGTCGTGTCGGCGGTGTGGGCGCTGGTCGGGTGGTGGCTGGGCAGGCGCTTCGAGACAGGCCGTGCAACCGCCGCGCCGCACGGCGAGAAGGTCAACCAGTCGGGCTGAAGCCCGGCCTACTGCAGCTCGAAGCGGATCCGCACGTTGGTGCGTTGCGCGACAGCAGCGCCGTCGCGCAGCACCGGCTCGAAACGCCAGCGCTTCACTGCATCGACTGCCGCCTGATCGAACATGCGCTGCGGCTGGGCGTTGCGCACGATGAGATCCTGCGTCGTGCCGTCGGGCGCGACCGTGAATTCGACGTCGACCCAACCGCGAATACCGAGCCGCTCAGCTTCACGCGGGTATGCCGGCGGAACTTCGCGCACGCGTTTCAGGCGCGTCGCGGGCACGATGTTGGTCGCAAAGTCGTGCTGTTGCTGCGCCGTCGCGAGTTGCGCCTGCAAGGCTTTCGTTGCCGACATGTTCGGCACGAGCGTGTCGGCGCGGCTCAGGAAGGTGCGGGCCGTGTCGACATCGCCGGCCGCCAGCGCAGTGCGCGTGCGCTCCAGAAAGGCGAAAGCCAGCTGCTGCTGCTCCGTGCGTAACTCTTCCGAATCCGGATATCGCTCGCGCAGCGCCAGCAACTGCTCGTAGGCGTTGCTTCCCGGCGGCTCGAGCAAGATGCCGCGGCCGCGCAGTCGCGCAATCGCGGCGAGCTCGCTCGCATTCGGACCTGTCGTCGCAGGAGCTTCCGCTGGCGCTTCGGCCTGCGCTGCCGGCGCCTGCGTATCGGCGGGCGCATCTTCAGGGCTCGTCTCGGGCTCGACGGTCTGGGCTTGCGGCGGTTCCTCGACGACAGGCGCTGTCACAGGTGCGCGCGCGACCGGCCTTTGGACTGGCGGCGGCGCAACGCTGATCGGTGTGCGAGTGCTGCGCGACAGCGCAAGCAGCTCTTCGCGCAGCAGATCGAGCTTCGGGTACTCAGGCACTGCACGCTGCAAGGTCATCAACGCGGCCGCACCTTGTGCGGGGTTGCGCGCTTCGAGGGCTGCGACCACGCGAGCTTCGAGCGCTCCGCCGACGCGCAGCAATCCAGCTTTCGCGTCTGCGTTGTCCTGTTGCAAGGCGAGCACGCCGCGGAAATATTCCACTGCGTTGTTGCCACGCGGGTCGATCAGCCGATCGGTCACGATTGCCATCTGCCCGCGCGCGAGATAGTCGGCGATCTGCTCTTGCGTCGTGAGCGTGCCGACTTGCCGTGGCGGCGGTGGCGGCTCCAGCGCCTTGCGGCTCTGCCAGAACACGAATGCCGTTGTCGCTGCGATCAACACCGCAACGACGCCCACTCCGATCAGCTTGAAGTTCGGCCGCGCCGCGATGGTCTTGACCGTCGTCATCCCGACGGGCTCGGTGTTGCGCAGCTCGTTATAGCGACGCGTCGCTGCCGTCAGGAACAGATTGGCGCGCGCCGGCGAGACAGGCTTGTGCAGGAAGCGATAGATGCGGCCATCGCTGACCAGCGAGGCGATCGAGTGCTCTTCGTCGCGCCGGCCGGTCGCCAGCAGGATCAGCTCGGGGAATTGCGAGTGCAGCTGGTCGAGCAGGTTGGCGGCATCGCCACGCAACGCGCCGAGATCGGCTACCAGGATGCTGCAGCGTCCGCCGACCAGCAGGTCGACAGCAGTGTCTGCGGAAGGGGCGTGCCAGATCGCGTGCTCCGGACCGGCGGCCTCGCGCAAGGTCGCGAGCACGCCCGGGTCGGACGTGAGCAGCACGACATCGAGAACGTGTCCCGGAAGTCCGGCGCCTGCCTGCAACGCAGCGAGGGTGGGATCGTGCCGCGTGCTCTGCACAGCGCTCTCTCGGAGTTGTCGGGCGCGGGCGCGACCTACTCGAGGCAGACGACCAGTTGCGCGGAGTGGCTGCGCCAGTTGATGGGAATGACGAACGAGCGGATGTTGTCGGGCGTGACGATCTTCTCGGGCTCGCCGGCCACGACCGTCGGCACCGAGATCATGAAGTCCTTGCCGAAATCGCGGCGCGCGTTGCCGGAAATCGTGTTCGCCACCTCGCCGACCAGGTCGCACATGTTCTCCTGCGTCAGCTCGGTCTCGCCCATGCGCATCAGCATCACGGTGAGCATCGGGCGCGAGGCGGTGAAGTACACGACGCCGCGGCGCTTGCCGGCGATGTTGATGACGCCGGTGAATTCCTGGATCGTCGGCCGGCCTTCCTGCACGATGTACGGCGAGCCGACGGACGCGGGCTGATTGGCGGCGGTCGCGAAGTAGTGGGTCGTTCCTTCGACGAAGGTCTCCAGCTCGACTTTAGTCATCATTGCCGGCGCCCCTCAGCAGTTCTTCCAGCGCCTCGGTCAGCTGACGGTCCGTGAACGGCTTACAGAGGAAGCCGTTGGCTCCCTTCTTCAAGGCTTCGATTGCGGTGGCTTTGTCGGACAGTGCGGAGATCACCAGGATCAGCACGTCGGGCTTGATCTTCACCAGGTTCTCGACGCATTCGATACCGTCCATCTCCGGCATCGTCAGGTCCATCGTCACGACGTCTGCGGGCTCTTTGCGGAATGCTTCGACCGCCTGCTTGCCGTTCGCCGCGGTTGCTACGACCTGCAGACGATCGATCTGCAGCTCGCGCTCGATCTTGCGCCGGATGATGTTCGAATCGTCGCAAATCATGAGCTTGAGCTTGCCGTTCGTCAACGGTTGAGCCTTTGCGGATGCCAGCGCCATTGCCGTCCCTCGTGAGTCTTCGTTCTTGCTGCTTCAGTGCTGCGACGTCGCTCAGGCGGCCACGGCGCGCTCGGTCGCCGGCAGCCAGATCTTGAACTTGGAGAACTTGCCGCCCGCCGAAGCGAGCCCGACCCGCCCGCCGAGCTCGGCGACCAGGATGCGAACGAGGTCCATGCCTGCGCCGCGGCCCGCGTCGGTGGTGACGCGATCGGCGGTCGAGAACCCGGGACGGAAGATCAGCGCCATCGTCTGACGCGGATCGAGCATCGCAGCCTGCGCCGGCGTGATCAGCCCGCGCTCCACTGCGACTTCCTTGATGCGCTCGAGCTGCAGCCCGCGGCCGTCGTCCTGCACGGTCAGCTCGTAGCCTTCGCTCTCGCGCGGCGCGAACTCGACTGCCAGCGTGCCGACTTCGGACTTGTGCGCGCGCGTGCGCTCGCCCGGCTCTTCGATGCCGTGCACGACCGCGTTGCGCACCAGCTGAATCGTGATGTCCTTGACTGCGCGCCGATACGCTTCCGGAACGTTGTCGAGACCGGTGCAGCGCAGAGCGACTTGCTTCGCCTGGCTGCTCGCGACACGGGCCGCGAGATCGGCCAGCGTGCGCTCGAGTCCGCTGCCTGCGGATTCCGCCGGCTCTTCGGCCTGCGGCATGACGGGCGCGCGCATCTGCATGGTCTTGTCGGGCTGCGGCGCTTCGCTTTCGCCGGCGAGCCAGCGATCGACCTTCTCGGCTTCGACCTGCGGCGCGCTGTCGGTGAGCGGACCGCTGCGGCGCGAGGCGATCGCCTGGTGCAGATCGACGAGGCGGCTGAGCATCTCGCGCACCTGCGCGAGGTGGTTGAACAGATCGTCGAGCTTCACGACCAGCGGCAGGAAGTCGCTGCCCGACAGCGACTGGCGGCTCTTCAGGTCGCTGAGCGCTTCTTCGAACGCGTGCGCGCGCTGCTCGACCGTCTTGAGGCCGAGCGCCGCGGCCTCGCCCTTGACCGCATGCACCTGGCGGTAGATGCCGTCGATCTTGGCGCGGAACGCCGACTCTTCGCGCGCCGGCTCCTTGAGGATCGAGTTGACCATCTTCAGCGACACGTCGGCGTCGGTGAGGAAGCCGGTGAGGCTGTCGGGCTCGACGTGCAGGATGCGCAGCAGCAGGTCGAGCTGCGCTTGCGCCTTCTCCTGCGACTCCTGCAGCTCGCGCGACAGCATGACGCGCTTGGTGACGTCGTTGACGGTCACCAGCAGGTGCGACAGCGAGCCTTCGGATTTGACGCGGTTGAAATCGAACTCGAGGAAGTGCGTGTCGAAGCCGCCGGCGGCGTTGTCGAAGTGCACCTCGACTTCGTTGAGCGGATTGATGGTCTTGACCAGCTTCTCGTTGACGCGCTCGCCCCACAGCAGCGCCACGTAGTCCATTGCGGTCCTGAGCGTCTTCTCCGGCACGATCTCCTTCAGCAGCTGGTCGAAGGTGAAGCCGCCGAAGTCCTCGCGCCGGAAGATGTTGTTGAGCGCGAGCGAGCGCTCGCTGCCGACCTTGAGATCCTTGTCGAGCAGGAACAGACCTTCGTTCACCGTGCGCAGGATGTCCGCGGTCTCCTTGCGCTGGCGGTTCGCGACTGCCTCTTCCTTGCGCAGGTTGCGCGCGAAGTAGAAGAAGATCGCGCCCAGCAGCAGCACGGCGGCGACCATGCCGAACACCTGCACCGTGCGCAGCGTGTTGGAGCGGGCGCGGCTGCCGGCTTCTACCTGCGCAGTCAGATCCACCATCACTTTGCCGAGCTCGGGATGCGTGCTCGCGCCGTACTGATCCAGGTCCTGCAAGGCCGACTGCAGGCGTCGGCCGCGCGGGCTGAGCGGCACCGGCGACGCTTCGGGTGCGCCGTTCTTCGCCGCCGGAGCAGCGGACTCGGGGGCAGCGTACGGCGAGCCGGAGAAGCGCAGCACCGGGTCGAGCTTGGCCTTGTACGTGTCCCAGAGCTTCTTGCCCTTGGCGAGCGCGCTCTGCGATTCGGTGCTCGTCAGCGCCGGGACGATGAACACGTTCCCGGTGCTGTCGGTGATCATGCCGCCGTTCGCCAGACTGCTGAGCGCCGTGTCGTACGACTTGGCGGCCTTGCGCAGTGCTTCGAGCGGCCCGTCGATGCTCTGGCCGTTCTTGAGGCGCGCGGCGAGGTCGACGCCGGCGGTGTAGACGGCCGCCGGCTGCTCGCGCTGCTCGGCGAGAAACTTCACGGCGGAGACATCGTCGGAGAACTGTCCGGCCTTGCCGTGGTTCACCGCGAGAATGATCGCTATGAACACCAGGAAGCCGGTGATCGCGAAGACGATTCCCTTGTACCGACCCAGATCCAGAATGCCCATGAACTGTTCCCCTGTGCGATGCCACGCGCCGTTCTCGGCGACGCGAGCAGGTGTCGCCCCGGCTTACAACTGTGGCGTTATCTGACAATAAGCGTTCTGGCGCCGCTCGAACCAGTTCCCGTTTTTTAAGCACGAAAACATGCGCCAGTTCAAAGTTTCGCGCAGTCGAAGCGGCGCTTCGGCGGGGTGGAAAGTGCTGGAAAGACCGGTTTCGGCACAAGCTGCCGTCTTACTGCATCCATGCTGCGAAATAGCCTGTCATCGAACGACCGAGTGTTGTGACACGCCTGCAACAGTCCTCTTCCGGATGCCGCCGCGGCACTGCGTCGGGAGCCCGTAACACGTTGATTCCAAGTCTGGCCCCGGCCGTGACACGTCCTGCAGTGTTTTCGCGACACACGGC
This sequence comes from Steroidobacteraceae bacterium, assembly GCA_035278165.1. GTDB lineage: Bacteria > Pseudomonadota > Gammaproteobacteria > Steroidobacterales > Steroidobacteraceae > Steroidobacter. The sequence goes on from DATEJG010000144.1 coordinate 142,591, forward strand.
GCCATTCGACGCTTTTGCCGGCAGGTACGCGACCGGACCGGCGTTTTCTCGCTCGACAACCCTGGCCGGCCCGATCATTATCGGCCGGCACACCCAGACCCCGGCGTGGCGGAAAGGGAGCTCATGAGCGCAACGACAGAATTCAAATCATATGTGCCCGTTGCGCAGCGCGCCGCGCTCGAGAGGCTGGTGTTCTTCAATTCGTGCCAGGGACGCGTCAGCGATTGCATCGCCAACGCCATCGAGAAGTTCGGCGCGCCGGAGATCGTCGCGGATCGCGACCGGCTGCGCATCTACATGAAGGGCATGGCGGACGTGCAGTCCCTGTTCGCCCTGGACGCGAGGACCGGTCGCCCGGTCGGTGTAGCGGTCTATACGCGTCAGGATGTGGAGCACGTGACCGTGATGCACCTGAGCATCGACGCGGAGTTTGCCAGCGGCGGCGGGCGCGCCGGCGAGCAGTTGTTGCTGCGGCTGCTGCGCGAAGTGCGGCGTTCCACGCGCCGTGTGAAGGGTGTGCGCCGCGTCGAGCTGTACTACGCGTCGGGCCGAGCCGCGAGCCAACGCTGGCGGATGCCGGCGAAGGCCATGATGTAACGCACTTCCGTGCTCCGCCGGCGTCTAGCGGTCGCGAGCCTGATTGCGCTCTGGTGCGCGTTGCTGGCCGCGCTACTGGGTCGCTACGTGTGGCTGCTGGATCTGTTCGCACACTTCCGTGTGCAGTACACGCTGCTGTTCCTGATCGTCGCGATCCTGCTGTTCGCGCTGCGGGCGCCGCTGCTCGGCGCGGCGTCGATCGCCGGCGCGCTGCTGGGGGCGGTTCCGATCGTCAGCTACATGGGGGTGCAGACTGCCCGCGCTGCAGCGGACACCGACAAGTTCCGGGTGGTCGCCTTCAATACCTGGTTTCGCAATCACGACTACGCCGCCATCGGGCGCTTTCTCGAGCAGATGCAGCCGGACGTCATCGTGCTGGAAGAGCTCAAGCGCGAGGAAGGCATGCGGCTCGGCGAGTACCTGCCGTCGTATCCGCACGTGTTCAACGAGGCGCGTCACTATGGCGCGATCGTCTTCGCTCGCTGGCCGATCGTTGCGGCGGAATCGCTGGCACTGACCGACACTCCGTCGCGGGCCGCACGAGTGACGCTGGATTGGAAGGGCAAGCAAGTCACCGTGCTGGGCGTACACCTGCACTGGCCGCTCGGTCCGACGAACTCACGGCTGCGCAACGGCGAGCTCGCGGGCATCGCGGAGTTTGCTGCAGGGCGGTCGGAGCCGCTGATCGTCGCGGGCGATTTCAACAGCACACCGTGGTCCAGCCACTTTCAAACGGCGCTGGCGCGCTCCGGCCTGAATGACTGCGCTGCCGGTCACGGCCTCGCACCTTCGTGGCCCGCGCAGTTCCCGCCGCTCGGCATCCGCATCGATCACTGCTGGGCATCGCGCCACTGGCGCAGCACGGACGTGCGCGTGGGCCCGGGGCTGGGGTCGGATCACCTGCCGCTGATCGCGGATCTGGAGATGGTCACCCGGCCGCCTTCTTGATCACGTAGCCACCCGACTTCTGGTCCGGCTCCAGCGTCAGCAGCTTTCTCTGTTGCGCCTCCTCCAGCAGGTCGCTGAAGGTGCGGAAGCCGAAGTAGCTCTCGTTGAAGCCCGGATTACGACGCTTCAACGCCTGCTTGACCATCGAGCCCCAGATCTTCTCGTCCTGGTCGCGCTCCTCGGCGAGCGCATCGATGGTGTCGAGCAGCAGATCGAACGCCTCCTGCTTGCGATCCTCTTCGCTCTTTTCTGCCTTCGGTTGCGGCTCCCTGGCGGCTTCGGCCGCCGGCTTCGCCGGCTTGCGCCGCGTGCGCTGCTGCTTCTTGCGCTCGTCCTGCCGCACCAGGTCGTCGTAGTAGATGAACTCGTCGCAGTTGGCGATCAGCAGGTCGGAAGTCGAGCTCTTGACGCCGACGCCGATCACCGTCTTGTTGTTCTCGCGCAGCTTGCTGACCAGCGGCGAGAAATCGGAGTCGCCGCTGATGATCACGAACGTGTCGACGTGCTCCTTGGTGTAGCACAGGTCGAGCGCGTCGACGACCATGCGGATGTCGGCGGAGTTCTTGCCGGAGATGCGCACGTGCGGGATCTCGATGAGCTCGAACGACGCTTCGTGCATCGGCGCCTTGAACTCGCGGTAGCGCTCCCAGTCGCAGTACGCCTTCTTCACCACGATGCTGCCCTTGAGCAGCAGGCGCTCCAGCACGCGGTCGATGTCGAACTTCGCGTATTTCGCGTCGCGCACGCCGAGCGCGATGTTCTCGAAATCGCAGAACAGCGCCATGCTGGTGATCGCGTGCGCCATCTATAGCCACCCCCGCCGACGGAAGAACAGGTACGGAACGAGCCCCGAGACGAGCATCAGCAGCAGCGCGAACGGGTAGCCGCCGTGCCAGCTGAGCTCGGGCATGAAATGGAAGTTCATGCCGTAGATGCTGGCGACCAGGGTCGGCGGCATCAGCATCACGGCGACGACCGAGAAGATCTTGATGATGTTGTTCTGCTCGATGTTGATCAGGCCGAGCGTCGCCTCCAGCAGGAACGAGGTCTTGGTGCCGAGGAAGCTGGCGTGGTCGGACAGCGAGGTGACGTCGCGGCTGATCGAGTGGAAACGGTCGCGCTGCTCGCCGGTCATCGGCGCGGACTGCTGCACGAACATCAGCAGCCGGCCCAGGCTGACCAGGCTCTCGCGCGACTTCGAGTTGAGCTCGCCGTTGAAGCCGATGCGCTCGATCATGCGGCGCAGGTCGCGGCTGTCCGGCGTGCCGTTGCCGCGCTGCGCGAAGATGTTGCCGGAGAGATTGTCGAGATCGCCGCCGACGCGCTCCAGCACGTCGGCGATGCGCTCGGTGAACGCTTCCACGATGCCCGCGAGCAGTGCCAGCGGGCTGGTGCACGCGGCGGGGTGCTTCTCGGCGTAGGCGATGAACTGCTGGAACGGCTTGGTGTCGAGATAGCGGTTCGTCACCAGGCGCGAGCCGGCGAGGATGAACGTCACCGCCATGCTCACCGGGCGGTCGGTGTCGAGCTGCGCGGCGACCGTGGTGGTCATGTACAGCGCGCCGTTGTCCTCGTACAGCCGGTTGGAGGTCTCGATCTCCTTCATTTCCTCGCGCGTCGGCACGTCGATGCCGAGCTCGCGCTCGACCAGCTTTTCCTCATCCGGCGTCGGCTCCAGCAGGTCGACCCAGATCGCGTCCTCCGGAATCTTCGGCGGCGAGCCCGCCGTGGTGCGCGCCAGGCCCTGCGGCTGCTGGAAGAAGATGTTCAGCATGCCGCTGGACGCTGCGAGCGGCGCTTGCGCTCAGCCGCCGTGCTCATGCGCGGCGAGCTCCTGGAGCAGCGCGAACAGCTGCTGCTCGCTGCCGGCCTGGCCGACGTCGGTGACGTACTTGCCGTTGACGACGAACGTCGGCACGGAATTGATGCGATAGCGCCGGTTGAGGAAATCCGCGCGCTGCAGCTTCGACTCGACCGCGAAGGACGAGAACGCCTTCTGGAACGCGTCGGGGCTGACGCCCTGTTTCTTGAAGAACGCCGTCATCTGCTCGACCGTGTTCAGCGGATCGCCGTTGACGTGGATCTCGCGGAACATCTGCGTGTGCAGCGCTTCCAGCTTGCCGAGCGCCTCGGCGGTGTAGAACAGCCGCGCGTGCATGCGCGTGCCGTCGTTCCACATCGCCGGGATGCGCACGAACTCGACGTACTGCGGCTTGCTCTTGCTGCGCCAGGACTCGAGCGCCGGATCGAGCGCAAAGCAATGAGCGCAGCCGTACCAGAACACTTCGAGAACCTCGACCTTGCCCGGCGCCGCGGCCGTGGGCTGCGCGGGCACGACCTTGCGATAGTTCGTTCCCTCCTTGAACCGCTCGGACGTCGGCGCGCCGGCGGTTGCCGCAGCGAGCTTCAGCGACGGCTGCACACCGCTCGGCGCAGGCTCGGCCGACTCAGGGGCGTCTTCGGTCTCGCTCACAGTTTCCGTCGGCGCTGCTGGCGATGACTCTGCTGTTGCAGCCGGTGCAGCGGCATCTGCCGTGGCTGGGCTTTGCGGAGTAGCGGACTGCGGCGCGGCGGACTGTGCAGCGGCAGGCTGTTCTGCAGCAGCGTTCTGTTGTTGTTTACCGCAGCCGCTCGACGCTGCGAACGTGAGGGTCAGCAGCAAGGCGGAGATGAGCTTGTTCATGCGTCGGATTTCCAGAAAGGTCAGCGCAGACCCTGAACGTACGAAGCGACAGCGTCGATCTGCTCGTCGGACATCGTGCCTGCGACGTTGCGCATCACTTGATTGGGATCGGTCTGGCGCGTGCCAGCGCGATACGCGCGCAGCTGTGCAGCGACATACGTCGCATGCTGGCCGCGCAGCTCCGGATAGCCGGCCGGCGGATTGCCGCTGCCCGTGGGACCGTGGCACGCAGCGCACGCCGGCGCGCCGGTCTTGGCGTCGCCGCTGCGATAGACACGCTGGCCGACTGCCAGCTTGCCGGCGTCGGCTTCCAGGGTCGACGCGGGCTTCTGCGTCGAGAAGAACGCCGCGAGGTCCTCCATGTCGTCGTCCGACAGGCCCATCGCCATGGGCGTCATCAGGGGATTCTTGCGTGCGCCGCCCTTGAAGGCCTGCAGCTGCTTGAGGATGTACGGCGCGTGCTGGCCGGCGAGGTTCGGCCATTCGGGATTCGAGCTGTTGCCGTTCGGGCCGTGACAGGCGATGCACGCAGTGGACTTGGACTGGCCTTCGTCGGCCGAGCCGGCGGCGCTCGCGGCCGTGCTCATGCACAGGCCGGCCAACGCGGCCACCGCGCCGACGCTGGCGGCAACTGCCGAAACCTTGTTCTTCATTCGGGACTCCACGGCGCTGCAAAAGGCGCGGAATTGTACACTAGCGGCCCCGCAACGCCTCCCGACCCCGAACCGCAGGAATGCCGCAGTTCCCCGCCGCCCACTTCATCAGCAGCGCCTGGCAGCCGCACCAGTTTCCGCCGGACGCGGGCGCCGAGGTCGCATTCGCCGGCCGCTCCAACGCGGGCAAATCGAGCGCGCTGAACGCCATCGCGGGCCGCAAGGACCTGGCGCGCACCAGCAAGACGCCCGGCCGCACCCAGCTGATCAACTTCTTCGGTCTCACGGGCGAGCAGCGCCTGGTCGACCTGCCGGGCTACGGCTATGCCAAGGTGCCGGAGCGCATCAAGGACCACTGGCAGGAGCTGCTGCAACGCTATGTGGAAGGCCGCGCGTCACTTGTCGGCCTGGTGATCGTGATGGACGCGCGCCGGCCGCTCACCGACTTCGACGTGCAGATGCTCGACTGGAGCCGCGGCCACGAGCTCGCTGTGCACGTGCTGCTGACCAAGGCCGACAAGCTGAGCCGCGGAGAATCGACCACAGTGCTGAAGCAGGTTCGCGCGAGCGTCGACGGTGTCGCCAGCGTCCAGTTGTTTTCCGCAGTGACCAAGGCGGGCGTCGACGATGCGCGCCGCGAGGTCCTGGCGATGCTGCAAAAAAAAGCCCGGTGACTCCGAAGAGTCACCGGGACAGTGTTACCCGGCATGGGGATGGACCGGGCTACCGTTCACTCAGGGAGGTCAGCGAACGGGAGCGTCCTGGCCGACGCTCGAAGGTTGAGACGTCTGCGTTCCGCTAAAGTTCCCGGCGATATCGGCCCGGCGAACGTGAAGAAACATTCATGATTCAGTCGCTTGATCGCGACGCGGGAGCGTTGCGGCGAGCGCCGCGGCCAAAGCCAGCAACCGCGCCGCATGCAGCGCCGCCGTTGCACATCGACAACAGCGGCGCCGGCGGCTGAGCGGTAAAACCCGTCGTTAACGGAATCTGCCGATTACAGGAACGTATAAGTGACGCCGACGGAAATCATGTCCAGGTCGACGTCGGAAATGTCGAACTTCTCGTACTCGGCGCGCACCGCGAGGCTGAGCAGGCGGAACTGCGCGCCGACGCCGTAGGCCAGATCGGTGCCGTCGTCGTCGAAGCTCCCCGAGATCTTGCTGTCCCAGGAGATCAGGCCGACCTTGGCGAACAGGTCGACCGGGCCGGTCGCCAGGAAACCGACCGCGAATGCCGAAATGCCGTCGCCGTCGGCCTTGAGCTTCTGTCTGAGCGCGCTGTTGTCGAACACGGTGTCCTCGGGCTTGCCGAAGTTCACGTAAGCCGCTTCGACGCCGAGCCAGTCGAGCGGGCGGATGCCGGCGATCAGCTTGAACGCGGTGTCGTCGCTGTTGAAATCGTCGTCCGGAAATACGTTGTTGGTCAGGTCGTCGATCTTCAGGTTCGCCTGGCCGACCGAGGCGCCGAGGTAGAAGCCGTTGTCGGCCGCTGCGGCGGGCAGCGCCGGCAGGGCGAGCAGGGCGGCCAACACGATTGCTTTACGCATGCAGGATCTCCGTGAGAAGGAATCAGTGAGCTTCGTCCCAGTTGGTACCCGAGCCGACGTCGACTTTGAGCGAGGTGCGCAGCTGCGCGGCGCCGCTCATCAGCTCGCGCGCCCGACCCATCAGCTCATCGGCAGCCTCGCGCTGCACCTCGAACACCAGCTCGTCGTGCACCTGCATGATCAGGCGCGCCGGAATGCGTGACGTGCTCAGCCAGCGATCGACCTCGATCATGGCGCGCTTGATGATGTCCGCGGCCGTGCCCTGCATCGGCGCGTTGATCGCGGCACGCTCCGCGCCCTGGCGCAGCGCCGCGTTGCGTGACGCGATGTCGTTGAGATAGAGCCGGCGGCCGAACACGGTTTCGACGTAACCGCGCTCGCGCGCCTGCTGGCGAGTCTCGTCCATGTAGCGCCGCACGCCTGGATAGCGCTCGAAATACAGGTCCACGTAACGCCGCGCTTCGCTGCGCTCGATGCCGAGCCGCGACGCGAGACCGAACGCCGACATGCCGTAGATGAGACCGAAGTTGATCATCTTGGCGGTGCGCCGCTGGTCGTCGCTGACATGGTCGAGGTGCAACCCGAACACTTCCGCGGCGGTTGCCTGGTGGATGTCGCGCTCCTCGGCGAACGCGTTCAGCAGGCCCTCGTCGCCCGACAGGTGCGCCATGATGCGCAGCTCGATCTGCGAGTAGTCGGCCGCGACGATGCACCAGCCGGGCGGCGCGACAAAGGCCTGGCGGATGCGCCGGCCTTCGGGCGTGCGGATCGGGATGTTCTGCAGGTTCGGCTCCATCGACGAGAGCCGGCCCGTGGCAGCGACAGCCTGGTGATAGCACGTGTGCACGCGCTGCGTGGTGCGGTTGATCTGTTGCGGCAGCTTGTCCGTATACGTGGACTTGAGCTTCGCGAAGCCGCGATAGTCGAGAATCAGCCGCGGCAGCTCGTGGCCTTTTTCCGCCAGCTCCTCCAGCACGCTCTCCGCCGTCGAGGGCTGACCGGTCGCCGTCTTGGCAAGCACCGGCAGGCCGAGCTTGCCGTAGAGGACATCCTGCAGCTGCTTCGGCGAATCGAGCGAGAACGGACCGCCCGCGGCGGCATGCGCACCGGCTTCGATCTCGCGCATGTGCCGCGCCAGCTCGAGGCTCTGCTGGCGCAGCAGCTCGCCGTCGATCAGCACGCCGGCCTGTTCCATCCGATACAGCACGGGCACGAGCGGCTGCTCGATCTGCTCGTACAGCGACTGCAGCTGCGGCACGCCGGAGATGTTGGTCCACAGCACGCGATGCAGCTGCAGGACGATGTCGGCGTTCTCCGCGCCGTACTTCGTGGCAGTGTCGATCGCGACCTGGCTGAACGGAATCTGCTTGGCGCCGCGGCCGGTGATGTCCTCGTAATGGATCGGATCGAAGCCGAGATAGCGCCGCACCACGGCGTCGACCTCGTGGCGCGTCGCCGTGCTGTTCCAGACGTACGACTCCAGCATCGAGTCGAAGCGCATGCCGCGCAGCTCGATGCCCTTGCGCTTGAACGCATGCGCGCCGTACTTCAGATGATGGCCGATCTTCGCGAGCTGCTCGTTCTCGAGCAGCGGCTGCAGCGCGTGCAGGACCGCTTCGGCCGATAGCTGCGCCGGCGCACCGGCATAGTCGTGCGCGAGCGGCACGTATGCGGCGGTGCCGGGCTCTATGCTGAACGCCAGGCCGATGATCTCCGCCTCCATGTAGTCGAGCGACGCAGTCTCGACGTGCAGCGCGATCAACTCTGCCGACTGCAACCGCTCGATCCAGCGTTGCAGATCCGGCAACGTCAGGATCGTTTCGTAGTTCGTCGGCGGTCGAGCTGCGGCGGCAGCGGATTCGACTGCTGGGGGCGGCGTCAGAGGCGCGCCGCTGGCCGCCGCGCCGCCCTCGATCTGACGCAGCAGTGCACGAAACTCCAGCCGCGTGTACAGCTCGCGCAGGCGGTTCTTGTCCGGCTCGCGGCGCACCAGCGATTCGAGCTCGCAGTTCAGCTCGAGATTCGAGTCGATCGTCGCGAGCTTGCGCGACAGCTCCAGGGTCTGCAGACCAGCGCGCAGGTTGTCGCCGACCTTGCCGCTGACGGACGCAGCGTTCTCCACCAGCTTGTCGAGCGAGCCGTACTCGTTCAGCCACTTCGCAGCGGTTTTCGGCCCGACCTTGTCGATGCCGGGAATGTTGTCGATGTCATCGCCGATGAGCGCCAGGTAATCCATCACCTGCTCCGGCCAGACGCCGAACTTGGCCTTCACGCCGTCGCGATCCAGGCGCGAGTCGAACATCGTGTTCACCAGCGTGATGCGATCGGTGACCAGCTGCGCCATGTCCTTGTCGCCGGTCGAGATCAGCACGTCGATGTCCTGCGCGTTCGCCTGCTTCGCGAGCGTGCCGATCACGTCGTCCGCTTCCACGCCCGCGATGCGCAGCATCGGCAGTCCCATCGCCTCGACGCAGTCGAGCAGCGGCTGCAGCTGCGCGCGCAGGTCGTCGGGCATCGGCGTACGCGTCGCCTTGTACTGCTCGAACAGCTCGTCGCGAAACGTGCGGCCGGGCGCGTCGAACACCACCGCGATCAGCTCAGGCGACTCCTCGCGGCACAGCTTGTTGAGCATGTTGACCACGCCGAGCACGGCGCCGGTCGGCTCGCCGCGCGAGTTCGCGAGCGGCGGCAGCGCGTGGAACGCGCGATACAAATAGCCTGAGCCGTCGACGAGGACGAGCTTGCGCCGCGCGTTCATCAACGATCCGGCGGTACGACCGGTCGATCGGGATCCGGCGGCGAGACGGGTGGCTCGGTCTGCTGGCCGGGCGCCGTCGGGGCAGTGGTGTCTTTCTTACGCGTGCCGCTGCTGCCGGCGGATTCCGACGAGGGCGGGACACTTGCACCGCGCGGCTCGTCGGCCCGATACAGCGGACCCTTGAGACCGCAGGCTGCGGTCGTCAGCGCAATGCATGCGAATAGCAGGAATTTCGGCCAGCGGAGCATGGCCGAAGTATAGCAGCCGCAGGCGTCAGCCCTTCTCCGCCACGAACATGGTGATGCGCGAAATGCACACCAGCCGATCGCGCGGGTCGGCGATGCGGATTTCCCAGACGTGGCTGCGCCGGCCGAGGTGCAGCGGGCGCGTGGTGCCGATCACGAAGCCTTCGCTGACGGCGCGCACGTGATTGGCGTTGATCTCCTGGCCGAAGACCGTGTACTTGTCCGGGTCGACCACGAGACCGGCCGCCGTGCTGCCGAGCGTCTCCGCGAGCGCGACCGAAGCGCCGCCGTGCAGGATGCCGTACGGCTGCCGCGTGCGATCGTCCACGGGCATGCGGCCGCGCAGGAAGTCCGCACCGATCTCCGTGAACTCGATCCCGAGGTGCTGCTGCAGCGTCGCGCGGTGGACCGGTACCTGCTCGAGCGTGTATGGACGGAACCAGATCATGGCGCTCACTTCTTCAATTGCGCGGCGACTCTGCGGTACGCCTCGCGGAACGACAACCCTTCTTTCACCACCAGCTCGTTCGCGGCCTCGGCAGCGTGGATGGCGGGATCCAGCCGGATCTTTTCGCTGCGGAATTTCACGCCCGGCAGCGCGGCCGCGAGGATCGCCAGCGTATCGCCGCACAGATCGATGGCGCGGAACAGCGGCACCTTGATCAGCTGCAGGTCGCGCTGATAGCCGGACGGCAGCTTGGCAACGATGCCGAGCACTTCGCCGAGCGCTGCCTGCGCCGAGGCGGTACGGCCGCGGATCAGCTCGAACACGTCCGGGTTGCGCTTCTGCGGCATGATCGACGAGCCGGTCGTGAACGCGTCCGGCAGGTCCACGAACGAGAATTCCTGCGTGTAGAACAGCAGCAGGTCTGCCGCGAGCCGGCCGGCGTCCTGCATCACGAGAGCGATCTCGAACAACACCTGTGCTTCGGCCTTACCGCGCGACAGCTGCACGGCCGTGACCGGCTCATGCACTGCTGCGAAGTCGAGCGCCGCGCGCGTGCGCTGACGATCGAGCGGCAGATTCGCGACGCCGTAGCCGGCAGCGGAGCCCAGGGGATTCTTGTCGAGGCGCCGCTGACACTGGCGCAGCCCTTCCGCGTCGTCGCGCAACTCGGCCGCGAAACCGCCCGCCCACAGCGCAACCGAGCTCGGCATTGCCTGCTGCATGTGTGTGTAGCCGGGCAGCTCGATCGCGCCCTGCGCGGCCGCCAGTGCATCGAGTGCGGAGGTGACCGCAGTGACTCCGCGCTCCAGCTCGCCGACCGCATCCTTCAGGTACAGGCGCAGCGCCGTGAGCACCTGGTCGTTGCGCGAGCGGCCGAGGTGTACGCGCTTGCCGGCTTCGCCGATCCGCGCGACCAGCAGATTCTCCAGCGCGCTCTGCCCATCTTCCTGCTCTAGCTGCACGTGCCACTCGCCGCGAGCGTGCGCTGCTGCGATGTCGGTCAACGCATTGGTGATCGCGGTGAGATCGGCCGCGGCGAGCAATCCCTGCGCGTGCAACATCTGCGCGTGTGCGATCGACGCGCGGACGTCATAGGCCACGAGACGATTGTCGAGCGCGTGATCTTCGCCGGCGGTGTAGCGCAACACGCGCTCATCGAGCTCCGCACCCTTGTCCCATAGCCGGCTCATGTCAGCCGTGCTGCTCGGCGGGCGACAGCGCGCTGATGTTCTCGACGATCAGCGTGCCGGTGCCTTCGTTCGTGAACACTTCCGCGAGGATGCTGTCCGGCGACTTGTAGGACGTGACGTGCACGCGGCGCACGCCGCCGCGGATCGCATCTTCGATCGCCTTGGCTTTCGGCAGCATGCCGTCCTTCAGGCTGCCCTGCGCCTTGAGCCGCGCGAGGCCGGCGAGATCGGTGTACGAGACGATCGAGCGGGGATCGTCCACCGCTTCGAGAATGCCGGGCGCGCCGGTGCACAGCATCAGCTTCTCCGCCTTGAGCCCGGCGCCGATGCCGGCGGCGACCGTATCGGCGTTGATGTTCAACAGCGTGCCGTTGTCGTCGGCGGACACCGGGCTCACGACCGGCATCAGGCCGTCGTCGAGCAGCTGCTGCAGCACCTTCACGTCGATCAGGTCGATGTCGCCGACGTAGCCGTAGTCGACCACTTCACCCTCGACGCTCACCGGCGGACGCTTGTGGGCGCGCACCAGTCCGGCAGCCACGCCGCTCACGCCGACCGCAGCGATGTCCAGCTCGCGACAGATGCCCAGGATCTGTGTATTGACCAGGCCGTTGAGCACCATGCTCGTGACCTCCATCGACTTGCCGTCGGTGACGCGCCGGCCCGCGACCATGCGCGGCGTGAGGCCGAGCGACTCCTGCACCTGCGTGAGCTGCGGCCCGCCGCCATGCACCAGCACGACGCGAATGCCGACCTGGTGCAGGATCGCCACCTGCTCGATCAGCGCGCGCGTCGTGGCCACTTCGCCGAACACGCCGCCGCTCGCCTTGATGACGAACACCTTGCCCTTGTACATGCGGATGTACGGCGCGGCGCTGCGCAGCGCGCGAATGGCAACCGAAGGATCTGTACGAAGCACTTTTGTGTCCTTTCTAACCTTTCAGCAGTCTATACAACACGGCCATCTGTACGACCATGCGGTTGAACGCTTCCTGCACGACGACGCTGCGCTTGCCGTCCAGCACCTCGTCGGCGACTGCGACGTTGCGGCGCACCGGCAGGCAATGCATGAAATGGCAGCGGTCGTCCGCCGTCCTGAACCAGCTGTCCTTGACGCACCAGTCGCTCAGATACTCGCGCAGCCGCGCGTCCGCTTCGTTGTCGCCGTAGTGCTGCGGCGAGCCCCACTCCTTGGCGTAGATCACATGCGCGCCCGCGAGCGCCTCGGTGCGGTCGGTGGTCTCGTGCACCGAGCCGCCGGCTGCCTGCGCAGCCTGGCGCGCCTTCTCCATGATCGGCTCGGGCAGCGCGAATCCGTCCGGGCGCAGCACGACGACTTCCATGCCGCGCATCGCGGCCATGTGCACGGTGGAGGAGGGCACCGCGAGCGGCAGCGCGCGCGGATGATTGGTCCAGGAGAGCACGAACTTGCCGCGCTCCGGCACGCGCAGCTCGTCGAGCGTGTGCCAGTCGGCGAGCGCCTGGCACGGATGGCTCATCGCCGATTCCATGTTCACCAGCGGCTTGTTGCACAGGTCCGCCATCATGCGAAAGCCGGTCTCGGCGAGATCGGCGGCGAGGTTGCGGCCCTCGGCGAACATGCGGATGCCGATGGCGTCGCAATACGACGCGAGCACCGGCACCGCTTCGCGCACGTGCTCGGCGGCCGCGCCGTTCATGATTGCGCCCGAGCGCGTCTCCATCTGCCAGGTGCCCTGCCCTGGCGTGATGACGACCGCCGTGCCGCCGAGCCGCATCATCGCGCTCTGGAACGACGCGAGCGTGCGCAGCGAGGGATTCAGGAACAGCAGCCCGAGCACCTTGCCGGCGAGCGCCTGCGGTTGCGGGTGCTGCTGCAGGCGTGCGGCGAGGCCGAGCAGGTCCTTGATCTGCTCGCGCGGGAAGTCGGCCAGGTCGAGAAAGCGGTTCATAAGGTTATCCAATCTTTTTCAACGCATCCCGCAGCTGCCCCACGTGCTCTTCTCCGAGCGTGAACGGCGCAAGAATGCGCACCACGTTCGGATCGGCGCTGGTGCCCGTCAGGATGTCGTTCTTCAGCAGCTCCGCCTGCACGTCTTTCGCGGGTCGCGAAGTGCGCAGGCCGAGCAGCAGGCCGGCGCCCTGGGTCGCGACGACCGGCCCGACGATGCAGTGCTCGCGGATCTGCGCCGAGCGCTGCCGGACGTTCTCCAGCAAGCCCTCCGACTCGATGACGTCGATGACGGTCTCGACGACCGTGCAGGCCATCGGTCCGCCGCCGAACGTCGTGCCGAGCGAGTCGGTCTTCAGATACGACGCGACGTGATCGGCCATCAGCAACGCCGACACCGGGAAGCCCGCGCCGAGCGCCTTCGCAGTCGTGATGATGTCGGGCGTCACGCCGTACATGTTCGCGGCAAACGGATAGCCGGTGCGGCCGACGCCGCACTGCACTTCGTCGAAGATCAGGATCGAGCCGTTCTCGCTGCAGCGGAAGCGCAGCGCCGCCAGGAACTCGCGCGGCATGTCGACGGCGCCGGCCACGCCTTGCACGGGCTCCACGATCACGGCAGCCGTGCGGTCGTTGATCAGGCTGCCGAGCTTGTCGATGTCCGTCGGCTTGATGAACGTCACTTCGAACGGCGCGCGCGGGAAGCCGTACCACTTGTGCTCCGCGCCCCAGGTGATCGCGCCTGCCGCGGCGGTGCGCCCGTGAAAGCTGCCCTCGACCGCGACGACCTGCGTGCCGCCGGTCGCCTTGAAGGCGAGCTTCAACGCATTCTCGTTGGCTTCCGCGCCCGAATTGACGAAGAAGACGGTGTCGAGGCCGAGCCCGCAGAATGCGGCGAGCCGCGTCGCGGCGCGCCGCCGCACGTCGAGCGGCACTGCATTGCTCTGAAAGCAGAGCGAGCGTGCCTGCTGCGACAGCGCCTCGACCCAGCGCGGATGTCCATAGCCGAGCGCCGCGACGGCGTGACCGCCATAGAGATCGAGCACCTTGCGTCCGCCGGGCGTGTGCAGGTAGACGCCGCTCGCGTCCTGCACTTCCAGGTTGAACTGCGCGAACACGGGCGCCAGGTGATCCGGCATCCCCTTGCTGATCGAAACGACCTTCTCGGTTGCCATGCTCATGTCCAGCCTGCGGCGGGCGCGGTCAGGCCCGCAGTCTCGTCGAAACCATAGAGCCGGTTCAGCCACTGCAATGCGCCGCCCGCGGCTCCCTTCACGAGGTTGTCGATGACGCACATCACTGCAATCGTCGAGCCGTTCGCGACGCCGCTGACGAACGCGTAGTTGCTGCCGGCAACATCCTTGACGTGCGGCATCTCGGCGCTGACGCGCACGAACGGCCGGCCGCGATAGAACTCGCGCAGCGCGTCGAGCAGCTCCGACGTCTTGATCGCGCGCGCGGCACGCCCCTGCACGGTGACGTGAATGCCGCGCGCGAACGGGCCGGAGTGCGGCACGAAGTTGAACTCCGCCGGCATGCCGCCGCTCGCCGCCTGCGCAAGCGCGGTGATTTCGGGCGTGTGCCGATGCGAAAGCGGGTTGTACGCGTACAGATCGCTGTGACGCTGCGGATGATGCGTGCCGGGAGTCGGCGTGCGGCCCGAGCCGGTGCTCCCGGTGATGCCCGCCGCGAACAGGCGCGGTTCCGTCAGCTCCAGCTTGAGCAGCGGCACGCTCGCAAGCAGCACGGCTGTAGCGAAGCATCCGGGATGCGCGACGTGCCGCGTCGGCGATCGATCGAGATGCTCCGGCACTGCGCACGTGAACTGCGCAATGCGCGCCGGCGCACCGTGGGCATGCTTGTACACCGCCTCATATGCGCCGGGAGTCGTGTAGCGATAGTCGGCGGAAATATCGATAACGCGCGGCGCAGCGCCTTTGGCTTCGGCGACGCTGAGGATCTCGTCGATGAGCTTCGCGGCCACGCCGTGCGGCGCGGCCGAAACGATCGCCGCCTGCGGCAGCGTCGAGGCGAGCTGCGTGATCGAGGCGAGGTCCGAGAACTTCAACTCCGGATAGATCGGCGCGAGGTGCACGAACGACTTCGCGACCGGCTCGCCGGGCTGGCTGTCCGACAGCACGCCCTCGAGCTCGAGCTGCGGATGCGCCGCGATCAGCCGCAGCAGGTCGCCGGCAACGTAGCCGGTGCCGCCGAGCACGAGGACAGGAGTCTTCGATGGATTCTGCATTGTCCTGTGGGTCAGACTTCAGTCTGACTCGTCTCCCTCCGGCTGCTTGGTCTTCAGCCCCAGCTTGTCGATGAGGCAATCCCCGAGCTTCGCGCCGTCGGTGATAGCGTTGAACGCGGGCACGTTGAACTGATCGCGGATGATGTTGACGCCGACGGCGTTGTCCGTCGCCGGCCCCGTGACCACCGCGGGCTCGATGGCGAACTTCTCGCGCAGCAGCTTGACGCCGCCCCACGCCGCGACCGGATCGTTCGCCGACAGCACGACGCACGACAGCGCGTCCTTGATGTCGGGCGAGGAGAGGATCGCCTCGACGCCGTACGCGCCGAGGATGCCGTCGCCGAGCTCGAACACGATCACGTCCGGCTCGCCCTGCGACATCTCAGTGAGCAGCGCGCGCGTGATCGCCGGGCCGGTCTTGGCGGTGGTCGTGACCACGCCGAGATCCGTGAAGATCATGCTGCGTCGTGCGCCGGCGTCTTCCATCGCGAGGATGTCACGCCGCAGCGACACGCCGGTCGCCTTGAACGCATGCACGTTCAGTCCGCGATGGCGCATGCGCGCGACGATGGCGCAGGCCGCTGCGGTCTTGCCGGCCTCCATGCAGGTGCCGGCGAGTGCCACGACCGGGACGTTTCGCGTGTTCACGGTCGCGTTGTAGTCGAGGCGCTGATAGCCGACGCGCGCCGGCACGCCGATGCGCTCGCCCAGGTACGGGAACTGCAGCACGACGCCGAGCACGCGCGCATCGAACGGCCGGCCCTTCTCCGGGTTCACCGAGTCGACGATGCCGAGCACGCCGCCGATGTTGAGCACCTGGATGACGTCGCCCGCCTGCACCGACTGCGGCAGGTGGCCCGAATAGCCGAACAGCGCCTGGCGATGGCCGAGCGCGCCGACGATCACGTCGCCCTTGGCGAGCTTCGCCATGCGGCCGCTGGTCAGCTCCAGCGTGTTGTACGTCGACTTGTTGTTGAGGATCTCGACGACCAGCACCACGCCTTCCTCGCACGGGATGTCCGTGGTAGCGACGCGCAGCTCATGGCCCAGGTTGAGCGCCTGGGTGATGGAAGCGATCTTGTCGACAAGCACCGTCTTCATGTTTGCAACCATAGTGGAGACTTGTGGAAACGCGATGACTGCACTCATTGCTGCTGGCCCGCCCTCGCCCAGAACATGCCGGGCAACCCGACCATCTTGGAAAACCCGAGCGCATCGGCCGCGGTCCATTCGCCCGCCGCTTCGCCATACACGCCCTTCGACGCCGTCATCAGCGAGTAGGGCGAGGTGACGCCGGCGACGAACGCATTGCCGGGCCGATACTGCACGGTCACTTCACCGGTCACGCGCGCCTGCGAAGCTTCGAACAGCGCCTCGATGTCGCGGCAGACCGGATCCAGGTGCTGGCCCTCGTGGACGAGATCGCCGTAAGGGCCGGAGAGCATTTCCTTGATGCGCTGCTGGCGGCCGGTCATGACCAGCTTCTCCAGCTCGCGATGCGAGTTGATCAGCACTTCCGCGGCCGGCGCCTCGAACGCGACCCGGCCCTTGGTGCCGATGATCGTGTCGCCGAGGTGGATGCCGCGGCCGACGCCGTAGCGCGCGCCGATTTCTTCGACCTGCTCGATCAGCCGCACCGGGTCGAGGCGCACGCCGTCGAGATTCACGGGCAGGCCGCTCTCAAAGCCGATCGTGTGCGTGGTCGGCGCTTCCGGCTCGCTGAAGGCGTTCTTCGACAGCACCCACGCGTGCTCGGGAATGCCGCCGGCGGAGGTCAGCGTCTCCTTGCCGCCGATGGTCACGCCCCACAGCCCGCGGTTGGTGGAGTAGGCCGCGCCATAAGGCGGGATCGGCAGCTTGCGCTCCTCCAGGTATTTCAGCTGCTCCGGGCGCTTGAACGCGCGGTCGCGCACCGGCGCCAGGATCGTCAGCTCCGGTGCGAGGGTGCGCAGCGCCACTTCGAAGCGCACCTGGTCGTTGCCGGCGGCCGTGCAGCCGTGCGCGACGACCTTGGTGCCGAGCTGGCGCGCGTACTCGGCGATCGTCTGCGCCTGCATCACGCGCTCTGCGCCGACGCACAGCGGGTACATCTGGCCGCGCTTCACGTTGCCGATGATCAGGTACTTGATCACCTGGTCGAAGTACGCCTGCTTGGCGGCGACCAGGACGTGATCCTGCGCGCCGAGCGCGCGGGCGCGCTGCTCCAGCACCTTGGCCGCGGCGGCGTCGATGCCGCCGGTGTCGACCGTCACGGTGATGATCGGACGGTGGTACGTCGCGCTCAGCCACGGCACCAGGAACGACGTGTCCAGGCCGCCGGAGAACGCGAGAAGAATCGGCTCGTTTCCGGCCGGCAGGGAGGCTTCGCTCATGATCAGGTTCCGAAGATTGCGCGCAGGCGCTCGCGCAGCTTGCGCTGCTCGCGGGCGCCTTCGGTGGCGATGAAGATGGTGTCGTCGCCGGAAATCGTGCCGACGACCTCGGGCCAGCTGGAATCGTCGATGGCGACCGCAACGCTCTGCGCGGTGCCGGTCGTGGTCTTGACGATCGTCAGCGACGGGCCGGCGGTGCGCACTGCCGTGACGAAGTTGGCGACGGCGGCGAACGGCGTGCCGGCCGCGCTGCTGTCGCCGCCCGGCAGGATGTAATGGTCGCCGGCCTTGGCGACGCCGAGCTCGCGCAGGTCACGGCTGACGCTCGACTGGGTCGCGTCGAACCCCTGCTTGCGCAGCAGCTTCGCCAGCTCGTCCTGGTTGTGCACGGTCGACTCGCGGATGATCCGTACGATCGCCGCGCGCCGGGCTGCTGATTGATGGATTTCGGCTGCCATTCGCGTGTGTGCATAAAAACGCGCGCATGGTGCATAAATATGCAGAGACAGTCAAGTCATGCGACTCGCATCACCTTCCTGGCCCGCCACACCCCGTCCGCCGCATAGATCGCCAGCGCGGTCCAGATCAGCGCGAAGCCGAGTACGCGCGGGCCGTGGAACGGCTCCTGGAACGCCAGCACCGCGAGCAGCAGCTGGATCGTAGGACCGATGTATTGCAGCAGTCCGACGGTCGAGTAGGGGATGCGCCGCGCGCCGTAGGCGAACAGCACCAGCGGGATGGCGGTGATCGGCCCGCCGACGATCAGCAGCAGATACAGGCCGATGCCGCCGCTCGTCATGACACCGCTCCCGGCGACTTCGCACCACACGATGTAGCCGATGCCGAGCGGCGCGAGCAGCAGCGTCTCGGTAGCGAAGCCGGCGAGCGCGTCGACGCGGACCACCTTGCGCACCAGGCCGTACATGCCGAACGAGAGCGCCAGCGTGATCGAGATCCAGGGCGGGTGGCCGGCGCTCCACGTCAGCCAGCTCACCCCTGCGGCGGCGATTGCCACCGCCGTCCACTGCACCGGGTTGAGCCGTTCCGACAGGATCAGCACGCCCAGCACCACGTTGAACAGCGGGTTGATGAAGTAGCCGAGGCTGGTTTCGACTACGCGGTTCGAGGCGATGCCGTACACATAAGCGATCCAGTTGATGCTGATCAGCGCCGCGCTCGCGCACAGCCGCCAGCGCGTCGCCGGATCGCGCAGCGCAGCGGCGACCTGGCCGAGCTCGCCGCGCAGCTGCAGCCACAGGAACGCGAACAGGCAGCCCCACACCAGGCGATGCGCCGTGATCTGCAGAACGGGAACGGCTTGCAGCAGCTTCAGGTACAGCGGCAGCAGACCCCAGATCAGGAATGCGCCGGCAGCAGAGGCAAGACCGCGCGGGTCGGTGCGTGCCGGAAGAGTGGTGGGCTGCGAGACCCGGGCGGTGTCGTTCATAGTCAGCAAGCTGGCCGCGGGCGCGAATGATACCCTCTCTCACATGTCATCCGCGCTCGACCTTTGCCGCCGTCTGCTCGCGTTGTCGCAGACCGGGCTGCATTTCAGCGCCGAGGAGTTCGACCGCGAGCGCTACCGCGAGATCGGCGACATCGCGGCGCGACTGCTCGAGCTGCAGGGCGAAGCTGGCGCGGCAACGGTGCGCGAGGCGTGGTTCGTCGAAGACGGCTACGCCACGCCGAAGCTGGACGTGCGCGGCGCAATGTTCCGCGACGATCGCGTGCTGCTGGTGCGCGAGCGCTCCGACGGCAAGTGGACGCTGCCCGGCGGCTGGGCCGACGTCAACGACACGCCCAGCGTCGCGGTGCTGAAGGAGATCGAGCAGGAGTCGGGCTTCACGGCGCGCATCGTCAAGCTCGCTGCGGTGTACGACCGCAACAAGCGCAACTATCCGGCCAACCTGTTCCACTCATGGAAGGTGTTCTTCCTCTGCGAGATCACCGGCGGCGCGGCGCGCACCAGCTACGAGACCAGCGCAGTCGAGTTCTTCCCGCCGCACCAGCTGCCGGAGTTGTCGACCGGCCGCTCCACCGCCGAGCAGATCCAGCGCATGTACCAGCACCATCTGCATCCCGCCCTGCCGGCCGAGTTCGACTGAGCATGTCCGGACAGACTGCCGCTCCCGAGTGGTTCGCGCGGGCGATTGCGGCGCCTGCCGAATCGCGCTTCGCGGAAGTCGACGGCACGCGGATTCATTACCTGTCGTGGAACGCCGGCGACACGAGCAAGCCGGCCCTGCTGTTCGCGCACGGCTTCCGCGCGCACGCGCGCTGGTGGAGCTTCATCGCGCCGTTCTTCCTCAGCCGCTTCCGCGTCGTTTCGATGGATTTCTCCGGCATGGGCGACAGCGGCAGCCGCGGCGAGTACCGGCCGCTCGGCTTCGTGCGCGATCTCATCGGCGTGCTCGATCACGCGGGCTTCGAGCAGGCGACGCTGATCGGTCACAGCTTCGGCGGCGGCCGCGTGGCGCGGACCTGCGCGGAGTTCCCAGAGCGCGTCACACGCGCGGTCATCGTCGACACGCACATGCACTTGAGCGAGGAGCCACGCTCGACACGGCCGTTCGAGATCGGGCCGCGACGCATGTACCCGACGTTCGAAGCGGCTCGTGCGCGCTTCCGGCTCGTGCCGCCCGAGCATCGCACCGCGCCGTACATTCTCGATTACGTCGCGCATCACTCGCTGAAGGAGATCGAAGGCGGCTGGACCTGGAAGTTCGACGAGAAGCTGCTGCCGAAGCACGACGACGTCAGAGCGCGGGACGTGCTGGCGAAGATCGCAGTGCCGGTGACCTTCGTCTACGGCGACGCCAGCGCGATCGTGTCGCGCCGGCATGCGCACGAGATCGTGAGCCTGATCCCGAACTGCCGCGGACCGATCGCCATCCCGCAGTCGCATCATCATGTGCTGCTGGATCAGCCGCTGTCGCTGGTCGCCGCGTTGCGCGCGGTGGTGTACTGAGCCTGACTCTTCATCTCTCAGTGGCATATTCCAGGTCCGCGCTCTGCTCCTCGCCCGCCTCGGTCTTGAACACCCACTTGTCGCTGATCGTGTAGCGCAGCTTCAGGGTGTTGATCGACTCCGTCAGCGAGATGCCGTAGCTGACGAACAGGCGCGGCGACAGGAACTTGCCGAGCACCAGCGCAGTGTTCGCTTCGCCGGCGCTGTTCACGGTGCTCTCCACGCCGACCTCTTCGATGCCGATCCGGCGGCCGAGCTGCGAGGCCAGGAAGCCGCCGCCCTGCATCGCCAGCGAGTCGCGCGCCGAGTTGACGCTGGAGGTGTCGCCGCCGGTCATCGAGTCCATCGTCTTGCCGGTCAGCAGGTACGAGACGATCTGCGACTGCGGCATCGAGGGGTCCGAGAAGAACGTCAGCCGCGGCTCCTGCAACGTGCCGCGCACGTTGAGACCCACCTCGGTGGTCTCGATGCGCCGGCGCGCCTCGATGTCGAGGCCGGGATCGTCGAGCGGCGAGGCGTCGAACAACAGCCGGCCGCGATTGATCTCCAGCTTCTGGCCGAGCGCCTCATAGCGGCCTTCGTCGACGCTGAGCTCGCCCCGGCCGATCGGCGCCTCGCCGGTGTGCGTGGTGGTGCCGACGGCGCCGACGATGCGACCTTGCAGGCCGAACGCGTCGACGCGCACGTCGTCGCCCATCGCGACGCGGACTTCGCTGTGCACGATGTAGCGTCCCTCGCGCTCGGCGGGATGCTCGCCGACATAGCGCGCATCGTCCGAGACTTTGACCGCGCCCGTCAGCTGCGCCGGCTGCACGCGTGCGCTGGGGATCTCCACGTCGCCCGCGACGTTCATGCGCGTCCCATCGATCTGAAAGCGCAGGTCCGGCGAAGCGACGACGCGATACTCGGGCAGATCGGCGACCAGCAGGTTCCGCCCGCGCAGGCGCAGGTCGCCTTTCGATGCGCCTTCGTGCCAGGTCAGCTCGCCATCCGCTTCGAGCTGTCCTTCGCCGGCGCGCGCCTTGCCGCGGAAGCGCAGCCCGGTGTTCTCCAGATCCGCGACGACGCCGAGCTCGCGCAGCGCGAGGTTGACGCGATACGAGTCGAACTCGCCGTTGGCGAGCTCGATGCGGCCGTTGAGCTCCGGCCGCGCCAGCGTGCCGCCGACGGTCGCGTTGGCCGTGAGCAGTCCGGCGGCGTGATCGATCTCCGGAAACACCAGCGGCAGGATGTTGGCGTCCGCCGCGCGTGCGCGCATATCGCCCGTGAGCGGCAGATTCATGATGTCGTTGCGGCCGTCGCGCTGCAGCCGCGCGCTCGCATATAAGAAGGTGTCGGTGAACGCCTGGATGCCGAACGAGAACTCGATGCGCTCCGGCTGCGCGGTCGCCGCGAGACCGCCGGTGCCGAGGTTCAGCGTCTGCGGCTCGGCGCCGGGAGGACGATAGATGATCGCGGCGTCGATGATGCGTGCGCCGGCTTCACCCTGCCACGGCTGCCCGGCCGCGCCGAACGCGTGCACGCGGCCTTCGATGCGCCCGGCGATCTCCGCCTCCGGCCCGCTCGGCGGCAGCACGGATGCCAGCGGGATCTCGTAGCCCGATACCGTGCCCTGCCACGCACCGCCGCGCTGCCATTTACCTTCGGCGCACATCCTGCCGGCGCCGATGACCAGGCAGAAGTTGTTCAGCTCAGCGCGGTCGCGCGCCGCCAGCACGGTCGCCGGCTCCGGAATCTTCAGCTGCTGATTCGGCTCGCCGGTGGTCAGCTCCGTCGTGTCGATCGTCGCGTTCCATATCTGCTTGTCGTAGCGGCCCGCCAGCTCCATCAGCGCGTGCGGCGGAGCCTGCCGCGGCTGGGCCGCAAAGCCGGTCACGTCGAGCGTGATGCGATGATCGGTCGCGACGCCGCTGCCCGTGACCTGCAGCCGATCGATCAGCGGCCCGCCGCGCCCGAGTCGCTGCGCCTGCAACGTCAGGCGTGACGGATTGCCGCCGGCGGCGTCCACGTCGGCATCGACCTCCAGGCGCTGCGCCTCCCAGCCTTGGTACCGCAGGTTCTGGCCGTGGACCTGTGCGATCACGTGCGGCGACATGAGCGCACCGCTTGCCGAGCCGGTGGACTCGATCGAGCCACCGGCTTCGGGCAGCAGGCGATCGAGGGCCCGGGCGCGGATCGACCAGCTCGCTTCGATCGTGTCGCGCAGCCTGGCATCGAGCGTCGCCCTGGCGCCGCCGAACGCGAGCCGCGCATCGCTTATCAGCCACGTCTTGCCGTCGCGCTGCACGGTTGCGTGTGCGCGTACCGGCTCGTTGCGCAGCGTGCCGCGCAGATTCGTCAGTGCGAGGCGGAAGCTCGCGCGCTTGTCGAATCCCTTGCCCTCGGCCTGCGCGCGGATGTCGACGCGTCCGGGAAACTCCTCATGAAGCTCCGCCGGGTTGATGCCGTCCGCGCGGGTCGTGAGCTTCCATGCCCGCGGCTGCGCGAACTGCAACTGTGCGCTGCCTGCAGCGGTGCCGTCGAATACCTTGATCGTGTACTCCGCTACCGTCAGTTGCTCCTTCGACAGCACGCCGCGCGCTGAGCCCTGCGCAGGCGGCAGCTTGGGACCGTCGATCTGCGCAGTAGTCGTGAAGTCATACGGCAGCGGTCCTCGCAACGTGCCTTCGCCATTCGCGCTGTTGACGATCGCGGCGCCGCGCAGCGGCCATTGCATGTTCATCCAGCGGGCAGCTACGTCGAGCGTCGGCGCATCGCCATCGAACGTTACTGTGCCCATCGCGTGAACTCTGGCGGCGCTGTCGTTGAGCGCGACGTCGGCCGATGCGATGCTCAGGACGCGCTGCGCGAACGTGCCGTTCGCTTTGACCGTGAGGTCCTTGTCGTCCAGCTCCGGGATGCCGACGTTGCCTGCGACGCTGATGCCGTCCGGATCGGCCTGCACGTCCAGCGCGACGTTGCGCAGCGAGAACGGCGGCTGCTGCATCCACGGATCCAGTGCAAACGCGGCGGCGTCGACGTGACCTGCGATGTTCCAGCGCTCGTCAGGGCGGGTGAGCAACGCAGTCGCAGCGGCCTTCTGCGGTTGCTGCAGCTGCGCGGATAGCTGGAGCCGATCGAAATCGCCTTTGGCTTGCGCGTCGAGCGTGAGCGCGACGCCATTCGACATGCGCAGATGCCCGCTCGCGCCGGCCTCCATGCTGTACGGTCGACCCGCGTGCAGGGTCAACTCGCCGTTCGCATCGAACTGCTGCGCATCGATCCGGCCATCGACCTTGCCTTCGCGGACACGCAACGTGCGCGCCGTGATCGTCACCCGGCCTTGCAGGCGGTTGCCTTCTATCACCATGCCGTTGGTGTGCTCGTAGCGCGCACGGACCAGATCGACATTGCGGGCGTCGATGCGCAGGAACTGCGGCACGAAGTGCGGCGGGCGGGTGCTCGGCGGCGTCTGCGTGTCACGCAGCGTCACGACCGCGTCGCGCGCCGTGAGCGACGAGGCCTGCAAGGTCTGCAGCATCAATCCACGCAGCTGCGGCTGGATGACGATGTCGTGTACGACGACATGGACGCGCGGATGATCGAGCTCGAACAGCTCCACGCGCAGGGGACCGGAAAGCGTTCCCGAGATGCCGGTGATGTGCACCCCGAAGCGCTCCAGCCGCCACAGCTGTCCCGCGACCAGCGCCAGGCCGCTCGGCGTGTACAGCACGATACCGAGCAGCACGAACGGCGTCAGCAGGATCAGCAGGACCGCGGCTATGAGGATGCGACGCCGCATTCAGAACTGCGTCGAGATGTAGAGGTGCAGCCGCGGATTGCGGCCGCTCTCGGACAGCGGCTGCGCGACGTCCAGGCCGAAGCTGGCGACGGCGATGTTGTAGCGCACGCCGAGACCGGCCGAGTACTCGAGTCCCGGCTCCTTGAAGTCGTTGAACGCGTTGCCGATGTCGTAGAACGCCGCGATGCCGAAGTTGCGCGGCAGGTCGCGCGTGACCTCGATCGTGCCCGTGGCCATGTGCTTGCCGCCGATGGTGTCGCCGGTCACCTCGTCGCGCGGCGCCAGCTCGTTGAGCGCGAAGCCGCGCACGCTGCGGTCGCCGCCGGCGAAAAAGCGCTGCGAGGCGGGCAGGTCGAGAATCTGGTCCGCGGTCGGGCGGTTCGACTCCAGATGCGTCGTGCCGAGCTCGGCGCGCAGGTCGAGATGCCAGCGTGGCGCGAAGTCGAAGATGCGCTCGCCCTGGAAGCGGAACTGCAGGAACGAGGCGTCGGAGCCGAGCGTGGTCGGCGAGCCGCGCAGCTCGAAATACAGCCGGTACGGCCGCACCTTGCCGCCGACGATGTAGCTGGGCAGCGTCGAGTAGCTGATCCCGGGGAAGATGTAGTGCGCCGTGTTGCGCGTGCGATCCGGCTCGATCGTCGTCTCGTTCGATACGCGCACGAACAACACGCGTTGCCAGCGTCCCTGCACCTGCGTCAGGCCGGCGCCGACTTCGGCGCGCTCGCTCTCGGTGTCGCCGATCTCTTCGTCGACCAGCTTGCCGGTGAACTCCAGCTTCTCCAGCGCGACGTCCATCACCGGAATCACGTAGCGCGCGCTCAGTTCTTTGATGACGGACGAGCCGAGCAGCTCCATCTTGAAGCGGTGGCCGGCGCGATTCACGCGGCGGTTGTCCCAGGTGAACTTGCCGCGGGCCTCGGTATCGGTGCCGTACCCGAGGCTGGTCGCGAAGCGGTGCCGGCGGTTGGGCTCCGCGGTTACGGTAACCGGCACCGTCAGCGTTTCCCGGTCGACCGTGCCGGTCTCGATATTGACGGACGAAAAATACTGGCTGTCATCCAGCACGTACTGCGTGCGCAGCAGCGAGTCGAGCGTGTACGGGTCGCCCTGCTGCATGCGCAACAGGCGGCGCATCGAGCTGTCGTCGATCACGTCCTGCGCCGTCTTGATCTCGCCGTAGCTGTAGCGCTTGCCGGTGTCCATCTCGATGGTTGCGGTCGCGCGCCGCTCGGTCCGGTCGATCACGAGGTCGTTCCTGGTGAGGTGCGCATCGAGATAGCCGTCGTTCTTCGCCGCGCGCAGCAACGCGCCTTTCACCCGCTCGTAGGTGCCGTGGTTGAGCCGCAGGCCGGGCTTCAATTCCTGCGCCTCGATGACTTCGAGGATCGCGCGCTCCTGCGCGCCCGGGCCGATCGCCGCGACGCTGACCTCGGACAGGCGCACCGGCCGCCCCGGCTTGACGTGGATCGTGACGCGCCAGCCCTTGTCGACCTGCGCCGTCTCGTAGGTGACTTCGGGCTCGTAGTAGCCGAGCGGCTCGAGCGCCGCGCGCGTCTCGGAGACGATGCGCCGCTGCAGGCGCGAGATCGTTTCCTGCGTGACGTCGTCGCGCTCGGCATAGCGCGTCAGGCTGAGGAACGCGTGGATGTTGTTGCGGACCGGCTCCGTGACGTCCGGGATCACGATCTCGATGTCGGCGCGCGCGCTCAGCGGCAGCAGCGCACATATCAGCAGCGCTGCGCAGCGGGTCGTTCGCGAGGCGGGGCTCCGGGACATGACGAGCGACCCTGGTGCCGTGAGCGCTATTCCGGCGAGGAGTCGAACGACGGATCGGTGGCGGCCGGCTCGACCGGGTCGTTCGGATCGACCCACACCTCCGGAACTTCCACGCTCCTGAACTCGAGGCGCGAGGTACCGGTCTGCACGCCGGCAGAGTCGAAGCGGCGTTCCTGCAGGACGGTGCGGCCGTTGCGCTCCACCAGCAGCACGCTCGAACAGCGCGTGCCGTAGCGCTCGTTGACGATGAACGGCGCAGAGACCACGCGCTCCCAATCCGCCGGCAGGCCGGTCGAAGGCAGGTGCTCGTCCACCGCGGGGTCGCGGTCGCTGAGCATCGCGAACAGGTCGTCCGGCGCCACGTCGGCGGCCGTCAGCAACTCTTCGAAGCGCCGCCGTGTGCGCGCGAGCTTCGGCCATGGCGTGTCGAGCAGGTGATTGCTCAAGCCGTACACGCCGGGCGCGAGCGCCGCGGGCGCATTCGGACCGCGGTTGGAAAAGTAGTACAGGGCCCGCGCGCCGCCGACGAGCAGGTTGAAGCCGGAGTAGCGCGGGGCGGCGCCGCGCAGGTCGTCGAGAAACTCCTTCGGCGAGGTGGCGCCCGTGAGGAATCGCGGCACGAGCTGGCCGCGCGAGGGCGCACCCTCGACCGGCGCCTGCAGGTCGCGATAGTTCGTGACCACGCCGAAGCGCCCGGAGCGCGCCACCCCGAGCCACGTCCCGCCGGCTTTCAGGTCGCGGCCGGCGAGGATGCGCGGATCGTCCTGCCACCAGCCGAGCGGCGCGGCCGGACGTTCGTGAAATTCATCGCGATTGCCGGCGAGGATCAGCCGATAGCGCGGGTGGTGTTTCCAGGCGAGGACGAGCAGGCACATGGAGGCGATTGTAGAGCACGGTGCGAAGAGTGAAATGCGCTCTGCGCACTGAACGATGCCTGAAGCTAACCGCTGCCTCTTCTGGGCGCCCGCCACAGGCGCACGCCAGGCTCCTCGCGCAACGGTCGCGTCGCGCCGCCGTCGTACCAGTCCTCGATCAGGCGGAAGGAGATCGAGTGCGTGGTCGGCAGCGCGATCTCGCCGGCGGCGAGCTGCGCTCGCGTGAACCAGCGCGCGTCTTCGAGCTCCTGGTCGGCCAGGTCGATGTCCGTACTGCTCGCGTGGGCGGTGAACCCCAGCATCAGCGAGGACGGGAACGGCCACGGCTGCGAGGAGTGATAGGTCACTTCGTCGACACTGATGCCGGTTTCCTCGCGGACCTCGCGTGCCACTGCGTCTTCGAGGCTTTCGCCGGGCTCGACGAAGCCGGCGACGGTCGAATAGCGCCCCGGCGGCCAGGCGGGCTGGCGGCCGAGCAGCGCGCGCTCGCCGTCCGTCACGAGCACGATCACGGCCGGGTCCAATCGCGGGAATTGCTGGCGCGCACAGGTCGGGTCGGAGCATTGCATGACATGGCCGCCCTGCAGCGCGATCGTCGGCGAGCCGCACCGCCCGCAGTAGCGATGGTTCTCGCGCCAGTGAACCATCGCGCGCGCGTACGCGAGCAAGCCCGCCTCTTCGACGGGCAGCTCGCCGGCGATCAATCGCAGATCGTGCAGCTCCGCGCCGCTAGCGAGCGGCGGTGGTGCTTCACCTGCGAGCGCGACCGCGAACACCGCGTGCCCGCGCAGCTCGCCGAGCAGGACGAACCCGCTCGCATCGAGACCGGCGAGCGACTCCGTGCCGGTCGCGAAGTACGCAGTCACGCGCCCGTCCGACAACGTTGCAATCGCGTTACGCGCCTGCCAGACCGGCACGAACAGCGTCGCCGGATCCGCCAGCGCGGCGCGCAGGCGCTCTTCATCCTTGCGCCAGTGTCCGGCGCGCTGGAGATACGGTCCGGCCAGAACATTCGGATGAGAGCGCGGCAACGCCATGCGCGCGATTGTATCAGCGTCGCTCTGCGCTGGTTCGCTTGAGCGTGCACACCGGACACGCGCGGCGACACGCGTTCACGCGATCCCGCAGGTATTGGCTGTCGCAATGTCGGCAGCGCACCGCGTAGAGGTCGGCATTGCGTGACAGCAGTTGCAGGAGAAACCACGCGTGCTCGAACGAGATGTCGGCGGTGCGCAGCAGCTGGCGGTGCGTCTCGAACGCGTCGCAGAAGCGGCGGCCGAACTCGATCGAGCCGGGCGAGCTCGCGGGCGCGGTCGATTGCGCACGCAACAGCCCGAACGTGGCGAACACGCTCGCCAGCATGGACGATTCGAGCTGCGTGCGCGTGTTGCGCACGAAGAAGGCGACCTGGCGCGGCGATTTGCCGCGGCGCCGGCGCACCGGCGCGCTCGGCATGTGGCTCGCGTAGGTCCGGTAGAGCCGGCGGATGCGATCGTCGGTCAGCCCGGTGCACGAGCGGATCGTGCAGGTGCGGGCTTCGTGGCGGATCATGCGCAGCGCGAGATCGTGGCGCTGGCGGTCGTGGAAGTAGCGCTCGTTACTGATGTGCATTGGACGTGGCCTCCGTGTCCTCGTTCGTCCCGACAGCGCTCCTTCGCACGCTAGTGTGCCCGCAATTGACCGTCGATTGAAGCCAATGTTTAATGCACGCCCCCGGATTCCTCCGGGCATCACGCAAGGATGCAGCGATGTCACGCTACGACACGGAAGGCGTGCCCGGCGCAAGCGCGCCGGTGCTCAGCGCCACGATGCTGGCGCAAATCTACGAGACAAATCTCGACTATCTCGAGCTGCTGGCCGCCGAGCACAACGCTGCGGTTGGCGGCGAAGGTCAGCTGCAGTATCTGCCGTGCAAGCTGCACGCTGCGCTCGCCGATCTCGCGCCCGCGGCGCGCGCGGCGTTGGCTGCGCTGCCCTACACGCTGTACTCGCTGGGCTTCGAGGATGAGAAGCTGTGGCGTACTCTCGCCGAGCCTGCGGTGTTGGCTGCGTCTCTGTCAGTGAGCGAGCGCTACGCGCAGGCGCGCGACACGTCGCCGCAGGCTTCGCTATGCGAGGTTGCGCTTCTGTACGCGTGGCACGTGGCCGCTTCGAGCCCGCTCGCCGCGCGGCTGATCTACGCGATGCCCGATGCGATCGCGCATCGCTTGACCGCTGCGCCGCTCTGGTACGTCAGGCGTCTGTCCGTACATCACGCTTCACTCCTGATACCGCGCTGGCCGACGAACCCCGGGTTCTGGCCCGACCTGCTGCGCTTCGCTGCAGCGGCCGACAACCAGCGGCTGGCAACGGCGAAAGTGCTGGGCAGCCAGCTGATTGCCGCTGAGCTGCACGGGTCGGCGCTGCAATCGCCGCGGATGCGTGCGCGCAAAGCAGGTCAGGTGTAGGTCAGCGGTGCTGGCGATTGCGCAGCGAGCTGCCGCGTGCGACGGCGTCGCCGCCGAATTTCGCGCGGATGTCGTCGAGCGTCGCGTCGAGGTGCTGATCGCGATCGGTCTGCGGCGCCGTGAACATTTCGATCTGCGGCGTGCTCGTGAGATCCGTGGCGCCCACGCCGAGCAGCCGTATCGCGGCACGCGGTTGCGCGCGCAGCCACTCATCGAGGAGCCTGGTCGCCGCGTCCACCAGCGGCCGCGACTGCTGTGTTGCCGGTCGCAGCGGCGCGCGGCGCGTGTATGTCTTGAAGTCCTTGCGGCGGATCTTCACGACCACGGTTTCGGCGAGCCAGTCCTGCGAGCGCAGGCGCGCGGCGGTGCGGTCGGCGAGCCGCGCCAGCTCGGCGTGCAGGCGCGTGCGGTCGCTGATGTCCACGTCGAACGTCTCCTCCGAGGAGATCTGCTTCTCGTCCCAGTCCGCGATCACTTCGCGCTCGTCGATGCCGGCGGCGCGCGCTTTCGCCTCTGCGACATAGCGGCCGAAAACCGGCTTCAGCACCGCGTCGCTCGCGAGCCGCAGGTCGCGCAATGTGCGAATGCCGATCTGCTCGAGATGCGGCGCAGTCTTCTTGCCGATGCCGTGCAGCTTGCGGATCGGCAGCGGGTCGAGCACTGCAGTGACTTCATCCGCGCGGACCACCACCAGCCCGTCGGGCTTGCGCAGATCGGAGGCGATCTTCGCCACCAGCTTGTTCGGCGCGACGCCGACCGATGCGGTGACGCCGGTGCGCGCGAGAATCTTTCTCTTGATCGCGAGGGCGATGCTCTCGGCGTCGCCGAGCGCAGCCTGGCTGTCGGTGACGTCCAGGAACGCTTCGTCGAGCGACAGGCCCTGCACCAGCGGCGTGTACTCGTGAAACACATTGAACACGATGCGCGAGACTTCCTTGTAGCGCTCGAAGCGCGGCGGCACGCAGACCGCGTGCGGACACAGTCGCAGTGCCTCGGACATCGGCATCGCCGAGTGCACGCCGTACTTGCGCACCTCGTAGCTGGCCGCTGCGACGACACCGCGCCCGCCGGTGCCGCCGACGATCAGCGGCGTGCCGCGCAGCTCGGGATTGTCGAGAGCCTCGACGGACGCGTAGAACGCGTCCATGTCGACGTGGAGAATCGCTCTGGGGCCGGGCCTCACGCGTTGCTGACGCGCGCGGGTCGCACGTCGACCGGCTGCTCGCCGGCGGCCATCTCGTCCGTCGTGAAGTCGTCGACGTGGATCAGCTCCATCACGCGACGGTCGTAGTCGCGCAGCATCGCGGCATCGGTTTCCGACAGGATGCCGGCGGCGAGCGCCTGCTGGATCTGGCCCGGCATGTCGAGCGCAGTGACCCGGCCGGTCTTCACGCCTTCGACGCGCACGCGCTTCTCGAGCGGCTCGGCCGCGTCGGCCAGCACGAGCACTTCCTGCAGCATGCCGAGCGGATTGCTCGGCTCGATCGTGCGATACACGCCGTGCGTCAGGCGATCGCGCGGCATGCTCGTGTGCAGCATCTCCTCGACGATGTCGCGGCCGAGGTGGTCGGCCGGCGCGTGATACGTCTGGCCGCGCGGGAAGATGAACACGCGCATGAACGCGGCGAGGAAGCGGTTGGGGAAGTTGCGCAGGAAGCTGTGCAACTGCTCCTGTGCTTTGTACAGCAGCGAGCGGCAGGCCCACTCGACCAGCGGCAGGTCCTCCTCCGGACGGCCCTGGTTCTCGTAATGCTTGAGCACCATCGAGGCGAGGTACATGCACGAGAGCACGTCGCCGAGGCGCGCCGACAGGCTCTCCTTCTTCTTCAGGTAGCCGCCGAGCGTCAGCATCGCCACGTCGGTGGCGAACGCGAACGAGGCGCTGAAGCGGTTGATGTGCTGGTAGTAGCGCTCGGTCGGGCCGGTCGCGGGCACGTGCGAGAAGCGCGCGAGCGTCAGCGCCATCACCAGCGAGCGCACCGCGTTGCTGATGGTGAAGCCGATGTGGCCGAACAGCGCCGCATCGAATTCCCGCAGCCCCTTGCGCTTGTCCTTCTCGCGCGCCGCGTTCATCTCGCGCAGGACGAACGGGTGGCAGCGGATCGCGCCCTGCCCGAAGATGATCAGGCTGCGCGTCAGCATGTTGGCGCCTTCGACGGTGATCGCAACCGGCACCAGCTCGTAGCCGCGCGCCAGGTAGTTGCGGGGCCCGAGCATGATTCCCTTGCCGCCGTGGATGTCCATCGCGTCGTTGGCGACGCTGCGGCCGTACTCGGTGAGGTGATACTTCAGCATCGCCGAGGGCACCGACGGCTTCTCGCCGCCGTCGATCGCGCCGGCCGTGACGGAGCGCGCCGCGTCCATGATGTATGTGGTACCGGTCATGCGCGCCAGCGCTTCGCCGACGCCTTCGAACTGGCCGACCGGAACGTTGAACTGCCGGCGGATGCGCGCGTAAGCGCCAGTCGCGAACACTGCCGCCTTTGCCGCGCCGGTGGCGCTCGAGGGCAGCGAGATGCAGCGGCCCACCGACAGCTGCTCGACCAGCATGCGCCAGCCCTGGCCGGCCATCTTCGGTCCGCCGATCAGGCAATCGAGCGGCACGAACACGTCCTTGCCCTGGATCGGTCCGTTCTGGAACGGCACGTTCAGCGGGAAGTGCCGGCGGCCGATCGTCACGCCCGGCGTGCTGCGCGGAATCAGCGCGCAGGTGATGCCGTAGTCGACGCGGTCGCCGCCGAGCAGGCGATCCGGATCGGAGAGCTTGAACGCAAGGCCGATCACCGTAGCGACCGGCGCGAGCGTGATGTAGCGCTTGGAGAAGTTGAGGCGCAGGCCGACGATCTCGCGACCCTCGTACAGGCCCTTGCACACGATGCCGGTGTCGGGAATCGACGCGGCATCGGAGCCGGCGCGCGGGCCGGTGAGCGCGAAGCAGGGAACCTCTTCGCCGCGCGCCAGCCGCGGCAGATAGTGATTGCGCTGCTCCTCGGTGCCGTAGTGGAGCAGCAGCTCGCCCGGGCCGAGCGAGTTCGGCACCGCCACGGTGGACGCCACCAGGCCGGAGCGGCTGGCCAGCTTCACCAGCACGCACGAGTGCGCATACGCGGAGAATTCCAGGCCGCCGTACTTCTTCGGGATGATCATCGCGAAGAAGCCCTTGCTCTTCAGGTAATCCCACAGGTGCGGCGGAATGTCGGCGCGGCGGTGCGTGATGTCCCAGTCGTCGATCATCCGGCACAGCTCTTCGCACGGCCCGTCGATGAACGCCTGCTCCTCGGCAGACAGCCGCGGCGGCGTCGCGGACAGCAGCTTCTCCCAGTCCGGGCCGCCGGTGAACAGCTCGCCATCCCACCACACCGTGCCGGCTTCGAGCGCGTCCTTCTCGGTCTGGGACATCGACGGCAGCATCCGGCGGTAGGTGCGCAGGAACGGACGGCTGATGAAGCGGAAGCGGAACGCGTCGATATTCAGCAGCACCAGCACCGCCAGCACGGCGACCAGCAGGAGCGTCGAGATCGGCGCCGCTGTCGTGAACGCGTAGATCAACAGCGCGCCGCCGTAGGCGAGTGTCGCCGTGAGCAGACTGACGCGCTGGTAAGCGACCACCAGCGCGCCGATCAGGAAGACGAGAAACCAGATGATGCCGGTCACGGGATCCCTCGCGCCGCAGATGGCTGAGAACTCGCGTGACACTAGCTCGCTGCGATTGACGCAGCAAGCGTGCTGATCCTCAGATCAGATCCTTCACTCCGTCGCGCTCTTCCAGCAGCTCCTTGTGCGTGGCGTCCATGCGCTGGCGGCTGAAGTCGTTGACCGCGAGGCCTTGCACGACCTGGTAGTCGCCGTTGCGGCACGTAACCGGAACGCCATAAATGACGCCCTCCGGGATGCCGTAGCTGCCGTCGGACGGCACCGCCATGCTGACCCAGTCGCCGTCCGGCGTGCCCTTCACCCAGTCGCGCACGTGGTCGATCGCGGCCGATGCGGCCGATGCCGCCGACGACTGGCCGCGCGCCTTGATGATCGCCGCGCCACGCTGCTGCACGACCGGGATGAACGTCTCCGCGTACCACTTCTGGTCGACCAGCGACAGCGCCGGCTTGCCGTCGACCAGCGCGTGATGCAGGTCGGGATACTGGGTCGCGGAGTGATTGCCCCAGATGATCGCCTTGCGGATGTTCGTGGTATGCGCCCCGGTTTTCTCCGCGAGCTGCGACAGGGCGCGGTTGTGATCCAGGCGCACCATTGCGGTGAAATTGCGCGGGTTCAGCCCGGGCGCGTTGCGTTGTGCGATCAACGAATTGGTGTTCGCCGGGTTGCCGACGACCAGCACGCGCACGTTGCGGCTCGCGACTGCGTCGAGCGCCTTGCCCTGCGCCGAGAAGATCTGCGCGTTGGCGAGCAGCAGATCCTTGCGCTCCATCCCCGGGCCGCGCGGCCGCGCGCCGACCAGCAGCGCGACGTCGCAATCCTTGAATGCGATTTTGGGATCGTCGCTCGCGACGATCCTGTTGAGCGTGGGAAATGCGCAGTCGTTGAGCTCCATCACTACGCCCTGCAGCGCCGGCAGCGCCGGCGTGATCTCGAGCAGATGCAGGTTGATCGGCTGGTCGGCGCCGAGCATCTGGCCGGATGCGACGCGGAAGGCGAGGGCGTAGCCGATCTGGCCGGCGGCGCCGGTGATCGCGACATTGACGGGGCTTTTCATGGGAGCGGGGCTCTGCTTGAGGCGAAAGGGGCGCGGATTTTAGCAAGGGCATGAAAGCCGGTGACCTCGTGACTTTTTTGGCTGGCCCCTTGCAATTGATCTAGTGTTGTAGTTAACTACAACACCATAGAGCTACACCACTTCACCAGACCACCCGAGACCGTCGTACAGAGGAGCTAAAGCCATGAACACCCGCCAGAAATTTACGGTTGCTGCACTGCTTGCCGGCTTTGCATTCGCCTCCAACCCTGCCAAGGCCGACGTTCTGGGCTACTCAGTGAAGCTGCCGGGCCTCGGCTCGGTGACCGCGGAAGTTGCACATGTCGTCGCCGCCGACCTGACCGCCTCGCTGCGCAACGCGCTGAGCGCGCCGCGCATGACGCACAAGCGTCAGTCCCCGTCGGTCACTGTGCAGGAAATGGAGACGGTGATGGTCGTTGCCACGCGCCTGCCGCAGGCGACCGAGTCTCTCGCACGCGCCGACCGCCAGTGAGCTGCGACTCATGTCGGGCGGCGATGAGGAGGGGGTCGAGGGGTGGTCTGGTACAGTAAACCAGAGCTACACCTCTCGACCCTCCGACACCAGCAGCTTTATGGAAGCGAACATGGATCGCGAATTCAGTGACAGTCAGCCGATCTACCGGCAGCTGCGCGATCGCGTGGTCGCCATGATCCTGGACGGCGTGTTGAACGAAGGCGATCCGCTGCCCTCCGTGCGCAACGTCGCGGCGGAGTATCGTGTCAACCCGCTGACGGTCCTCAAGGGCTACCAGCAGCTCGTCGACGAGCAGCTGGTCGAGAAGAAACGAGGTCGCGGCATGTTCATCAATAGCGGCGCGCGCAACCTGCTGTTGCAGGGCGAGCGCCAGAAATTCCTGGCGGAGGAATGGCCGAAGATCCGCGCCACGATCCAGCGCCTGGGCCTCGAGCCGGCGGCGCTGTTGAGCGGCGAGTCGGGCGGGGAGAAGCGCTGATGTCAACCACTCCCGCATTGGCGATCGAAGCGCGCGGCGTGCGCAAGGCGTTCGGCCGGAATGTCGCGCTCGACGGCCTCGACCTGCGCGTCGCGGAAGGCCGCATCGTCGGGCTGATCGGTCCGAACGGCGCCGGCAAGACCACTGCGCTGAAAGCGATCCTCGGCCTCACTCCTTATGAAGGCGAGCTGCGCGTGCTCGGCCGCAACCCGTATCTCGAGCGCAACGCGGTGATGCAGGAAGTCTGCTTCATCGCCGACGTCGCGGTGCTGCCGCCGTGGCTCAAGGTTTCGCAGGCGCTCGACTACGTCGGCGGCGTGCATCCGCGCTTCGACCGCGCCAAGGCCGACGCCTTTCTGGCGAAGACCAACATTCCGCGCGACAGCCGCGTCCACAAGCTCTCGAAGGGCATGATCACGCAGCTGCACCTCGCGCTGGTGATGGCAATCGATGCGCGGCTGCTGGTGCTCGACGAGCCGACGCTCGGCCTGGACATCCTGTATCGCAAGGCGTTCTACGACACGCTGCTCAACGACTACTTCGACCACAACCGCACGATCCTCGTGACGACGCACCAGGTCGAGGAGATCCAGCACGTGCTCACCGATCTGATGTTCATCAACAAGGGGCGCCTGGTGCTCGACTGCAGCATGGAGGACTTCGAGGGGCGCTACGTCGAAGTGATGGTGCGGCCGGACCAGACCGCCGCGGCCCGGGCGCTCAAGCCGATGCACGAGCGCCAGGTGTTCGGCCGCAGCGTATTCCTGTTCGACCGCCCCGACCGCGCGCAGATATCCGCGCTCGGCGAGGCGCGCACGCCCAGCATTGCAGACCTGTTCGTCGCCATGATCGGCGGACAGCAAGGAGCCGCGGCATGAACGCAGCAACCGAAACTTCCGAGGGCTTCGTCGCGCCGGCCGGCGCGCCGCGCCCGGTCCGCCCGTTCTACTGGTCCGTGCGGCGCGAGCTGTGGGAGAACCGCTCGCTCATGATCGCGCCGCTGGTCGTCGCCGGCATCGCGGTGCTCGCGCTGGTCTACCGCGCGCTGTCGGGACAGCACGATCTGCAGGCGCTGGCGCAGGTCCCGCCGGAAGTGCAGGGGCGGATCGTGGCCTTTGCCTACGGGGTCATCACCTGGGCGATTTCCGCCGTGATGCACATCGCCGTGTTCTTCTATCTGCTCGATGCATTGCAAGGCGAGCGCAAGGATCGCAGCGTGCTGTTCTGGAAATCGATGCCGGTCTCCGACACGACCACCGTGCTGAGCAAGCTGTTCACTGCGCTGGCCGTCTCTGCCGCGATCGTCGTCGCGGTCGCGATCGCCACACAGCTGCTGGTGCTGGTACTGCTGAGCGCGATCGTGATGATCGCCGGCGTGAATCCGGCGGCGCTGTGGAGCGGCGAGCTGTTGCAGATGACGCTCGCGATCATCTACTGGCAGATAGCGGTGGCGCTGTGGTACGCGCCGCTGGCCGCATGGCTGCTGCTGGTGTCGGCGTGGGCGAAGCGCGTCACGATCCTGTGGGCCGTGTTCACTCCGGTCGCCGTCGCGCTCTTCGAGCGCGTCGCGCTCAACACTCACTACGTGCAGGACGCCATCAACTCGCGGCTGCACGATCCGGTGGTTGCGCGATTCATGACACAAGGGCGCGGCGCCGAGTTCACAGTCGGCAGCGAAGGCGTCAGGACCGAAGGGTTCAACCGCGGGTTTCCGACGCACGTGCTCGATTCGCTGGATCCGGTCGGCTTCTTCACGAATCCGTGGCTGTGGGTCGGGCTCGTCGTCGCCGCGGGACTGGTGGCGGCGGCGATCTGGATGCGCCGCTACCGCGAGCCGATCTGAGCCATTCGAGCAAGACGCGCCGCTGGCGGAACAAACGCGACCGTGTAAGGGTTACTCCCAACGGCATGGCGCTCATGCCCGCTGAGGAGGGAGGACCCACAGGATGACCCGGCTGGTTTGCGTCTCGAACCGGATTTCGCTGCCGCGCAAGTCGGCCGCACCGGGCGGGCTCGCCATCGGCATCCTGGGCGCGCTGAAGCGCACCGGCGGATTGTGGTTCGGCTGGGGCGGCGACGCCGTCGAGCACGAGCCGGGCGCCCCGGACATCCACATCCGCGAGGGCGTCACCTACGCGACGATCGACCTGAAGAAGGACGAGTTCGATCTCTACTACAACGGCTACGCCAACGAAGTGCTGTGGCCGCTGTTCCACTACTTCCAGCGCAGCATGCGCTACGCCGCCGAGCAGCGCGATGCGTACGAGAGCGTCAACCGCACGTTCGCGCAGAAGCTCGCACCGCTCCTCGAGCCGCAGGACGTGATCTGGGTGCACGACTATCACCTGATCCCGCTCGGCCGCCGGCTGCGCGAGCTCGGCGTGCGCCGGCCGCTCGGCTTCTTCCTGCACATCCCGTTTCCGAACATCGAGATGCTGCGCGTGCTGCCCTCATATGCGGAGCTGCTGCGCGACCTGACCGCCTACGACGTGGTCGGCTTCCAGACGCACAACGACCTGCGCTCGTTTCACTCGGGCATCGAGCATCTGTGCGGCCCGGAAGCGCTGCGCGGCGAGGGCAGGATCCGCATCGGCGATCGCACGATGCGCGCCGAAGTGTTCCCGATCGGCATCGACGTGAGCGGCGTGCAGGGCGAGGCCGAGGAGGCCGGGCAGGCCGAGGTCGTGCGGCGCATGACCGACAGCCTGATGGGCCGCACGCTGATGATCGGCGTCGACCGGCTCGATTACAGCAAGGGGCTGGTCGAGCGCTTCCAGGCGTACCAGCAGTTCCTGGAAAGCTATCCCGACAATCTCGGCCGCATCACTTACATGCAGATCGCACCGCTGTCGCGCTCGGACGTGCGTGCGTATGCCGAGATCCGCGAGGCGCTGGAGCAGGCCGCCGGCCGCACCAACGGCCGGTTCGCGGACGCGGACTGGACGCCGATCCGCTACCTCAACCGCAACTTCCCGCACGCGACGCTGATGGGGCTGCTACGGGCGTCGAACGTCGGCATCGTGACGCCGCTGCGCGACGGCATGAATCTGGTCGCCAAGGAATACGTCGCCGCACAGAGCGCCGAGGATCCGGGCGTGCTGATCCTGTCGAACCTTGCCGGCGCAGCGCGCGAGCTTACCGCCGCGCTGCAAGTGAATCCGTACGACACGCGCGCAGTCAGCCATGCGATCCAGTCGGCGCTGTCGATGTCGTTGCCGGAACGGCGCGAGCGTCACGCCGCGATGCTGCAGATTCTCCGGCGCAACGACATCGCGACGTGGACGCGCCGTTTCGTCGAAGCGCTGGAGCAGGCGCCCGTTGCGGAGAGCGCACGCGTGCGCGCCATCCGCAACCACTGAGCTTTCGTCAGATCCGCTTGTTCGCGACGTTCGACTGGTCGCTCTCGATGCCGGCGCTGTTCACGGCCGTGATCGCGAAATACCAGGTGGCCGGCGCGAGATCTTCCACCACGTAGGTCGTCACGCTGACGTTGCTGATCGTGATGCTCTGCGTCAGCGAAGCGGCGTTCGTGCCGTAACGGATCTTGTACCCCGCGAGATTGGCGAGCGTGCTGCCGTCCGTGTTCTCGGTCGGCGCAGTCCAGGTGAGCGTGGCCCGGCCGTTCGAGACCGTGGTCACTGCGATCGCGAACGGGCTCAGCGAGGTGCTGACCTTGCCGTCGCTCACGGAGATCGCGATGTTCGAGTAGGTGCCGACGTCGGAGGGAGTGGGCGTGCCCGACAGGCGACCCGTGCCCGTGTTGAACGTCGCCCAGGCGGGCTTGTTCTGGATGCTGAACGCGAGCGTGTCGCCGTCGGCGTCCGACGCGGCGGGTACGAAGCTGTACGCGCTCGAGGCATTCACAGCGGAAGGCGCAGTGCCGGTGATGGTCGGCGCGCGATTCGCCTGAGTCGGCGGATTCGGAGCCGGGGCGGGGGCCGGAGCCGGCGGTTGCGCCGTGCCCGACGCCGGGGTCGATGAACCCTCGTCGCCGCCGCCGCCGCAGCCGCTCAGCGCCACGGCACTCAAAGCAATGAACAGAAATCCAGGAACGAACCCGCGCATGACGATAACTCCCGTCGTGGAGGCAACCCCGCTATCCTGGAAATCGAGTTCCGTCGGACCGGAGGCTTTGCGTCCCCGCCTCTCGGCGGGTTTGCCGTTGAAAGTGATTTGCTACTGGGGCGTCAGTTTCGGCTACCGCGCGCAGTTTCCCAAGTGGGCGGTATCCCCTACAACGGCGGGGTAGGACTGCAAAGCTTGCTGAGGCGAACCCTTATTCTTCGGCCGGCAGGGCGGAGGGGCTGGACGAATGGTCATCGCTGGGTCATGTCACTGTAGCAACATAATCTTTGCCCTCGACTGGCAGCCGGATCCTGCTGAAATTCCAGCACGCGCCTGCGGCTGCTCCTTCTGCACGAAGCACGGCGGCGTGTGGACTTCCGTGCCGGGCGGCGCGCTCACGATCACGGTGCAAGATCAGTCGCTCGTGTCGCGCTACGCATTCGGCACGCGCACCGCCGAGTTCCACGTCTGCTCGCGCTGCGGCGTCGTGCCGGTCGTCACCAGCGAGATCGAGGGACGGCTCTACGCCGTGGTCAACGTGAATGCGTTCAACGCAGTCGATGCCGCGCTGCTGCGCCGCTCGCCTGCCAACTTCGACGGCGAGGGTACGGATTCGCGTCTCGCGCGCCGCGCCCGCAACTGGATCGGCAACGTGCGATTCGCGTAAGTAAGTGGGCAAATATCGAAGCAGTGCCGCTGAGCCGGACGCCCGACCATAGCCGCAACGGAAGCGTCGCCGACTGCATGGACGCACGGACGTCATCCTGCCTGTGGGAGTGCGTCATTTACCTCGCGGGACGTCTGGTCCGCGGCCGGTCGGTTGCAAAGACGTCGGCGAGCACATCGCCCTCGTACCACGTGGGAGCCCGCTGCGCATCCGCGGCGCCGCGCACGACGCCTTCGATGTAGTCGCCCCAGCGTTGGGCCACATCCCAGCGCAGCGGCAGCTTCATGTCGTCCGACGGCTGATGATAACTGTTCGACTCATACGACTCCCAGGCAGCAAGTCCGTCGGCGCCGCTGCGCGGTTGCCCGGGTGCAGGATTGGGAAACAGCACCGGCACGCCAGCGGTGAGGAACGGATACTGGTCGCTCAATGCGAGGTTGCCGCGATCGGGAATCGGATCCGGCACGTGCACTGCCTCGACAGCTTTGGCAGCGGCGCGCGAGATCTCGCCCAGCGTCGACAGCTCCGCGCCGAGCGCGACGATGCCGCCGAAGTCGTGGAATGCCATCAGTCCGTCGACGCTGATCGCCGCGACCATCCGCTGCAGCGGCAGCGTCGGATGCGCGACGAAGAATTCCGAGCCGAGCAGTCCCTTCTCTTCGGCGGTCGTGGCAAAGAACAGGACGGAGCGTCGCGTGCCGCCGTTCGCGCGAAGCACGCGCGCGACTTCGAGCATCGTTGCGACGCCGCCGGCGTTGTCGACGGCGCCGTTGTAGATCCGGTCGCCATTGACGGGCTCGCCGACGCCGTCGTGATCGAGATGCGCGGCAACGACGACGTACTCGTCGGCGACGCGCGGATCAGTGCCGCGCAGGATGCCAAGCACGTTCGGGCTCGACACGTCGCGGTGCGTCGACTTGCGCGTCATCCGCATGGACATCGGGAGCCTGAAGCCGCGCGGAGGGTTTGCCTCCGACTCCTCGAAGATGCGCTCGAGGCTGCGTCCCGCGCGCGCGAACAGGTCGCGCGCGAGCGCCGGGCTGAGGCTGATCGTCGCGCGCGTTCTCGCGCCGGTGGATGTGCCGCCCGGCTCACTCCAGTCGAGTTGCGGCAGCGGCTTGAGCTTGCGGGTGCGCTCGAACGGCGACCAGCGTTCGCGCGCTGGCGACTTGAGCGTCAGCAGTGCAATCGCGCCTCGTGCTGCAGCCTCGCGCTCTTTCTGTTGTGGCCACGTGTAGTGCGCGCGCAGCGCACCCGGGAAGCTCGCGGGAGCACCCTCGAGGACGACGACGGCTTTGCCTTTGACGTTCAGCCCGGCGTAGTCGTCCTGCCCGATCCCGGGAGCGCTGATTCCCCAACCGGCAAACACGAGCGGCGCTTCGAGAGTCTCGTCGAGCTCGTAACGGCTTGCGTCGATCGCGACGTCCTTGCCGTTCTCCAGCTGCAGCGTCTGCTTGCCGTGGCGGACTTCGAACGACACGCTGCCCGGCACGAGCGAGCGCTCGCGCAATGGCACTGTCTGGAAGTAGCCGCCTGCGCCGTTGCCCGGCTCGAGACCCAGCGCTGCGAATTGCGCAGCGACGTAGGCAGCCGCGATGTCGTAGCCGCGCTCGCCGGCTTCGCGTCCTTCCAGCAAGTCGTCTGCAAGAAATGCAGTGTGCGCCTTGATTGCGTGTCCCTGCACGCGCGCAGTGCTCGCGTCGGCGGCCGCAGCGAGCGTCACGGCAAGAAACATGACCAGACGCAGCATCACCGATTCGGACATTCGCAGCTCCCCTGCGCAAAGCGCGGGATGATGCCTGCGATCGGCTGCGAAATCCCCGCCGCGGCGTGGCAATGCGAGCTTATCGACCGTGACGGAAGCACTTGACCAAACGTGCTCGCGGGCGCATCAATGACTGCAAAACGACCGCTTGCAGGGAACCTCGGTGATCACGCAAACGCGCCTGGCTTGGTTGACGGTATTGTTATTGACCAGCGTCGCGGCCCGCGCGGACGATCAGGCAGTTGCGCGCGCCGCTGCGCCGCCGAACAAGATCACTGTCGGCTCGCTGACGCTCAAATATTGCAACGCGGATTACGACGGCTATTGCGGCCGGCTCAAGCGCCCGCTCGACCCCACCGGCGCGATCAAGGGCACGATCACGATCGGCTTCGAGTACTACCCGCGTTTCGACCAGAGCACGCCGGCGCGCGGCACGCTGCTGCCGCAGGAAGGCGGACCGGGCTATTCCTCCACCGGGACGCGCGATGCATACCTCAACATCTTCGGTCCGCTGCGCGAGCATCGCGACGTACTGATCGTCGACAAGCGCGGCACCGGCACGTCGGGCGCGATCGATTGTCGGGAGATCCAGACGGGCGATCCGAGCGATCCGGCGGCGTTGAAGGCGTGCGCCGATCGGCTCGGCGCCAAGGCATACCTGTTCGGCACGCACCTCGCGGTCGACGACATCGCAGCAGTGCTGGATGCGTTGCAGATCGATGAAGTCGACTTCTACGGCGACAGCTACGGAACCTATGTCGGCCAGACGTTCGCGGCGTGGTATCCGCAGCGGCTGCGCAGCCTGATTCTCGACAGCGCGTATCCGGCTCGTCCGACGGATGTCTGGTTCCCGACCGACTGGGCGACCGGACGCGACGGGCTCGACCTCGTCTGCGAGCGTTCGCCGTCGTGCCGCGCGCTGAGCGGCAAGGCGACCGCGCGGATCGAGCGTCTGCTGCGCGAAGTGCGCCGCCAGCCGATCAGCGGCACCGCGCCCGATGCCGACGGCATTCCACTCGCGGTGACCGTCGACGTCTCGATGCTGTTCCTGCTGATGACGAACCTCGGCAATTCGCCGATTACGTATCGCGATCTGGACGCGGCCGCGCGCGCGTGGCTGGATCATCGCGACTCGCTGCCGCTGTTGCGGCTCGCGGCCGAGTACAGCACTCCCTTCGTGTCGAACGCCGTCGACTTCTCGTACGGGCAGTACCAGGCGGTCATCTGCCAGGAATACCCGCTGCACTACGATCTGGACGACTCGCCGGCGCAACGGCGGCGGCAGTACGCGCGCGGCATCGAAGACGCGCGCCAGAATCGCCCGGAGCTGTTCGCGCCGTTCTCGATCGACGAGGCGCTGGCGTCGAACGCCAACTTCACGCCGCTCGCGACGTGTCTCGACTGGCCGAAGCCGCTGCCGGCGTATCCGCAAGGCGATCCGCTGCCGGCAAAGCCGAAATTCCCGGACGTGCCGACGCTGGTGCTGTCGGGCGACCTCGACTCTGTGACCTCGCCGCAGGACGCGGCTCAGGCCGCCGCGCAGTTTCCGAACGTGACGCACCTGCTGATTCCGAACCTGACGCACGTCACTGCCTATTTCTACAGCGACATCGGCTACCTGCCGGACGGCGGCGACACTACTCACTGCGTGCAGCGCATCCTGCGGCGATTCGTTGCGCAGCTGTCGCCGGGCGACACCAGCTGCATCCCGAACGTGCGCCCGATCCGCACCGTGCCGAAGTTCGCCGCATCGGTCGAGCAGCTCGACCCGGCGCAGGCGGCCACCGGCAACAAGGCGAGCATGCGCGAGCTGCAGCTCGCGGCGGCCACGCTCGAAACCGTCGGCGACGTGTTCTCGCGCTTCCTCGTGACGTTCGGCATCGGCAGCGGCCTGCGCGGCGGCGAGTTCACCTACGCGCTCGAGCCGTTCGGTTACGAGTTCGAGCTGCGGCGCGTGCAATGGACCGACGATCTGCAGGTCACCGGCCGCATGCGCTGGCACCTCGCGACCGGCAACGTGATCGCCGTCGTCAACCTGCTGCGCGACGGCAAGCAGCTCGGCTCGCTGACGATCCAGTGGAACGACGTGCAGAAGAACGCGATCGCGAGCCTCAACGGCACGATCGGCAACAAGGCAGTGAAGGCGAGACGGATCGCGCCGTAGCCGCCCGCGAGCCGCTCACTTCAGTTTTGCGAGCAGCGCCTTGAAGCGCGGATGGTCGCGCACGATGTCGTAGTCGGGGTCGTGCTCCACCCAGTCGCGCTTGCCCCAGCCGCGACCGAAGACGCGCTCCAGGACATCGAGCGCCGCCTCCGTGTTGCCGGTGCGCAGGTTGAGGCATGCGCAATTGATCAGCGCGCTGAGATCGTCCGGATACAGCTCGACCGCGCGGCGCGACCATTGCATCGCGCGTTCCACGTCGCCCTCGTTGAATAGCGCGAGCGGAGCCATCGAGAGGGCGCGGCCGTCCGCCGGATTCAGAGCGAGGATGCGCTCGGCTCGCCGGACTCCTTCGCTGTCCGCTGCGCGCGCTTCCTCGACGCGGCCGAGCATGCGCAGCGATTGCCCCATCAGGATGATGCTCTGGAAATCTTCCTGGCGGACCTCGCCAGCCTTGCGAAACAGCTCGACCGAGCGCTCGACCTCGCCGTGCGCGAAGGCGGTGCGTCCGTAATAGTAGTAGGCATCGAACAGGTGCGGATTGATGCGAGCGGCGAACTCGAAGTGCACCTGTGCTTCGTCGTAACGACGATGCAGTGAGAGCGCGAACCCGCGCGCCACGTGCGCATCCGCGAGATCGGGCGCCAGCTCCATGGCGATCTGGCTTGCGCGCTCCGTGCGATGCAGATCTTCGTCACGCGAGCCCCACCACTCGTACAGCAGCGCGTGCACCGTGGCGAGACCGGCCCACGCAGGAGCGTAATCGGCATCCAGCTCGATGGCGCCTTCGAACATGCGGCGGCTCTGGTCCAGGTCGACCTGTGCCATGCGATGCAGGCACTGGCGGCCGCGCAAGTAGCGCTCGTAAGGCTCCGTCGTGGTTTGCGGACGGCGCAAGCCGCGCTGCTCGCGCTGCGTGAGGGCGGCGCCGCCGCGCAATGT
This sequence comes from Steroidobacteraceae bacterium, assembly GCA_035278165.1. Classification (GTDB taxonomy): domain Bacteria; phylum Pseudomonadota; class Gammaproteobacteria; order Steroidobacterales; family Steroidobacteraceae; genus Steroidobacter. Next base: position 187,344 of record DATEJG010000144.1, read on the forward strand.
CGTGGCGACTGTACCGGCGATCTCGTCCTGGACCGCGAACACATCGCCGACCTGGCGCTCGAAGCGCTGCGACCATTTGTGATAGCCGGTCGCGACGTCGACGAGCTGCACCGTGATGCGCAGCTGATCGCCGGCGCGCCGCACACTGCCCGCGACGATCGAGCCTACGCCGAGCTGCCGCCCCACTTCACGCAGATCCACGCCGTCGCCGCGAAACTGGAACGAGCAGCTGCGGCAGGAGACGCGCAGGCCGTCGACGTGCGTCAGCGCATCGATCAGCTCTTCGGCCAGGCCCTCGCAGAAGTAGTCCTGATCGCGCCCCGGGCTCATGTCCATGAACGGCAGGACTGCGATCGCCGTCGGATCCTGGGTAGCAGCAGCCACCGCTCCGGCGGGAACGGAGGGAGTTTCGCGCGTCAGCTCTGCGACGAAGCAGTAGCCGTAGCGGTGCCGGGTTTCGATGTAGCGCGGCTGCCTGGCATCGTCGCCCAGCGCCTTGCGCAGCTCCTGGACGCAGGTGGTGAGCGCGTCGTCGCTGACGATGACGTTGCCCCATACCGAGGCGAACAGCTCCTGCTTGGCGACCGGCTGCCCCGCGCGCTCCACCAGCAGTCCCAGGACCGCGGCGGCCTTGCGCGTGACCTTGATCTCGCGCTGGTCGGCCCACAACCGGGCAGTCGCGGGCTCGAAGCGATAACGGCCGAAGAGGATCTGCTGACTCATGACCGCAGCGGTGCGGCGCTGTGCCGGGGAATCTCGCCGGGCCCGTCCGGATCCCGGAGAAATCCCGGGGCTGTCCCGGGACTCGGCGGCGCTGCCCTCGTAGCCTTTTGGCACACCCTCGGGGCGCACACAAGTCGCGCTGGATTTCATCTTCGGAGGCTCCGGCCATGATCAAGCGTCTGTCGATCTTCGCCTACGGCGTGCTCAGCTACGCCGTGTTCTTCGCCACGTTCCTCTACGCCGTCGGTTTCGTGGGCAACCTGTGGGTGCCCAAGTCGATGGATTCGGTTCGCGAGGCGCCGTTTCTCACGGCCTTGCTCACCGACCTCGCGCTGCTCGGCGTGTTCGCGATCCAGCACAGCGTCATGGCCCGGCCGGGCTTCAAGCGCTGGTGGACCCGCATCGTGCCGGAGACTGCGGAACGCAGTACTTACGTGCTGCTGTCCAGCCTGGCGCTGATCCTGCTGTTCGCGCTGTGGCAGCCGTTGGGCGGGATCGTGTGGCACGTCACTGCGCCGGCCGCACAGTTCGCGCTGTACGCCGCCTTTGCGTTCGGCTGGGCGCTGGTGCTGGTTGCGACGTTCCTGATCGATCATTTCGATCTCTTCGGCCTGCGCCAGGTGTGGCTGCAGCTGCTCGGCCGGCCCTACACGCAGCTGAGCTTCGGCATGCCGTTCCTGTATCGCTACGTGCGTCACCCGCTGTATCTCGGCTGGTTCTTCGCCTTCTGGGCGACGCCGACCATGACGGTCACGCACCTCGTGTTCGCGATCGCCACGTCCGCCTACATCCTGATCGCGATCCAGCTCGAGGAGCGCGACCTCATCGAGGCGCACCCCGAGTACCAGACCTACCGCCGCAAGGTGCCGATGCTGGTGCCTTTCACCAAGCGGCGCCAGCAAGCAGGAGCCCCGCATGCTCACCCAGCGCGTTGACCTGTTCGATAGCACTTACGGCCACTTCACCGAAGACGTGCTCGCGACGATCCGTCGCGAGACCTTCGGCGAGGACATCGGCCAGAACAGCTGGTTGACGGTCGAGGAATTCGACCGCTTCATCTCCTGGCTGCGCCTGCGCCCCGACCAGCACGTGCTGGAGATCGCGAGCGGCTCGGGCGGCCCAGCCCTGTACCTGGCCGACCGCGCGAGCTGCCGCGTCACCGGTATCGACAACAACGAAATCGGCGTCGCCGAGGCGACACGAGCGGCGTTCCGCTCGCACCAGTCGCACCGGGTCGGCTTCCGCGTTGCGGATGCGAACGCGCCGCTGCCGTTCGCCGACGACACCTTCGACGCGCTGCTGTGCATCGATTCGATGAACCACTTTCCCGACCGGCTGCGCGTGCTGCAGGAGTGGCAGCGCGTCCTGCGCCCCGGCGGGCGCGCCGTGTTCACCGACCCGGTGGTGATCAACCGCCCGGTCACCAACGACGACCTGGCGGCGCGCAGCTCGATCGGCTTGTTCGTGTTCTCGCCGCGCGGCGTGAACGAGGACTTCATCGACATCGCCGGTCTCAACCTGCTGCGCTGGGACGACGTCACGCTCAATTGCGCGCTGGTGGCAGGCCGCTGGCTGCGCGCGCGCGATCGCCATCGCGAAGCATTGCTGGAGATCGAAGGCGCGGCGCGCTTCGAGGGGCTGCAGAAATTCTTCGGCGCGGTGCACCGCCTGACGTCGGAGCGCCGGCTGACGCGCGTGGTTTACATGGTGGAGAAGCAGGCCACGTGATGTCGCTCGCTTCAACGCAAGAATGGTGCGTCGAGGCGCGCGGATCGCCGCAAAGCGCGCGCGGCGTCATGCCTACAATCCGGGCATGAAGCTGCTCTATCAAACGCATTCTCCCTATGCGCGCAAGGCGCTCGTCTTTGCGCACGAGGCCGGCCTCGCGCGGCAGGTCGAAGTCGTGCATCACGAGACCAGTCCGACCCGGCGCAACGAGCACGTGTTCGCCGAGAATCCGCTCGGCAAGGTGCCGGTGCTGCTGCGGCCCGGACTGCCGCCGGTCTTCGACTCCGACGTGATCTGCGCGTATCTCGACACGCAGCACGCCGGTCGCAAATTGATTCCGCCGCAAGGCGAAGCGCGCTGGCACGCGTTGCGCTTGCAGGCAATCGCGCAGGGACTGGCAGACTCCGGCATCGCGATTCGCTGGGAAACGGTGCGACGGCCGCCGCAGTTGCGCTATCCGCCGCTGCGGGACGGTCATACCGGGAAGCTCGTTGCAAGCTATGACTGGCTGGAGCGCGAGCTGGACGTCGATACGCCGGTGCACGTCGGCCATGTCGCGCTCGCTACCTGTCTCGACTGGCTCGAGTTTCGCGAGCTGCCGGGCTTTCGCGCCGGGCGACCGCGTCTCGCGGCATGGTTCGACGAGTTTGCGAAGCGGCCGTCGATGCGTGCGACGCCGCTATCCGGCGAGACCCACGACTGAGCGGTCGGCGATAGCCGCTCTGATCGAGCGGATGATCGTGTCCGAGGCTGCAGCTCGGATTCTTACCGTCGTTCCGCCGGCGTGGTCGCGGAACTCGATGGTGCGCTGCGATGCCTCGCTCAGGAAATTCGGCAGCGACAGGACGCGCTTCTCGCCATCATCGAACGCCACCCGCACGAAGTGCGCTTCGAGCGCCGCGTTGAAATCGGGCCAGTGAGATCTCTCCAGCCCGCTCGGCGCTCCGGCCATCCCTGCGGTCGGCGCATGGACTGCCACGCACGTCTGCCGCTCGAACGGCACGAGGGTCTTGATCCCGCCAGGCTCGCAACGGGCCGAGCGCACGATGAAATCCTTGCCCGCGTAGTCGTGATGCACGAACAGGCCCGGCGAGCGCAGGCGTATCTGCGATCCTGCGACACGCGCTTCCCAGTAGATCTGCGTCGTGTCCGCGAGCTTGCCGACATTGCCGTCGCAGGCTATGGCCATTTGGTAGGCGGCTCCATTCCCGCCTGCCGGCGGATCGGCCTCGCGTGCTGCAAGACTCGCTATCAGCGAGTTCGCGCTGGCTACGACCGTGCGGGCATCTGCCGCGTCAGCACCCGGCGGGGCGCGTTCGATGAACCTGGAGAAGCCGTCTTTCGCGTCGGCGCTGCCGGCACAGTACGCCGGCCCGCTGAGCGCAGGCGCGACGACTCTGCGAGCGTTGTAGGCCAGGATGTGTACGTGCTCGTCTGCCGTCGTGAACAGACCGATGAAAGGGTTGCGCGGCCGGCGCTCTTCGAAGTAGCGCGACAGGCGGTCGCGCGTCGGATGCTGCTCACCGAGCAGGTTGTGCAGGTCGGCTACTACGCCTGCCGCCTCGTCCGGTTCACCGGCCCAGGCGATCGTGCACGAGCTGTTGATCGAGACCAGTCTCTGCGCCGATGCGGCGGAGTGCAGAGTGAGGTCGCCGATGAGCACCGCCTGTCTGCGCACCTGGAACGCCGCGATGAGCGTCACCTGTCATCCTCCGGTCACTTGCTCACCAGCTGCGATTGCACCGGCTGCTGCTGCTGTTCCAGGTACAACCGCTGCACCGGGTACGCGAAGGCGATGCCTTCCTTCTCGAAGCCTTCGACCAGCCGCAGGTTGATGTCCTGCAGAATGTCCATGTGGCGGTTGTAGTCGGTGCTGCGCACGATGTAGACGGCCTCGAAGTCGAACGACGCCGCCGCGATCTTCGAGAAATGCGAGCGGTCGAAGCGCACGTTGCTGCCGTGAGTCTCGATCAGCGCGCGGATCATGCCCGGTATCTTCTGCAGTACCGCCGGCGGCGTCTCCTGTCCGACGCTGATCGTGAACACGACGCGCCGCTCGCTGGCGCGCGTGTGATTGCGCACGCGGCTGGCGAGCAGGTTCGAATTCGGCATGATGATCTGCTCGCCGTTCACGCTGCGCAGGCGCGTGCTCTTCACGCCGATGTATTCCACCGTGCCGACGAAGTCGTCGACCTGCAGCGTGTCGCCGAGGACGAACGGCCGGTCGAGCGTGATCGACAGCGAGGCGAACAGGTCGCCGAGAATGTTCTGTGCGGCCAGCGCGACCGCGATGCCGCCGATGCCGAGGCCGGCGAGCAGTCCCTTGATCTCGATCCCGAGATTGTCGAGCGTCAGCAGCAGCACCAGCGACCAGATCGTGATGCGTGCGATGAAGCTGATGATGCTGAGCGCGCCGGCCGCCGCGCGATCGACGGCGAGCGTCTTGCGCTGCTTCCGCTCGAGCAAGGCGATTACCGCAGTCGTTGCCCACAGGCCGGTCTGCCAGAACACCGCGACGGTGAAGATGGTGGTCAGGACCTTTGCTGCCTTGTCCGGCAGCTCCAGCGTCTGCAGGCCGAAGAACAGCGCGGCGATCAGCAGGAACAGGACCGTCGTGCGGCTCGCGACGTGCAGCGGTATTTCGAGCAGCTCGTCCTGCGGAGTGGCGGCAAGACGCCGGTACTGGCTGCGCATCAGCCGCCGCAACAGCAGCAGCACGAACAGGATGCCGAGCGCGATACCGCCCGCCATGATCCAGCGCCAGGCAGGATTGTTGAGATAGCTCCAGTCGGCGAGCCGTTCGAGCTCGATCATCCATCCTCCACTTCAGCTCAACCCATCAGCAGGCGGGCTTCGCCGTGCTCCAGCGCTTCGGGCGGGCCGGCGAGAATCACCACGTCGCCCTCGCGCAGCACCGTCGAAGGCGTGGGTTGCTGGCCGAGAATACCGTCGCGGCGGATCGCCGTGACGGTCACTTCGCCGCCGTCGAGCTGCAGGTCAGCGAGCGACTTGCCGACGCAATACGCTCCCGGCGGCAGGACCACCGTGTGCAACTCCTCGTTCGCAGCGTCGCCATCCTCGGCGACCAGTCGCGAATCGTCGCGACGGAACAAGCGCCGCAGCATTGCATAGCGATTGTTGCGGATGTCGCCGACGGTCTTCACCACGCGCGACACGGGCACGTCGAGCAGCAGCAGCACGTGCGATACGAGCATCAGGCTCGCTTCCAGCGTTTCGGGCACGATCTCCGTGGCGCCGGCATTCTGCAGCTCTTCGAGCTTCGTGTCGTCCTGCGTGCGCACCAGGATCGGCAGATCCGCGCGCAGCTCGCGCACCGCCCGCACGATCTTCATCGAGGCCGTCGCTTCCGCGAACGTCAGCACCAGCACGCGACAGTGCTCGAGTCCGAGCGCCTCCAGCATTTCCGGCGCAGTGCCGTCGCCGAAGATCACCGGCTCGCCGGCGCGCCGCGCCATCTCGACGGCGCGCGGATCCGAATCCAGCGCGACGTACGCGAAGCCCTGACGCTCCAGCACCCGCGCCAGGTTCTGGCCGACGCGGCCGAAGCCGCACACGATGACGTGATCGCGCTGCGCGGCGAGCTGCTCCTGACCGGCCACCGGCGCCAGCGTCTGCCGCGGGAACACCAGCTCGGCGAGCCGGCCGTTGTGCCGGATCAGCAGCGGACTGAGCACCATGCTGACGACCGTGGCAGCGAGCAGCGGCTGCACGATCGATGCGTCCGCGAGCCGGTCGCTCAACACCAGCGTGAGCAGCGCGAAGCCGAACTCGCCGCCTTGCGCCATCACCAGCCCGACCCGCAACGCCTTGCGTGTCTGGTCGGTTCCGAGGCGCGCGACGGCGGTGACGATGAGCATCTTCGCGAGCTGCAATCCGACGACCAGCAGCAGCACCAGCCACCACTGCCGGAACAGCAACTGCAGGTCGAGCAGCGTGCCGATCGTGATGAAGAACAGGCCGATCAATACGTCGCGGAACGGCCGGATCACGGTCTCGAGCTGGTGGCGGTACTCGGTCTCCGCGAGCAGCATGCCGGCGAGGAACCCGCCGAGGGCGAGCGAAAGGCCGACGGCGTGCGTGGCCCACGCCGCGCCGACCGCGACCATCAGCGTCGCGAGCGTGAACAGCTCCGTGCTGCGCGCGCGGCCGATCTCGTGGAACAGCGGCCGCACCAGCCAGCGCAGGAACGTCAGCACCAGCGCCAGCGCGACCGCAGCCTGCAGGATCGACTCGGCGATTTCCCACGTGTCGAGAGTGCCGCTGCTGCCGGCCAGCGCGCTCTCCAGCGCGAGCAGCGGCACGAACGCCAGGTCCTGGAACAGCAGGATGCCGATGGCGATGCGGCTGTGGGTGCGATTGAGCTCGGCCTGCTCGCCGAGCTGGCGGATCACGATCGCGGTCGAGGACATGGCGAGCGCGCCGCCGATCATCACGGCCGTCATGGGCGGCACCTTCAGTCCCCACAACACGACGGCAAACGCCGTGGTCGTCAGCACGACCTGCAGGCCGCCGATCAGGAACGCCTCGCGGCGCATGGCGAACATGCGCGGCAGCGAGAACTCCAGCCCGAGCGTGAACACCAGGAACACGACGCCGAGGTCGGCCATGATCGGCGCGAAGCCGCCGCTGATGAAGTTGAGCGCGTACGGACCGAGCAGCATGCCGACCGCCAGGTAGCCGAGGATCGGCGGCAGCCGCAGGCGCCGGAACAACAGCACGACCAGCACGGAGGAGGCCAGCAGCATCAGCAGCTGCGGAAGAATGGAAAGATCCGGGTGCTCCGCCATGTCGACAAAGTACGTGCGCAATGCGCCGCTGTGCAAGGCGGAATGCTAATCTCCGCGCGATGGCAGGCGAGCTGCTCGAACAGGCACGGACCGGCGACACCCTCACGGTGCGCCTCGCCGGCGCATGGCGGATCGAGAACATCGCCGCCATCGAAGCGGCGCTGGCGCAGTTGCCGCCCGGGGCAGCGCGCCGTCTCGTCGTCGACGCGCGCTCGCTCGAGGCACTCGATCTTTCCGGCGCGTGGCTGCTGCGGCAACGTCTGCAGGCGCTGCAGGAAGCGGGCGGTCGGGTCGAGTTCAGTGGCGAGCCGCCCTCGCAGCTCGCGTTCCTGGAAGAGATCACTGCGCAGCAGGCGGAGCAGGCGCCGCCGGCGGTCGAGCAGCCCGGCTCGTGGCGCGACGCCGTCGCCTGGATCGGCCGCGGTTCCGTGCAGCAGTGGCGCCAGATGGTCGACGCCATCGGCTACCTCGGCCGGATCGCCGTCACCGGCGTGCGCTCGCTGCGGCCGCGCCACCTGCGTGTCGCCTCGATCACGCGACATATATATGAAACGGGCATCCAGGCCATTCCGATCGTTTCGCTGATCGCCTTCCTGATCAGCGTCATCGTCGCTTACCTCGGCGCGCAGCAGCTGCGCACGTTCGGTGCGGAGATCTTCACCGTGGACCTGGTCGCGATCGCCGTGCTGCGCGAGATGGGCGTGCTGCTGACGGCCATCATCGTCGCCGGTCGCTCCGGCAGCGCGTTCGCCGCCGAGATCGGCGTGATGCGGCTCAACGAAGAGATCGACGCGCTGCATGCAATGGGCGTCGACCCATGGGAAGTGCTGGTGCTGCCGCGGCTGATCGGCCTGCTGATCGCGCTGCCGCTGCTGACTATCGTCGCGGACGCGATGGGCCTCGCGGGCGGCGCGCTGCTCTCCTCGCTCCTGCTGGATATTTCGCTGACCCAGTTCATCCCGCGATTGCAGGATGCGCTTGCGCCCACCACGTTCTGGGCCGGCCTGATCAAGGCGCCGGTGTTCGCGGTGCTGATCGCGATGGTCGGCACCTATCGCGGCATGCAGGTCCGCGACTCCTCGCGCGAGCTGGGCCGGCTGACCACCGTGGCGGTCGTGCAGTCGATCTTCATGGTCATCTTCGCCGACGCGATCTTTGCGGTCGTGTTCGTCGAGCTGGACTTCTGATGGCGTCGCCCATCATCTCGGTGCGCAACGTCGTCAACCGCTTCGGCGCGCAGATCGTGCACGACGGCGTCAGCCTCGACGTCTATCCCGGCGAGGTGCTCGGCATCGTCGGCGGCTCGGGCACCGGCAAGTCGGTGCTGCTGCGGACGATGCTCGGGTTGCATCGGCCCGCCTCCGGAGAAGTGCTGGTGGAGGGTCGGGATATCTGCCACGCCGGCGAGGAGGAGCTGCTGGCGGTCAAGCGGCGCTATGGCGTCACGTTCCAGCACGGCGCGCTGTTCAGCTCGCTGACGGTCGCGCAGAACATCCAGTTGCCGATCCGCGAGTACTTCGACGCTGCGCCCGAGACGCTCGCCGCGCTGACCGAGCTGCGCCTGCGCATGGTCGGGTTGCCGTCGGACGCCGCATCGAAGCTGCCTTCGCAGTTGTCGGGCGGCATGATCAAGCGCGCGGCGCTGGCGCGGGCGCTCGCGCTGGATCCGGCGCTGCTGTTCCTCGACGAGCCGACGGCGGGCCTCGACCCGATCTCCGCGGCGAGCTTCGACGAGCTGGTGAGCTACCTGCACCGCGGCCTGCAGCTCACGATCGTGATGATCACCCACGATCTGGATACACTGCTCGCCACCTGCAACCGGGTGGCCGTGCTCATTGACAGGAAAATCGTGGTCGATACGCTCGACGGCATCATGAAGAACCCGCATCCGTGGATCCAGGAGTACTTCCACGGCCCGCGCGCCCGGGCGGCGCAGGCGAGCCGGCCGCGGGCGAACGGGTAGCTGCCGTGGAACGCGAAGCCAACTACGTAGCCGTCGGCGCTTTCATCCTGCTGATCGCGGCCATGGCGATCGGCTTCGTGCTCTGGTACACGGACGCGAACGACTCGCGCGACTACGACCTGTACGAGATCTACTTCACCGGCAGCGTCAGCGGCCTGGATCGCGGCAGCCCGGTGCGCTACCTCGGCGTCGACGTCGGCCGCGTGCGGCGCCTGTCGATCGACCGCACCGACGCGAGCCGCATCGTCGCGGTCGCCGAGATCGATCGCGAAGCGCCGATCTCCGCCGCCACGCGCGCCAGCCTCGGCCTGCAGGGCGTCACCGGCCTGCTGTACATCAATCTCAAGGAAGTGCCGAACATCGACAAGTCCAGGAAGCTGGAGCAGGGCGAGCGCTACCCGGTGATTCCGTCCATCGCCTCGGACTTCGACGTGTTCCTGTCGAGCCTGCCGGAAGTGATGGGGCGCGCCAACGACCTGCTGGTGCGCGTCGGGCGTGTGTTCTCCGACGAGAACCTGGAAGGCCTGGCCGCGACGGTGAAGAGCCTGCGCACCGCCACCGCCGGCTTGCCGCAGACTTCGCAGAACATCGCGAAGCTGGTCGACGACCTGCGCACCACGGTCACCGAGATCGACGGCGCGGCGCGCGAGCTGCGCGGCATGACCGAGGAAGCGCGGCCCGAAGTGAAGCAGGCGCTCTCGCGACTGTCGGACACTGCGAACAACCTGGCGCAGGCGTCGGAGCGCATGAACCGCTTCACCGAGAAGAGCGAGGCGCAGCTCGGCAACTTCAGCGAGCAGGGCTTGTTCGAGCTGGAGCGGCTGGTGCGCGAGACGCGCTCAGCCGCCCGCGAATTCCGCGATCTGTCGCGCAGCCTGCGGGAGAATCCGTCGCAGATTCTCTATGAGCCGCCGCAGAGCGGCGTGGAGATCAAGCCATGAGAGGCAGCGTAGTGCTCATCGTCGCGGCGTTCGGCTGCAGCGCGTGCGGCTCGCTGCTCGAAACCGATCTGCCGCCGAGCGCGAACTACGTGCTCGCGCCGGCGCCGGCCGCGGCGGACAGCAGCGCTGCGCGCTCCGATGCGGACTTGTCGATCGGGCGCCCCGATCTCTCGCCCGGCCTGGACACCGAGCGCATCGCAGTGCTGAAGGGCCGGCAGCTCGACTACTACCGCGGCGCACAGTGGGGCGGGCGTGCCACCGAAGTCGTGCAGACGATGCTGGTGGATTCGTTCGAGGATCAGCGCTTGTTCCGCAGCGTCACCGCGGAGCAGTCGAGGATCTCCAGCGACTACGTCCTCGACGTCACCGTGCGCGATTTCCAGGCCGAGTACGCCGGCGACACTGCACCGACTGCACACGTGACGATCCTCGGCCGGCTGGTGCGCGTCGCCGATCGGCAGCTGGTCGATACGTTTGCCGCGACGGCGCAGAACCGTGCCGCGGACAATCGCATGAGCGCGGTCGCCGCGGCGTTCGAAGCGGCAGCGCAGAAGGTCGCGCTGGAGCTGGCGCAGAAGACGGCCGCGACGATCGCCGGCGATCAGGCGAAGCTGCGCGCTGCGAGCGACGCAGAGAAGAGCCGCCGCTGAGTCAGGCTTCAGCCTGACTCTTCTCACCACGTGCTCAATCCCGTCGCTTCCATCAACCGGTATCGCCAGTACTTCCCCTTGTCCTCATCGCGATAAGCCCCGAACGCTGCCGTGTATTCGGTCCCGGGCGGGCCGTCGTTGTTCCACAGGCGGTCGAAGTAACCCTGCATCTCGATCGCCAGCGGCGAGCTGGTAGGCGCCTCGATTGCGAGGTTCGCTTCCAGGTTGTAGTTGCCGAGATTGCGGCGCGTGAGGTTCGCGGAGCCGAGCGAGGCGACGAAGTGGTCGCCGCGCCGGACCATCGCGATCTTGGTGTGGAACTGCTCGCCGTGGGTGCGATACCAGCGCACCTGGATGCGCTCGCCGCTGCGCGTGACCAGCTCGTTCGCGACCGGGCGGTTCGGCACGCCATCCTTCCGGCGCCCGAATGCATCGCGATTCGGATCGAGAATGACGCGGACCTGCACGGTGCGCTGCGCCGCATCGAGCAGGGCGCCGAGGATCTTGCGGTCCGCAAGGTAGAAGGTCGCGATGCTCACGCTGTCGCCGTTGCGCGTGGCGCCGATGGCATCCAGCAGGTGCCTGCGAATCGCTTCCTCGGTGATGAACGACACGGCGACACCTTGCGTCTGCGCCGGCGCAGCGCTGTCGGCAGCCGCCGCGTAGATGTGGCCGCGCCAGCCCGAGAAGCGTGCGATCGCCATTTCGCTCGCGACGATCTCACCGGCCAGTGCGCCGGTGAAGCGCAGCCCGACGTTCGAGTGCGCGCTGCTCGCATCGTGCGGATTCGCGGACGTGACCAGCGCCGCGAGCGTGCCGTCCTCGCGATCCGCGACGATCAGCTTGCGGTGGTTCGCCTTGAAGTTCAGCAACGCGAGCCAGCTGCGCAGCGTGATGGTCGAGCCGTCGCTGGTGAACGGATTGCTCAGCCCACCGCCGGATGCAGAGTTGCCCCACCACTGCAACAGCGTGCGCCACAGCGAGGAGTACAGGGCATTCGAGTCCCGCATCCGCTCCAGGTCGGTGACCACGACGTCGATGCCGGCCTTGCGCAGCTCGGCGAGGAGCGGCGAGGGCGCGCCGCCATAGACGTCGTTGATCGGATCGGTGATGAGCAGAACCGCAAGGCTCGGCACGGCCTGCTTGCGGGCGATCAGCCGCTCCACGAGCTGGCGGCTGAGCTGACGGTGCGGCGCCCCGGCTGCGCCCATCGATTCGTTGAGGAGGAAGAAGTCGGCGACGACGAACGAGCGCGCTTCGTCGATGATGCGGAATGCCTCGTCGAAGATGTGCTGCTCGTAGAGCAGCTGCTCCGGGCGCTGCGGCTGCGGATGCGTCAGGTCGTACAGGAACTGCACGTCGCCGGCAGGCACGACGAGCGGCGCGCTGCTGACGTTGCTGCCGGCGGGCATGGGCTTGGTCGTGTTCCACACGCCGACGCCGGCCCACGCGGCGACCAGCGCCCACGCGATCCAGCGCTTGCGGAAACGACGGCGGGGCTGGCTGGCTGCGCTGAGATCCGTGTCCATTGCGTTCTGGTTATTTCCAGCCGCGCCGACGTGCCATGACTTCCTCGTCGGCATCGAGCGCCTCGCCCTGCATCCGTTCCGCGATGGCCTGGACGACCGGCGTCGGCAGTTGGGTGCCCGCCATTCTATAGGGGCCGCTGGACTCGCGGCGCGGCGCCGCCGAGAGCATGTCGATCCGCCAGCCATCGGCTTCATGGCACGCAAATCCCGTGACCGGCGCCGCGGAGCGTGCGCCGAACGTGCGGCAGTACTCGCCGGACCTGGCGCGGAACGTCAGGCCGATGTCGATGCTCGTGCCTTCCTCGGAGCTGAGCTGCTGCGAAAGCGCCTGCGCCAGCGCACCGCCGGCGACGATGCGGCCGTCGTTGCCGGCGACGATCAATCCACCGTTGCTGCCCGACTGGGGCAGCAGCGCGCGGCCGGCCACTATGCCGATGAGCAGGCTCGCGGCAATCGAGGTCCACTGCGGCCAAGACCATTGTCGCCGTTGCGGCGCGCTGCTCCTGGTTGCCGCTCGCAACAGTCGGTCCGGCACGCGCTCGTCGAGAATGCCGGCGAATGCCTGTCCGACATCGGCTCGCAGCGCGCGGTGACGCTCGATCTCCTGCGCGACCTGCGGATCGATCGCCATTTCGGCCTCGATTGCCCGGCGCGTTGCCGGATCGAGCTCGCCGTCGGCGTATGCCATCAGCGTTTCCTGCGAGAACTTCATGCGCGTCCTCCCGGCTGCTCGGCCAGTGCCGCCTGCAATGCCTCGCGGCCACGCGCGAGCCGGCTCGTCAGCGTTCCGATCGGCACCTCGAGCACGTCCGCGGCTTCCTTGTAGGAGAGGCCTTCCACCAGCACCAATGCGACCGCCAGCCGTTGCTCCTCCGGCAGGTCGGCCACGGCGTGCTGCACGGCCAGCAGGCGCACCTGGCTCTCGGTGACGTCGTGGCCGACCGCGGCGCCTGCTTCCTCCGGCGCGAACACCCGGTCGCGGCGGGCGCGCGAGCGAACTTCATCTATCCAGGCGTTGCGCATGATTCCGAACATCCAGCCGTCGAATTTCAGCTCCGGTCGCCACTGGTCGTGTTTCAGCAGCGCGCGCTCGACGGCGAGCTGCACCAGGTCGTCGGCGTCGTGCACGTTGCGGGCAATCGCGCGCGCGAAGCGGCGCAGCCGTGGCAACAGCTCGACGATCTGGCGGCGCACCTGCCCGGCTGCCGCTGCAATGTGACCATCCACTCGATTCATATATACGGCTGCAACTGCCGTTTTATTCCCCGCTGGCGCGGAAGATTGCACCGGCCGGCATCGTATAGTCTATGGAGGAGGAGCGAATCGGCCATGCACCGCCTGCAGTTTCTGTCGCTGTGTGCTCTCGCGCTGCTCGGCTGCGCGGCGCCGGCCGTCGCCCAGATCCTGCCGCCGGTGCAGCTTCCCAACCTGCCGGCCCTGCCCACCGACGAGCTGAACCGGACCGTCAACGGCACGCTGCGCGCCACCGATCCGCAGCAGTTGCGCGAGCTGCGGCGCTTGCGGATTCGCGAGCTCCTGCGCACCAATCGAACGACGCTCGAAGCCGACCCGCGCGGCGCGCCGATGCTTCGCAGCGAAGTGGTGGCGCTGTCGCCTTCCCAGGCCGCGCTCGATCTCGCTCGCGCGGAGGGATTCGGTGTCGGCCGGACGCGCACGCTCGAAGGGCTCGATGCAACCGTCGTCGTGCTGCAAGCGCCGGCGGGCATGTCGACACGCCGTGCCCTGCAGCGTCTGCGTCAGCTCGACCCGGGCGGCACGTACGACTTCAATCATGTGTATCTGAGGAGCGGAGCGGTTGCAGAAGGCGCAGTCGCTACGTCCACGCCGGTCGCGGCGGAGTCACTTGCGCCACTGAAAGGCGCGCGCGTCGGACTGATCGATGGCGGCGTGCAGCGCAGTCATCCGGTCTTTCGCGACGTGCCGATACACGAGCACGGATGTGCCGGGACGGGCGTGCCGAGCGAGCACGGCACGGCGGTCGCATCGCTCCTCGTCGGGCACGCCGAGCATTTCAACGGCGTCGCTGTCGGCGCCGAGCTCTACGCGGCGGATGTGTACTGCGGCCTCGATACAGGAGGCGCCGTCGACGAGGTCGCGGATGCGTTCGCGTGGCTGTCGCGCGAGCGCGTGCCGGTGATCAATATCAGCCTGGTCGGGCCGGCGAACGGATTGCTCGAGCAGGTGATCCGCATCGTCACTGCGCGCGGCCACATCGTCGTGGCGGCAGTCGGCAACGATGGCCCCGGTGCGCCACCGTTGTATCCGGCGGCATATCCGGCAGTGGTCGCCGTGACCGCCGTCGATTCGCAGCGACGCGTGCTGATCGAAGCGTGTCGCGGCAAGCACGTCGATTTCGCGGCGCCCGGCGCCGACATGGCCGCAGCGGGTCTCGATACCGGATTCGCATTGGTGCGTGGCACGTCGTTCGCTGCGCCGATTGCCGCCGGCCTGTTCGTGCGGCAGCTCACGCAGCTCGATCGAGCGCACGCCGAGGCCGCGCTCGCCGCGTTGACTTCGCAAGCTATAGATCTCGGCGCGCGCGGGCCGGACAAGGTTTACGGCAATGGTCTCGTCGGCGACACGCTGCGTCCGCCGCCGGAGCTGGCCAAAGTCAGCGCCCGCTGATTTGACTTAAGCAAGCTGTCAGGCTGAAGCCCGGGAAGAAATCGCTCCCTCCGCTCGTATTCATCTCAAAGGCCGCAGACGGGCTGCGGTCACGACCGGAGGAATCATCATGAACATGCGTAAGACCTACATCTCTGCTGCGATCGTCGCGGTCCTTTCCTGCTCGGCCGCGCATGCGCAGGT
>DATEJG010000145.1:0-38862 GCA_035278165.1 Steroidobacteraceae bacterium
CGGCGCTGAGAAGTTCCTGAACATCGGCGCGGACGGCCCGCACACGCCGGGCTTTCATCCGCAGTGCGTGCCGTTCCTCGCGAAGGAGCGCGACATTCTCGGCGTCGGCGTCGAGACGGTGGGCACCGATGCGGGCCAGGCTGCGACGTTCGATCCGATGTTCCCGTGCCACACGATCATGCACGGCTCGAACCGCTTCGGTCTGGCTAGCCTGATGAACCTGGACCAGCTGCCCGCCACCGGCGCGGTCGTGATCGCGCCGCCGCTGAAGATCGTCAACGGCTCGGGCAGCCCGCTGCGCGTCTTGGCGTTGGTGCCGGGTTGAGAGGAAGACTGGACAGGATGAACAGGTGGAAGTGAGAACCCGGGAAGTGCGTTTTCTCCGCGGCTCTCACATCCTGTTCATCCTGTCAAAATCCGTTCTTCTTACGCCTTGAGGCGTCTGAGCTCGCCGAGCAGGCGCTCGACGCCGCTGCGTGTCGTGACGATTCCGGGAGAGAGGCGCAGCGTGGTGCCGCGACAGTCGGCGTAGACGCCGGCGGCGCGCAGGCCGTCGACGACCTTCGCGGGGTTGCTGGATGCCGGCACGTTGAACATCACGCTGCCTCCGCGACGGGCTTCGTCTCGCGGGCTCACCAAGGCGAGACCGAGCTCGTCGGCGCCGGAGATGATCGCCGCCGTCAGCGACCGGTTGTGAGCGAGCAGCGCGCGCGCATCCTGCTGTGCGTGCCACTCGAGCGCGGGCAGGGTGCCAGCGCATGCTACGACCGACGGCGTGCCATGATCGAAACGCCGCGCGTCCGACGCGTACTCGAACGCGTTGAGATCCCACGAGAAGGGGTTCTCCTGGCTGAACCAGCCACGTAGTAAAGGCTGGCATTCGCGCAGCAGCGCCTCGCGGACCTGCACGATGCCGGCGCCGGCGGTGCCGCACAGCCATTTGAGGCTGGTCGACACCGTGAAGTCGACTTCCGGCGCCTGCGCATCGTAGGGAATCACGCCGATTCCCTGTGTGACGTCCACGCCGATCAAGCTGCCAATACGGCGGCCGTGCGCGACGAGTTGCGGCAGATCGCAGCGATAGGAGGCAGTGGAAGTAACCTGCGTGATCAGTGCGACGCCCACGTCCGCGGTCCAGCGCGCGATGAAGTCTTCATCGCGCACCCAGCTCTCGCCCGCGCGCAACGGCACGGTCTCGAGCGTGAAGCCATGGTGCTTCGCCAGGCCGGCAAGCAGGAAATGCAGGCTCGGGAAACAGTCCGCCGCGACGAGCACGCGACGCCCCTCGAGATAACGCGCCGGGAGCGAGCCGATGAGGCTGTAGAGCGCGGTCGTGACGTTCTCGGCGGTCGTCAACGTGCCCGGCTGCGCATTGATCAGCTTGCGCCAGCGCTCGATGAACTGGTGGCGGAGCGCCAGCGCCTGCGGCCACTGCGCATCGTCGGGCGTGCTCCACAGCTGCGCGAAGCGGCGCAGACCCTCGCTGATCCGGGCCTCCTTGCCCGGAAACATTCCGATGGAGTGATAGAGGAAGTATCCGGAGCCGTCTGCCGCTGTGCTCATCGGGCCGCCGTGAACCGCGCCTGCTGCTTGCCGCCGGCCAGCGGCAGCTTGCTCTCGTCGACGATCTCGCCGTTCTTCATTACGAACGCGATCTGCTTGGCGTTGTCGATACTCGCGGCCGGATCGGCGTTGAGCAGCACGAGGTCGGCGAGCCGGCCGGCCTGCACCGAGCCGATCCGGTCGGCCTTGCCGAGGAACACCGCGCTGTTGTAGGTCGCGATGCGGATCACGTCGAGCGGCGCGATGCCGGCCGCAGCCAGCAGCTCGAGCTCGCGATGCACGGCGGGTCCGCTGCTCTGGTCGGTGCCGCAGGCGACCACGCCGCCGGCGGCGTGGATCTTGCGGATGTTCTCCTGCGCGATCGGCGTCATCACCTTCATCCAGGTCGTCCAGGTGCGTGCGCGATACTCGGCGGCAGTCTGCGTCTTGAGGCGGTCGCGCTCCTGCGTCGACAGCGACGCTGCATACAGCGGCTGGTCCAGATATTCCGGGTGCTCGGCGAGGCGGCTGTAGTTCTCGCCGATCGTCAGCGTGCTCGCGAACGGCGTCTTCTTCACGGCCATCAGCTTGACGAACGAATCGCTCACCGGCCCCTGGATGATCGGGTGCGCGAGCGTGTCCAGGCCGGCATAGATCGCTTCGAGCGAGCGGAATTCGTTGGAGACGTGCGCCGTCGTGCGGATGCCGTGCTGGTTGTAGTAGCGCACGATCTTCTCCGCGAGGTCGGCGGTGAGCAGCGTGATCATCGGCCGCGAGCCCCAGCCTTCCTCTTCGATCATCAGCTTGACCATGTCGGGCTGCTGCTCGGCGATGTGCTGGTCGAGCAGCGCCTTGTCCTTCTCGAAGTCCGTGACGTGGATCGAGATGCTGTCGCCGTGGCTGCCGGGATAGGTGATGGCGTTGCCGGTGGCGAAGATGCGCGGCGCCAGGATCCTGCCGGCGCGCTCGTCGGCACGCAGCGGCAGGATCAGCTCCTTGCGGTTGCCGGCGTCGAAGATCGTGGTCACGCCGGAATACAGGTAGCTGGCCAGCGCCGACAACGCCTCCGCGCGGCTCGATTCCTCCCACTTGGTGCCCGGTCCCGAAGCCTTGGCGGCGCCGCGCAAGTGGATGTGCACGTCCATCAATCCCGGGATGAGGTACTTGCCGCGCGCGTCGATGCGCCGGCCGGCTTCATTGCCGGCGAGCTGACTGGGCGTGACCGCCGCGATCTGCGCGCCGTCGATGATCACCGACATGTCGCGCTGCGGCGCGCGGCCGGTGCCTTCGATGACGGTGACGTGATCGATGATCAGGCGCTCGGCACCGGCGAGCGCCGGCATCAGCAACGCCGCGGCCGCGGCGAGGAGCAGGGATCGGATTTTCATTGCGCAGCTCTTTCCTCGGCTCATTCCACAGCGTTCGGACCCTTGACCACGATGCCGTCGCGCATGACGAACGCGACGTCCATGACCGCCTTGATGTCGTCGAGCGGGCTGCCGCCCAGCGCCACGACGTCCGCCGCCTTGCCAGGCTCGAGGCTCCCGGTCTTGTCGGCGACGCCGGCTGCTTCGGCGGCGTTCACGGTGCCGGTCATGAGCGCTTCCATCGTGCTCATGCCGGCATAGACGTATTCGATCATCTCGGTGGCATTCTGCCCGTGCGGCACCAGCGGCGCATCGGTGCCGAGGGCGATCCTGGTGCCGATCTCGTGTGCCAGGCGCGCAAGCTTGCGCGGCTGCGTGCCGAGCTTCAACACTTTTTCCAGCGAGACCGGCGGCAGGTCCTTGAGCGGGCCGGACCTGATCTTCTCCGGCGTGTCGCCGACGAACGTGATGGTCGCGACCGTCGGCACCAGCCAGATGCCCTTCGCCTTCATCTCGCGCAGCGTCTTGTCGTCGGCCCACATGCCGTGCTCGATGGAATCGAAGCCGGCGCGCACGCACGCGTCGATGCCGGCCTTGGCGTGCGCATGGGCGGTGACCTTGCGGCCGAAGGCATGCGCGGTCTCGGCGATCGCCCGCAGCTCATCGTCCGTGAACTGCTGGCCGGTGCCGGCGTTGGATTCGTCGAGCGTGCCGCCGGTCGCCATCACCTTGATGACGTCGGCGCCGCGGCGGATCGCCTCGCGCACCGCGCGGCGGCAGTCGTCGGCGCCGTTGCAGACGCCGCGGCGGGGCATGGCCTGCATGATCTCTTCGCGCAGGTTGTGATTGTCGGCGTGGCCGTTGGTCGGGCTGATCGGGTCGCCCGAGACGATGATCTTCGGCGCGATCACGATGCCGTCGCGCTCGGCGTCGCGCAGCGAAAAAATCGTCGCGCCCTCCGACCCGAGGTCGCGCACCGTGGTGAAGCCCGCCATCAGCGTGGCGTGCGCGCTGCGCGCGCCGATCAGCGAGAAATAGCCCTCCGACTCGCGAAAACGCATGTCGCGGCCGCGCAGGCCGCTGGAGCTCAGGTGCACGTGCAGGTCGATGAAACCGGGCATCACGAACTCGTTGCGCAAGTCGATGACGGCGGTATCGGCGGGCAGCCCGAGCGCGGCGGGCTCGGCGAAGCCGGAGCGGACCTCGCGCACCTTGCCGTCCGCGACGACCAGAGTTGCATTGCTGACGGCCGGGCGGCCGGGCACCGCGAGCAGCTGCCCGGCATGAATGACGGCAGTAGCGGCCGGCTCGGCGGCCTGCGCCGCACTGGATGCCAGCACCGCGGCTGCCACTGCACAGAACAATCGCGCTTTGCGCATCGTGTCACCCCTGAGCATTTGGCGTGGTAGGCGCGCAACGCCCGCGCCGGAACGGTTCACAACTAAAATATCTTGCCGACAATATATGATTCGGAATATATATTCGCAATCATCGGCGCACGGTCGCGTTGTCTCGGCGCAGCGCGGGCGCCCAGCCGGCGCAGCAACACCAATCTCCAGGGGGGAGCAGCCATGTTGAGCAGACGTATCGGTTCTTCGGCCGCGATCATCGCCGTCACGATGGGCGGGGCCGTCACGCTGGGCACTGCGCAGCGCGCGTCCGCGGCGGAAGAGGGCGCTGCCGCCGAAGGGCCGCGCGGCCTGATCACGGAAGTCGTGGTCACGGCGCGCAAGCGCGGCGATGAGCGGCTGCAGGAGATTCCCACTGCGATCTCGGCCTTCAGCGAGCAGGCGCTGCAGGACATGGGCGTCAACGAGTTCACCGATTTCGCCTACCAGGTGCCGGGGCTCACCTTCAACGACACCGGCAACGGCGAGAAGCGCTACATCATGCGCGGCGTGCAGTCGGCGGGCCAGGAGCAGGTGGCGGTCTACTACGACGAGGTGCCGGCCACCGGCGTGCAGAGCTCGAGCGGCGACAGCGGCTCGCAGACGCCCGACCTGTCGCTGGTCGACCTGGAGCGCATCGAGGTGCTGAAGGGCCCGCAGGGCACGACGTTCGGCGCGAACTCGCAGACCGGCGTGGTCCGTTTCATCGTCAACAAGCCGGTGCTGGATGCGGTGGAAGGCAGCTTCCGCGTCGGCGGGGAAGCGCTGGAAGACGGCGATCCGGGCGCGTCGGCGTCCGCGACCTTCAACCTGCCGCTGATCGACAACGAGCTGGCGCTGCGCACCTCGGCGTACTACGAGAAGCGCGGCGGCTATGTCGACAACGTCCGTCTCGGCAACGACAACATCAACTCCTCGCAGACGACCGGCGGCCGCGTGATGCTGCGCTATCAGCCGACCGACGCCGCCACGATCGACGCCATGGTCTGGCTGCAGAAGCGCGACGTCGACGGCGCGAGCGGCTATCACCCGTACGACTCGTTCCATGTCAGCGGCACGCAGGATGCGGCCGCGCGGGACCGCATCCCGGCGTTCGCGTTCTTCGACACCGGCACGTTCCACAACGGCGACTACGTCGAGACGCGGCGTCCCGACGACCAGCAGATCTACAGCCTGACCTGGACGCAGGATCTGTCGTGGGCGACGCTCACCGCGGCCGGCTCGGTGTACAAGCGCGACTTCGGCTTCTTCCGCGACAACACCTGGGCGGTCATCTCCCTCAACGTCGGCCCGCCGGGCGCGACGGTGTGCTTCAGCGGCCCGTGCGTGCGCCCGGACCTGTTCCCGGAGCTGACCGACCAGACGCAGGACATGAATCAGCGCACCGGCGAAGTGCGCCTGAACTCGAGCGGCGACGGCCCGCTGTCGTGGCTCGCCGGCGTGTTCTGGCGCGACCGCGAGTCGGACTTCCGCAGCGTGTCGCCCATCGTTGATCCTGCAACGGGGCTGCCGTTCCCGGTCACCGGGCCGCCGACCGGCTTCTCGAGCGCGCCGGGCGCCGGCATCGAGGGTTGCCAGCCGTGCGCGCTGGCGCGCTTCAACACGCGCGACATCGAGGAGAGCGCGGTGTTCGGCGAGCTGTCCTACGAGCTGTTCGACTCGTTCGAGGTCATGGCGGGCCTGCGCCAGTTCACGGCCGAGCAGAGCGACCGGGGCTTCTACCTGTTCCAGTTCCCGCTGTTCGGCGGGCTGCCGCCGCCGGACAACCGGCATTTCAAGGAAGACCGGCTGATCAAGAAGTTCCAGTTGTCGTACCGGCCGAGCCGGGACGTCACGATCTTCGCGCTCGCCTCCGAAGGCTTCCGCCTCGGCGGCACCAACCAGCCGAACATCGCGGCGGTGCCGCCCGGCTACGAGGCGGACTCGCTGTGGAACTACGAGCTCGGCGTCAAGTCCGCGTGGCTCGACGGCCGGCTGATCGTCAACAGCAGCGCGTTCCTGATCGATTGGGACAACATCCAGGTGTCCGGGCGCGACCCGACCGGCTCATTCGCCTTCATCGGCAACGCCGGCGCGGCGGAAGTGCAGGGCCTGGAGCTGGAGACCTTCTTCCAGCCGGTCCGCAGCGTGAGCCTGACGGCGGGCTTGAGCTGGCTGCCGAAGCGCGAGCTGGTCGAGGACCAGGTGAATGCCACGGTGCAGGCGCCGGGCCGCAAGGGCGACAACCTGCCGCGCATCCCGGAGATCACCGCTAATTTCTCCGTTCAATATGAGCGCTCGCTGTCGGCGCTGCCGAGCTGGTCCGCCTGGATCCGCGGCGACTGGTCGTACCACGGCAAGTCGCACACCGAGCTGCGGCCGACCGCGGCCACGGATCGCCTCCAGGAGGACTACGACATCACCAACATCCGCCTCGGCGCCCGCAAGGAGGATTCCGGGCTGGATGTCGCGCTGTACGTCAACAACGTGTTCGACATCCAGGGCGACGTCTTCCTGGTCGGTGCCACGGCGACGCCGACGGTGAAGTACACCAACATGCCGCGCACGATCGGCGTGGAGCTGTCGAAGCGCTTCTGAGGGAGCTGTCCGGAGCGCAGCACGCGCGAGGTTCGTCCATTAGAATGCATGCCCGGGAAGGGTGCTCGGAGCACATGCATGGCAAGAACCTCGCGCAGGAAGGCGGCGTCCGACAGCGGGCGCAGCAAGCGCGGCAAGCGCGTTGAGCGGGCAGGGCGCACCGCGCGCGCCGAGCCAGCGATCACCGGCAATCGCTGGCTCGACGACTTCGTGCCGTATCAGCTGTACCGGGTGACCAACAAGCTGAACGCGCGCCTGCTGAAGCGCCTCAAGTCGATCCGCATCAACACCTCGCAGTGGCGCGTGCTCAGCGTGCTGCGCGCCTACGGACCGATGAGCATCGGTCGCATCGTCGAGACCACGTTGATGGAACAACCGACCACCAGCCGCGTGGTCGCGCAGCTCGAGCGCGTCGGCCACGTGGCGCGGCGGCTCTCCGAGCACGACTCGCGCGTCGCGGAGATATCGATCACCGCTGCAGGGATGCAGGCGTTCGAGGGTGTCGTGCCCGCCGCGCTCAAGCATCAGAGCCTCGCTTTCCAGAACATCGGCGCCAGAGAGATCGCGCAGCTGGTCGAGACGCTGCGCAAGATCGAGAAGAACATCGCGCCGGAGGATTGAGGCGCGGCGCCAGCTGCCCGTCTGCGCTCGCGTCAGTCACGTGTCATACACGTGCATGCACGTTGTGCGTGCTTGCCGCGCGATTCGCGGAACTCTTCACTGCGATGTCACAACGCCTCACTAACTTCGCAGCACAGCGTGAGGCCTGCCGAGCACTGCCGAACTTCGCGCACCCGTGCGGTGAAGCTCGTCGCAAAAGGTTCAACAAGCATGTCCCGCGTTGACATACCCGGTTCGTAGTGTGCGACACGTCTCGCGCCCCGCGGCGCGAAGCACAACGATTCGAAGGTCCTTGCAATCTGGTTTACGTAGGGGAGCTACTAATGAATCTGTCAATGAGGAAGGTAATCGCGGGCGGCGCCCTGCTGCTCTGCTCGGCCGCAGCACTGGCCGCGCCGGTGACGCCGCCGGCGACGTACACCGCCGATCAGACTAGCGGCGGCTCGGGCAGCGGCGGCCTGTTCGTCGCGGTGTGGGACGACTCGCGCGGCGTGTCGCTCGTGACCTATCTCGGCATCAACATGGATCAGCTGCTGCCGGCGACCGCCGAACAGACCGGCTTCTCGCTGGAGTTCGGCACGCTCAGCCAGTTCAGCAGCGTCTTCGGCGCCAGCGACGACGCCAACATCCGCTACGCGCTGTTCGGCGTGGACACCCTGGGTGTCGGCAACAACGGCAAGCGCGTGCTCGGCACGACGACTGCGACGGCGTTCAGCCTGACCAACGGCAACGTCAGCGGCACGGCCGGCAATCTCGACCAGTTCATCCTCGGCGCGCTCACCGCTGCGGTGGGCAACGGCGGCAACGGCGGAGCCAATCCGGCTGTTGCGCTGTCGACGGCCGAAGCCGACTCGACCAGCAAGATCTCGTGGTCCTCGCTCGGTGCGACCGCGTTCAACACGACCGTGGGCAGCGCGCTCAACATGTTCCTGGCCTCGAGCCTGAGCAACAACGCGGGCGCCCAGGCCAACGTCGACTTCTTCAACAGCGAAGACGGTCAGCGCTTCGGCCAGTGGCTGCTGTCGGCTGACGGCGTGCTGTCGTACACGGCCCCGGCGGCGGTGCCGCTGCCGGCGGCGGCGTGGCTGCTGCTCTCCGGCCTGGCGGGACTCGGCGCGATCGGCCGTCGTCGCGCCAACGCCTGACGGACCGCGCAGCGGCGGGCTGCGGCCTGCCGCGACCTCAGCGACCTGAAATGTGCCCGCGGAGCTGCCTGCTCCGCGGGCCCGGGAAGGCACTGACTCTGCTTCTCAAACTCGCATCGGAGATCGGACCATGAATTGCAACGTACTCTTGAAGACCGCAGTCGGCCTCGCGCTCATCGGCGCGTGCGCGCCGGTTTTCGCAGTCGATTCGTCCACTGTCGCGGCGGATCACCTGCTGCGCATCGGCGGCGCCACCGCCACCAACAACATCCTGCGCGATGTGTTCCTGCACAGCACGGCTGGCCTGTGCGCCACCGGCACCGTCGACGTCTACGAAGGCACCAACCAGCGCCTGGTTGCCTGCCGCGCCAAGACGTTCGCCGTCGGCTCGCCCTATGCGGCGATCTCGGGCGAGAACATCGCCTACATCAAGGAGTCGAACGGCGGCTCCGGCAACGGCACCGGCCCGGTCGCGAACCAGACCAGCCTGGTGTTCCTCAATCCTGCCAACCCGACCTGCGGCGCGGCGCAGAACGTCGCAGCCGCGAGCGGCCTGCTGGCGTACACCCTGCACCCCGGCTGCACCGGCACGCAGAGCATCGCGCCGGAAATCGGCATCGCCGACGTCGAGGGCAAGCTCCTCGGCTTCACCGGCACCGGCCTGACCCCGATCCCGCTGCTCGACATCGTGTTCGGCGTTCCGGTGAGCCTGCCGCTGTATCGCGATCTGCAGGCCGCGCAGGGCCTCGGCTCGGATGACACGTGCGCCAACGTGCCGTCGCTGACCAGCTCGCAGGTTGCCGCCATCTACACCGGCAACATCTTCGACGCGTCGGTGCTGGTGCAGGCCGACCAGGGCGACAACGGCTCGCAGATCGACGGCGGCGCCCAGAAGGCAATCCACATCTGCCGCCGCGGCAACAGCTCCGGCACGCAGGCCGGCACGCAGGCGTTCTTCCTGAACCAGGGCTGCGCCAGCGACGTCGCGCCGTTCTTCACCCCGGACGTTCCGCAGTGCCTCGCGGGCGGCTGCAGCTGGCCGACTCAGGTCATCAATGGCGTGACCCAGAACTTCCAGGACGACCTGGTGTTCGCCGGCTCGGGCTCCTCGCAGGTCCAGCAGTGCCTCAACTTCTTCGGCGGCCAGGCCAACGACAACTACGCGGTCGGCGTGCTCTCCACCGAGAACAGCACCAGCGGTCAGAACTACCGCTTCGTGCGGGTCGACGGCGCGCTACCGACCCTCGAGTCGACGGCGAACGGCAACTACCAGTTCTTCACGTCCAACGTGATGAACCTCGGCACGCTGAGCTACTCGGCGGACGAGACGGCGATCTACACGTACATCTCCGACGCCGCGGGCAGCCCGGCGCTGCTCGACCCGCTGAACCAGCCGTTCCGCGACGGCATGTGCTCCAGCGCGACCAACCTCGGCGACGGCGGCGTGCTGGCGTCCTCGAAGTTCATCGACGCGTTCGGCTTCCCGGCGAACCACGAGGCGCCGTTCAGCGGCGCGGAGATCCGTGACAACCCGATCAACACCCAGACCAAGCAGCCGCTGGGCGTGATCAACAACTGTCAGCGCCCGGTCACGCATCCTGCCGTCGAGGCAGAGGCGGCCGGCGGCCAGTTCCGCGGAACGATCCCGACGTTCTAAGAACTGCGCTGTTCCTGGCGGCGGCGGCAGCCCGGCTGCCGCCGCCGCTTTTTGCGTTTTATGGGTCTGGCGCAGCGTCGGCCGTAATCAGGCCGCAATACTCGCTTCCTACTTTACGGCTCGGGCGCTGCGCAGTGCCCGGTACAACAACAACCCTTGCGGACGATGCCACGCGTGATCAACAGGAGGCCGACACTGCTGCTCGCATGCCTCGCGGCACTGCATTGCCCGTTGCCGGCGCGCGCGCAGGACGCGGCGCCAGCTGAGGCTGCGGGCGAATCGTTCGACGTCTGGGAGATACGGGTCGTCGGCAATGGCGTGCTCGCCAACCGCGAAATCGAAGAAGTCGTCTATCCGTTCCTGGGACCGCAGCGGACGATTGCGACCGTCGAGCAAGCGCGCGTCGCGCTCGAAACGCGCTACCGCGATCGCGGCTACGGCACAGTGTTCGTCGACATTCCGGAGCAGGACGTCGACGGTGGAATCGTGCGGCTGCGCGTGACCGAGGGAAAGCTGGATCGCATCCGCGTCGTCGGCTCGCGTTACTACTCCAATCGGGCGATTCGCAACCGCTTGCCCTCGCTGCAGCGTGGCGAAGTGCTGCAGCTGACGCAGTTCCAGGAGCAGCTCACCGCGCTGAACCGCCAGTCGCGTGATCGTTCCATCGTCCCGGTGCTGCGCGCCGGCAGCCGTCCCGGCAACGTCGATGTCGACCTGAAGGTGACGGACAAGCTGCCGATGCACGCCACTGCCGAGGTCAACAACAAGTACACGGCCAACACGAGTCATTCGCGCGCCAATCTCACCTGGAGCTTCGACAACCTGTGGCAGCGCATGCACAGCCTGTCGCTGCAATATCAGACCGCGCCCGAGGAGCCTCGCGAGGCGCGCGTGCTGGCCGGCACTTATGTTCTGCCTGTCACCGACAGCGGTCACATGTTCGCCGTCTTCGCTGTCGACACCGACAGCGAGTTCACCACGCTCGGCGCAGAGTTCAACGAGTTCGGCGTGATCGGCCGCGGCCGGATCTACGGCGCCCGCTACATCGCGCCGCTGGCCGGCACCAATTCCTACTTTCACAACGTGACCTTCGGCGCCGACTACAAGGATTTCCAGGAAGTCATCACCCAGGAGGACGGCGAGCCGGCGGCAACGCCGATCTCCTATATCAACTGGTCGTTCGGTTACACGGGCACGCTGCGCAGCGCCGCGGCGTTGACGATGTTCGATCTCAGCGCGAACCTCGGCATCCGCGGGCTGGCGAATTCGCCGGAAGAGTTTCATTTCAAGCGCTTCAGCGGGCAGGCGAACAAGGGCGAGCCGGACTACTTCTATATCCGCGGCTCGGCGCGGCAGGAGCGCCCGCTGGTGGCGGGGCTCGCGCTGTTCGGTCAGCTCTCCGGGCAATACTCGCCGCACGCACTGATCAGCAACGAGCAGTTCGCGATCGGCGGGGCCGAGGGCGTGCGCGGCTATCTCGAATCGCAGGCGCTCGGCGACTACGGTGCAAGCGGCACTCTCGAGCTGCGCTGGGGCCTGCCGCAGTCGTGGCTCGGCGCGAGCCCGCGACAGGCAACCGTGTTCGTGTTCGCGGACGCCGGCATCATTGCCCTGCAGTACGCGCTCAAGGACCAGGTCGACGAAACCACGCTTGCGAGCTGGGGAGTCGGCGTCAATCTCAGCGGCTTTTTCACGATGCGCGGCGTCGGCGGGTTGTCTTCGTCGCTCAGCTGGGCGCGCGCGCTGCGCGATGCCAAGGACGTCGATGCAGGCGACTCGCGCCTGCACTTTCAGGTCGGCTACGGCTTCTAGCGGGACCTCCATGCACAATCAAACGTTGCTCTGCGCCGTACGCCGGGCGCTGAACCTGCGCCTCGGGTCCTTGCGCGCGCTCGGCACGATATCACTGACGATGAGCGCTCTCGCGCCCGTCGTCGTATCCGCGGCGGAGCTGCCCGTGCCGTGCGTGGGCGGCAGCTGCGGCAGCACCGTGACCAGCTTCGTGAGCCAGGGCGCGGCGAGCGTGACCGCGGCCGGCAACACGATGACGATCAACCAGACGAGCAACAACGTGTCGCTCAACTGGCGCAGCTTCAACATTTCCGCCGACGGCACCGTCAACTTCGTGCAGCCGGGCGCGGCGTCGGTCGCGCTGAATCGCATCTACGACGGCTCGCCGAGCCAGATCTTCGGCGCGCTCAATGCCAACGGCCGCGTCTATTTGTTGAATCAGAATGGCGTGCTGTTCAAGCCCGGCGCGCAGGTGAACGTCGGCGCGCTCATCGCTTCCAGCCTCGACCTGACGCCGGAGGCAGTCCAGAACGGCATCCTCGGCGCGGCGAGCGAGGCCAGCGCAGCGGCCTTCGCCCCGTTCGAAGGGGCGCTCGTGTCGGGCAACGTCGAGGTCGAGCCCGGCGCGACGATCAAGACGCCTTCCGGCGGCCAGGTGTTCCTGTTCGCCCCGAACGTGATCAACCGCGGCTCGATCGCGACGCCGGGTGGCCAGACCGTGCTGGCGGGCGGACAGTCGGTGTACCTGCTGGCGAGCTCCGACCCGAATCTGCGCGGCGTGCTCGTGGAAGTCGGCGTCGGCGGCACCGTGACGAACGGCGAAGCGGAGAACGCGACGCGCGATGTGAATGCTGCCGTCGGCAACATCGTGGCGGCGCGCGGCAACGTGACGTTGGCGGGATTGGCCGTCAATCAGCTGGGTCGCGTGAGCGCTTCGACGTCGGTGCGGGCCAACGGCTCCATCCGGCTGCAGGCGCGCGATGGCGCAGCCGTCGTCGACAGCCCGTCGGGAGATACGTTGAGCGTCGGGCGCGGCGGCACGCTGACGCTCGGCGAGCGCAGTCAAACGATCGTCGGCCTGGACGCGGACGACGCGACCGCAGTGGACGTGAGCGAGCAACTGCGCTCCGACATTCGCCTCGACGGCCATCGTGTCAATCTGCTGAGCGGCAGCACGGTCGCCGCGCGCGGCGGCAACATTGCCATCACCGCGTCGACCGGCGCCGATCGCATCAACGTCGAGAATCCCGAGGCCTTCCCCGCGCAGGATGATTCGCGGATCTACGTCGCCTCCGGCGTAACGCTCGACGTGTCGGGCGCGGCGAGCGAAGTGGCCATGGAGCGCAACTCGCTGCGAGTCGAGCTGCGCGGCAGCCAGCTTGCCGACAGTCCGCAGCAGCGCGATGGCGCGCTGCGCGGCGAGGCTGTATCGGTCGACGTGCGGGCGTCGGGCACCCGGGCGGATGGCAGCCGCTGGCAAGGAACGCCGCTCGCCGACGTCTCGGCGAACATTGCCGGCATCGGTCGCGACGTGCGCGAGCGCAACAGCCGCGGCGGCACGATCACGATCGCATCGCACGGCGACGCGATCGTCGCTCCCGATTCCACCGTGGATATCTCCGGCGGCCAGGTTCGCTATCGCGACGGCTTCGTCGCCGTCAGCCAGGTGCTCGGCGCCGACGGCCGGATCTACTCGATGGAGAATGCGGATCGCGATCGCACGTACGCGGGCGTCGCGTCCGGCTATTCGGTGCGCGATCTGCGCTGGGGTGTGGATGCATCGTACGCGTCGTACGGCGTCGGCAGCGGCGACGCGCGTTTCGAGCGCGGCTACGTCGAGGGCAAGGACGCCGGCGCGCTGCGCATCATTGCGGCACAGGCCGTCCTCGACGGCGACGTGATTGCGACCGTCACCCCGGGCGCGAACCAGCGCCTGCCGAGCGCAGTGCTGCCGGCGGACGTGGTGTTCCGTCCGTACGACCAGCTGCCGCTCGGTGGACGTCTCACGATCGGTGCGAGCTCCAGCGTCGAGCCGCCGGACTTCGTGAGCACCCGCGTCATCTTCGATCCGTCGCTCGTGTTGCCGACGCTGACCGGTTTCGGCGGCCGCAGCTTCGACCCGACGCGCGATCCTCTGCCGGAGTCGGTCGGCATCAACGTGCAGCCGGGCTGGCTGCGTCCCGGCGGCATTGCCGCGGCGGCCATCGCGGCGAACGAATCGATCGTGGTGCCGGCGGACGTCGCGCTGAGCTTGCCCGCCGGCGGCACGCTCGATCTGCAGGCGGCCGAGGTATCGATCCTCGGCGACATCGACGTTCCGAGCGGGACCGTCAACGCGATTGCCCGGCAGACCATCACGCAGCAGATCGCGGCCGGGGCGCGCCCGGAGCTGATCGTCGGCGCCGCCAGCTCGATCACGGCGCGCGGCGGCTGGATCAACGACAACCCCGCGTTGAATCCGCAGGGCGCGAGCGCGCCGCTGTGGATCAACGGCGGCTCGGTCACGCTGGCAGCGCGCCAGGGCGATTTCGTTGCCGAGCCCGGCTCGCTGATCGACGTGTCCGCCGGCGCATGGCGTCGCGGCTCGGGCTCGATCATGCCCGGCGTGGGCGGCTCGATCTCGCTGACCTCGACGCCCGCCGTCACGCCGATCGATCAGCTGCCCGCAGCGTCGCGCTTCGTCCTCGGCGCGCAGCTGCTGGGCTTTGCGCTGGAGCGCGGCGGCTCGCTCTCGATCGAGGCAAACGAGCTGTGCGTCTCGGTCATCGAATGCAACGACTCCGTCGGCACGCTGTGGCTGACGCCGGAGCGCTTCGAGACCGGCGGCTTCGGCAGTTTCTCGCTCACCGCCAATGCCCGCGGCCTGCAAGTCGCGTCCGATACGAGCGTGCGCGTGCGCCAGGCCAATCTCGAGCTGCTCGGCGATGTGAGCACCCGCGCCACCGGCACGTCGATGCAGAGCCTGACTCGTACTCTCTATCTACCCGACGAGCTGCGCCGGCCCGCGAATCTGACTCTGCGCGCCGCCACGACGACGGGCCCGGATGGCTTCGACCCGCAGCTCTACGCTGTCCAGCCGGATCTGCGGATCGCAGCAGGCGCCGAGATTCTCCTCGATGCCGCCGCATCGCTGTCGCTGCGCGCCAATACGCGGCTGATCGTCCAGGGAGCGCTGCAGGCGAATTCCGGTACGGTCTCGCTGACCCTCGACAACACGCTCGCGCAGAGCGGTTACTTGCCGAGCCAGGGTATCTGGCTGTCCGACACTGCTCGCATCGACGTCAGTGGCAGCTCGCGCGTGCTGCAGGACAACCTCGGTCGCCGCACCGGCGAGGTGCTGCGCGGCGGCTCCGTCACTTTGAATGCGCAGCGCGGCTACGTCATTGCCTCCACAGGCTCCGTTGTCGACGTCAGCGGCACGACCGCCGAGCTCGATGTGCGCGTATCGCCGAGGGCATACGAGCGCCGCACGGTCAGCTCGGCAGGCGGCGACATCTCCATCACTGCGGCCGAGGGCGCGATCCTCGGCTCCACGATGCTTGCCGGCGGTGGCGCAGCAAGCGATTACGGCGGCTCATTCTCGCTCACGCTCGACACGGCGCAGCGCGGCGACCGTACGCGGCGCGACTTCGAGTTCCCGCGCGACTCGCGCGAGATCCGCCTGGTATCGACCACGGCGCCGACGCTGATTGCCCCGGGCATCGACGTGCCTGCGCAGTTCACGGGTCGTGCCGCTGTCGGCGCCGATCAGCTGCAAAGCGCCGGGTTCGATTCGGTTGCGTTGGCAGCCCGCAACGTGGCTTCGCAGCGCGAGTTCCCGGACGGCACGACCGGCCTCGACCTGGCGTCGACCGGTCGCATCGTCGTCGAGGGTGGCGTCGACCTGAGCACACGCTCGCGGCTGGCGCTGGATGCATCCAGCGTCGCACTCGCGGGCGGCGATGCCCGGCTGGCGTCTGCATACGTGGCGATGGGCAATTCCGACACGCGCGAGTTCGGCCAGAGCACGCCGTCCGTGACGGCTGCGTCGGCTGGAACATTGCATCTGCGCGGCGGCATGCTGGACCTGTTCGGCGATATGTCCGTGCTCGGCGCCGAAACGCTGGTGCTCGATTCGTCGGGCGACATTCGCTTGCGCGGCGTCGTGGAGACGGCCGGCTCCGACACTCGTTACAGCGGCTCCCTGACCGCGCCGCGCGATATCGAGCTGCGTGCTGCACAGATCTATCCGACGACACTTACCGACTTCGTGCTGCAGTCCGCGGATACGGACGCCGGCGCAATTCGTACAGTCGGCCAGGGCACCGCAACGCCGGTGCTCTCGGCGGCGGGGCGCGTCACGCTGCTCGCGCATACCGTGGATCACGGCGGCGCGTTGCTCGCACCGTACGGCGCCATCGAGATCGGTACTCCGCAAAGTCCGGTGAGCGATTTCATCGCGCGCGCCGGCAGCGTGCTCTCGACGGTTGCTTCGACGACGGTGCCGTTCGGCACGACGCAAGGCGGCTTCGACTGGACCTATCTCATCAACAGCCGCACGGTCGTCGTCGGCGGCGACGGCATTCCGGTTCCCGAGCGCAGCGTCGCGTTGAACGCACAGACCATCGACTTCGGCGCCGGCGCGACGATCGACGTTGCGGCCGGTGGTGATCTGCAGGCTTACGAGTGGGTACCAGGGGTCGGCGGCAGCAGCGACGTGCTCGATGCGAGCGAGTCACCGGGGCTGTTTGCGATCCTGCCTTCGCTTAGCCTGCAATACGCGCCGTACGACGGCAGTGCGGATTATCAGAACAGCGCACTGCGTCCGGGCGATGCAGTGCATCTGAGTGCGTCGCCCGGGCTCGCCGAAGGCACGTATGTGCTGCTGCCGGCACGTTACGCGCTGCTACCCGGCGCTTTCCTGGTGAGCGCAGCCGGCGGTCACCAGGATCTGGTGGCCAGCGAAGTGCTGCCGCAGCTCGACGGCTCGACCATCGTCTCGGGCTATCGCACCATTTCCGGCACCGATGTGCGCGACTCGCGAACGAGCGGTTTCCTGGTCCGCCCGGGTCAGGATGCGCTGCGGCTTGCACAGTACGACATCAGCCGTGCGAGCGACTTCTTCCGCGCGCAGGCAATCGAGCGGGAGCTGCCTGTGCCGCGCCTGGCCGGCGACGCGGGCCGCGTCGCCTTCATCGCCAGCAGCAGCCTGAACCTGGCAGGGACGATCGTCGGCACCGCGCCGCAGGGTCGCGGCGCGGCGGTGGACGTCAGCAGCTCGCATTTGCGCATCGTCTCGGATCCCTCGCAGGGCGACGACGGCGTCGTGCTGCTTTCGGCGACACAGCTGGCGGAGCTGGATGCTGAAAGCCTGTTGATCGGCGGCCAGCGCCGCACGACCGCCGATGGCACGCAGATCGACGTGACCGCAGACACTGTCGAGGTGGCATCGGGCGTCGAGCTGGAGGGCGATGAGATCATTCTCGCTGCGCGCGACACCGTTGCAGTCGGCGAGAGCGCCGCGATCCGCGCCAGCGGCGAGGCGCGCGATGCGGTCGAAACGCTGCTCTTGCAGGGTGACAGCGCATTGCTGCGCATCTCGAGCGCCGACCAGGTGGACGTGACGCGTGATTCGGTCGCTGGCGCGACAGGATCGCTCGACATCGCAGCCAGCGCACTGCTGAGTGCGGTCGGCGGCTCGGTCACTGCCGACGCGAGTCTCGACACACTGTCGTTCGGCCGGTTGGACGTTCGCGACGGCTCGCTGAGCCTCGGCGCGAGCCGCATCTCGTTCGGCGATCCGTCCGGCCCGGTCAGCGGACTGGTGCTCGACGATGCGCAGCTCTCGACGCTCGGCCTGCGCGAGCTGGTGCTCAACAGTCGTTCGAGCTTCGACTTCCATGGAGCCTCGACGTTGCGGGCCAGCGAGCTGGTGCTGAACGGCGGCGGCCTGGTCGCCGCCGGCGCGGCTACGCAGGCCGCAATCCAGGCCGATCGCGTCACGCTCACGAACCGCAATTCGATAGCGGCTCCGGTCGCGGCAGGCGACGGGTCGCTGACGATCGCGGCCGGCGAAATATTGCTGGGCGAGGGTGCAGTGGGGCTCGCCGGATTCGGCGACGCGACGCTGCTGGCGGACTCGCAACTGCAGGCCGTCGCCAGCGGCAGTCTGACTGCAGATGGCAACCTGACTCTGAGCGGCGCGCGGATTGCCGGCGCTGCCGGCAAGAACTATTCATTCTCCTCGACCGGCGCGCTCACGCTGCTCGGCAGCTCCGGGCAAGCGCCCGCAGAGGTCGCGCCGCTCGGCGCACTGCTGCAGTTCAGCGGGCAATCGGTGCACAGCTCGGCGAACATCGCGGCACCCGCGGGAATCGTCGAAATGCGTGCAGTCGACGCTCTCGTCGTCGACGCCGGAACGATCGACGTTGCAGGCCGCGCATCCATGTTCGATGGCGTCGCAGTGGCAGCGGATGCGGGACGCATCCGGCTGTCGTCGACCAACGGCGCGGTGAGCATCGGCGCCGGCGCGACACTCGATCTGCGAGCTGCGGGTGAAGGACAGGCGGGCCGGCTGAGCATTGCCGCAGAACATGGCTCGGCGACGCTCGGCGGAACTCTCCTCGGAGCAGCCGCAGACGCCGAACGCTCGGGCGAAGTGGGCATCGATGCACTGTCGCTCGGCGATCTGACGGCGCTCAACTCGATCCTGCAAGCAGGTGGATTCTTCAGCGAGCGCTCGCTGCGCCAGCGCGGCGCGGGAGACCTCGTGCTCGACGGCGCGTGGCGCGTGCAGAATCTCGACGTGACGGCGGATCAAGGCAGCATCCGTGTCGCGGGCACGATCGATGCGTCTGGCGCAATCGGCGGATCGCTCGAGCTTTCGGCGTCCAAGGACATCGCAATCGACGGCTCCGTGACGGTGCGCGGCGCGGCGCAAGCGCAGGGCGGCAGCATCGATCTGCGTGCGCGCGACGGCGGCGTTCGCATGAGCGCGGGCTCGAGCCTCGAGCTGTCAGCGGCAGGCTCAGCGGCCGCGCTGGGTGGAACACTGCAAGTCCGCACGAAGCGCGAAGCGATTGCTTCGCTGCTCGACGCGGATGCGAACAATGACCTGCTGCGCTTTGCGGGATCGATTACCGGCGCGCGCCGGATCGATCTCGAAGGCTATCGCGTCTACGACGCAGCGGGGTTGAACGTCGACGCTGCGGACACCAACCCGCTGTTCGCCGATGCGCAGGCTTTCATGGCAGACGCCGGGCGGGTGGCCGGCGCGCTCGGCTTCACCAGCAATGCGGCCTTCCGCATGCTGCCCGGGCTCGAGCTGGTCACCACTGGCGACTTCGTGCTGTCGCAGGCTTGGGACCTGTCGCAGTGGCGCTTCGGAGCGAATGCTGCGCCGGGTGTGCTCACGCTGCGCGCCGGCGGCAACGTGAGCGTCAACGCGGCGCTCACCGATGGTTTCTCCGGGACGAGCGCCACGTTGCTGCCGCAGGGGAGCGAATCGTGGTCGTATCGCCTGGTATCGGGCAGCGACCTCGGCAGCTCCAACCTCATGGCCGTGACTTCCGCGGGCCTTGGAAACCTGACTGTCACGAGCTCCACGCTCTCGCGCGGGCTCATCCGCACCGGCACCGGCTCGATCGACATTGCCGCAGGAGGCAACGTGCGGCTCGTGGACCAGCGCTCGGTGATCTACACCGCAGGCACGCCGGGCGAGGGAATTCCGTTGCCGCTGCGGCAGGCGGTCGGCGGCCTTGGCGGGCTGCCGTACCCGGTGCGCGGCGGCGACATCGACATCTATGCGGGCGGCGACGTCGTCGGCGCTGCTTCCAACCAGCTGGTGACCAGCTGGCTGTGGCGCACCGGCACGACCGCCGATGTCTCCCAGCCGAACGCGACTGCGTGGACCGTCAACTTCGGGACGTTCGAGCAGAATATCGGCGCGCTCGGTGGCGGCAACGTCGCGGTCGAGGCGCGCGGCGATGTTCGCGATCTCTCCGTGTCCGTGCCTTCCATCGGCAGACAGGTCGGTGGCACGACGCCGGGCCAGAGCCGGGTCGAGGTCGTCGGTGGCGGCACCATCGACGTGGAGGCCGGCCGAAACCTGCTCGGCGGCAGTTTCTACGCCGGGTTGGGCACCGCGACGCTGCGTGCAAACGACGCCATCGCGAACAGCGTCACCAGTCCGACGCGGCTTGCGCCGGTGCTCGCGCTCGGCGATGCGCAGATGAATATCGTGGCGCGCACCGGGGCAGCGATCGAGACCGCCGTGAACCCGACGCTGCTGCCGCAGGCGCGCGACCAGATTACCGGTCTGACGTTCGCATCGCACTTTGCGACCTACAGCCCGGATGCAGCCGTGGACGTGCGCTCCGTCGCCGGCGACGTGCGCATCGGGACGGTCGGTGTGCAGACGCTCGCGAGCACGTTCAACCGGATGACCTTCAACGACAACCTGGCCGATCGTTCGTTGCGCTCGCTCTCGCTGCTGCCGCCGACGCTGCGCGCCAGCGCTCTCAGCGGCGATCTGGTGCTGGGATCGTCGGTAACGATGTTCCCGGCGGCGCGCGGCGACCTGAGCCTGTTCGCCGACGGCGATCTGCGAATCGCGCCGGTGCAGGGCGCCGCCGACATCTTCATGTCGGATGCAGATCCAGCGACGCTGCCGAGCGTGCTTGCGCCGACGCGCGCGAACACCTTCCTGTTGCTGGTGCCCAGCGATCATGCAGACGTACCGCTCCATGGCCGCGACGACGCTACGGATTCGGACCGCGATGAGACCCCGGTGCGCCTCGTGGCACGACAAGGCAGCATCTCCGCGCCGAGCGGCGGCAGCCTCACGCTGCAATTCCCGAAGGCGGCACGCATCGTCGCGGGCACGGACCTGCTCGACCTGCCGGTGGTGCACGGTCAGAACCTGCTGGCGAGCGACGTGACGAGCCTGATCGCCGGCCGCGACATCCGCTATTCGCTGAACCGCGAGCCGGAGACCGGCGCGATCCGCGCTTCCGATCGCGAGATCCTGCTCGGCGGCCCCGGCCGGCTGGAGCTGCGCGCCGGTCGCAACGTCGACCTGCAGACATCCAAGGGCGTGACCACTATGGGCGCGACCGCGAATCCGGCGCTGTCGCGCACGGGCGCGAGCATCGATGTACTCGCCGGTCTGAACGGCCTGGAGCCGGATGTCGCCGGGTTCATCGACGCGTACCTGGCTGGCGGCACCGCGTACGACAGCCTGCTCATCGACTACATGGAGCAGCAGCTCGCCACGAGCGGCCTCACCAAGGAGGAGGCGCTTGCAGCGCTGCGCTCACGGGGACTCAGCGAGCAGCTCGGGTTGATCCAGTCGATCTATTTCAACGAGCTGCTCGAATCGGGCACCACGGCAGCGGATCCCGATCCGGAGCTGCACGACGACTACTCGCAGGGCTTCGCGGCGATCGAAGCGCTGTTCCCCGGCGGCAATCCGGACGTCAAGGGAGGCGAGACGAACCGCTACCAGGGCGACATTCGCCTGTACTTCAGCAAGATCTATACGCTGTTCGGCGGCAGCATCAACCTGCTCGCGCCGGGCGGCGAGGTGAACGTCGGCCTCGCGGCGCCGCCGAGCTCATTCGGCGTCACCAAGGGACCTGCCGATCTCGGCGTCGTGGTCCGCCAGAGCGGCAGCGTCAACGCGTATACGTACGACGATCTGCTGGTCAATGAATCGCGTGTGTTCGCTGCCGACGGTGGCGACATCATGGTGTGGTCGACGCGAGGCGATATCGACGCGGGCCGCGGTGCGAAAACGGCCATCTCGGCGCCGCCGCCGGTGGTGACCATCGACCCGAATGGCCAGATCGAGGTGCAGTTCTCGCCGGCGCTCACCGGCAGCGGCATCCAGACGCTCGCGACCAGCGACGGCGTGAAGCCCGGCAATGTCGGCCTGTTTGCCCCTCGCGGCGTAGTCAACGCAGGCGACGCGGGCATCGTCGCGGGCAACCTCACCATCGCGGCGACTGCGGTGCTCGGTGCAGACAACATCCAGGTCAGCGGCGTGGCAGTCGGTGTGCCGGTCGACGCCGGCGGTCTCGGCGCGAGCCTCGCGGGTGTGAGCAGCGCCGCGAGCGGCGCGGCCAATGCGGCGACGTCGCTGGTCGAGCCGGAATCGACGCAGCAGGCCGAGCCCTCGGCCGCGCAGGCCGCGCTCTCGTGGCTCGACGTGTTCGTGATCGGGCTCGGCGAGGAGGGGTGCTCGCCGAGCGATACGGACTGCCTGAAGCGGCAGAATTGACGGCGTCGGTCAGCCTTCGTGGCTGGCGGCGCCGTCGCCGGGTGCTGCTGCGGCCGGTGCGGCTGCAGGTGCGGTCACGTGCGTGCGCGGCGGCCGCACGCATTTCCAGATGAATGCCTTGCGTTCCTTCTCCGGCACGTTGCTCTCGCGCGCCTGCGTGTAGCAGCTCCTGACCCGCTCCTGCTGTGCCGTCTGCGCGCTCGCCGTCGAGCTCGCGAGCAGGGCGAGCGCGACCAGCACACCGGACATCGTTCTCATGGCTTGCGGACCTCGCAACGAAATCGAGCGGCCTAGCTTGGCCGCGGCGGTTTGCAGCCGTGTGAACCAAGCCCTGTCATCGCCATGTAGCACTGAGACTCGACACTGCTCGCCCGTTCCGTCCTCCCGGAGATCGACCGATGAAAGCGCTCGTCGCCTCGCTGGTGCTGCTTGCGGCCCTGCACGCAACGTGTGCGCACGCGGATGCCGCTGCGTCGGCCGCTGCCCGCGTCCACAGTGAGCTGGTCAAGCACGTGCCGGGCCTGAAGCCGGAACAGGTGCGGCCTTCGCAGGTCCCGGGCTTGTTCGAAGTGACCTTCGGCAATGGCACGGCCTACGTCACTGCCGACGGCAAGTATCTGGTCAAGGGCGAGCTGTACGACGTCGCCACCCGAACCAACCTGACCGAGGCGGGACGCGTCGATCAGCGTCGCGCGGTGCTCGCTACGATCAAGGACGCAGACGCGATCGTGTTTGCGCCGCCGCAGCCCAAGCACACGATCACCGTGTTCACCGACGTCGAGTGCGGCTACTGCCGCAAGCTCCACAGCGAGATCGCCCAGTACAACGATCGCGGCATTGCGGTGCGCTACGTCGCCTACCCGCGCGCCGGCCCGGGGAGCGATGACTGGAAGACGATGGAGGCGGTGTGGTGCTCGAGCGATCGCCGCGACGCGCTGACGCGCGCCAAGCGCGGCGAGAAGATCGAGCGGCCGGAGAACTGCGGCAAGACGCCGGTCGCAGAGCAGTACGCGCTCGGCGAGCAGCTCGGGGTGCCTGGCACGCCGATGATCGTGCTCGACGACGGCCGCAAGCTGGACGGCTACGTGTCCGCCGGGCAGCTGACGGCGATGTTCGCCACGGCGGGTGCAAACGACAACAAGGCGGCTCGCGCAACGCCCTGACCGGCGCTGACGTCACGAAACCATCACACCGCGATTCGATAATCGCCGCGGCGCAACTTAGGCGTTGCGGCATCGGGCCGGCAAGAGCCCTCGTCTGCAGGAACAAGAAGGGTTGCCATACGTGCGCAAGCTCGTTGCACTGCTGTTGCTCATCGCTCCGGTCGTCGCGAACGCGTGGTGGAACGACGAGTGGAATTTCCGCAAGGAGATCACGCTCGACCTGTCTGCGAGCGGCGCCAATATCACCGCGAGCCCGGCCGAAGTGCCGGTCCTGGTGCGCCTGCATCTCGGCAACTTCGGCTACTTCGGCGACACCAAGCCGGACGGCTCGGACCTGCGCTTCATCGCCGCCGACGACAAGACGCCGCTCAAGTTTCACGTCGAGCGCTACGACGTCACCAACAACCTCGCGTTCGTGTGGGTGAAGGTGCCGCGGCTGGCCGGCGGCGCGGCCGAGAAAGTCTTCCTTTACTACGGCAACACCAAGGCGCCGGCCGGCGCCGATGCGCCGGGCACGTATGACGCATCGCAGGCGCTGGTCTATCACTTCGAAGGCGAGGGCCCGCCGAAAGACATCACCGCGTACGGCAACAACGCCAGCGCTTCGACAGCCGAGGCGAATGCCGCGTCGCTGATCGGCGGCGGCGCACGCCTGACCGGCGCCAACTCGATCACGGTGCCTTCGAGCCCGTCGCTGCGCATCCTGCCGGACAAGGGCGCGACGTTCTCGACGTGGCTGCGCATCGAAGCGCCGCAGACCGACGCATACCTGTTCGAGATGGGCGACGCCACCCGCGCGCTGGTGCTTGGTGTCGAAGGTACGCAAGTCGCGCTCAGCTTGCGGTCCGGGACTCAGGTGCTCGCGAGCGCGCGCTCGTCCGACGTGCTGGTCGCTGGCCAGTGGCACTACCTTGCGGTGACGGCAACCGGCAGTCGTCTCGTGCTGTTCGTCGACGGCGTCGAAGTCGCTTCGACACCCGCCGAGCTTGCAGAAATCGCCGGCGCGCTGACGATCGGCGGCTCGGCCGCCGGCGGTCACTTCCTGACCGGCGAGATCGACGAAGTGCAGGTCTCGAACGTCGTGCGCTCGCCGGAGTGGCTGCAGGCCGCCGCACGCAGCCAGGGCCAGGAGTCGCCGCTCGTCGTGTACGGCAACGATGCACAGAAGGAAGGCGGCGATGTCTCGTACTTCGCCATCACGCTGAAGAACGTCACCGTCGACGGCTGGGTCGTCATCATCATTCTCGCGGTGATGTTCGTGATCGCGCTGCTGATCATGATCAGCAAGGCGGTGTTCCTGTCGCGCGTGCAGAAATCCAACGCGGCGTTCCTCGAGGCGTTCGAGCGGCTGCGCGGCGATCCGACCGCGCTCGACAAGCCCGAAGCCGACGATGCGGACGGCGACGAAGCGCTCGACGAGTCGCCGTTCATGCCGCATCTGAATGGCGAGGAAGACAAGTACCGCGTCTCGACGCTGTATCGCCTCTATCACCACGGCGTGCAGGAGATGACGGGGCGCATCGGACTGACCTCGGCCGGTGCCCGCGCCGTGAAGACGCTCACGCCGCAGGCGATCGAGGCCATCCGCGCGACGCTGGACGCGACGCTCGTGCGCATGACGCAGAAGCTCTCTGCGCAGATGGTGCTGTTGACGATCGCGATCTCCGGCGGCCCGTTCCTCGGCCTGCTCGGCACGGTCGTCGGCGTGATGATCACGTTCGCCGCGATCGCGGCGAGCGGCGACGTCAACGTCAACTCGATCGCGCCCGGCATCGCCGCGGCGCTGGCCGCGACCGTCGCCGGCCTCGGCGTCGCGATCCCGGCGCTGTTCGGCTACAACTGGCTCAATACCAAGATCAAGGAGATCAACGCCGACATGCGCGTGTTCGTCGACGAGTTCGTCACGCGGATCGCGGAGCACTACTCGTGAGCGCGTCGGCCGAAGAGAAGGACGTCTACGACGACATCAACATCACGCCGATGCTCGACCTGGCGTACGTGCTGCTGGTCATCTTCATCATCATGACCACGGCCTCGGTGCAGGGCATCACGGTGAACCTGCCGAAGGCCAGCGAAACGCCGGCGATCGCCAAGCCGAAGACCAAGGCGATCTCGATCACCGCCGACGGCACGATCTACCTCGACACGTATCCGGTGACCTTGCAGGAGCTCGAGCGCCTGTTGACGCAGTACAAGGCGGCCGATCCCGAGCTGCCGGTGATCGTCAAGGCGGACGCGACGATCCAGTACCAG
This sequence comes from Steroidobacteraceae bacterium, assembly GCA_035278165.1. Lineage (GTDB taxonomy): Bacteria > Pseudomonadota > Gammaproteobacteria > Steroidobacterales > Steroidobacteraceae > Steroidobacter. The sequence continues at coordinate 25,763 of DATEJG010000145.1, forward strand.
AAGGTGGTCGACGTGCTCGACCTGGTCGGCCGGCTGGAGATCACGCAGCTGGGCCTGGTCACGCAGCGCGTCGTGAAGTGAGCGTGCGTGGCACTCAAGCGCAACCCGCTGCTGCGACTGCTGCCGGTGCTCGGCGGCGCGTTGATCGTCGGCGTCGTCGTGCTGGTGCTGCTCTGGTTCGTGCGCAGCATGCAGAAGGAGCCCGAGCAGAAGCGCCAGACCGTGCAGACGGTGAAGCTGATCCGTCCGCCGCCGCCGCCGCCGGAGCCGCCCCCGCCACCGCCGCCGGAAGAGAAAGTTGAAGAGCCGCTCCCGCAGGAAACTCCCGAAGAGGCACCGCCCGACGAGGCGTCGCCCGCCGAGCAGCTCGGTCTCGATGCCGAAGGCGTTGCCGGTGGCGACGGTTTCGGGCTCGCAGCCCGCAAGGGCGGCCGCGAGCTCGGCCTCGGCGGCGCGGCTTTCGGCTGGTACACCTCGCTCCTCAAGGACAGCATCCTCGACGTGCTGTCGGGCGACGAGCGGATTCGCCGCGGCAGCTACCAGGTGACCGTGCGCGTGTGGCTGACCAGCAGCGGCGATGTCGAGCGCATCAAGCTCGCGAGCACGTCCGGCAACCACGAGCTCGACACGGCGATCGAGCGGGCGCTGGAGAAGGTGGGCCGGATCCGCGAAGCGCCGCCGCTCGAGATGCCGCAGCCGGTGACGCTGCGGATCGTCTCGCGCGGCTGATGGCATCGATCTGAATTACGAATTCGCGAATGCGTCGGGCTGAAGCCCGACCTACAACGGGATAGAACCCATGCGACCAACGATGAGACAGTCCGTCCTGCACCTGGCAGTCAGCGCGACGCTGCTGGCGGCGAGCAGCAGCGCCTGTGCGCAAAGCAGCGAGGCGCGCGGACTCGAGGAAGTGCGCAATACGGTGGTCAACCTGCTCGAAGCGCTGGTGCAGAAAGGCGTGATGACCAAGGAGCAGGCGGAGCAGATGGTTGCCGCCGCGCAAAGCAAGGCAGCGGCGGATGCGAAGACGCGCGCGGACTCGACGGGTGACGAATCGAATGCGGTGCGGGTCACTTACGTGCCCGAGATCGTCAGGCAGCAGATCAGCGAGCAGGTGAGCGCGAGCATCAAGGACGATGTCACGCGGCAGGTGACCGCCCAGGCGCAGGCGGAGGGATGGGGCGTTCCCGGCGCGCTTCCCGAGTGGATCAAGGGCGTGCGGGTCTACGGCGACGTACGGGCGCGCGCGCAGAGCGATCTGTTCGCGAGCGACAACGTCACGGGCCAGTACGTGAACTTCCTGGCCGTGAACGACAGCGGCGGTATCGACGAAGCCGGCGAGAATGCATTCATCAACACTTCCGAGGACCGTTACCGCATGGTGGGTCGCGTGCGGCTCGGCATGACGGCGCAGCTCGGCAACTCGTTCGCCGCAGACCTGCGGCTGGCGAGCGGCAACGCGCGCACGGCCGTTTCCACCAATCAGACATTGGGCAACTACGGCGGGCGCTGGAGCGTCGACGTCGACAAGGCCGCGGTGCTGTGGAATCCGATCAACGCCGCCAGGGATCGCGAGATCGACCTGCGCTTCGGGCGCTTCGCCAATCCGTTCCTCGTCAACAACGAGCTGATCTGGGATTCCGACCTGACGTTCGAAGGCGTGAGCGCGACCTACGCGCTCGATCTGTTCGGCGCCGATCCGGCGCGGATGGAGCGCAGCCTGTTCCTCACCGTGGGCGCGTTCCCGTTGCAGGAAGTCGAGCTGTCCAGCGACGACAAGTGGCTGTACGCCGCGCAGCTCGGCGGCGAGCTGCCGTTCGGCTCGGCGCATCGGCTGCGCCTGGCGCTCGCTTACTACGACTACGAGAACATCACCGGCGTGCGCAACACGGTCGACAGCAACGTCTTCGACTTCACCGCGCCGCGTTTCCTGCAGAAAGGCAACACGCTGTTCGACATCCGCTCCACCAGTGACAACAGTGGCAACCTGTTCGCGCTGGCGGGCAAGTACCGCATGGCGAACGCGACCCTGCAGCTCGACCTCGGATTCGGCAACACGCACGTAGTCCTCGGCGCGGACTATGTGACGAATCTCGGCTGGGACACGCAGGACGTGCTGGAGCGCACCGGCTTCAGGATCGACGAGCGCACCGATGGCTACGAGGCCAGCGTCACCGTCGGCCGCACCTCGATCACCGACCTGTGGCAGTGGCGGGCTTTCGTGCTCTATCGCTACCTGGAGCGCGACGCCGTTCTGGATGCTTTTGCCGACTCCGACTTTCACCTGGGCGGAACCGACGCGAAAGGCTACCAGCTCGGGTTCGATCTCGGTCTCGCCCGCGGCACCTGGCTGCGCTTGCGCTATCTCACCGCGAACGAGATCGGCGGCAACTCGATGTTCGACAGTCCGCCGCTCGGCATCGACGTGTGGCAGCTGGATCTGAACGGACAGTTCTGAGGCTCGCGCGGGAGGCATCATGAAATTGCTACACGCTGTCGCGATCGCAACGGCGCTGACCCTGGCAACGCAGTGTGTTTTCGCCCAGACACAGCGCACCGGCAACGCCGACGCCCGTGTGTTGCAGCAAGTGCAGCAGCTTTCCGCCGAGCGCGCGGCGCTGCAGACGGAGAATGCCAACCTGCAGCAAGAGCTCGAGCGCGCACGCGCCGAGCTGGAGAAGTCGAAAGCCGGCGCTGCAGCGCTGGAGAAGCGTACGCGGACATTGGAAGCCGGTGCTCAGCACGAGCAGACCGCGAGCAAGCAGTCCCAGGACGAGCTGGAGCGCACGCGCACGCAGATGCAGGAGCTGGTCGGCAAGTTCCGCGAGACTGCGCAGACACTGCGCGAAATCGAAACGGATCGCGCGCAGGTGAAGAGTCGCCTGACGACGCAGGAGCGCGAGCTGAAAACCTGCGTCGACCGCAACGCCGGGCTCTACAACCTCAACACCGAAGTGCTCGACCGGATGGAGAACCGCGGCTTCTGGTCGTCGCTCTCCGAGCGCGAGCCGTTCACGCGCCTGAAGCGCGTCGAGCTGGAGAACCTGATCGACGACTATCGCTATCGCGCCGACGAGCTGCGTCTCGAGCAACAGCAGGCAGGAGGTGTCCCGTGAGTCGATCGCTGCTCAGCGGCCGTAGCCAGCAAAGATTGGTCGAGCTGCATCGCGCGGCGAACGCGGCTGTTCACGAGCTCAACCAGCATCACACACTGTTCATCGGCGCACTGCTCGGCTGCGACGGGCGCACGCAGCAGACGATGCTGAACGAGCACCGGCAACAGGCATCGGCGGCCGTCGAGTCGCTGGTGCGGCTCGTGGCGTTCCTCGATCAGTGCCGGATCGCGCCCGAGCTGTCCGAGCAGACCTAGTTTCCAGCCGCGTCCGTTCTCCCCACCCGCCGAAGTGTCAGGCTGAAGCCTGACCCACGAGGCACTGCGCTCGCACGCCGTGCATTGCACGTGTATGACGTGATCGCAGCGACACAGCAGGTTTCCGCCGCAAACCATTGTGCGACATATCGTCTGCATCCTCAGCACGTTCGCGCAGCAATCGTGGCGCAATCGTCCGGCAAGAATGCCGTAAAGACTTCAAAGGGACATAACGGGCGGATCATTCGGCGTCGGCATTCTGCTCACCGTGGTTCACCGGGAGAGTGTCGATGCGAACGATCAGACGGACGGTGGTGCAGGCCGCTGTGCTGGCCGCGGTTGGGCTCGGTGCTCAGCAGGCGCAGGCAGCATGCACGTTTGGCGGCTCCGGAGAGCCCTCGCTGCAGGCGAGCTTCGGCACTCTGCTCGGCGCTGATGCGCCCGACGTGATGGCGGACTGTCTCGCCGACGGCGCCGACGCGAAGTGGTCGACGGTCGGCGCGGTCGGCGGCATCGACATCGTCCTCGAGCTTGCGGGTAACGCCGACACGAACTCGTTCGGCCTGTACGACCTGAACAATCCCAACCGCCGCCTCTCGATCTTCGAGGGCAACGACGCTGCGAACAGCACGGCGACGGTGCAGCTGCGGCTGATGGGCAACGGCATGTGGCGCGCGAGCGTCCTGGAGGTCAACAACCCGGGCGACTCGACCAGCTGGCAGCATCTCAACGGCCTCGCCAGCTCCGCGTTCGGGTTCTACCTGAGCACGGCGTCGAACGGCACGTTCTTCAGCCAGACCAGCCGCAACGCCGACGGTGTCGATCATCTTTACGCATACCAGGGCAACGGCGCAGTGTTCCTCAGCGGTCCGCTCGCCGACGTGGTCTTCACGCCGAACGACTTCCTGCTCGCGTGGGAAGACCTGAGCGGCGGCGGCGATCGCGACTTCCAGGATTTCGTAGTCGTGGTGCAGGACATCCAGCCGGTGCCGCTGCCCGCGGCGCTGTGGCTGTTCGCTTCGGGCCTGATCGGCCTGGCGGGGGTGGCTCGCCGCCGCGCATAACGCCAAGCGCCAGCGAGTTGCCAACACGCTTGCGCCGCCGCAACCAGGCGGCGGAAGCGGCAGAAAAAAAGCCCCGCGCGGCGGGGAGAGCGGAGGCCACACCTGGCGCTCCGCCGGGAGTGCTTGCGTCACCGTTTAATCATTTCTTCAAAGTCCTGTCACCTCCCTCGTCGAGGATTCCCGACGTCGCGACAGCGCGCGACATAAAAACGACGGGGAGAGAACAACGATGGACGGCCGCAAGCAGGCTGTGTCGATCCGGCTCAATGCGGCCGACATCCACAACGTCAAACGACTCGCTCAACGGCTCGCAGTGCGCGACTCGGACATCATCCGGTTCGCGGTCAAGGCGATGCTGCGGCGGCTGGCGCCGCTGCAGGACCTGCAGGTGCGCGGGCGCGGGCTGGTGCCGGTATTCGTCGAATCCGGCAACGAGATCTTCCGCTACTTCGAGCTCGACGCCAGTCGGCTCGATTGCATCATCAACGAAGGCGCCGAGGACGAGCTGCGGGTCGATCACGAGGATATCCAGCTCATCGCCATGAGCGGTATCCAGCAGTCCTACGCACGCCTGCGCCTGACGAGCATCGGCAGCTCGGCCAGGCCGAACGGCAACGGGAGGAGTGCAGCGGGGCGGATGGAGGCATCCGCGGAAGAAGGAGAGCTGAATACCAGCCTGCGTCGCTACTTGTACGAGAAGTACGTCTACCGCAGCAACGGCGGGCACGCCCCGCCCCTGGATATGGAGTCGAAACATGAAGGGTAAGAATCTCAAGCGCGCCGTGCTCGCGGCGCTCGGCGCGGTCGCGTTGGCGCTGCCCGTGCTGTCGCGCGCCGACTATGTGCCGGCGCAGACGGCGATGCTGGAAGGCGCGCCGCAGTCGTGCCTGACGCAGGGCTCGATGTTCGGCCGGCCGCAGATCGTGTGGGGCACGAGCCTCGACGTCGACGCGCTGTCGGCCTCCGGAGCCGGAACGTTCTCGGTCGTGCTCAGCGACCTGGCGTTTCCGCAGCCGCTGCAGACGCTGAGCATGCTGGTCACCGACCTGCGCGGCCTTTCGCAGCGCATCGACGGGCCGGGCACGCTCACGTTCAGCGTATCCGGACCGGCGCAGCTGTTCGTTGCAGTCTTCGCGCAAACGGCGAGTCCGCAGCTGCCGGGACTGTATGCAGTGACATCCAACTTCGCGCCGGTGCCGCTGCCTGCAGCAGCCTGGCTGATGCTCTCGGGCCTCGGCGGACTCGCTGCGACGCTGCGTCGCAAGCGGCGCTGAGCGACGTGACGCGGCAGCTCGCGCTGCCGCGTTCTGCTGCAACCAGTGTATGCGCTCTGCAAGCCACCGGTCATACGAATGCGACGCCAAACCTTTGTAACTTGTCGCGACTACGCTGCCGCGCTCTGGGCTCTCTGCCTGTGCGCGTGCGGCCTCGCCCATGCCGCGGATGCCGATCCCTATCGCGTACAACCGGGAGACGTGCTCGCCGTGTCGGTGTGGAAGGAACAGGACCTGCAGGGCGAGGTGCTGGTGCGTCCCGATGGCGGCATGTCGTTTCCGCTGGTCGGCGACCTGCCGGCGGCCGGCCGCACGATCGAAGAGCTGCGCGACGCCTTCCATGAGCGCCTGCGCAAGTACATTCCGGACCCGTCGGTCACCATCGCCATCAAGCAGCTCGGCGGCAATCGCGTGTACGTGCTGGGCAAGGTCAATCGACCGGGCGAATTTCCCTTCAGCAAGCCGATCGACGTGATGCAGGCGCTGAGCCTCGCCGGCGGCGCGACTTCGTTCGCGGATCTCGATGCGATCCAGATCCTGCGTCGCGAGCAAGGCAGGCAGACGTCGCTGCGCTTCCGCTACAGCGACGTCGAGCGCGGTCGCGGGCTGGAGCAGAACATCCTGCTCCATAGCGGCGATACGGTAGTGGTGCCGTGACCAGCCTCGTATCGCATCGCCTCGTGCGAGCCGGCGTGCTCGCATCCGCAATAGGAAGCATCTTTGCGAGCGGCGGTGCACAGGCCGCGGAGTGGCTGTTTGCGCCGACTGCGCGCATGTCGACGGCCTACGCCGACAATCCGCGTCTGCAGGAAGACGGCGGCACCTCGACGACTGCGTATCTCGGCGAGCTCGGCGGCGAGCTGCAGCGGCGCACCGAGCGCAGCAGCCTCAAGCTGCAGCCGCAGCTGCGATCGTCTCGCTATAGCGAGGACGACTCGCTCGACAGCGACGACCAGTACCTGAACACGTCGGCCAGTTATCTGACGCAGCGGGCGCAGTGGGATGCCTCGCTCAACTTGGGGCGCGACACCACGCTGACGAGCGAGCTTGCATCGACCGGACTGGTGCAGACGAATCGGCGACATGAGAGCGCTGCTCTCAACGTGGGTGCGACGTTCATGTCCACCGACGTATCGCACTACGGCGCGCAGTTGTACCTACTCGATAGCCGCTATGTGGATGCAGTTGGTACCGGCCTGGTCGACTATCGCTATCGCTCCGTGTCGCCGTTCTGGCAGGGCAGCGCCACTGAGCGCAGCGACGTGACGATCACCGCGCAGATCGGCGAGCTGTTCGTGCCGGTTTTCGAATCCCGCACGCGCGACGCATCGCTGCGTCTCGCCTGGAGCACGCGGCCCGCAGAGCTGTGGACGACGAAGCTGTCGGCGGGTCCGGCCTACGTCAACTCCAGCTCCGGCGAGGACAGCGGTGTGGTGTTCGACGCCGATCTCGAACGTCGCGGCGAGCGCTGGCGTGTCACCGCCAACGCCGGACGCAATCTCACACCTACGGGCCGCGGCGTGCTCACGCGGCGCGACCGCGTGATGCTCGGCGTGAACAGGCGCGTCAGCGAGTTCGTCAGCGCCAGCGCCACGATGCAGTGGACGCGCAATCAGGACCTGCTGCCGCAGGCAGGCATTGCGTTCACCGACGTCGAGTACGGTCGCGTCGACGTCAATCTCAACTGGCGGATCAGCGAGCACTGGAGCGTCGGCCTGGCGCTGGCCGCTGCGACCCAGAACAACGAGGCGAGCGCCGGCAGCGCCGACTATCAACGAGCTTCCCTGAGCATCCTATGGAACGGTCAGCAACAGGCTCTATAGCGGGTTCGCCGTCGTGGGCGGATCGCCTCGCCGCGCTGCGCCGCCGGCGGCGGCCGGCATTGTGGACGGTCGGCAGCGTGGTCGCGCTCGCGATCGCGTCGGCGCTGCTGTGGCCGCCGACCTATCGGTCCACTGGAACGATCCTCATCGAGCAGCAGGAAGTGCCGGTCGATCTCGTGCGCTCGATGGTTTCGAGCTACGCGGACCAGCGCATCCAGGTGATCAGCCAGCGCGTCATGACGACCGAGAACCTGATGCGCATCGTCGAGCGCTACGATTTGTATCCGCGCGAGCGGCGCCGCGAGCCGCGCGAGGTCTGGCTGCAGAAGATGCGCGACGACATCCACTTCGACATGATCAGCGCCGACGTGGTCGATCCGCGGCTCGGCCGCCCGACCAAGGCGACGATTGCGTTCTCGGTGAGCTACGACAGCCGCTCGGCGCAGCTCGCGACCAAGGTGGCGAACGAGATCACCACGCTCTATCTGAACGAGAACCTGCAGAACCGCAAGCAGCTCGCCGACGACGCGGCGGGCTTCCTCACTGCCGAGGCCGAGCGGTTGAGCAAGCAGATCGCCGAGCTGGAGAGCAAGCTCGCCGCGTTCAAGGAGCGCAACGTGCAGCGCCTGCCGGAGCTCACGCAGCTGAACTTTCAGCTGATGTCGCGCGCCGAGGAGGAGTTGCGGGAGACCGATGCGCGGCTGCGCTCGCTAGACCAGCAGACCGTGTACCTCGATGCGCAGCTGGCGCAGCTCAGCCCCGCGTCGCAGGTGTTCAGCGAGACCGGCGAGCGCATCCTGTCGCCGGGCGACCGCCTCAAGGTGTTGAAGTCGGACTACGCGCGCGCCAAGGCGATCTATGCCGCCGATCATCCGGATGTGATCCGCATGCAGCGCGAGATCGAGGGACTGGAGCGCGAGGTCGGCAAGGTGGCCGACGGCCAGGACCTCGCGCGACAGCTGCGCGACGCCCAGTCGAAGCTGGCGGAGGCCCGCCAGAAGTACGCCGGCGATCATCCGGATGTGCAGCAGCTCGAACGCGTGGTCGCGGCGATCGAGCAGACGATGAAGGACGCGCCGCTGACGTCGGAAGCGACCAAGGCGGAGGCCGACAATCCCGCCTACATCCAGGTGAGCGCGCAACGCGAAGCGGCGGTGAACGAGCGTGCTTCGCTCGAAGGCAAGCGCAACGAGCTGCGCGCCAGGATCCGCGGGCTGGAGACCGGGCTGGCGCAAGCGCCGGAAGTCGAGCGCGAGTACGCGGGCATGGCGCGCGACCTCGACAACGCGCAGCTGAAGTATCGCGAAGTGCGTCAGAAGCAGATGGAGGCGACCCTGGCGCGGAATCTCGAAGCGGAGCGCAAGGGCGAGCGCTTCACGCTGATCGAGCCGCCGCTGCTGCCGGAGCAGCCGGTCAGCCCGAACCGTACCGCGATCGCGATCCTGGGAATGCTGTTCGCTGTCGCGGCGGCGGGCGGGCTCGTGGTGTTGCTCGAAATGCTCGACCCGACCGTGCGCAGCCGTCGCGACGTCGTGCAGCTGCTGCCGGTTGCGCCGCTGGCGGCGCTGCCCTGGATCGAGACGCCGGCCGAACAAGCGGCGCGCGTGCGGGGACGACGACTGTCGGCGGCGGGCGCCGCCGCGAGCCTGGTGGTGGCGGTGGCGCTCGTGCATTTCTTCTACCGACCGCTCGACGTCCTGTGGCAAGTGGCGTTGCGGCGCCTGATGAGTTGAGGAGCGGCGCGTGGAACGAATCACCCGGGCACTCGAGCGAGCGCACGCACAACGACAGCAGCTCGGCGACGGTCGCATCGCCGTGCTGCCAGCGGCGGCGCCGCCTGCCAATCCGCCGGCTGCCGCGGTGGACTTCACCGATACGGTCGTTTTCCGCACGCCCTCGATCGAGCTGTCGCCCGCGGTGCGCGAGAATGAGCGCATCCTGCCGGCGGGCGCAGCCGGTCCGCATGGCGGCGCATACAAGATGCTGCGCACGCAGGTGTTGCGCCGCCTCGATCAGCTCGGCGCGAATGCGATCGGCATCCTCAGCGCGGGTGCGGGCGAAGGCAAGACGCTCACCGCGATCAACCTTGCGATCGCCATTGCCGCAGATCCGGCGCGCACGGCGCTGCTCGTCGACTTCGACCTGCGCAATCCTTCCGTCGCGCGGCGCTTGCATTGCGCCGTCGAGGTCGGAATCGAGGAATGCCTGCAAACGGGCCGGCCGGCGCGCGATGCGATGCTGAAAGTGCAAGGCTACGAGCGGCTGACCATTGCGCCGGCGCGTGAGGCAGTCGCGCAGTCCTCCGAGCTGCTCGGCGGGACTCGCACGGCCGAGGTCGTCCGCGAGCTGCGCACGCGCTACGCCAATCGCATCGTGATCTTCGATCTGCCGCCGGTGCTGCAGGCGGACGACGCGCTGGCATTCACGCCGAATCTCCCGGCCGGGCTGCTGGTGATCGGCGAGGGCCGCACGCGTCGCGACGACGTGACCCGCACGTTGCAGCTGCTCGCCGACCTGCCGTTCGTCGGCTCGGTCCTCAATGGCTCGCGCGAGCCGCTCGCCACGCACTATTGAGGTCGCGCAGCGAGCTGCCATGTACGAGTCGTTCTACGGGCTGCGCGAGCGGCCGTTCACACTGGTGCCGGACCCGGCGTTCCTGTACCCGTCGCGTCACCACCAGTTCGCGCTGATGATGCTGGAGTACGCGGTGCTGAACCGCGCCAGCTTCTCGCTGCTCACGGGCGACGTCGGCGCGGGTAAGACACTGCTCATCCGCCAGCTGCTGACGCGGCTCGGCGACGACGTGAAGGTTGCGCTGATCTCCAACACCAGCCGGCATCTCGCACGGCTGCTGCCGTGGATCTGCCTCGGATGCGGGCTGCCGTATCGCGGCAAGGAAGACGCCGAGTTGTACGAGAGCTTCGTCGACTTCCTGGTCGAGAGCTACCGCAACGGCCAGCGCGTGCTGCTGATCGTCGATGAAGCGCAGAACCTCGACGCGCCGATGCTCGAAGAGCTGCGCGTGCTGTCGAACGTCAACGCCGATCGCCACCTCGTGCTGCAGACGATCCTGGTCGGGCAGCCGGAGTTGCGCGACACGCTGCGGCGCAGGGATCTGCGGCAGTTCGCACAGCGCGTCAGCGTCGACTATCACCTGCCGGTGCTGTCGATGCAGGAGTGCCGCGCCTACGTGCGGCACCGCCTGCACGTGGCCGGCGGCGCGCCGGACGTCATCGAAGATGCCGCGATCGATCTTGCGTGGTCGCGCAGCGGCGGCGTACCGCGACTGGTCAATCAGCTCTGCGATACCGCGCTCGTGTATGGCTTCGCCGATCAGCATGCGCAGGTCGACCTCGCATTGATGACGCAGGTCGTCGCCGATCGCGCGGCGGGCGGGCTGTTCGCAGGTGAGCCGGCCGAGGCGACGCCCTCAGCAACGGCATGAGCAGCGCGACCATGCGCACACCGCAATGCATGCGTGCGCGTTGGCTGGCCGTGACTCTGTGCGCGGTCGGGGTCAGCGCGCACGCGTCGGGATTCACTGCGCGGGATCTGGCGGTCATCGTCAACGATGCGGATCCGCTCAGTGCCGCGATCGCTGGTTACTACGTGAGCCGGCGTTCGATCCCGCCGCAGAACGTTCTGCATCTGCGCTTCGCCGCAGGCCGTGCGGCGCTGCCGGTGCAGGAGTTCGCCGAGCTGCACGAGCAGGTTCTGCAGCGCACGCCGCCGCAAGTGCAGGCATATGCGTTGACGTGGGCACAGCCGTACCGGGTCGGATGCATGTCGATCACTACAGCGTTCGCTGCCGGCTTCGATCCCGCGTTCTGCAGCGAGCGCTGCACGGCCACGCGGTGGAGCCCGTACTACAACTCCAACAGCCGCCGCCCGTTCGACCAGTTCAGGCTGCGCCCGACGATGAGCATCGCCGCCACGAATCTCGATCAGGCGCGACAGCTGATCGATCGCGGCGTCGCCGCCGATCGCAGTCACGGCTCGGGGGGCAGGGCGTACCTGGTGAGGACGGCGGACCGGGCACGCAACGTTCGCGCGGCGACATACGCCGATGCGAAGCTGATGGTGAACGGGGCGCTGCCGGTCGAGACCCCGGCCGTCGCCCCCGAGGCACGGACCGACATCATGTTCTATTTCATCGGCATCGCCCGAGTCGCCGGACTCGCCACCAATCGATTCCTGCCGGGTGCGATCGCAGATCACCTGACCTCGTTCGGCGGCCAGCTCACCGGCGACGCGCAGATGAGCAGTCTGCGCTGGCTGGAGGCCGGTGCGACCGGCAGCTACGGCACCGTCAGCGAGCCTTGCAATCTGCTCGGCAAGTTTCCGAATCCTGGCATGGTCATGAAGCGCTACCTCGCGGGCGAGACGCTGATCGAGGCGTACTGGAAGAGCGTCGCCATGCCGGGGCAGGGCATCTTCATCGGTGAGCCGCTGGCGAGACCCTTCGGTGCGGCGGCGGGATCGTGATGACCAGCAAGCGAGATACGGCAGGCGGCCTGCTGCCGGGATTCATGAGGAGCGTCGGCTGGTCGGCATCCGGCTCGCTGCTCCAGGCAATCGCGCAGCTGCTCGCGCTGGTCGTGCTGGCGCGGCTGCTCTCGCCAGCTGCTTTCGGCATCGTTTCGGCGGCGTCGCTGGTCACACAATCGCTGCTGATTGCGGCCGAGTTCGGCGTCGGCGCCTGCCTGGTCCAGCGCAGTCATCTGGAGCGTGCACACCTGACGAGCGGCGCCACGCTCGCGATGCTGACCGCGTTCATCGTTGCAACGATCCTGTGGGTGCTGGCGCCGTGGTGTGCGCAGGTTTTCGGCACGCCCGAGCTGACGGACGTCCTGCGCGTCTATGGCGTGGTGTTCGTGATCAAGGCGATCGCGACGGTGGCCGAGGCGACGCTGCAGCGCGAGCTGCGGTTCGGCTCGCTGGCGGCAAGCGACGGCATCAGTTTCATCGTCGGCTATGCGGGCGTCGCGATCGTGTGCGCGTTGGCGGGATGGTCGTACTGGTCGATCGTTGCCGCCCATATCGCACAGACGCTGTTGCGCAGCGCGATGCTGCTGCGCGCGGCGGGCGAGTTGCCGTCGTTCGGCTGGACGCGAGCTGCTGCGGGCGAGATCGCCCGGTTCAGCCTCGGACAGATGCTGTCACGCAGCGGCAGCCTGATCGCGAATCAAAGCGACAGCTTCGTCGCCGGCATTGCGCTCGGTGCGGCGCCGCTCGGGCTCTATGGGCGCGCGCAGCAACTGCTGATCATGCCGGTCAACCAGCTCGGCGCGATTCTCGATCGCGTACTGTTTCCGACGCTCGCGATCATCCAGGGCGATCCGCAGCGCTTCGGTCGCGGCTACCGTCGCGCGTTGCTGCTCATAACGCTGCTCGCGTTGCCGCTGACGGTCGTCGTCATCGCCGCGGCGCCGGACATCGTGCGCATCGTGCTCGGCGCACAATGGGGCGGAGCAGTCGTACCGCTGCAGATTCTTGCGGCGGGCCTGGCGTTCCGGCTGTTTCACAAGATTTCGGATCCATCGGCACGCGCGGCCGGTGCGATCTATGC
>DATEJG010000146.1:0-3286 GCA_035278165.1 Steroidobacteraceae bacterium
GTCAAGGCAAGTGAATCAAGGAATTCGCCAGGAAAGTCACTGCAGGCCCGAGCGCATCAGCTCCGGCCAGGCCGCCCGCAGGTAGATGACCATCGACCACAGCGTGAGCGCGGCAGCCGCGACCAGGCAGTACACGCCGAGTTCGAACGCCGGGATGAACCACACGTCGCTCCGGAACAGCATCATCGACAGCCCGGTCATCTGGAAGATCGTCTTGAGCTTGCCGACCGAGGAGACCGCGACCTTGCCGCGCGCGCCCATTTCGGCCATCCATTCGCGCAGCGCAGAAATAGTGATCTCGCGGCCGACGATCACCGCGGCCGTCAGCGTGATCAGGATCTGCGGATTGAACTTGATGTAGTGCAGCTCGGGCGGGTTGTGGCTCACGAGCAGCACCAGTGCCACGGCCACCATCAGCTTGTCCGCCACGGGATCGAGGAATGCGCCGAGCGCCGAGGTCTGGCCGAGGCGGCGCGCCAGGTAGCCGTCGAGCGAATCGGTGACGGCCGCGAGGATGAACACGATGGCCGCCGCCGGATTCGACCACGGATAAGGCGCGTAGAAGAGAACGACGACCAGCGGGATCATCACGATCCGGGCCACCGTCAGATAATTCGCGATCGGAAAACGCACTGGGCCGATTGTAAGGAATTTTCAGCCGGTCGCGTGCAAAGTGTCGTAGATCGACTGCGCCAGCTTGCGGCCGATGCCGTGCACCTTCGCGAGATCGTCGACGCCCGCGCGCACCACGCCCTGTAATCCGCCGAACTGTCGCAGCAACTCCCGGCGCTTGCGCGGCCCGAGACCCGGCACGGTTTCCAGCACCGAGTGCGTGCGCGCCTTGGCCCGGCGCTGGCGATGGCCGGTGATTGCGAAGCGGTGCGCTTCGTCACGAATGCGCTGGATCAGGTGCAATGCCGGGGAATCACCGGCGAGAGTGCGCGGCTGCTCGTCGCCCGCGAGGAACAAGCGTTCCTGACCCGGCCGCCGGTCGGCGCCCTTCGCGACGCCCGCCACACACACTCCTTCGATCTCCAGCTCCTTGAGCACGCTGACCGCTTCCGCCAGCTGCCCGGGACCGCCGTCGATCAGCAGCAGGTCCGGCAGCGGCGCTTCGCCCTTCTTGATGCGCGCATAGCGTCGCGACAGAGCCTGGCGCAGCGCGCCGTAATCGTCGCCCGGCGCCAGCCCTTCGATATTGAAGCGCCGATAGTCGCTCTTCATCGGCCCTTCCGTGCCGAATACCACGCACGACGCAACGGTACGCTCGCCCATCGTGTGGCTCACGTCGAAACATTCCATGCGCTTGGGCGGAGCGCTGAGCCCGAACACCTCAGCGACCGCCTGCAGCTGTTCGGCAGTGGTCGCTTCGGTGGCGCGACGCATGTTCAGACCGATCTCGGCGTTGGTCCGCGCCATCTCCAGCCAGCGCGCCCGCACGCCGCGCACGCCGGAGCGAATCCGCACGCTGCGCTCGAGTCGCTCCGACAGCGTGGCCTCGAGCAGGTCCGCGTCCTCGATCGGCTGGCTGATCAATATCTCGCCGGGCGCGTCGCGCCCCAGGTAGTACTGCGCGAGGAATCCTGAGAGCAACTCGCCCGCCTCCGCCAGCCCTGCCCGCGGGAAGAAATTCGAGCTGCCCAGGTTGCGGCCGCCGCGCACGAACACGATGGAGACGCAATGGTCGCTGCCGCGCGAGACGAGGGCGACGGCGTCGATGTCCTCGGTGACATTGCGTGTCACCGACTGCGTCGAGTGGATCGCCTTGATGCCGTTGATCTGGTCGCGCAGCCGCGCCGCGCGCTCGAACTCCAGCACCTGCGCCGCCTGCTCCATGCGTTGCGCGAGATCGTCGATCAGCTCCGCGCCCCGCCCTTCCAGGACCTTGATCGCGTCCGCGACGTCCTGCCGGTAATTCTCGACCGAGATCAGCGCAACGCACGGCCCGGAGCAGCGCTTGATCTGGTACTGCAGGCACGGCCGCGAGCGGTTTGCGAAGAACGTGTCGCTGCAGGGACGCAGCAGGAACAGCTTCTGCAGCAGCAGCACGGTCTCGCGCGTCGCGCGCGCATTCGGATACGGGCCGAAGAACCGGCCGGGCAGCTTGCGGCTGCCGCGGTAGAAACTGATGCGCGGATAGTCCTGCTCGGTCGTGATGTACAGATACGGGAAACTCTTGTCGTCGCGCAGCGTGACGTTGTAGCGCGGCCGATGACGCTTGATCAGGTTGTATTCGAGCAGCAGCGCCTCGGTCTCGGATGCGGTCGCCGTGACCTCGATGCTCGCGATCTGCGAGACCATCGCCATCGTCTTCGCCGCGTGCGCCTTGCTGCCCGTGAAATAAGTGCCGACCCGGTTCTTCAGGTTGCGCGCCTTGCCGACGTACAGCACCTCGCCGTTCTCGGCGAGCATGCGATACACGCCGGGCCGCTGGCTCAGGTTGGCGAGAAAGGGCTTGGGATCGAAACCGCTCATACGTCCAGGAGCTTGCGGGCGCGCGCGAACACGTCCGCGAACATCTTCTCGGTCAGCCGCCCGGTGTTGGTGTTGTAGCGGCTGCAATGGTACGAGTCGAGCAGCAGGTGGCCAGACGGCAGCGTGTGCTCCGCGGCATGCGCGAACTTGTACCGCGAAGGCTTCAGTGCCAGCGCGCGTAAGGCTGCGTTATGGGCGATCGAGCCCAATGCGAGCAGCACTGACCGCGTGCTCACGCGCGCCAGATCGGCTGCCAGGAAGCGATTGCAGGTACGGATCTCCGCAGGCGTCGGCTTGTTTTCCGGCGGCACGCACTTGACCGAGTTCGTGATCCGGCAGTCAATCAGCCGCAACCCGTCGCTGCGCGACTTCGATTCCGGCTGGCTCGCGAAGCCGAAGCGATGCAGCGTGCGATAGAGAAGCAGGCCGGCGTAGTCCCCGGTGAACGGCCGTCCGGTAGCGTTCGCGCCGTGAAACCCGGGCGCGAGCCCGACGAGGATCAGCCGCGCCCTGCGATCGCCGAACGGTGCGACCGGCGCGCAGTAGTAGTCGGGATATTTCTCGCGCCCGTCTGCCAGGAAGCGCGCGAGACGCGGGCAGTCGGTGCAGGTCCGATCGAAGATGACGCCGTCGGAGGGCCAGAGCTGGTGAGTCACCAGCTCAGTTTACCCCTCCGCCGGGCACTTGTTACTCGTTACGCGTGGGCCTTGTGGAACTGCGCCTCTTCCGTCGAGCCCTTCATCGCCGTCACCGAGGACTGGCCCGCCGTGACAGTCTGCGTCACGTCGTCGAAGTAGCCGGCGCCGACTTC
>DATEJG010000147.1:0-11510 GCA_035278165.1 Steroidobacteraceae bacterium
GTCCACAGTGCCGTTCTAGCGGCCGCGCGTGCCATTGCATCAGCATCTCTGACTCGAGACAGCAACGGTTCTCATAGCTACCAAGGAATCTGGCCATTCAAATGAGCAACGGACCCTTGTTAACAAGCAAATCGCGCCCCAGCATTCTCCGCAATCTGCATGCGCAATATTGGTTACTTCTCGTCGTCGTCGTCGCCGTCGCTGCATGCGAACGTGACGCCGGTCCGCCAACGCCGGGAAGGGCAACCGTGGAATTTGTCGGCATGTCAGACTCGGACGTGACCCTTACCCTCGGAAATGGGTTCGATCGAGCGATCTACATCCGAGGGAGCCGGACCCTGTCGCGCGCCATTCAAGTATGGCGAAGCGAAACGGAGATCACGTGCGAAACGGCAGCCGGGCAATGGGAGTCGGCGCTGTTTGGCTCTACGGAGGGCATTGAACCGAGATTCGTCGAACTGTTGCCGCAGACCCGTACCAGGCTGGTGATACCAACTACTTTTCCCCAGCAACATAAAGGTCGTCGCTGCCATCTCACGTTGATTTTGCGGGACGGGATGATTGTCGGTCCGACTGAGTTTCGCGCTAGTTGATCACTCGTCAAATCGTTGAAGGTACATGTACGACGAAGCTGTCCAAAGTATCTACAACTACTTTAGAAGCTACGATCCTGCTATTGGCAAGTACATCGAGGCAGACCCGATCGGCCAACTCGGGGGCTCAACCTGTACGGATATGCTAAAGGCAATCCGCTGATGTGGGTCGATCCTCTGGGTCTTAAGACATGCGGATCGGGCTGGAGCGACTACTTGGTTCCCGATGATCCGGGATTTCCATTGTCCGACTGCTGTGTGGCGCACGACAAATGCTATGACGGCAATTGCGGGGAGTATCCATCTCGCCGGGAATGCGAACGCCGGTTCCAGAAATGTATGTATGAGCAATGCAAGAAGGTGGAATTCCGGAAGGCAGCGGAATGCGTCTGGATGGCGGACCTATATTATTTTGGCGTTCGACTGGGCGGGCATGGGCCGTTCAGAAGTGCGCGCGCGACTCCACCGCCCAGCGGGTTGTACAACTTCGTGTCGTCGCTCCGGCGTCTGTCTGCTCGTTGAGGAGACGGGATTGACCTTTTGGATGCTGTTCCTTGGCTCGTGTGGGGTGGGGGCGGTTCTCGGCACGCTGCTGTGGAAGCGTCCAATGGTTGCGGCCATCAGCGTTTCAGTGTTGGCGGGTATGGTAATCGCGCTACACGATATGAGCACATCGCCTTTTTCGGTGCTTGCTATGATCATCGCGACCATTTGCTCGCTACCCGTAACGGTCGTCGCTGCAATCGTGACTGAGAATCTGATGGACAAGTACGCGCCGCACTGGAAAGACTAGGCGGTCCACGAACGCCAGCGGGTGGGATTTGAGGTCGCAAAATGCGACATCAAGCGCGTAAGCTCTCGGGCGCAGTGATCAGGAACTACTTCGCCGCCTCAATGAGCTCGATGTCGTGCTTCAACAGCTCGTTGACGAGCTGATCGATCTCGATGCCCTTGGCTTTAGCGCGCGCCGCCAGGTACTCGCGCACCTCCGGGTCAAGATAGATCGGCAGCTCGAGCACAGCATCCTTCCGATGGAACTTGCCGCGCTCAGCATTGGAAAAGTCGTACTCGTTTTGCATGGTCGTGCCTCGTGAGGCGTGAACGCTAGCTGCTCTCGTACTGCCGCCGCTCATGTGCCGAGGCGGAACGAGCTGAGATGATCCTGATGCGCGCTTCGTCGCGCAATTCCTCGAATGTGTGCACCACCACTACGAGCTGCCCACTTTCGGTTTGGCCGAGTGTAATCCAACGCTCCTCGCTCTGGCTGTGTTCGGCATCGTAGCGGCTCAGGGCGAGCGGATCACGAAAGACCGTGGCTGCGACCTCAAAGCTCACGCCGTGTTTGCGCCAGTTCACCATCGCCTTGCTGATGTCCCAGTCGAGCCGATAGACGAAGCGCTCCGTCATGATATTGACGGAGCGCCAGATCTCGACGGGCAGCTTATCAGCGGTTCGCCGGGTTTGACCAAGTTCCCTTCCCCGCACGGGTCGTCCATGCGGGGAAGGTAGGGGATGCGCGTTCCCTCAAGTCACATACAAAACTCTCTGTTCTTCGACTCTATCCCCTCCACCCAGCGGCGCGAGCACATCTAACATCGGATAGAGCCTCACCAGATCCAGCTCCTCCGTACTCTTATTGATCAAACTCGCCGCAACAAACGCCGCCTGCGCATACGACACCGCTTCCTCACCCTCCGCATGCAGCAGCACGTCGTACAAGCACATGAGCACTCCATGTGCCTGCATCATCACCTTGCGCTGTTCTTCAATGGTCTTCTGCAGCCGATGAGGAGCCTTCAACACATCATCCGTCGTACCCATGTCACTCTCCTTGGATAGGGTGGCTGGTTAGACGCTCGGCGGTGTTCGTAGCACCGTCGGGCGTCGCTCCTTTTGACTCGAACTCAAGACTCTGCTACTTGGATTCACCGCTAGAAACGAGGGAAAAGTTCTAGCGACTCACGCGCTCGACCGAGCGCGCTCAGGATCGTACGGCGGGATCGGCCTTCTGTGGATTCATCCAGCCTGCGTGTTCTCGCAGAAACGCGGGACTCTTACCAGATCTTCCACCAGCTCTTCTTCTTCCCTTCATCTGCGACCTTCTGGTCCGGATTCGAATAGTTCGCCTGCAGCACCTTCTCCGAATCCGCGGCAAGATCATCCATGCCGAGCTTGCGGTACGACTCCGCCATGATCTGCAGCGCGCGCTTGACCTGCGGCGCCCCGTCGTAGTTCTCGACCGCGTACTTGCAGCGATTGATCGCCCCCACCCACGCGCCGCGCTTCAGGTAGTACTCCGCTACATACACCTCGTAGCTCGCGAGGCGATTGCGCAGGAACAGCATGCGCTGGCGCGAGTCCTCGGCATATTCGCTATTGGGATAGCGCTCGAGGATCGTCTGGAACGCCTGGAACGACTTGCGCGCGTCGATCGGCGGTCGCTCGGTGAGGTCGGCGTTGAACCAGCGCTCGAGGAAGTTCGGGTTGCGCTCGAACTGCGTGAGCCCCTTGATGTAGTAGGCGTAGTCGACGCGCGGGTGCGCCGGGTTCTCGCGGATGAACTGGTCGGCCTGGTCGATCGCCGATTCCGGCTCGTGGTTCTTGTAGTAGGCGTACATCAGGTCCAGCTGCCCCTGGCGGGCCGGGTTGCTGAACGGGAACCGCGCCTCGAGCTGCTCGTAGTAGGCGATGGCGTCCCGATAGTTGCCGATATCGCTGGCGTGCTTGGCCTCCTCGTACAGCTTCTCCGCGCTGCCGATCTGCGCGCGCGAGCGGTTGCCGCAGCCGCTCAAAGCCAGGAGCGCGGCTACCGTGGTCAAAACGAGGATGCGCGTGCGAGAATTCGTCGCCATTTTTACGTCGTTTCCGAGTCAGTCCGGGCGTCAGGCAAGGCGGGCGAGTATAGCCGGGTCCTTTCTTTGTCGGCAGGCTCGTCCTTAAGTTCCTCACCATGCCCGAGCCCCATGTCTGAACCGATCCAACGCACCCTGACCGTTCCCGACGAATATGCCGGTCAGCGCCTCGACCAGGTGCTGGCCGAGCTGCTCGACGACTTCTCGCGCACCCGCATCAAGGAGTGGATCGAGGCCGGCCAGGTGCTGGTCAACGGTGAGAAGCTCCGGCCCAAAGACAAGGTTCTGGGGGGCGAGCAGGTCCAGGTCAGCGCCGTCATCGAGGAAGCCACCGGTGTCGGGCCCGAGCAGATCGCGCTGGACATCGTCCACCAGGACCGCCACGTCCTGGTCCTGAACAAGCCGGCCGGGCTGGTGGTCCATCCAGGCGCCGGCAATGCGGCGGGCACGTTGCAGAACGCGTTGTTGCACTTCGACCCGAAGCTGGCCCAGGTGCCGCGGGCCGGCATCGTCCACCGGCTCGATAAGGACACCAGCGGACTGATGGTCGTCGCACGTACGTTGGAAGCGCACACGGCGCTGGTGCGAGCGATCGAGGCGCGCGAGGTCGAGCGCGAGTACGAGGCGGTGTGTGCCGGTGTGATGACCGGCGGCGGCGTGGTCGATGCGCCGATCGGCCGACATCCTGTCGATCGCGTGCGCATGTCGATACGCGAGGACGGACGCGAGGCGGTCACGCACTATCGTGTGCTCCATCGATATCGCGCGCACACGCACGTGCGCTTGAAGCTGGAGTCTGGACGCACGCATCAGATCCGCGTGCACATGGCGCATATCCGCTACCCGATCGTTGGCGATCGTGTATACGGCGGGCGGCTGTCGTTGCCGAAGGGCGCTTCGCCGCAGCTCATCGAAGCGCTGCGCGGGTTTCGTCGTCAGGCGTTGCATGCAGCGAGTCTTGCGTTCGCGCATCCGGTCAGCGAGAAGGCGATCAAATGCGATGCGACGCTGCCGGAAGACATGCAAACGTTGCTGCGCGTTTTGAAGGAAGATCAGAAGAAGACATGACGGACTTGCGATTCATCGAAGCGGACTGGCCGGCGCCGAAGAACGTGCGTGCGGTCGCGACGACGCGTGTGGGTGGAGTCAGCGGCGGGCCGTATGCGAGTCTGAATCTGGGTGCGCACGTCGGCGACGACGCGCAGGCGGTGAGTGAAAACAGGCGGCGTGTGCGTGAGGCACTTGCGTTGTCGAGCGAGCCTGTGTGGCTGAACCAGGTTCATGGAACGGCGGTGGCTGAGGCTGTGCCGCACGTTTCACCGCCGACTGCCGACGCGGCGTTCTCGCGATCGAAAGGTCAGGTATGCGTGGTGCAGACGGCGGATTGTTTGCCGGTGCTGTTTTGTGATCGCGATGGCACGTGTGTCGCGGCGGCGCATGCAGGCTGGCGTGGATTGGCGGGCGGAGTTCTCGATACCGCGCTGGGCGCGATGCGCGTCGCGCCCGATCGTGTGCTCGCGTGGCTCGGCCCCGCGATCGAGCAGGAAGCGTTCGAAGTCGGGCCGGAGGTGCGTGAGCAGTTCATCGCGCGTTCGGCGGACAATGACCAAGCATTCAAGGCGAATGAGCGCGGCCGGTGGCAGGCGGATCTGTACGATCTCGCGCGACGCGAGCTCGCGCGGCTCGGCGTCGCGCAAGTCTTCGGCGGCGGCTTCCGCTGCTACGCTGATCGCGACCGCTTCTTTTCCTACCGCCGCGACGGCAAGACCGGGCGTATGGCGACGATGGTCTGGATGAAATAAGAATGCCCTTGCTCGCCTGGATCGTCCTGTTCACGTTGCTCGGCGGCGCTCTCAGCGCGCTCGCGGCTTCGTTGTTCCTGATCGCGCCGGAATCCGTACGGGCGCGTGTGCTGCCGCATCTCGTCAGCTTCGCGACCGGCGCGTTGCTCGGCGCCGCGCTGCTCGGGCTCCTGCCGCACGCGGTGGAGCAGGTCGGAATTGCCGGCACGCACGAAGTCGGGCTGACGCTGCTCGCCGGCCTGCTCGTGTTCTTCGTGCTCGAAAAGCTGGTGCTCTGGCGGCACTGCCACCAGGAAGTGTGCGAAGGTCACATCCCGCACGCTCACGGTCACGGGCACGCCACCGATGCGCATCGCGACGCGGCCTCGGCGTCGCTGATCCTGATCGGCGACGGGTTTCACAACGTGCTCGACGGGATCCTGATCGCCGCGGCGTTCATGACGGACGTCCACCTCGGCGTCGTCACTGCCCTCGCGGTCATTGCGCACGAGATCCCGCAGGAGGTCGGTGATCTTGCGATCCTGCTCCACGGCGGCATGTCGCGCCTGCGCGCGCTCACATTGAACCTGCTGACGAGCCTGACCTCCGTCGTGGGCGGCGTCGCGGCCTACTTCGCATTCGGGCCCGTGCAGCAGTTCCTGCCGTACGCGATCTCCCTCGCCGCCGCCAGCTTCCTGTACATCGCCGTCGCCGACCTCATCCCCGGCCTCCACCGCCGCGTCGACGCCGGCGCCGGCGTCCGCCAGTTCGTCTTCATCGTGCTAGGAGTGGCGGTGATCTACGTAAGCCACTCTCTGGCTCATTAGAAGGCGGTGCCGGGAGAGAAAAGCAGGGGAAACTCAGCACCGCAGCAATCCAGCGCGGCGCCCCGCTGAGCAGCCGAATGCTGCACTGCTGACTTTCCCCCGTTTTTCTCTCCCGGCACCGCCACGCAGAAGCTTGAATTCCGGGGCCTATCCCCTACATTTCCCGCCATGCGAATGGACAAACTGACGAGCAAATTCCAGCTGGCGCTGGGCGACGCGCAGTCGCTGGCGGTGGGCCGGGATCATCAGTACATCGAGCCGCTACACGTGTTGACGTCCCTGCTGGATCAGCAGGGCGGCTCGGTGCGCCATCTGCTGGACCGCGCGGGGACCAACGTCAACCTGCTGCGCTCGCAGCTCGGCGAGGCGCTGGATCGGCTGCCGAAAGTCGAGGGCAACGCCGGCGAAGTCCACATCTCCAACGACCTGAACCGGCTGCTCAACCTCACGGACAAGATCGCGCAGCAGCGCGGCGACCAGTACATCTCCAGCGAGCTGTTCGTCCTGGCGGCGCTCGAGGACAAGGGCCAGATCGGCACGATCCTGCGCAACGCCGGCGCGGTGAAGGGCTCGGTCGAGAAGGCGATCGAGGAAGTCCGCGGCGGCGAGAAAGTCACCGACCCGAACGCCGAGGAGAACCGCCAGGCGCTCGAAAAGTACACGGTCGACCTGACCGAGCGTGCCGAGCAGGGCAAGCTCGACCCGGTCATCGGCCGCGACGACGAGATCCGCCGCACCGTGCAGGTGCTGCAGCGTCGCACCAAGAACAACCCGGTGCTGATCGGCGAGCCCGGCGTCGGCAAGACCGCGATCGTCGAAGGGCTCGCGCAGCGCATCGTCAACGGCGAAGTGCCGGAAAGCCTGCGCAGCAAGCGCATTCTCGCGCTCGACATGGGCGCGCTGATCGCCGGCGCCAAGTATCGCGGCGAGTTCGAGGAGCGCCTCAAGGCGGTGCTCAACGACCTCGCGAAACAGGAAGGCCAGATCATCCTGTTCATCGACGAGCTGCACACGATGGTCGGCGCCGGCAAAGCCGAAGGCGCGATGGACGCCGGCAACATGCTCAAGCCCGCGCTCGCGCGCGGCGAGCTGCATTGCGTCGGCGCGACGACGCTCGACGAGTATCGCAAGTACATCGAGAAGGACGCGGCGCTCGAGCGCCGCTTCCAGAAGGTGCTCGTGAACGAGCCTTCCGTCGAGGACACCATCGCCATCCTGCGCGGCCTGAAGGAGCGCTACGAAGTTCACCACGGCGTCAGCATCACGGACCCCGCGATCGTCGCGGCCGCGACGCTCTCGCACCGCTACATCACCGACCGCCAGCTGCCCGACAAGGCGATCGATCTGATCGACGAGGCCGCTTCCCGCATCCGCATGGAGATCGACTCCAAGCCCGAGTCCATGGATCGCCTCGAACGCCGCATCATCCAGCTGAAGATCGAGCAGGAAGCGCTCAAGAAGGAATCCGACGAAGCGTCGAAGAAGCGCCGTGCCGCGCTCGCCGAGCAGATCAAGTCGCTCGACAAGGAATACTCCGACCTCGAAGAAGTCTGGAAGGCCGAGAAGGCTTCCGTGCAGAGCGCCGCGCACATCAATCAGGAGCTGGAGCGCGCACGCGTCGAGCTTGAAACTGCGCGACGCGCGCAGGACCTGCAGCGCATGTCCGAGCTCTCGTACGGCAAGATCCCTGAGCTCGAGCGCCGGCTTGCGGCTGCAACCAGCGCCGAGCAGCAGCCGACCAAGCTCCTGCGCAACAAAGTCACCGACGAGGAAATCGCCGAGGTCGTGTCGAAGTGGACCGGCATTCCTGTCTCCAAGATGCTCGAAGGCGAGAGGGACAAGCTGCTGCGCATGGAGGAGTCGCTCAGCAAGCGCGTCGTCGGCCAGACCGAAGCCGTGCGTGCAGTGTCGGACGCGATCCGCCGCTCGCGTGCGGGCCTGTCGGATCCGAACCGGCCGAACGGCTCGTTCCTGTTCCTCGGCCCGACCGGTGTCGGCAAGACCGAGCTGTGCAAGGCGCTCGCTGAGTTCCTGTTCGACACCGAAGAGGCGATGGTCCGCATCGACATGTCCGAGTTCATGGAAAAGCACTCGGTCGCGCGCCTGATCGGCGCGCCTCCCGGCTATGTCGGCTACGAAGAAGGCGGTTATCTGACCGAGGCGGTGCGCCGCCGGCCGTATTCGGTGCTGCTGCTCGACGAAGTCGAGAAAGCGCATCCCGACGTGTTCAACGTGCTGCTGCAGGTGCTCGACGACGGCCGCCTGACCGACGGCCAGGGCCGCACCGTCGACTTCCGCAACACCGTGATCATCATGACCTCGAATCTCGGCTCGCACGTGATCCAGGAGCTGGCCGGCGAGGCGAACTACGCGAAGATGAAGCAGGCGGTGCTGGAGATCGTGCAGCAGCACTTCCGCCCCGAGTTCATCAACCGCGTCGACGACATCGTCGTGTTCCATCCGCTCGGCCGCGAGCAGCTGCGCTCGATCGTCGACATCCAGCTCGGCTACCTGCGCCGGCGCCTGGCCGAACGGGATATCGAGCTGACGCTAGACGACTCGGCGCGCGACCTGCTCGGCGAGGCGGGCTTCGACCCGGTGTACGGCGCGCGGCCGCTGAAGCGCGCCATCCAGCAGCAGGTCGAGAACCCGCTGGCGCAGCGCATCCTGAAGGGCGAGTTCGGGCCGGGCAGCCGGGTGAAGGTCACGGCCAAGGGCCGCGAGCTGGTGTTCGTGAAAGCCTAGCTGGCGGCTTCGCCGGCCGGCCTCTATCATCCGCCGGCTCGTTCTTGCGCCTGGGAACTGCTCATGCCTTTCTACGAATACGAATGCAGCAACTGCAAGTTCTACGTCGAAGCTTTACAGAAGATTTCCGAGCCGCCGCTGCGTAAATGCCCGAGCTGCAAGAAGCAGACGATGAAGCGGCTGGTCTCCGCGCCGGTGTTTCGCCTGAAGGGCGGCGGCTGGTACGAGACCGACTTCAAGTCGGACCAGGAAGGCAAGCGCAATCTCGCCGCGGGCGAGGAAGCGCCTGAAGCGAAATCCGCGGACGACAAAGAAGCGAAGCCGGCGGAGCCTGCCAAGGAGGCCGATAAGAAGCCGGCCGCCGAAACCAAGAAGAGCGAGAGCGGCAGCCGCACGCCGGGCAAAACGCGCAGCGCCAAGCCCGCTGCACGGCCGGTCCAGAGCAAGAGCAGCGGCAAGCGCAGCAGCAAATCCACGACGAAATCCAGCGCGCGCAAGCGTCGCCGCTGACGCGACTGGACTCGTCGGGAAATGCGCAAAGCCCCCATTTCCCGTAACATCGCGCGCTCCGTCCCCAAGCCCGTGTTTTCCCAATGCGTTCCCATTATTGCGGTCAGGTCAACGAGTCCCTCATCGGCCAGGAGATCAGCGTCGCCGGCTGGGTGCACCGGCGCCGCGACCACGGCGGAGTGATTTTCGTCGACCTGCGTGACCGCGAGGGTCTGCTGCAGATCGTTTTCGACCCCGACGCCAAAGATGTATTCGCGAACGCGGAGCGGCTGCGCAGCGAGTTCTGCGTGCACGTCCGCGGCCTGGTGCGCGCGCGTCCCGGCAATACCGCCAATGCTGCGCTGGCCTCTGGACAGGTCGAAGTGCTGGCGCGCGAGCTGGAGATCCTGAGCCGCTCCGAGACGCCGCCGTTTCATCACGACGAAGCGACCAACGAGGAGCTGCGGCTCAAGTTCCGCTATCTCGACCTGCGCCGCGAGGTGATGCAGAAGCGCCTGCTGCTGCGTCACCAGGTGACGCGCGCGATGCGCTCGTGGCTCGACGACAACGGCTTCGTCGACATCGAAACGCCGATGCTCACCAAGGCGACGCCGGAGGGCGCACGCGACTACCTCGTGCCGAGCCGCACGCATCCCGGCCAGTTCTTCGCGTTGCCGCAGTCGCCGCAGATCTTCAAGCAGCTGCTGATGATGAGCGGCTTCGATCGCTACTATCAGATCGTGCGCTGCTTCCGCGACGAGGACCTGCGCGCCGAGCGCCAGCCCGAATTCACGCAGCTCGACATCGAGACCTCGTTCCTCGATCAGGAACAGATCCTTCAGATGATGGAAGAGCTGGTGCGCCAGGTGTTCAAGACGGTGCTCGCGGTGGATCTGCCGAAGCCGTTCCCGCGCATGTCGTACGTGGAGGCGATGCGCCGTTACGCCTCGGACAAGCCGGACCTGCGCGTGCCGCTCGAGCTGGTCGACATCGCGGATCTGGTGCGCGACAGCCAGTTCAAGGTGTTCGCCGGTCCCGCCGCGGATCCGAAGGGTCGCGTCGTCGCGCTGCGCGTGCCGGAAGGCGGCACCAAGATGACGCGCAAGGAGCTCGACGACCTGACTCCATTCGTCGCGCGCTACGGCGCCAAGGGCCTGGCGTACGTGAAGATCAACGAGAAGGCGAAAGGCCGGGACGGCCTGCAGTCGCCGATCCTGAAGTTCCTCAGCGACGAGGCCATCAACGGCATCCTGTCGCGCACCGGCGGCGTCGACGGCGACCTGATTTTCTTCGGCGCAGACAAGGCGAAGGTCGTCAACGACGCGATGGGCGCGCTGCGCCTGAAGCTCGGCCACGATCTCGGCCTGGCGCAGACCGGCTGGCAGCCGCTGTGGGTCGTCGACTTCCCGATGTTCGAGTGGGATGCGGAAGGCAAGCGCTGGGGCGCCATGCATCATCCGTTCACTTCGCCGCGCGATCCCGATCCCGCGGCGTTGCGCGCGGATCCGGCGAATGCGATGGCGAACGCCTACGACATGGTGCTGAACGGCTCGGAGATCGGCGGCGGCTCGGTGCGTATCCATCGACAGGAGATGCAGTCGACGGTGTTCGACCTGCTCGGCATCGGCGCCGAGGAAGCGCAGAAGAAGTTCGGCTTCCTGCTCGAGGCGCTCAAGTACGGCACGCCGCCGCACGGCGGCATCGCGTTCGGCCTGGACCGCATCGTGATGTTCATGGCGGGCACCGACAGCATCCGCGACGTGATCGCGTTCCCGAAGACGCAGACCGCCGCCGACCTGATGACCGACGCGCCGACCGCGGTGTCGGAGGAGCAGCTGAAGGAGCTGCACATCAGGGTGAAGCTGCCTGTGAAGGAATAGGCGAAGATTCCCTCACGACCTCGCGTAAAATTTTTTACGACCTCTCTGTTGACACACGCGGGCGTGTAAAGGCAACGTACCGGCCGTCAGCGCGCGGATGCGCCTGAATCGAACAATACGAATGAAAAGGTACGGAGCGCCGTTTAGCTCACGGAAGTGTGGCGCGGGTTCCGATGATGTCGCAGATCTCACTGCGCCTCGCATGGCAAGCGCGCGAGCGTCACCGACGCCAACGGCAACCGCGCGGAGATGCGCTACGACGGGCACGATCGCCAGAACCGCTGGGTGTTTCCCTCGAAGACGACCGCGGGCTCCGTCAACGAGAGCGATTACGAGAGTTACA
>DATEJG010000148.1:0-20705 GCA_035278165.1 Steroidobacteraceae bacterium
GCAAGCCGAAGACTCCCGACGCACTGATGCTGGCCCGCAAGCCCTGAGCCTGAGCCCTGAGCCCGAGCAACCGCAACCCTTCTCCTAGAAGTTCTTCACATGAGCAAGCCCACCGAACAAGCCGCATCCCGCGCCGAGTTCAACGACCTGCAGGACGGCGGCGCCGACGCCGGCGCCCGCGACGTCAACCTCGAAGTCATCCTCGACGTGCCGGTCACGCTGTCGATGGAAGTCGGCCGCACGCGCATCCCGATCCGCAACCTCCTGCAGCTCAACCAGGGCTCGGTCGTCGAGCTCGACCGCGCCGCGGGCGAGCCGCTCGACGTGTTCGTCAACGGCACGCTGGTGGCGCACGGCGAAGTGGTCGTCGTCAACGAGAAGTTCGGCATCCGTCTCACCGACGTGATCTCGCCGGCCGAGCGCATCAAGAAGCTGCGATGAAGTTGCGGTCGAAGCGATCGATTGGCTGCGCTGTGGGTTGGGCTCTGGCCCAGCTCGCTACGGCCGCGTTCGCGGCCGAGCCGTTTGCTGCGCCGGAAACGGCCAAAGCCGTTTCCACGAGTCCTGCAGGCGGCCTGGTGCAGGTGACCCTGTCGCTGATGCTCGTGCTCGCGGCGGTCTTCGCCGCGGCGTGGGTCGTGCGGCGCCTGCGCAATTTCGGCCGGCCCGGAGTCGGGGCGATCAACATCATCGCGGACGTCGCGCTCGGCACGAAGGAGCGCGCGGTTCTGATTCAAGTCGGCGCGCAGCAGCTGCTGCTCGGCGTTGCGCCCGGTCGAGTGAACACACTGCACGTGCTCGCCGAGCCCGTGCGTACGGACGATGCCCACCGCGGCGAGGGTGCCGACGCGTCTTCTCCGGACTTCAGATCCATCCTGAAGCGGAGCCTCGGTCTATGAGCCGCCATCCGCTGCTGCGCGCGGCGTTTCTCGTCGCGATCATGCTCCTGCCGTTCGCGGCCTCCGCAGCTGGCATTCCGGCCGTGACGGTGACGACTGCGCCGAACGGAGGTCAGCAGTACTCGCTGACGCTGCAGATCCTCATCCTGATGACGGCGGTGACGCTGTTGCCGGGCATCGTGCTGATGATGACCGCATTCACGCGCATCGTGATCGTGCTCGCGATCCTGAGACAGGCGCTCGGTGCTGGCCAGGCGCCGCCGAATCAGGTGCTCATCGGCTTGTCGCTGTTCCTCACGCTGTTCGTGATGGGCCCGGTCGTCGACAAGATCAACAGCGATGCAGTGCAGCCGTACATGGCCGAGCAGATCGACGCGACGACTGCGCTGCAGCGCGGCGCCGATCCGCTCAAGCGCTTCATGCTCGATCAGACGCGCGAGAGCGACATCGCGACGTTCGTGCGCATCTCCGGCGGCAAGGGCTTCGACAAGCCCGAAGACGTGCCGTTGCGCATCCTCGTGCCGGCGTTCGCGACGAGCGAGCTCAAGTCGGCGTTCCAGATCGGCTTCCTGATCTTCATTCCGTTCGTGATCATCGACCTGGTGGTGGCGAGCGCGCTGATGTCGATGGGCATGATGATGCTCTCGCCGGTGCTGATCTCGCTGCCGTTCAAGCTGATGTTGTTCGTCCTGGTCGACGGCTGGAGCCTGGTGATGGGCACGCTGGCCGCGAGCTTCTACTCATGACACCCGAAATGGTAATGACGATCGGCCAGCGTGCGCTGGAGATCACGATCCTGCTGTCCGCGCCGCTGCTGCTCGCCGCGCTCGTCATCGGCTTGCTGGTAGGCGTGTTTCAGGCCGCGACGCAGATCAACGAGATGACCTTGTCGTTCATCCCGAAGCTGATCGGCATGGCCGGAACGCTGGTGGTCGCGGGGCCGTGGATGCTGAAGCTCATCGTGGGCTACACGCGCGAGCTGTTCGAGAGCATCCCGGGACTCATCGGATGAAAGGTCTGGTTTGCAGAGTCAGGCTGAAGCCTGACCCACAGTGCTTGCCGGTCGTTGTGGGTCAGGCTTCAGCCTGACTCTGCAACCATGCTCAACATCACCACAGGTCAGTTGGAGCTCTGGCTCGCCCAGTACCTCTGGCCGTTCATCCGCATCGGCGCCTGCTTCATGGCTGCGCCGGTCTTCGGCGCGCAGTTCGTCCCGCCGCGACTGCGGCTTTTCCTCGCCGGTGCGATGACGCTGATCGTCGCGCCGCTCGTTCCGCCGCCGCAGATCACCGTGTTCTCGCTGCAAGGCGGGCTGGTCGCGCTTCATCAGATCCTCATCGGCGTCGCCACCGGGTTCGCGCTCCAGCTGATCTTCGATTCGCTCGCGATGGGCGGGCAGCTGCTTTCCAACACCATGGGTCTCGGCTTCGCCTTCAACGTCGACCCGCAGCGCGGCGCGAGCACGCCGGTGCTCGGCACGCTGTACATGCTGATGGTCACGCTGACGTTCCTCGCGCTGAACGGGCACCTCGTGCTGATCGAAGTGCTCGCGAACGGATTCAAGACGCTGCCCGTGGGAATGAGCGGCCTCGACGGCCAGGCGATATGGAATGTCGCGGCGTGGGGCATTCAGCTGTTCGCCGGCTCGCTCGCTGTCGCGCTGCCTGGCATGACCGCGCTGCTCGTCGTGAACCTGGCGTTCGGCGTGATGAGCCGCGCGGCTCCGACGCTGAACCTCTTCGCGGTCGGTTTCCCGGTGACGCTGATCGCCGGCTTGCTGATCGTCTATGCGGGCCTGCCCACGGTGCAGGCGAGCTTCATCGAGCTGATCGAATCGGCATTCGACTTCGTGCGCGCTCTGCAGGGCGGAGGCTAGCCCGTGGCTGAGAACGGCGCACAGGAACGCACAGAACAGGCAACACCCAAGCGCCTCGAGGAAGCGAGGCGCAAGGGCCAGATTCCGCGCTCACGGGACCTGAGCACGGCGGCGGTGACGCTCGTCGGTGGCGGTGCGCTGTACATGCTCGGCGGGACGATCACGGGCCAGATGGCCGAAATGATGCGTCGTGGACTCGAGCTCTCGCGTGACGAGGCCACGGATGCGACCTTCATGACGACCGCACTGGCGAACGCGGCCGCCGATGGACTGTGGCTGTCGGCGCCGGTGCTCGGTGCGATCACACTGGCTGCGATCATCGCTCCGCTGGCGCTCGGCGGTTGGAGCTTCGCAGCGGGCGCGATGGCGCCGCAGTTCAGTCGACTGAATCCGCTCGAAGGCATCAAGCGCATGTTCGCGATGCGCAGCCTGGTCGAGCTGGCCAAGGCGATGGCCAAGTTCGGCATCGTCGCGGTGATCGCGGCCATCGTGCTGTGGAACGACGCGTCGATCCTGATGGCGCTCGGTCGCGAGCCGTTGCAGCAGGCCATCGGCCACGCGGTGCAGATCAGCGGCAAGGCGCTGCTGGTGATCTCGGCCGGCCTGCTGGTCATCGCCGGCTTCGACGTGCCGTACCAGCTGTGGCAATACGCCAAGCAGATGCGCATGAGCCGCGAAGAGATCCGCGAGGAATACAAGGAAAGCGAAGGCTCGCCGGAAGTCAAAGGCCGCATCCGCCAGCTGCAACAGCAGCTCGCGCGTCAACGCATGATGCAGGAAGTGCCGAAGGCGGACGTCGTCGTCACCAACCCGACTCACTTCGCCGTCGCGCTCAAGTACGACGACAAGCGCATGCGCGCGCCGATCGTGGTCGCCAAGGGCGTCGACGTGATCGCCGCGAAGATCCGCGAAGTCGCCGGCGAGCACGCCGTGCCGATCTTCGAAGCCCCGCCGCTCGCTCGCGTGCTGTATCGCAATGTCGATATCGGCGACGAGATCCCGGCGACGCTGTACGTCGCCGTCGCGCAGATCCTCACATACGTGTTCCAACTCAAGGTCGGTCAACGACCGCCGCGGCCGGACATCCAGGTTCAGGAGTGAGCCCGGGAGCCCGGTGCCGGGAGAGAAAAAGAGGGGAAACTCAGCAGTGCAGCAAAGCTGAGCGCTGCGGCGAGCGACCCTGCGGGTCAGGCTTCAGCCTGACTCTGCAACGCGATCCGCGCGGCTCAGCTCGACGCTATCCAGCGGCAGGTCGGTCCACTCGCCCGGCGGCGGGCTGAAGCAGCCGGCCACTCTGCCGCGCATCCTGAGCACTTTGCCTGTGGCCGAGCTGACACTGACCTCGTATGGCTCGGAGTCGAGACCGCTGGCGTCGAAGACCCAGACGAGCGACCCGCGGAGTTCGCCGTAATCAGTGGCGGGCTCGAAATCGTAGGCGAGTCGCGCGGACGTCCCGTCCAGAATGACTGGAGCCCGCGGATTGCGTACCTGCCGCTGAGCTCTCATCCTTGCCTGCGCCGCAGTCAGCCGCGGCTCGTGGTTGAGTCCGCGGTCAGACAGGAAGCGCGCGCTGACGAGCGTTACCTCGTGCGTCTGGACGTCGAATACGATGTTGATCCAGCTCTGCCGCACTTCGCGTCCACGGATGAACTGAGCAAGCTGGATCGTCTTCGGTGACTGCCAACGCTCGAGCAGTTCGGTTTCGCCCGGCGGTTCGATGATGGCGGTGACCCGAAGCTCCTCGCTGCCGACGGCCTCCAGCCGAGGGCCGAGCTTTTCAAGCAGCTCGGGAGGAGCGGGCTGGTCGACCTGAAAGGCTGCGATCCCGGTCGTCAGGACGATAGGCGACTCCGCAGCGCACGCCGCGCCGGCATGACACAGCGAGGCGGCGAGCAGGACGAAGACATAACGCATGGTCAGCCCGTTGATCAGCGCTGCGATTCTAGACCTCCGTTGCTGCACCGCTCACTTTCCCCTCTTTTTCTCTCCCGGCACCCACCTCCCTCAGCGTTTCCCCTAAAGCGTGCTCTCCAAACTGTGACCGCGTGCCGGCGGCGGCGGGGTGCCGTGGCCCGCCAGTTGCACCTGCAGGGGTGGTGTCAACGCGCCGACGTTCCGGCGCAGGTAAGTCATGGCTGCTGCGGCTACGAGTCTCGACCTCAAATCGCTGATCCGCTCCGGGATCGGCGTGCCGCTGGGCGTGCTCGCGGCGCTGGCGATGGTCATCCTGCCGTTGCCGCCGATCGCGCTGGACGTGCTGTTCACGTTCAACATCGCGCTGTCGCTGATCGTCGTGATGGCGGTCTTCTACGTCTCCCGGCCGCTCGACTTCGGCGTGTTCCCGACGGTCCTGCTGCTCGCGACGTTGCTGCGTCTTGCTCTGAACGTGGCTTCCACCCGCGTCGTGCTGCTCCACGGCCACACCGGCAGCCACGCGGCGGGCCGCGTGATCGAATCCTTCGGCGAATTCGTGATCGGCGGCAACTACGCCGTCGGCGTGATCGTGTTCGCGATCCTGACGATCATCAACTTCATCGTCGTGACCAAGGGCGCGGGGCGCATCTCGGAAGTCACGGCGCGCTTCACCCTCGACGCGATGCCCGGCAAGCAGATGGCGATCGACGCCGATCTCAACGCCGGCCTGATCACGCAGGACGAAGCCCGCGTGCGCCGCGGCGAGGTTCGCGCCGAAGCGGATTTCTACGGCTCGATGGACGGCGCGAGCAAGTTCGTCCGCGGCGACGCGACTGCCGGCATCCTGATCCTGGTCATCAACATGCTCGGCGGCCTCGCGATCGGCGTGATGGCCCACGACATGTCGTTCAGCGAATCGGCCCGCATCTACACGCTGCTGGCGATCGGCGACGGCCTGGTGGCGCAGATTCCGGCGCTGCTGCTCTCGACTGCAGTCGCCTTGATCGTGACGCGCATGTCCCGCGCCCAGGACATGGGCGGCGAGCTCGCCAAGCAGCTGCTCGGTCAGCCGCGGGCGCTCGCGATCGCGGCAGCGCTGCTCGGCGTGATGGGCCTGATCCCGGGCATGCCGAACATTCCGTTCCTGCTGATGGCTGCGCTCTGCGGCGGCGGCGCGTGGATGCTGCACAACAAGTCGCTGCAGCCGACGGAGCCGGTCGAGGCTGCGGCCGCGCCGGCAGCGGCGCCGTCGCCCGAAGCCAAAGAGCTGACGTGGGAAGACGTGCAGCCGGTCGACATCATCGGCCTGGAAGTCGGCTACCGGCTGGTCCCGCTGGTCGACAAGGCGCAGGGCGGCGACCTGCTGGCTCGCATCCGCGGCGTGCGTCGCAAGCTGACGCAGGATCTCGGCTTCCTGGTGCAGGCCGTGCACATCCGCGACAACCTGGATCTGCCGCCGAACGCGTATCGCATCAATCTCGCCGGCGTGCCGGTGGGCGAGGGCGTCATCTATCCGGAGCGCGAGCTCGCGATCAATCCCGGCAAGGTGTTCGGCAAGCTCTCCGGCATCGAGACGCGCGACCCGGCGTTCGGCATGGAAGCGGTGTGGATCGAGCCGTCCGCGCGCGATCACGCGCAGACGCTCGGCTTCACCGTCGTCGACGCGAGCACCGTGATTGCGACGCACTTGAGCCACGTCGTGCAGAGCCACGCGCACGAGCTGCTCGGCCACGAGGAAGTGCAGCAGCTGCTGAATGCGCTCGGCAAGACGGCGCCGAAGCTCGTCGAAGACCTCACGCCGAAGCTGCTCCCGCTGGGGACCGTGGTGCGCACGCTGCAAGGCCTGCTCTCCGAGCGCGTGCCGCTGAAGAACATGCGCACGATCGTCGAGACGCTCGCCGAGCATGCGACGCGCTCGCAGGATCCGGCGCAGCTGCAGGCGCAGGTCCGCGTCGCGCTCGGTCGGCAGATCGTGCAGGACATCGCCGGCATGTCGACGGAGCTGCCGGTCATCACGCTCGAGCCCGACCTCGAGCAACTGCTCACGAATTCGCTCGGCGGCAACAACGCCGCTACGCCGGGACTCGAGCCCGGCCTTGCGGAGCGCATGCAGCGTCGCCTCGCCGAAGCGGCGCAGCGCCAGGAATTGACAGGAGAGCCGGCAGTGCTGCTCGTGCCGCCCCAGCTGCGGCAGACGCTCGCGCGCTTCATGCGCTCGGTCGTGCCCGGCATGCACGTGCTCGCGTGGAACGAGATACCCGACAACCGCAAGGTGCGCCTCGTGACCGCGGTTGGGAGATAGCTAGATGAAGATGAAACACTACCGTGCTCCCGACATGCGCCAGGCCTTGCGCCAGGTGCGCGATGCGCAGGGACCGGATGCCGTGATCCTTTCGAGCCGCCGCATTCAGGGCGGCGTCGAAGTCGTCGCTGCTGTCGACTACGACGGCGAAGTCGACGCCGCGCTCGCGACCACGGACGCGTATCAGCCGACGGAGTCGCGCTACGAGACAGTCGCCGAGCGCGAGCCGGCCGCCGCCGATTACGCGGCGATTGCCAAGCGGTTCGCCGATCAGGATCGTCACGAAATCAGCGACTTACCGGCTAATGCTAACGAAGAGCTGCGCACGCTGCGACGCATGCTCGAGACGCAGCTCGCGACGCTCGCGTGGAACGACCTCTCGCGGCGCGCGCCGATCCAGACGGAGCTGCTGCGTCAGTTGACAGTGCTCGGCATCGCGCACGATCTCGCGGGCGAGCTCGTGGCGCAGCTGCCGCAGCGGATGGAGTTGTCGGAAGCGCAGCGCCTCGCGCTCGCAATGCTGACGCGTCGTATCGAGACCGCGCCGGAGCGTTGGATGGAAAGCGGCGGCGCCGTCGCGCTCGTCGGCCCGACCGGCGTCGGCAAGACCACGCTGATCGCGAAGCTCGCTGCACGCTGGGTGTTGCGACATGGTCCGCGCGACATCGCGCTGATCTCTACCGACTGCGTGCGCATCGGCGCGCAGGAGCAGATTCACACGCTCGGTCGCCTGCTCGGAGTGCCGGCGTATGCGATCGACGGCGCGGCGGATCTCGCCGGCATGCTCGATCACCTGAGCGAGCGTCGCCTGGTGCTGATCGACACCGCCGGCCTGAGCCAGCGCGACGCGCGCCTGCCCACCGAGCTCGCGACGCTCGCGAACGCGAGCGATCGCATCGAAACCAGCCTGGTGATTTCGGCGGCGGCGCAGGCCGGCGCGCTCGAGGAAGCGCTGGTGCACTTCGCGCTCGCACGCCCGATGACCTGCGTCGTGACCAAGCTCGACGAGGCCACCAGCCTCGGCGGAACGCTGTCGGCTCTGATCCGCTCGAAGCTGCCGGTCGCGTATCTCAGCGACGGCCAGCAGGTTCCCGAAGATCTGAGCCCGGCCCGCGCGCATCAGCTGATCGCGCGCGCCGTGCAGCTTGCGAAGAAGGCCGGGGCGATGGCGGACGAGGATTTGCTGCAGAGAAGGTTCGGGGCGGTGGCGCATGGGATGGCGTGAGGAAGAAGTGTCACGAGTCCACAGTTCTTACCGGTAAAAAAGATGCAATCAATTCAAGCAACAGGTTTCAAACGCGCTACGGCTGCCGGCCCAGTGCAGGTCATCGCCGTCACCGGCGGCAAGGGCGGCGTCGGCAAGACCAGCGTGGCCGTGAACCTGGCGACGACGCTTGCCTCGACGGGCAAGCGCGTGATGCTGCTCGACGGCGATCTCGGGCTGGCCAACATCGACGTGTTCCTCGGCCTCTCGCCGCGGCACACGATGGCGCAGGTGTTCTCCGGCGAGCGCTCGCTCGAAGAGATCATCGTCGAGTCGCCGTACGGCGTGAACGTCGTGCCCGGCGCTTCGGGCGTCGCCGAGCTCGCGAATCTTCCGGCCGCCGCTCACTTGCAACTGGTGCAGGCGTTCAGTGCGCTCAGTGCGCGCGTCGACACGCTGATCATCGACACTTCCGCCGGCATCTCCCACAGCGTCGTGCAGTTCACGCAAGCCGCGCAGCACGTGCTGCTGGTCGTCTGCGATGAGCCGGCATCGATGACCGACGCCTACGCGCTCGCGAAAGTGATGAGCCGCAACCACGGCGTCGCGAAGTTCTTCGTGCTCGCCAACCAGACCCGCGCGCCGGGCGAGGGCGAAGCGCTTTTCCATAAGTTCCAGCGCGTGGCCAACCGCTTCCTGGATGTCACGCTCGAATACGTAGGGGATATCCCTGACGACCCGTACCTGAAGCGCGCAATTCGCGAGCAACGGCCCGTGAGTGCGGCGTTTCCCGCATGCCCCGCATCGCGGGCATTCAAGAAATTGGCCCTCAAGGCCGATAAGTGGCCTGTGCCGGATTGCCCGCGCGGCAACCTGGAGTTCTTCGTCGAGCGCCTGGTGCGCAAGCCCCAGGCCCGGCTGGAGGCGGTCCGATGAGCGGCGTACGCGCTTACAAGGCGGGTGCCGCCGCGCGCAACACGGATGCGCTGGTCGTCGGTCACGCGGAACTGGTGAAGCGGATCGCGTATCACCTGGCGGGGCGCCTGCCCGCGTCGGTGGAGGTCGCGGATCTGATCCAGGCCGGCATGCTCGGCTTGCTGGAAGCGGCGGCCAACTACACGGCCGACCGTGGCGCGAGCTTCGAGACGTATGCGGGCATCCGCATTCGCGGCGCGATGCTCGACGCGTTGCGCAAGCTGGATTGGGCGCCGCGCTCCGTGCATCGCAAGGCGCGCGCAGCGGCGGCGGCGGTGCGCGAGATCGAGGCCGAGTTCGGCCGCGAGGCGCGCGACGCCGAGGTCGCGGACAAGATGGGTGTGTCGCTGGACGAGTACCACAAGATCGCCCAGGACGCCGCGAGTTGCCGGATCGCGAGCCTGGACGACTCGAACGGCGACGACGATTCGCTGATGAGCCGGGTCGAGGACGAGAGCGCGGATCCGTTCCTCGACGCCACTCAGGATGGCTTCCGCGATGCGCTCGCGGGCGCGATCCGCGAGCTGCCGGAGCGCGAGCGGCTCGTCATGTCGATGTACTACGACGACGAGCTGAACCTGAAGGAGATCGGCGCCGTGCTGAAGGTGACGGAATCGCGCGTCTGCCAGCTGCACGGCCAGGCATTGGTGCGCCTCAAGGCGCGGTTGGTGGACTGGCGCGACAGGACGGGCGCGGCCGCGTGACGCGGGCAGGAGGAGAGTTCGAGGTGAGCAAGAATTTGCG
This sequence comes from Steroidobacteraceae bacterium, assembly GCA_035278165.1. GTDB lineage: Bacteria > Pseudomonadota > Gammaproteobacteria > Steroidobacterales > Steroidobacteraceae > Steroidobacter. The sequence goes on from DATEJG010000148.1 coordinate 9,915, forward strand.
GTTCCTGGTGGTCGATGATTTCTCGACGATGCGCCGCATCGTCAAGAACACGCTCAACGAGCTGGGCTACGCGAACGTAGCCGAGGCCGATGACGGCAAGTCGGCGCTGCCGATGCTGCAGGCCGGCGGCTTCGATTTCCTGGTGACCGACTGGAACATGCCCGGCATGCCGGGCCTCGATCTGCTGAAGGCGGTGCGCGCCGATCCGAAGCTCGCGAAGCTGCCGGTGCTGATGCTCACCGCCGAAGCGAAGCGCGAGCAGATCGTCGAAGCGGCGCAGGCCGGCGTGAACGGCTACGTGATCAAGCCGTTCACCGCGGTCACGTTGAAAGAGAAGATCGACAAGATTCTGGGGCAGACCGGCGCCTGACGCGCCGCCCGCCCGAAGCGAGAGTTGAATGACGACCGGCACGAAGACTTTGCAGGAAGAGTTCGGCGCACCCGTCGCCGCGCTTTCTGCCGCGCTGGCGGCCGGGGACGAGAGCGCGTTCTTCGCGGAGCTCGACGACCTGCTGCAGCGGCGCGAGCGCATGCTGTTCCTCGATCTGCGCAAGCTCACCGGCGACCTGCAGTCGGCGCTGCAGCAGTTCTGCGTGGACTCGCGGCTCATCGACCTCGCGCGGCGCGACGTGCCCGACGCGCGGCTGCGCCTCGATCACGTGCTGAAGCTCACCGAGGAAGCGGCGCATCGCACGCTCGAGCTGGTCGAGATGTCCGGTCCGCTGGCGGAGCGCACCGCGCGCTGCGCCATCGAGCTGGCCGAGCCGTGGCAGCGCTTCCGCGATCGCAAGATCGCAGTCGAGGATTTCCATCGAATGGTGCGCGACATGGATGCGTTCCTGCAGGGCACGCGCGAGGACATGGACAAGGTGCGCGACAACCTCTCGGAGGTGCTGCTCGCGCAGGGCTACCAGGATCTGTCGGGCCAGATCATCCGCGGCGTGATGAAGCTGGTCACCGAGCTGGAGATCGCTATGGTCGACCTGGTGCGGCTGTCGAAGAGCGGCGCGCGCACTTCGCGGCCGGTCTCCGACGAGACGCGGCGCGGCTTCGGCCCGCCGATCCCCGGCATCGACAGCGGGCCGTCGGTGAGCGGCCAGCAGGAAGTGGACGCATTGCTTTCCGGTCTGGGTGTCTGATCGCATATGGATATCTTGAGTCTCCTCGGCCTGGTGCTGGCTACCTGCGCGATCCTGGTCGGCGCAGTGCTGAAGGGTGCGGGCATCAAGGCGCTGCTCTCGGCTGCGGCCTTCATGATCGTCGTGGTCGGCACCGTCGCCGCGATCTTCGTACAGACGCCGCTCGGCGTGATGAAGCGTGCGCTCGGCATCCTGCCGTGGATCTTCAAGCCGCCGAACGTCCATCGCGCGGACCTGATCAAGAAGATGGTCGAGTGGAGCCAGACTGCGCGCAAGCAGGGCCTGCTCGGTCTCGAGCCGGTCATCGACCGCGAGCCCGACGCGTTCGTGAAGAAGGGCCTGCAGCTGGTGATCGACGGCAGCGAGCCGGATGCGATCCGCAGCATTCTGGAAGTCGAGCTGCACGTGCGCGAGCAGTCCGATACGCGCGCCGCGAAAGTATTCGAGGGCATGGGCATCTACTCGCCGACGCTCGGCATCATCGGCGCCGTGCTCGGCCTGATGGCGGTCATGCAGAACCTCGCCGATCCCAGCAAGCTCGGCCACGGCATCGCGGCGGCGTTCGTCGCCACGATCTACGGTATCGGCCTCGCCAACCTGTTCTTCCTGCCGGCGGCCAACAAGCTCAAGGTCGCGATCGCGGCGCAGAGCGAGTCGCGCGAGATGGTGATCGAAGGGATGATCTCGATCGCGCAGGGCGAGAACCCGCGGGCGATCGAGTCGAAGCTGCAGGGTTACCTGCACTAGTCCCATGGCCCGTCGCCACAAACACGAGGAGCACGCCAATCACGAGGCGTGGGCGATCCCGTACGGCGATCTCATCACGCTGCTGCTGGCGTTCTTCGTCGTCATGTACGCGATGTCGTCGGTGAACGAAGGCAAGTACCGCGTGCTCTCCGACTCGCTGGTCGCCGCGTTCCAGGGCGCGCCGCGCACGCTCGAGCCGATCCAGGTCGGCGAGAAGCAGGTCGGCACCGGCGCGGACATGGCGATCTCGCTCGAGCGCCAGCCGATGGTCGACGGCCAGCCGCGGCGCATGATCGAACCGGTCAGCGTTGCACCGAGCCTGCAGCACCCGGTGATGGAGCCGGCGACCGGACCGGCGCAGGACGAGCTTTCGACCGTCGCCAACGAGGTTGCGCAGGCGATGGCGGACCTGATCGACCGCGAGCTGATCGTCGTGCGCCGTCACGGCTCGTGGGTGGAGGTCGAGATCCGCACCGACATTCTGTTCCCGAGCGGCGTCGCGACATTGTCGGCGGACGCGGAGAAGGTGCTCGACCAGCTTGCGGCGACGCTGAAGCCGTTCCCGAATTCGATCCGCGTCGAGGGTCATACCGACAATCGGCCGATCAAGAACTCGGCGTTCCCGTCCAACTGGGAGTTGTCGGCGGCGCGCGCGGCGAGCGTCGTGCATCTGTTTACGCGTGCCGGCATCGACCCGGAGCGGCTCGCGGTCGTCGGGCTGGGCGAGAATCGACCGGCGCAAAGCAATGACACGCCTGAAGGACGCAATGCCAACCGTCGCGTGCTCCTCGTGATTCTCAGCGGCAGCAGTCGCCCCGAAGGCGATTACGCGGACGAGCGCGGTCTTTCGGAAGAGGAGCCGGCGGAGCAGCAGCCTCCGCCGGTGACGACAACGACAGCGTTGCCGCAAGCGGTGACTGTCGACGCGTCGGTCCCGCCCGCGACGTCTGGCGGCACACTCCCGTAGATCGGGCTCCAGCCCGACTTGCCGCTTTCGCGCATAATGCGCGCCATGCTGGTCCTCGAAACCGACCGACTCGCTCTGCGCCGCTTCACGCTCGACGACGCGCAGTTCATCTTCCGGCTCGTCAACGACCCGTCTTGGCTGCGCTTCATCGGCGACAAGAACGTGCACAGTCTCGACGATGCACGCCGTTACCTGCGCGAGGGGCCGCTCGACATGTACCAGCGTCACGGCTTCGGCATGTTTCGCGTCGAGGAGAAGCAGGGCGGCACGCCGGTCGGCATGTGCGGGCTGATCAAGCGCGATACGCTGCCGGACGTCGACGTCGGCTATGCATTCCTGCCCGAGTTCCGCGGCAAGGGCTACGCATTCGAAGCCGCCTCGGCCGTCCTCGCCCTCGGCCACCGCACGTTCGGCCTGCAGCGCATCCTCGCGATCACCTCACCCGGCAACGACAGCTCGATCCGCGTCCTGCAAAAAGCCGGCATGACCTTCGAGCGCCAGATGGACCTCCGCCCCGGCGACCCCGTGAAAGTCTTCAGTTGGGTGCCGGGAGAAAAAAACAGGGGAAACTGAGCACCGCAGCACAAACGCAGCCTTTGCTGCGCTGTGCAGTTTCCCCTGTTTTTCTCCCCCGGCACCGTTCTTGCTTCGTCCTGTGCAGGGCCGCTGGGGCTGCGTCGGAGTCTTGACGCAGCGTGACGGCCGTCACAGGAGCTGCGATGTTCGAGATTCTGCCCAATCCGTCGTTCGAGACGATCATGATGGTCGGTCGCGCCGCGCTGCTGCTCGGTGCGTTCTGGATCTTCGCCCTTGCGTTCAGCCGCTGGCGGCGTGCGGACGAGCGGCAGATGCAGCACCTGTGCGGCGAGCTGCAGCGCTCGTTCGCGGAGATGCGCAGTCTCCACGAGACGATCGCCGTGATGAGCGCGCGCCTGGAGTCGTTGACCGAGCGTGCGGAATCGGATTCGCGCCTCGCGCCGGCGAGCGTCGCGAGCTCGCAGCGTGGCTACGACCTGGCCGCGCGGCTCGCGAAGAACGGCGCTGGCGTCGAAGAGCTGGTCGCGAGCTGCGGGATCACGCGGCACGAGGCCGAGCTGCTGACCCGTCTGCACACGGCGAAGCCCCGCGAATCGGCCACGACGTCGTGGAACATGCGTGCAGCGGCTGCTGAGCAGGCAGCGCCTGCTGCTCGCGCGGCGCAGAGTCCGCCGCCGTCGGCGAAGAAGCGGGGGTCGCTGCTGAGCGTGGTTGGATGAGGAGTCAGGCCGAAGCCTGACCCACAAGGTCGGCAATCCAGCAGCGCCGTGGGTCAGGCTTCAGCCTGACCGCAACGACTACCTCTTCCCGGCGACCGACCAGGCAAAGGCGAGCACATGCGCCACGGCGATATACAGCTCGCGAGGAATCTCACGGCCCAGATCGACGCGCGACAGCGCGGCGGCGAGCGCCGAATCCTGCTGCAGCGGCACTTTGTGATCGCGCGCTGTCTCGACGATTCGCTCCGCGACCGCGCCGCCACCCTTGGCCACGACGCGCGGCGCACCCGAACCGCTGTAGTGGAGTGCGACCGCAAGAGGTGGGCGATTGCGCTCGTTCATGCGCGTACGTCCAGCAGCCGCGCGGCCCGCGCACCCGCGTCGCCCGCGGGCATGCCATGCAGGCACACGACGCGATCGACCTCGAGTCCGGATTCCGTGAGCATCGACTGCAGCTCGTCGACCCGCTGCGAGAGCGCTGCGACGATGGCCGGCGACTCTGCGCGCAGCTGCACGCCGATGCGCTTGCCGATCAGCGTAACCTTGGCGTGCAACGCGCCGATCGCGCCGAGGTCGACAGCCGCTTCGACTGTCCACGCATCGGCGCCAGCCTCATCTCGCTTACGGGAGCCGTCGTGCTCGATCTTCAAGCGCAGCACGGCGGCGCGATCCTCATGTCGCACGGGCAGGTCGACGAGCAGCGACTGCACGTTCGGATCGGGCGCGCTGTTGGAGATCTGCACCGTCGTGAGACGCGCGATCGCACCGTCGGTCTGCCGCGCCAGCTCGTTGAGCTGCTGCGCAGGCTCATCGAGCACGGCCAGCGTTGCGGGCGCAGCGGGCAGGGCAGTGAGCGGCCCGCGGGCGGTCGGTACCGGCGCGTGCATCGTCGTATCCGAGTTGGCCGCAGACGGCCGGGCACCGCGCTCCTGCAACGCGCGGCTCAGTGTCAGCAGGAGTGCCTTGAGGTCGCCGGCGAGGCGCGGGTCCGGCGGACCGCGATGGGTCGCGAGGTCGGCTTCGAGAAAGACACCGGACCGGGCGATCGCCGCCTTGAGCTCATTCGGGTCGGTCAGCTCATCGGCCTGCGGTAGCGCGCTCCAGAGCTGTGCAGCAGTCTGGGCCACCGTGCGGGGCAGACTCTCCGCACCCGCCTTGCGCTGTGCGATCCAGGCCAGATTGGCCAGCAGTGCCGCCGGGCTCTCTTGCCGCGGAACGTACTTGCGCAGGGCGTCGGCGATCACCGCGGCATCCGCCGACGTGCCGGCCGGGCGTGTCTCGATGGTTTCGAGCGCGAGCACCGGGCTGTTGCGCAACACGCGCAGCTGCAGCCTTTCGCCGTTCTGCGGGCCGGCGGTGTCCCCGGACGCAAGGCGCGCAGGATGCCGCTGGCCCCCGATATCGAGCGCAAGCTGGCCGCTGCGAACATCGCGCACGGCGATCGCTTCGAGGATCGCACCGACGCGCCATTCCGCCAGCAGGCCCGGACTCGGGCTGCTGCCCGATCCGAGGAGATTCACCAGGTCGACACGCATCGTCGGATCTCGACTTTCACCTTTGCGCTGTGAACTGCTTCAACAATCTAGCGGCAGCAAAGCGCGGAGCTTGAGGGGGGGCGACCCTAAAGCCGTTGCGGCAACTGCCGATACCGCAAGGGAATCTGTGAAACCAGCCCGACGGAATCCGATGTCAGCCAAGAAGGTCAAGGGAAAGCGCACGGCAGCGCCCGCTGCTGCGAGAAGCGAGGCCGCTCGTCCGGCCGCGCCGCCGCAGCCGTCGATCCTGCTCGCCAGTCACTGCAACGTGAAGGATGCGGCCGAGCTGAAGCAGTCGTTGTGCTTGCACCTGGAGCACGAGACACCGGTCGCGCTCGATGTCGGCAGTATCGAGCGCATCGATACGTCGACGATGCAGCTGCTGTGTGCGTTCGTCCGCGACCGCGCGGCGCAGCAGCGCAAAGTGGAATGGCGTGGCGACACGCGCGTGTTCCGCGAGGCGGCGCGCCTGCTCGGCGTCGAAGCGCTGCTCGACCTGCAGGGAGTCGCAGCATGATCCGCATCCTGGCCGCCGACGATTCGGCGTCGATGCGCGACATGGTGCAGATGTCGCTGGGCAGCGCCGGCTTCGCAGTCACCGCGGCCGCCGATGGCGAGGAGGCGCTGCGCCTCGCTGCGAAGACTTCCTTCGACCTGGTGCTGCTCGACGTCCACATGCCGATCCGCGACGGCATCGAAGTGATCCGCGCGCTGCGTGCGGAGCCCGAGTACCGCAACACGCCGATCCTGATGCTCACGACCGAGAGCTCCGCCGATCGCAAGCGCGAGGGCAAGGTGGCGGGCGCGACCGGCTGGATCATCAAGCCGTTCGACCCGGCGCAGCTGATCGCCACCGTGCATCGGGTGCTGAGATAGCCATGGCGCTCGACCTCGCCCAGTTCCACGGCGCCTTCTTCGACGAGAGCTTCGAGGCTCTCGACACGATGGAAGCTGCGCTGCTGAAGCTGAACGTCGGCGCGCCCGAGCCCGAGGTCGTCAACACGATTTTCCGCGTTGCGCACTCCATCAAGGGCGGCAGCGCGACCTTCGGCTTCACCGAAGTCGCGTCGTTCACGCATACGTGCGAGACGCTGCTGGACGAGCTGCGCGGCAATCGCATGCAGGTGACGCGCTACATCAGCGACCTGCTGCTCAAGTCCGTCGACATCATGCGCGAGATGCTGCGAGCGGTTCAGCAGAAGGCGCCGATCGATGCGCAGCGCGTCGCGGACCTGCAGTTCGATCTCGAGCTGGCGATCGTGCAGAACAATTCGGCGCCGGCGGAGCCTGCCGCAGCGCCCGCTCCCAGCCTGCCTGCTGCACAGACGACGCATCGGTGGCGCATCCAGTTCAAGCCGTATCCGCAGTTGTTCGTGCATGGCAACGATCCGCTGCGGATGATGCGGGAGCTGGCGGACCTCGGCGATCTCACCGTCGTCGCCGCCGCACAGAACCTGCCGGCGCTCGGCAAGCTCGACCCGGAATCGTGCTACCTGTCGTGGGAGCTCACCGTCGATACCGACGCCACGCGCGAAGTGATCGAACAGGTGTTCGACTGGGCCGAAGGCGATTGCGACCTGTACATCCGCGACGAGAAAGCGGCTGCGCTCGCGCCGGCCAGGGCGACGCCGGTCGCCGCAGAGTCCAAAGCACCCGAGCGCAAGGCACCCGAGGCTGCACGCGCGCCGGCGGCCGACGAGGCGCCGAAGCAGGGCAGCGGCGAGGGCGGCTCGATCCGCGTCAGCACCGAGAAGATCGACGAGCTGATGAACACCGTCGGCGAGCTGGTGATCACGCAGTCGATGCTCACGCAGCTCGGCGGACGCGCTTGCGGCGGCGTCGCCGACCAGCTGCGCGCGGGACTGGCGCAGCTCGAGCGCAACGTGCGCGAGCTGCAGGAAAGCGTCATGCGCGTGCGCATGCTGCCGATCAGCTTCGTGTTCAGCCGCTTCCCGCGCATGATCCGCGATCTCAGCCAGCGGCTCGGCAAGCAGGTCGAGCTGAAGGTGACCGGCGACCAGACGGAGCTCGACAAGACCGTGCTGGAGAAGATCGGCGATCCGCTGGTGCACCTCGTGCGCAACAGCATCGATCACGGCATCGAGATGCCGCAGGCGCGGCTCGCGGCCGGCAAGCCGGCGAGCGGCGTGATCTCGCTCGAGGCGTATCACAAAGGCGGCAACATCGTCGTCGAAGTCTGCGACGACGGCGGCGGCTTGCAGCGCGAGCGCATCCTGGCGAAGGCGCGCGAGCGCAATCTCATTGCCGCGGATGACGTGCTCAGCGACGAAGAGCTGCGCGAGGTCATCTTCATGGCTGGCTTCTCGACTGCCGACCAGACGACCGAAGTATCGGGGCGCGGCGTCGGCATGGACGTCGTGCGGCGGAACATCAAGGAGCTCGGCGGCAGCATCGAAGTGAGCTCGACCGAAGGCCGCGGCTCGCGCTTCACGATCACGCTGCCGCTGACGCTGGCGATCGTCGACGGTCAGTCGGTGTCGGTCGGCAGCGAGACCTACATCGTGCCGCTGCTCGCGATCATCGAATCGCTGCAGCTCGGCCCCGGCGCGGCGAATCGCATCGCGGGACACACGGAAGTGTTCTGGTTCCGCGACAGCTACGTGCCGGTGGTGCGCCTGCACGAGGTCTTCGGCGTGCGCCCGCGGGCTGCCGAGCTGCACGAGGGGCTGATCATGGTCGTCGAGGGCGACGGTCACCGCATCGGCCTGTTCGTCGATGACCTGCTCGGCCAGCAGCAGGTCGTGATCAAGTCGCTGGAAACCAATTTCCGCCGCGTCGACGGCGTCTCCGGGGCCACGATCCTCGGCGACGGCGCCGTCGCGCTCATTCTCGATGTGCCTGGTTTGATCCGCGCAGCGTCGCTGCGCGCCGCGGCCTGAAGCCACAGTGCCGGTCGCGAAAACGGTTTGGGAGAGGATCGTATGAACAGCAACAACAGCAGCATCACCAGCAGCTTCAGCATTTCGGTGAAGACCAAGCTCCTCACGACGCTGGCGATTGCCGGCGCGGTGATGATCGCGGTCGGCGTACTCGGCCTGTCCGGGACCAAGAGCAGCAACGGTCACGTCGACGCGCTGTTCTCGAACCGCTTCATGCCCACGGGCTGGGTCGGCGAGATCGAGTCGCACGAGCGCGAGGTCCTGGAGAAGGCCGAGGACGCAGTCATCCGCCAGGACGCCGGCTCGGTGCGCATCGCGCTCGACATGCTTGCCGAGCGTACCGCCAAGGTGCAGGAGCTGATGAAGAAGCTCCAGGCGACGGAGCTGACCGACAAGGAGCGCCAGCTGGTCGATGAGTTCACGCTGCACGGTGAGGCCGTGATCCGCGCGTTGCAGGAGGCGTTGCTGGCGGGCCAGTCGGGCACGTACGACAAGGCGGAGAACGCGCTGATCGAGCGTGCGCGTCCGACGTACGAGAAGCTCACTGCCAGCGGCGATGCGCTGTTGAAGATGCAGATCAGCGTCGCGCAGGAGATGCGCAACGACGCCGACGTCACGTTCAAGCGCAACAGCGCGATCATCACTGCGGCGATCGCCATCGGCCTCGGCCTCGCCGGGTTCCTGAGCTTCCTGTTGCTGCGCTCGATCCTCGGTGCGCTGTCCGCCGCGGTCAGCGTCGCCGACCGGATCGCGCACGGCGAGCTGGGCAATCAGATCAAGGTCGAAAGCAGCGATGAGCTGGGCCAGCTGCTGAACTCGTTGCAGCGGATGGACGGCAAGCTGGTCGAGATCGTCGGTGAAGTGCGCGGCAGCGCGGATGCCGTCGGCTCGGCGGCGCGCCAGTTGTCGCACGGCAATGACGACCTGTCGCAGCGCACGCAGGAGCAGGCCGCAGCGCTCGAAGAGACCGCGTCGAGCATGGAGGAGATGACTGCGACCGTGAAACAGAATGCCGACAACGCGCGCCAGGCGAATCAGCTCGCGGTCGGCGCGCGCGACCAGGCGGAGAAGGGTGGTGCAGTCGTGCAGCGCGCGATCAGCGCCATGCGCGACATCAACGGCTCCAGCCGCAAGATCTCCGACATCATCAGCGTCATCGACGAGATCGCGTTCCAGACCAATCTGCTGGCGTTGAACGCGGCGGTCGAAGCGGCGCGTGCCGGCGAGCAGGGCCGCGGCTTTGCCGTGGTCGCCACCGAAGTGCGCAATCTCGCACAGCGCAGCGCCAGCGCGGCGAAAGAGATCAAGGATCTGATCAGCGACTCGGTCGACAAGGTGAAGGTCGGCTCGGAGCTGGTCGACGAGTCCGGCAAGACGCTGTCCGAGATCATGGAGAGCGTGAAGAAGGTGACCGACATCGTCGCCGAGATCGCAGCGGCGAGCGAAGAGCAGTCCGCCGGCATCGAGCAGGTCAACAACGCCGTCACGCAGATGGACAACGTGACGCAGCAGAACGCTGCGGTCGTCGAGGAGGCCTCGGCGGCGAGCAAGGCGATGGAACAGCAGTCCACGACGCTCATCGCGCAGATCGGCTACTTCCGCCTCGGGCGCGGCACCACCTCGCACGAGATCCGCCAGGGCGACGTGGCCGCGCACGCGCGCCCGTCGCTGGCGAACCCGTCGCTGATGAATCCGGCGTTCGCCGGCCACCATCGACCGGTGACGCGATCGCCGGGTCGCAACCCGATGACGCGGCGGCCCGCGACGCAGGTGTCGACGGCGTCGTCGTCGTCGAAGATGCCGCGCGCGAGCGGCGACGAGACCTCGTGGGATGACTTTTGAGGGAACCGGGGAGGAGTGCCATGAGCAGACCGGGAACCCAGATTGCCGCCGGCACTGCCGGCTCGAAGCAGGTGCTGACCTTCACCCTAGGTGAAGAGACCTACGGCGTCGACATCCTGCGCGTGCAGGAAATCCGCGGCTGGTCGCCGGTGACGCGCATCCCGCAGGCGCAGCAGCACGTGCTCGGCGTGCTGAACCTGCGCGGTTCCATCGTGCCGATCGTCGACCTGCGCATGCGCTTCAGCCTGCAGCGCGCCGAGTACACGCCGCTCACGGTGATCATCGTGCTGTCGGTCGAGTCGCAGCAGGGCCGGCGCGATTTCGGCGTCGTGGTCGATGGCGTCTCCGACGTCATCCATGTGCCGGTGAGCGATATCAAGCCCGCGCACGAGCTGGGTCAGCAGG
>DATEJG010000149.1:0-43830 GCA_035278165.1 Steroidobacteraceae bacterium
TGCGAGCAGCCTGAACCGCTCGCAGGAGCGCGCCTCGATCAGCGCGCCCGTGAGCAGCAGGTCCAGCTTGCGGCCGGGATCCGCCGTGCGCAACGCCGTACGCAGCCCCGCGGCATAACGTCCCGGCCGCTGCCGCTCGAACGGCACCCCGAGCGCCGTCATCAGCTTCTGGACTTGCTCGAAGTGCCGCAGCTCTTCGCGCGCGAGGCGCGACAATCGATCTGTCAGCTGCAAATCGTCGGCGTAAGTGAAGATCAGGCTGAGCGCGGTCGACGCCGCCTTCTTCTCGCAGTTCGCGTGATCCACCAGCAGCTCGCGCCACCGCTCGCACGCGACGTCGAACCAACGCGCCGGCGTCGGGGCGAGCAGGATCTCGCTCAACGCAGCTCCTCGATCTTCGCGAGCAGCGCGCTCGCCGAGGCGAAGCGATGCACCGGATCCTTCGCCAGCAGGCTGTTCAACAGCGGCTGATAGCGACGCAGGTTTTCCGGCAGCAGCGGGATCGGCGCGTTGGCGTGCATGTAGATGACGCCCATCGGCGTCTGGGCGATGTACGGCTTCTGGCGCGTCAGCATCTCATAGAAGATCACGCCGAGGCTGTACAGGTCGCTGCTCTCGTCGAGCTGCGCGCCGTGCCCCTGCTCCGGGCTCATGTAGTACGGCGTGCCGAAGATCTCGCCGGTCGCGGTGATCTCCGGCGCATCCATCTGCACGTGCTTCGCGAGGCCGAAATCGATCAGCGCGACCGAGCCGTCTGCGCGCAACATGATGTTGCCGGGCTTCAGGTCCCGATGCAGCACGCCGACCGCGTGCACGACCTGCAACGCCGCGGCCATCTGCGCCAGGTGCGTTAACGCTTCGTCGCCGTCGAAGCCACGCGCGATCTGCGAACGCAGGTCGCCGCGCGGGAAGTACTCCATGGCGAGATACGCATGATCGTCGGCGATGCCGAGGTCGAAAATGCGCACGACGTTCGGATGGCGCACCTTCGAGATCAGGTCGTACTCCTGCAGAAAGCGCGTGAACTGCGTGTTCTCGTCGCCCGCCGTCGGCGAATCGCGCAGCACTTTCAGGACCACCATCTCGCCGGCGCGCTCGCTCTCCGCGAGGTACACCATCGAGGTTCCGCCGATCGCCAGCTCGCGCACGCAGCGGTGGCCGAGAATCGTCACGGGCCCGAACTGGGAGAGTCGCTCCGCTTCCGGCCCTGTCCGCAGCAATGCGAGCTGCCGCCGGCGCTGGACCACCGACTTGCGCAACACGTCCGCCATGCGCCGGTGATCGATGCGCTCGCGCATCAGACAGTCGATGGCGCCGCGCTTCACGACGCGTGCGGCGAGCGCCGGGTCATCGCCGCGCGCCAGGTACAGGATCGGCGGGAAGCCGTTGCGATGGAGCAGATTCTCGAGCCACTTCTCGCCCTGCCCGCGCTCGATGCGGTCGTCGAGCAGCACGGCGTCGTAGCCGATCGCGCTGAAGCCGGAATGCAGCCGGCCCGACTGGAGCGGTGCGTGGATGCGGCAGTCCGCCTCGGGCCACACGATCGAGACGTGCTGCTCGAGCGCGCGGCCGAGCTCCGTGTGATCGGTGATGATCAGCAGGCGCGGCGCGACGGACGACTGCGTAATCGGCGATGAGTCACTGGCGCTCGTAGCGCCTCCCCGGCCTACACGGCGCGGATAGCCTTCAGCGAGCCGCGATGCATCTGCTTGCGGCGCGTCTTGGCCTCGTCGGAGCGCTCTTCCTGCAGGCGCGCCAGGTAGCTCGGCGTGACGTCGCCGGTGACGTAGTGGCCGGAGAAGCAGGAATCGTCGAACTCCTGGATCTGCGAGTCGTGGTGCAGGCAGGCCCGCACCAGGTCGTCGAGATCCTGGTAGATGAGGCGGTCCGCGCCGATCAGATTCGCCACCTCTTCGTCGCTGCGCTCGGCGGCGACCAGCTCGGACGTCGCCGGCATGTCGATGCCGTAGACGTTCGCATGGCGCACCGGCGGCGCCGCGGAGGCGAAGTAGACGCGATTCGCGCCGGCCTCGCGCGCCAGGTCGATGATCTGCGCCGAGGTCGTGCCGCGCACGATCGAGTCGTCGATCAGCAGCACGTTCTTGCCGCGGAACTCCAGGTCGATGACGTTCAGCTTGGAGCGCACCGACTTCGCGCGCTGCTCCTGGCCCGGCATGATGAAGGTGCGGCCGATATAGCGGTTCTTGACGAAGCCCTCGCGGTACTTGACGTTGAGCAGCTGCGCCACCTGCACCGCCGCCGTGCGGCTGGTATCCGGAATCGGGATCACGACGTCGATGTCATGATCCGGCCAGACGCGGCGGATCTTCTCCGCCAGCAGGTCACCCATGCGCAGGCGCGCCTTGTGCACCGAGATGTTGTCGATGATCGAGTCGGGCCGCGCGAAGTAGACGTACTCGAAGATGCACGGCGTGTGGCGCGCCACGGGCACGCACTGCTGCGAATAGAAGCGGCCGTGCTCGTCGATGAACACTGCCTCGCCCGGGCTGACGTCGCGCACCAGCTCGAAGCCGAGCTGGTCGAGCGCGACGCTCTCCGAGGCGAGCATGTATTCGTTGCCCTCCGGCGTCTCGCGGCGGCCGATCACCAGCGGCCGGATGCCGTGCGGATCGCGAAAGCCGAGCAGGCCGTGACCGACGATCAGCGAGACGACAGCGAAGGCGCCGCGGGCGCGACGGTAAACCGAGGTCACTGCGGCGAAGATATCCGTAGCCGAAGCACGCGGCGTGCCGGCACGCGACAGCTCGCTCGCGAGCACGTTGAGCAGCACCTCGGAATCGGAGCTGGTGTTGAGGTGGCGCAGATCTTCGCGGATCAGCACCTCGGCGAGCTCGGCGGCGTTGGTCAGGTTGCCGTTGTGGCCGAGGCAGATGCCGTACGGGGAATTGACGAAGAACGGCTGCGCTTCCGACGAGCTGTCGCAGCCGGCGGTCGGATAGCGGACGTGGCCGATGCCGATGTTGCCCTTCAGGCGCAGCATGTGGCGCTGCTGGAAAACGTCGCGCACCAGGCCGTTCTGCTTGCGCATGAACAGCTCGCCTTCGTCGCAGGTCATGATGCCGGCGGCGTCCTGGCCGCGATGCTGCAGCACCGTCAACGCATCATAGATCTGCTGGTTGACCGGCGACTGCCCGACGATGCCGACGATACCGCACATTCTCTCAAGCTCCCGACCGCGTCGACTGCGCGTCGCCGACGGTTTTCATGCCCGTTTCCGCGAAGTTCTGGATCCAGCTGGCGATCTCGCTGGCGTACGGCAGCAGGTTCGACCGCTTCCACCATTCGACCCGGTTGAGCTCGACGAATTCCGCGAGCATCACGAACACCGCGATCACCACCGCACCGCGCACCAGGCCGAATACCAGCCCGAGTATCCTGTCGACCAATACACTAAGCGCGGAATGGCGCAGGAAGTAACCGAGAATTCCCGCAATCAGCCAGCCGACCAGCAGCACTGCGAACAGCAGCAGCACGCGCGCGGTCCACAGGCTCACCGGCCGCTCGCCGACCATGCCGCCGAGGAACGGCTCGAGATCGGGCGCGTAGCGCCACGCGAGCCACAATCCGCCGAGCCATGCCAGCAGGCCGATCGCCTCGCGCACGAAGCCGCGCAGCATGCCGAGGACCATCGACACGAACATCACGCCGACGATCAGGTAGTCAGCAGCATTCATAGACCGGGCGATACCTTTTTGGGCGCGCGGATTCTAGCAGCGCCCCTCAGCCCCGACCAATTCGGCCGTCACGGATGCGCGACGACCGCGGCGCCGGGCGCCAATGTCTTGACGTTCCGCAGCGCCGCCTCGGCGCTCGCTCGGTCCGGCAGCGGCCCGATCCGCACGCGGTACAACGTGGCACCGCTCGACTTCACCGGCATCACGAACGCGTCGTGCCCTTGATCGCGCAGTTGCTTCGCCAGTCGCTCGGCGGTCGCTTCCTTGGAAAAGCTGCCGACCTGCACTGCCCACCGTCCGGATGTTGGGGCAGCGGGACTGGACGCAAGAGCTCGCTGCGGCGGAGTCGGTGTGGCGGCGACGGTCGCGGTCGGCGGTTCGACCACGGGTCTGGCAGGTTCCGTCCGCGCAGGTTGTGGTTGTTCCACACGCGCGGGCGGTGGCTGCGGAGCAGGCTGGGGCTCTTCGGGCGCAGGAGTCTGCTCGGCTGGCTGCTGAGGTGCTTCAGGCTTTACCTGAGCGCTCGCATCGGGTTGTGCGGCAGGCTGCGCAGCGGTGGGTTCTTCCGGCGGCGGCGTGCGATCGTCGACGACAGCAGGCGTGGCCTGCGCGCCCGGCGCCTGATTCAGATCGATCGTGTAGGTCTTGATCGGCGCATCGTTGCGCGCGTGCGCCGGCTGCTCCGTCTGCGACTCGCGATCGGGCCCCGACAACATCTCCGGAATCAGGATGATCGCCGCAGCCATCAGCACGGCGGCACCGACCAGGCGTTCTTTGACTTGGCGCTCCACGGCCGCGAAGTATAAAGCTGTAGGTCGGGCTTTAGCCCGACTGCGCCGTCGGGCTAAAGCCCGACCCACCAGAGAGCAGCGCGAGCGCCGGGCCGACCGTCAGGAACGAGCCGAACACGACGATGCGATCGCCGTTCTGCGCCAGCTCGCGCGCTGCCAGGCAGCCCGCGCTGACGTCCGCCGCAACTGCCTGCACCTTCACGCCCACTTGCCCTACTCGCTCGGCGAGCACGTCCGGCGGCAGCGCGCGCGCTCCCTGCAGACCCACGATCACCCAGGCGTCGAACGCTCCCTGCAGCTCCTTCACGATCCCTTCCACATCTTTGTCGCCCAGCACTCCGCACACGGCAATGGTGCGACCGCTGACTTGCCGCGCAGCCAGCTGCGCTGCCAGCGAGCGTGCAGCTGCCGGATTGTGCGCGACGTCCAGAATCCACTCGACCTGCGGTGGACCGTCCTGTCGAACGACCTGGAAGCGCCCCGGCAACGTGACCGTCCGCAGACCGCGCTCGATCGCCGCGCGCGGCACCTTCAGTCGCGACTCCACAGTTGCGAGCGCCGCAAGGACTGCAGCGGCGTTGTCGTACTGAATTTCGCCATGCAGCGCCGGCGCAGGCAGATCCTGCTGCTCGCCGGAGCTGCTGCGCCAGGACCAGCGCTCGCCACCCCGGGTCCAGTCGAAATCGCGACCGAGCTGCTGCAGATGAGCGCCGATCCGCTGCGCGTGCTCGCGAATCGACGCCGGCATGTCGCGAGCGCCGAAGATCGCGGGACGGCCGGGGCGAAAGATCCCGGCCTTCTCGCGGCCGATGGTTTCGCGGTCGCGACCGAGCCAGTCGCAATGATCCAGGTCGATCGAGGTGACCAGCGCGACGTCCGCGTCGACGACGTTGACTGCATCGAGGCGCCCGCCCATGCCGACTTCGAGCACGACTGCATCGAGCTGGGAGTCGGCAAACACCAGCAGTGCGGCGGCGGCGTTGAACTCGAAGAAGGTAAGCGTGTCCTCGCCCCGCGCCGCGTCGATCCGCTCGAAGGCCGCGACCAACGCCGCGTCGGAAACCTCCGCGCCGGCGATGGAGATGCGCTCGTTATAGCGAAGCAGGTGCGGCGAGGTGAACGTGCCGACGCGATAGCCGGCCTCGCTCAGGATACGAGCTGTCAGTGCGACACAGGAGCCTTTGCCATTGGTGCCGGCGACTGTGATCACCGGACAGGCAGGACGCTGCCAGCTCAGCCGCGCGAGCGTGCGCTGCAGGCGTTCGAGCCCCAGGTCGATCGCGCTCGGATGGAGGGTCTCCTGCCACGCGAGCCAGTCGGAGAGGCTGCGCAAGCGGGCGCTGCCCTCGCCGGGCCGCACCATGGCTTCAGGCCGCCGGCACGGCGGGCTTGTGCATGAACATCGTCAGCAAGCCGGCGATGCGATCGCGCATGTCGCGGCGGTCGACGATCATGTCGAGCGCGCCGTGATCCAGCAGGAACTCCGCACGCTGGAAGCCCTCGGGCAGCGTCTCGCGCACGGTCTGCTGAATGATGCGCGCGCCGGTGAAGCCGATCAGCGCCTTCGGCTCGCCGATGTTGACGTCGCCGAGCATCGCCAGGCTCGCGGAGACGCCGCCGGTCGTCGGGTCCGTGAGCACGGAGATGTACGGCAGCCGTGCGGTGCTCAGACGCGCCAGCGCGGAGCTGGTCTTGGCCATCTGCATCAGCGACAGCAGCGCTTCCTGCATGCGCGCACCGCCGCTCGCCGAGAAGCACACCAGCGGCCGGCGATGTTCCAGGCAGAACTCCGCTCCACGCACGAAGCGCTCGCCGACCACGGAGCCCATCGAGCCGCCGAGGAAAGCGAATTCGAACGCGCACGCGACGATCGGCAGGCCGTGCAGCGTGCCGCTCATCACGACCAGCGCGTCCTTCTCCTGCGTGCTCTTCTGCGCCTGCAGCACGCGGTCGCGGTACTTCTTGGTGTCGCGGAACTTGAGCGGATCCTCCGGCTCGATCGACTCGGCGAGCTCGACCGCGGTCTCCGTGTCGAGAAAGTACTCGAGCCGCTCGCGCGCGCCGATGCGCATGTGGTTGCCGCACTTCGGACAGACGTGCAGGTTGCGCTCGAGCTCGGCGCGATACAGCACCGCGTCGCAGGCCGCGCACTTCATCCACAGGCCTTCGGGCACCGAGCGCGTACGCCGCTCGGTCTTGATCCGCGAAGGCATGATTTTCTCGAACCAGGTCATCGGTGCAGCGGGTCCTTGGCCACAGAGGCAGGCATCATGGGGCTAGGCTGGGCCGAAGCCAAGGGCCCGGCCGGCGTCCCAGGCCGGCTCGCTGGGCAGCGCCAGGCTGGCCGCGTAGCGAATTCCCGTCAGGTAGAGGCCGCCGCCGGGGGCGGTCACGCCGCCCTGGGTTCGATCGCGGGCGGCGAGCACGGTGGCGGCCCAGTCTGTCGGCCGCTCGCCGGTGCCGATTGCGATCAGCACGCCGGCGATGTTGCGCACCATGTGATGCAGAAACGCGTTGGCGCACACCGTCAGCACGATGCGCTCGCCGCTGCGCTCGACCGAGATCTCGTGCACGTTGCGCATCGGCGTGCGCGCCTGGCATTCGGCAGCCCTGAAGGAGGAGAAGTCGTGCTCGCCGACGAGGTGCGCGGCGCCGGTCTGCATGCGGCTCTCGTCCAGCGGCTCGCGAATCCAGCAGACCCGGCCTGCCGCGAGCGCCGGACGCGGCACGCGATTCAGGATCACGTATCGATATGTGCGCGCAAGAGCGCTGTAGCGCGCATGGAAAGCGTCCGGGACCTCGCGAGCCCACAGCGCGCTGACCTGCGTCGGGAGATTCGTGGTCGCACCCAGCACCCAGCCGCGCTCCGTGCGTGCAGCTTGCGTGTCGAAGTGCACGACTTGCATGGCGGCATGCACACCGGCGTCGGTGCGCCCGGCGGCGGTGACTGCGACTGGATGATCGGCGACGCTGGACAGCGCCGCCTCGACGACCGACTGGACTCCGAGCGCGTGCGCCTGCGACTGCCAGCCGCAGAAGGCGCTGCCGTCGTACTCGAGGCCCAGTGCTATGCGTGTTATCTGATCGACTCCATCAGCCGCTGCGCTTCCTGCTTCTGGCTGGCGTTGCCTTCGGAGAGCACCTCTTCGAGGATGCTGCGGGCTCCGTCGGGGTCACCCATGTCCATGTAGGCGCGCGCCAGGTCGAGCTTGGTGCCGACTTCGCTCATCGTCACCGGCTCGAGCTCCGACAAGCCGACGCCGCCGGCCATCGTCTGGCGGTGGGTCACATCGGTGTCCTCGGCGGACAGCGGCTCGCCGACGTCGAGGTCGACGCGCGGCACTTCGGCAGTGTGGTCCGCGAACACGTCGCTGGAGAAGTTGTCGGCTTCCCGGTCGCCGCCGCGCACCTGCTTGATCGTCTCCGGCTCGCTGCCCAATCCGGACAGGTGATCGAGGTCGAGATCCAGCTCCTTCGACAGCGAGGCCGGCCGCTTCATCTCGGCCGTCGATTCGTTCTCCACGCGCGGCTGCTCGACGGTGTCGCCGCCGGCGAGGTCGACCTGATCGATATAGATCGTGCCGGTGCTCTCGATGTCGAAGTTCTCGCGCGGCGCCTGCATCGTCCGATCGAAGCTGCTGATCGAGGGCGCGAGCTGCGTCATCTCGTCGTCGCGCAGCGGCGGCACGGCTTCGGCCGTCGCATCCTTCTCCAGCGACGTCGTGTCTTCCAGCGAGCCGGACTGCTCCAGCGCTTCGACGTCCAGGCCCAGGTCGTCCAGCGACAGCTCCGCGGTCTGCTCGGTCTTCGACAGCGCGCGATCGGCCTTCTCGCGAATCGCACGCTCGCGCATCGTCTGCGCGGAGCGATCGAACTGCGGGGTCTCGATGGTCGGCGTCTCCTGCGTGCGCGACAGCGGGTCGATCTCGCGGGTCGGCTCTTCGTCCGCGCCGCGCTTCGGCTCATCGAGCAGGAAGTCGAGATCGGAGCTGGCGGCCGCGTCCGGCGGCGGCACGTGCTCGCCGCTGGTGAATTCGAGGTCCAGCCCTGCCGGCTTGTCGGCCTCCGGCTCGGCGAACAGATCGACGTCGACGCGGTTCTCGCCGCCTTCGAGGTTGACGTCGACGAGGTCGACGTGCGCCG
Source organism: Steroidobacteraceae bacterium (assembly GCA_035278165.1). Taxonomy (GTDB): domain Bacteria; phylum Pseudomonadota; class Gammaproteobacteria; order Steroidobacterales; family Steroidobacteraceae; genus Steroidobacter. Next base: position 8,630 of record DATEJG010000149.1, read on the forward strand.
CGGCCGCTTCGCCCTTGAACATGGCGTCGTCGGCGGCGATCTGCTTGCCCATGATGAGGACTTTGTCCCACTCGCCCGGCGCCGCCTGGGCGCGCGTCGAGTGCAGCTCGCGCGCAGTCTCGAGGAACAGATCCTTGTTGCCCCACACGAAGTAGATCTCGAGGAGCTTGAGCTTCAGGTCGCGCCGGCCCGGCTCGCGGTCGATCGCGATCTTCACCAGGTCCGCGGCCTGGTCGTACAGGCCATAGGCCATGTGGAAGTCCGCTTCCGCGAGCGCGTCCTGCTGATCGAAACGCACCTGCGTCTCGCTGCTCATCGTCTCGTCGCTACGCGGGCTGGCGGCAGCCAGCGGCGCCGCGACAGTCGCAGCAGCGGCAACCGGCTCGAGACGCGGCTTCGGCGGCTCAGCGCGGCGCGCGGTCGGTGCAGGCGCCGGCTCGGGTTGCTCGCCGAAGCTGTCGTCCTCGGAGTCCTCGACCAGGAACGAATCGCGATCGCGCGCCTTCGTGACCGGCGCGAGCGCCGGCGCGGGACGCGTCGTGCGCGGCTCCAGATCGAGACCGGCCATCGAATCGATGGCTGCCGCCGATTCCGCGCGGCGGCGACGGATGAAGATCAACAGGAAGGCGAGGATGACGGCGCCGCCCGCGACGACGAACGCCCACCAGAACTCGCCGATGCGATCCAGCAGCGAGGGACCAGTTTCCTGCGGAGGTTGGACGCGCGGCCGCGCGACGGGCTTCGTCTGTGCCGGCTGCTCGGCAGCAGGCGGCGTCGCCTCCGCCGGCGTCGGTTGTGCCGGCTGTTCCTGCTGGGGTGCCGCTTCGACCGGTGTATTTGCAGCGCTCTGCTGCGTTTCGGCGAGACCCGGGCTCGGCAACGCTACGCGGTTGTCCTGCGGCGTGACCGCGGCAGTCGCTGCGGTGCTCGACGGCTTGGCCGCGGGCTGCTGCGGCGTAGCCGGTGCCGGCGTCGGCGCAGCGGGCGTCTCCACCGGCGTGACGAGCCGCAGACGATTGGCTTCTTCCTGCGCAACCTGCGAGGGCGGCTGCGCGCCGCTCCACTCGGCAGCCTGACGCTGAACTTCGGCGGTAGCGTCGGACGTGGAGATCGTTTCGATGTCCGCCAGCTCTGGAATGCGCAGCACGCTGCCCGAGCGCAGCCGATTGATGTTGCCGTTGAACGCCGCGGGATTGGCGCGGAACAGGGCAATCATCGTGCGATTGATTTCACGTCGCGAAGTGCTCGGCGTAACGCGGCTGGCGATGCGCCACAGCGTGTCGTTGCGCTCGACCGTGTACTCGCCGGCGATCGGTGTAGCCGACGTCGATGATGCGGCCGGCTCTCGCGTCGGCTCCTGCACCGGCTCCGCCGGCGTCGGAAGCGGCGCTGCCTGCGCGGGCGGCTGCTCGGCTGGCTGCTCCTGCGCGACGGGACGCTCGATACGGCCGGTCTGTGCGCCGGCCTGCGGGGTTGTTACCGGCGCCGCCTGAGCTTCCGGCTGCGACGGCATGAATACCGGCGGATCGAGTAATACGGTGTACTCGCGCAGCAGGCGGCCACGCGCCCAGCTCGCTTCGATCAGCAGCGTGACGAAGGGCTCGGTGACCGAGCGGTTCGAGGTGACCTTGATCGACGCACGGCCATCGCGCGTGCGCTGCACGGAGAACTGGAAGTTGGAGAGGAACACCGGCCGGTCGAGGCCGTAACGCTGGTACATGTCGACGCCGGCCAGGCCGACCTTCAGGCCCGACAGCTCGTCGGCGGTCGGTGAAATCAGCTCGATCTCGGCGTCGAACGGCTGGTTCAGGGCGGAGTGGGGACGGATCTCACCCAGCCCCAGCGCGTACACCGTCACCGGGGACAGCAGGGCGCCCAACGTCAGCAGGCGCGGCAAATGTCTTGTCATCAGCTCTCCCGGGTCTCGTCGTCCCGATGCTTTCCAAAGCCCTTGGCCCTTGATGGCCTTCGAGTAATCAGTGCTTTTGGGCAGGCGCGAGCGGTCAAAAGCTCATGTGCTTCCTGACTTTGCGCGCGCAAATATAGCCTACAGGTAATCTTTCACCAAAATTTCGGCGATTTGGACGCTATTTAAAGCAGCTCCCTTGCGAACGTTATCGGACACAATCCACAGATTCAGACCTCGCTCATGGGAGATGTCCTCGCGGATGCGACCCACGTACACCGGGTCGGTCCCCGCCCCCTCCGTTACGGCCGTGGGATAGCCCCCCGGCTTGCGCTCGTCGATGACCACGACCCCCGGCGCGCGGGCCAGGATCTCCCGCGCCTGCGTCTCGGTCAGCTTGCGCCGCGTCTCGATGTGCACCGCTTCCGAATGCCCCACGTACACCCCGACGCGCACGGCGGTGGCATTCACGCGGATCGAGGGGTCTTCCATGATCTTCTGGGTCTCCCAGAACATTTTCATCTCTTCCTTGGTGTAGCCGTTGTCGAGAAACACGTCGATTTGCGGCACACAATTGAAGGCGATCTGCTTGGCGATGACTTTCGGCACGGCTGCGCCGCCCTGTGCGAGCGTCGCCGTCTGACCGGCCAGCTCGTCGATCGCCTTCTGGCCGCCGCCCGACACCGACTGGTAGGTGGCGACGTTGATGCGCTCGATCTGCGCGACGTCGTGCAGCGGCTTCAGCGCGACCAGCATCTGCATGGTCGAGCAGTTCGGGTTGGCGATGATGTTGTGCTGGCGATAGCCGGCGATCGCGTGCGGATTCACCTCGGTCACGACCAGCGGTATGTCGTCCTGGTAGCGGAACTGCGAAGTGTTGTCGACCACGATGCAGCCTGCCTTGGCGGCACGCACGGCGTGCACCTTGGACACGCTCGCACCCGCCGAGAACAGGCCGATGTGAGCCCTGGAGAAATCGAACGTCTCCAGATCCTGCACCGGCAGATCGCGCCCCTGGAAACGCACCGTGCGCCCGACCGAGCGCGCGCTCGCGAGTGCATGCACCTCGCCGACGGGGAACGCCCGCTGCTCGAGGATCCCCAGCATGTTGCCGCCCACGAGGCCGGTCGCGCCGACCACCGCCACATTCCACCGTCTGCTCATATTCCCCAGGCACCAGCACCGTTTTTCGCCCGGCGAACACTACAGGAAACCCCGTGCGTCGATAAGATGCGCGGCTCGCAAAACAGGCGTGAGATGTGCCCTTAAGAGTCAGGCTGAAAGCCTGACCCACAGCATCTTCGCGGGTCGGGCCTCGGCCTGACACTCACGCGCGCGGCGCAATCCTAGGAGTTTTTGCGACAACGTCAGCGTTCTGTGCGCGGTGGCGCAGGTAGTGATCCATCAACACGAGCGCCAGCATCGCCTCGGCGATCGGCGTGGCGCGCAGACCGACGCACGGATCGTGGCGGCCGGTCGTGACGACCTCGACGCTCGCGCCCTGCTCGTCGATCGTGCGCCCGGGAATGATGATGCTCGAGGTCGGCTTGAGCGCGATGCTCACGACGACGTCCTGGCCCGAGGAGATGCCGCCGAGCACGCCGCCGGAATTGTTCGACAGGAAGCCCTGCGGCGACAGCTCGTCGCGGTGTTGGCTGCCCTTCTGCTCGACGGCTGCGAAGCCCGCGCCGATCTCCACGCCCTTCACCGCGTTGATGCCCATCATCGCGTGCGCGATGTCCGCATCCAGCTTGTCGAACACCGGCTCGCCGAGCCCGGGCGGCACGCCGGTCGCGATCACGTTGACGCGCGCCCCGACCGAGTCGCCCGAGCGGCGCAGCTCCGTCATGTACGCATCCAGCTCGGCGAGCCGCGACGGGTCGGGACAGAAGAACGGGTTGTCATACACGGTCGCGAGCGACACCGGATCGAGCCGCAGCGGACCGAGCTGCGCGAGATAGCCGCTGATGGCGACACCGAGCCGCTCACGCAGATATTTGCGCGCGACCGCCCCCGCAGCGACGCGCATGACGGTCTCGCGCGCCGATGAGCGGCCGCCGCCGCGATAATCACGGAAGCCGTACTTCTGCTGATACGTGTAGTCGGCATGGCCGGGCCGGAAGCGATCCTTGATCTTCTCGTAGTCGCGCGAGCGCTGATCCTCGTTCTCGATGAGCATGCCGATCGGCGTGCCGGTCGTGCGTCCCTCGAACACGCCCGACAGGATGCGCACCTGGTCGGGCTCCTTGCGCTGGCTGGTGTGCCGCGAAGTGCCGGTACGGCGCCGCTCCAGCTCGGGCTGGATGTCGTGCTCGGACAATTCGAGCCCGGGCGGACAGCCGTCGACGATGCAGCCGAGCGCCGGCCCGTGGCTCTCGCCGAAGGTCGTGACGCTGAAGAGTTTGCCGAAGGTGTTACCGGACATGCAGCGATTCTAGTTGTTCGACGGTCAGCAGGAACACTCCGTCGCCGCCGCGCTCGAAGGCCAGCCAGGTGAACGGCGCCTGCGGGAAGGCCGCGACCAGCGCCTCCTCCGAGTTGCCGACCTCGACGATCAGGATGCCGTGCGGCCGCAGGTGGGCCGCGGCGCCGCTCAGGATGCGGCGCACGACGTCCAGTCCATCGACTCCGCAGTGCAGCCCGCCAACCGGCTCGTGGCGATACTCTGCGGGCAGCTCCGCCATCTCTGCTGCGCCGACGTACGGCGGGTTCGAGACGATCACGTCGTAGCGCTCGCCCGCGAGCGCATCGAACACGTCCGAGCGGACGGCACGCACGCGTTGCTGCACGCCGTGCTTCGCGATGTTGATCTGCGTCACGGCGAGCGCATCCACGGAGATGTCGCTCGCGTCGACGTGGGCGCCCGGGACTGCCAGCGCGCTGGCGATTGCGATGCAGCCCGAGCCGGTGCCGATATCGAGAATCCGGCGCACGTTGCCCGGCGCGATCCACGGCTGGAACCGCGCGTCGATCAGCTCCGCGATCGGCGAGCGCGGCACGAGCACGCGCTCGTCGACATAGAACTCGTGACCGGCGAACCACATGCGATGCGTGAGATAGGCAGCCGGGATGCGCTCGCGGATGCGCCGCTCGAACAACGTAAGCACTGCTGCGCGCTCGGCGGCGCCCAGCTGCCGGCTGTAGGCATCCGCGGCGTCCTCGTGGCGCAGACCGGCGCCGAAGAAGACCAGCTCCGCGGCTTCGTCGAACGCGTTGTCGGTACCGTGCCCGAACCACAGCTCCGCCTGCTCGAACAGCAGCGTGCCGTAGTGAATCAACTGCTCGACCGTCGCCGGATCCGGTGCAGGCAGCGTGACCGGCGCCAGGCCGGGCGAAGGGGGAGTCGGGTTCATGAGCGCCGTGCGATAATTCGCGCCACGAGGAAACGATGTCCCGAACTCAGTCGATCGCGCTCGCAGCCGTTGTCGCCATTGTAGCCGTCGCCGCAGGCATTCTGTCGGCGCGCTGGCTATTGCAGCCCGGCGCCGGCGCACCGCCCGCCGTCGAGACGGCGACGCTGCTGGTGCCGCCGCGCCCGCTGCCGCCGCTGGATCTCGTGGATCACGACAATCGGCCGTTCGACATCGAGCGCCTGCGCGGCGGCTGGAGCTTCGTGTTCTTCGGCTTCACCAGCTGCCCCGACGCTTGCCCGATCACGATGAGCGCACTGGCGCAGACGACCAAGCTGCTGGCCGACCTGCCCGAGCGCGAGCGCCCGCGCGTCGTGATGATCTCGGTCGACCCGGAGCGCGACACGCCGGAGCGCCTTGCCGCCTACGTCAAGGCGTTCGATCCTGCGTTCGTCGGCGCGACCGCCGCGAAACCCGTCCTCGACGAGCTCGCGCAGCGCATGGGCGTGCTTGCAGCGGTCCGTCCGCTCGACGGCGACAACTACACGGTCGACCACACGACCTCGGTGTTCCTCGTCGATCCCGATGGCGCCCTGCGCGCGCTGTTCTCGGCACCGCAGACGCCGAAGCTGATCGCAGAAGACTATCGGCGCATCGTCGCTGCCGGCGCGTGAGCACGACTTCTCGCACGACCGTGACTGCCGAACCGACGCTGCAGCCGGGCGATCGCTGGTTCGCGGCACTCCAGTACGTGCTGCCCAAGCACGCGATGTCGCGCCTGATCTACCGGCTTGCACGCAGCGAGTCGCGGCTGATCCGTAACACCTTCCTGCGCATCTTCCTCGGCAGCTACCAGATCAACATGGCCGAGGCGGCGCAGCCGGACCCGTTCGCGTATAGCACGTTCAACGAGTTTTTCACGCGCGCGCTGCGGCCGGGCGTAAGGCCGATCGCCGCCGCTCCCGACGTCGTCGTCAGTCCCGTCGACGGCACCGTGAGTCAATGCGGCCAGATCGCCGACGACCTGCTGCTGCAGGCGAAGGGCCATCACTACTCGCTGCAGGAACTGCTGGCTGCCGACGACGAAGCCGTCAGCGCGTACCGCGGCGGCTCATTCGCGTGCATCTACCTTGCTCCTTACAACTATCACCGCATTCACATGCCGTATGCGGGCACCGCGCGCAGCAATGTCTACGTGCCGGGCGAGTTGTTCAGCGTAAATGCCGCTACTGCGCGTGCCGTGCCACGCGTGTTCGCGCGGAACGAGCGCCTGATCTGCGACTTCATGACGCCGCTCGGGCGCATGGCAGTGATCCTCGTCGGCGCGCTGCATGTCGGCAGCATCGAAACCGTCCATTGCGGCGAAGTGAATCCGCCGCCGCGGCGGCGCAAGGCGCCGGTGCGTATCGCCAGCGGGGTCGGTCGGGAATTCGTCAAGGGCGAGGAGCTGGGACGCTTCAACATGGGATCGACTGTCGTGCTGCTGTTCGAGCGCAATCGCATCGCCTGGGACCGGACGCTCGTCCCCGAGTCGACCGTGCAGCTGGGCCGGCCCATTGCCCACGCGGTGACGCGATGAGCTGGCGACCGACCGCGTCGATTGCCACGCTGGAAGTGCGGGCAGCGATGTTGCGTGCGACGCGCGAGTACTTCGCCGCCACGCGCACGCTGGAAGTCGAAACGCCGGCATTCAGCGCCGCTGCCGTCACCGACGTGCACATCGCGAGCGTTCAGGCGGTCGCGAACGGACGCCGCGGCTACCTGCAGACCTCGCCCGAGTACGCGATGAAGCGCCTGCTCGCGGCGGGCTGCGGCGACATCTGGCAGATCGCCCGGGTATATCGCGACGGCGAGCGCGGCCGCTGGCACAACCCGGAGTTCACCATGATCGAGTGGTACCGGGTCGGCTACGACCACCACTCGCTGATGTCCGACGTCGAGCGGCTGATCGGCACCGTGCTGCCCGCGTCGCGGCAGTTCGATCGCGCGGAGCGGCTCACCTATCGCGAGGCGATGCAATTGCATGCGGGCGTCGACGTGCTGCACGACTCCACGCCGATGCTGGTCGCGCGGCTGCACAGCGCCGGCATCGCGACGCCGCCCGACCTGGGCGACGATCGCGACGCCTGCCTCGACCTGATCATGGCAGCGCTGGTCGGTCCGCAGCTCGGACTGGAGCGGCTCACGTTCATCTACGACTATCCGGCGTCGCAGGCGGCGCTGGCGCGCGTCCATGGGCACATCGCTTCGCGCTTCGAGGCGTACATGGACGGCCTGGAGCTCGCCAACGGCTTTCACGAGCTCGGCGATCCGCAGGAGCAGCGCACGCGCTTCGAGCATGATGTCCGCGAGCGGGCGCGGCGCGGGCTGCCCGCGGTGCCGGTCGACGAGAACTTCCTGGCGGCGCTGGAGCACGGGCTGCCGGAATGCTCCGGCGTCGCGCTCGGCTTCGATCGCCTGGTGATGTGCGCGATCGGCGCGCGGCACATCGACGAGGTGCTCGCGTTTCCCTTCGACAGGGCATGACCATGCACGAGCTCGACATCGATTCATCGCAACCCAAGCCGGCGCTGTATGCCAGCATCGCCGCGCAGCTGCGCGCGCTGGTCGAGGGCGAGCCCGACCTGATCGCGAATCTCGCGAACGCCGCTGCGCTCCTGTTTCACGCGCTGCCGGAGTTGAACTGGGCGGGCTTCTACCTGCTGAAGAACGGCGAGCTGGTCGTCGGCCCGTTCCAGGGCCGGCCGGCATGCGTGCGCATCGCGCTCGGCAAGGGCGTGTGCGGCACGGCGGCCGAGCGACGTGCGACGGTGGTCGTCGCCAACGTGCACGAATTTTCCGGACACATCGCCTGCGACAGCGCGTCGAACTCGGAGATCGTGGTGCCGCTGCTGCGCGGCGACGAGCTCATCGGCGTGCTCGACATCGACAGCCCGAAATTCGGGCGCTTCGATGCCGAGGATCAGGCGGGGCTGGAAGAAGTGGTCGCGGAGCTGGTGAAGGCGCTGTCAGGCTGAAGCCTGACCACAGGCAGTGAGCTCGGTGTGGGTCACGCTTCAGCCTGACTCTTCATCACGCCTTGCCGCGCGACAGATACTCCGCCGTCCGCGTGTCGACGCGGATGGTCTCGCCTTCGTTGATGAACAGCGGCACGCGCACCACCGCGCCGGTCTCGAGCTTCGCCGGCTTGGCGCCGCCCGTGGCGGTGTCGCCGCGCACGCCCGGATCGGTCTCGACGACCTTGAGCTCGACGTGCGCCGGCGGCGTCACGTTGAGCGGCACGCCGTTCCACAGCATGACGGTGCACTCCATCCCGTCCTTCAGCCAGATCGCGCCCTCGCCCATCGCTTCCTTGCCGGCGGTGAACTGCTCGAACGTGTCCGGCACCATGAAGTGCCAGAACTCGCCGTCGGTGTAGAGGTACTGCATCTCGGTCTCGACCACGTCCGCGGCCTCGACGCTGTCGCCCGACTTGAAGGTGCGCTCGATGACGCGACCGGTCTTGAGGTTGCGCACCTTGACGCGATTGAACGCCTGGCCCTTGCCCGGCTTGACCATCTCGTTCTCGACGATCGAGTACGGATCGTTCTCGAGGATGATCTTCAGGCCGGACTTGAATTCGTTGGTGGAGAAGCTGCCCATTTGGCACCGTGGACCGGTAAAAACGAGGGGGTGTCCCGCAAGGGGCGCAGATGATAGCCGCAACCTCCCCCACTGGCCAGTTCGAGGGTTTCCGCCCGCCGCTGCAGTGGCAACGTGCGCTGGCCGTCACACAGCGGGGCGGCAGCCCGATGCTAGACTGGCGCGACATAAGCGGAGAGTAGCGTTGGCGGAACAAAGCGCGGTGCCGATGATCGTCCTGACGCGGCATCAGGACAACGTCGAAGCCATCAACAGCACGCTGCGCAATGCCGGCCTGGCAGTGCGCTGCAACTGGATTCGCGAGCTCAACGACCTCGGCGAGGCGCTGACCCAGATCAACGCCCACATGCTGGTCGCATTCGTCGGCCAGGACCCGGCCGACATCGTCAAGGTGATGAGCGTCTGCAAGCAGTTCGGGGCCGACGTGCCGGTGCTGATCGGACGCGACCAGGTCGACGAGGACGTGATCGCCGCAGCGATGCAGCAGGGCGCACGCGACGTCGTGACGCTGATGAATCCAGTGCGCCTGCAGCTCGTCGTGACGCGCGAGCTCGAGGCGCACAACCGCGCGCAGGCGCTCAATCGCACGATCAACTCGGCGCGCGAATATCGCGAGCAGCTCGCGTCGTTCATGGCCGGCTCTGCCGACGCGATCGCGCACGTGCAGGAAGGTATCGTCGTCGACGCCAATCCCGCGTGGCTGGAGCTGTACGGCCTGCCGGACGCGGATGCGATCGTCGGCACGCCGCTGATGGACGCGTTCGACGGCGAAGCGCACGCCGCAATCAAAGGCGCGCTGGTCGCGTGCCTGCAGGGGAAGTGGTCGAACCATTCGCTGCGCGCGAACGCCCTGCTCTCCGACGGCACGACAGTCGGGCTCGACATCGAGCTGTCGCGCACCGACTTCGAAGGCGATCCGGCCGTGCGCCTGTGCGTGGCGGCGAAGAAGAAAGACGCCGGCAGCCTCAACGAGCAGTTGACGGACGCACTGGAGCGCGACGCCGCAACCGGAGCGCTGCAGCGGCGCTTTTTCGTACAGCAGCTGCAACAGTCGCTGTCGCAACCGATCAAGGCGGGCATCCGCCAGCTGGTCGCGGTGCGGCCGGACAAGCTCGATGCGATCTGCGAAGACATCGGCCCGCTCGCGGTCGAAGAATTCATCGGCCAGTTCGCCGGGCTCATCGCCGAGACGCGCCAGGCGAGCGACCTGTTCGGCCGCTTCGGCGACGGCACGTTCGTGCTGCTGATGGAGCGCGGCACGCCGCGCGACGTCGAGACCTGGGCGAACAATCTGATCCGCAAAGTGGCGGCGCAGGTGTTCCGCGCCGCCGACAAGCAGGTTTCCTGTGCCTGCAGCGTCGGCATCGGCATGATCGACATCCGCACCCCGGACGTGGCGCGCTCGATCAACGACGCGCTCGGCGCGCGGCGCAACGCCGAAGCTGCGGGCGGCGGCCGCGTGGCGATCATCGACACGCAGGACGAGGACACGCGCCAGCAGGCGGCCGACTCGATCTGGGTGCGCTACATCCGCGCCGCGCTGATGGAGAACCGCTTCCGCCTGATGCAGCAACCGATCGCCAGCCTCATGGGCGAGGATCGCGGCATGTTCGACGTGCTGGTGCGCATGGTCGACGAGCAGGGCTCGGAAGTGCTGCCCTCGGAGTTCCTGCCTGCAGCCGAGCGCAACGACCTGATGAAGAACATCGACCGCTGGGTGATCGGCGCAGCGATGACGTTCTGCGCCAGCCGCCCGGTGAACATGCTGTTCGTGCGGCTCTCGAAGGACTCGGTGCGCGACAAGTCGCTGCGGCCGTGGCTGCAGAACCAGCTCAAGGCGACGCGCGTCGACCCGCAGCGCATCGTGTTCCAGGTCGGCGAGCAGGCGGCCACCGAATATCTCGCGGACACCACCGATCTCGCGTCCGGCCTGCGCCGCGACGGCTTCCGCTTCGCGCTCGAGCACTTCGGCACCGGACGCGACCCGCGCCGCCTGCTCGCGCATCTGCCGGTGGACTACATCAAAGTCGACGGCACGCTGATGCAGGGATTGTCGGTCGACCAGCAACTGCAGCAGCGCGTGCGCGACCTGGTCGATCAGGCGAAGAGCAAGAACGTCTCTACGATCGCCGAGCGCGTCGAGGACGCCAACACCATGGCGGTGCTGTGGCAGCTCGGCATCGAGTTCATCCAGGGGTACTTCGTCAACGCACCGGAGTCGGTGACGATCTGAGCCTGAGGAGTCAGGCTTCAGCCTGACACCACCTCGAGTCTCTCCACCGTCCTCCACCCGCGCGGCAACACCGCGCCGCGCTGCGCGCGCTCGCCGCGATAGTCCTTCAGCTCGGCGTACTTGAGCGTCATCTTGCGCTCTTTCGAGTGCACGACGAGGCTCTGTCCCGGCGCGACGATCGCGAGCGCCGCCAGGTACTCCTCGCGGCTCGCAACCTTCTTCGAGGACAAGCCGAACATCTTGTTGCCCTTGCCGCGCGGCAGCTCCGGCAGATCCCTCACCGGGAACGCCAGCATCTTGCCGTCCGTGCTCACCACGCACAGCAGCGCCTCGTCGACAGCGGGAATCTGCGCGGGCGCGAGCACGCCGCTGCCTTCCGGCACCTTCAGCACCGCTTTGCCGGCGCGATTGCGCGAATGCATCTCGCCCAGCTGCACGACGAAACCGTAGCCGGCATCGGACGCGATCACCCAGCGATCGCCAGGCTCGCCGATCAGCACACCCGCGAAAGTCGCGCCTTCCGGCGGATCGAGACGACCCGACAGCGGCTCGCCCTGCCCGCGCGCAGATGGCAATGAGTGCGCGATGAGGCTGTACGCACGACCAGTGCTGTCGAGGAACACTGCGAGCTGAGTGCTGCGACCGCGGGCCGCGGCCAAAAACGAGTCGCCCGTTTTGTATGAGAGCGAAACCGGGTCGAGATCGTGGCCCTTAGCGGCGCGCACCCAGCCGCGCTGCGACAGCACGACGGTGACGGGCTCGCTGGCGACCAGCTCGGTTTCGTCGATCGCCTGCGCCGCCGCGCGCTCGACGATGCGGCTCTGGCGATCGTCGCCGAACTCTTCGGCAGCCGCGAGCAGCTCTTCGCGGATCAGCTTCTTGAGGCGCGCTTTGCTCTTGACGATCTTGTCGAGCTCTTCCTCCTCCGCCTTCAGCTCGTCCTGCTCGCCCTTGATCTTCATCTCCTCCAGCCGCGCGAGATGGCGCAGCTTGGTCTCGAGGATCGCCTCGGCCTGCAGGTCGCTCAGCTTGAAGCGCTGCATCAGCACCGGCTTCGGCTCGTCCTCGCGGCGGATGATCCGGATCACCTCGTCGAGGTTCAGGTAGACCGCGAGCAGGCCGTCGAGGATGTGCAGCCGCGCACGCACCTTGTCCAGGCGCCAGTTGATGCGGCGGGTGACGGTGTCGCTGCGGAACTGCAGCCACTCCTCCAGCAGCGCCTTCAGGTCCATCACCTTCGGCTTGCCGTCCAGGCCGATGATGTTGAGATTGACGCGGTAGGTGCGCTCCAGGTCCGTGGTGGCGAACAGGTGCGCCATCAGCTGCTCGGTGTCGACGCGATTCGAGCGCGGCACGATCACCAGGCGCGTCGGATGCTCGTGGTCGGACTCGTCGCGGAAGTCCTCGACCATCGGCAGTTTCTTCGCCTGGTACTGCGCATTGATCTGTTCGAGCACGCGCTCGCCCGAGACCTGGTACGGCAGCTGCGTGATGACGATCTCGCCGTCCTCGACCTCGTACACGGCGCGCGCGCGAATCGAGCCGTTGCCGGTCTTGTACATCTGCCGGATCTCGGTCGCCGGCGTGATGATCTCGCCGCCGGTCGGGAAGTCCGGGCCCTTGATCTTCTTGCACAGGTCGCCGAGCGTGCTGTCCGGCTCGTCCAGCAGCAGCACGCATGCGTTCACGACTTCGCGCAGGTTGTGCGGCGGGATGTCGGTCGCCATGCCGACTGCGATGCCGGTGGCGCCGTTCAGCAGGATGTTCGGAATGCGGGCCGGCAACAGCAGCGGCTCCTCGAGCGTGCCGTCGAAGTTCGGCGCCCAATCGACCGTGCCCTGGCCCAGCTCCGACAGCAGGAGCGACGCGTACCGCGTCAGCCGCGCCTCGGTATAGCGATAGGCCGCGAACGACTTCGGATTGTCCTGCGAGCCGAAGTTGCCCTGGCCGTCGACCAGCGGATAGCGATACGAGAACGGCTGCGCCATCAGCACCATCGCCTCGTAGCACGCCGAATCGCCGTGCGGATGGTACTTGCCGATGACGTCGCCGACGGCGCGCGCCGCCTTCTTGTACTTCGCCGCCTGCGTCGAGCCCTGCTCGCTCATGACGTAGACGATGCGCCGCTGTACGGGCTTGAGCCCGTCGCCGATGTGCGGCAGCGCGCGATCGAGGATGACGTACATCGAATAGTCGAGGTACGCCTTCTCGGTGAACGCACGCAGCGGCTGGCGTTCGATGCCCTCGAAATCGAGCGTAGGCTGGCTCGGCATCAGACCTGCACCTCGGCGAGGTTGCCCTTGGTCTCGAGCCATTCGCGCCGGTCGCCGGCGCGCTTCTTCGCAAGCAGCATGTCCATCATCTGATCGGCCTGATCTTTCGCTTCCACCGTGAGCTGCACGAGCCGGCGCGTCTCGGGCGCCATGGTCGTTTCGCGCAACTGCATCGCACTCATCTCGCCCAGGCCCTTGAAGCGCGTGACCTGCGGCTTGGCGCGCGGATTCTCCGCAGCGACGCGATCGAGCACGCCGGCGCGCTCAGCGTCGTCGAGGGCGTAGTACACCTGCTTGCCCACGTCGATGCGATACAGCGGCGGCATCGCGACGTACACGTGTCCCGCGAGCACCAGCGGCCGGAAGTGGCGCAGGAACAGCGCGCACAGCAGCGTCGCGATGTGCTGACCGTCCGAGTCCGCGTCCGCGAGAATGCAGATCTTGTGATAGCGCAGCCCGTCGAGCTTGTCGGAGCCCGGATCGACGCCGAGCGCGATGGCGATGTGATGCACTTCCTGCGACTGCAGCACTTCGGCGGCTTCGACTTCCCAGGTGTTGAGGATCTTGCCGCGCAACGGCATTACGGCCTGGAACTCGCGATCGCGCGCCTGCTTCGCGGAGCCGCCGGCGGAATCGCCTTCGACCAGGAACAGCTCGCCGCGCTCGGGCTGCTGCGTCGTGCAATCGGTGAGCTTGCCGGGCAGCGCGGGACCGCTGGTGATGCGCTTGCGCGCCACGACCTTCGATGCCTTGATGCGCGCCTGTGCGCTGGAGATCGCCAGTTGCGCGATCTTCTCGCCCGACTCCGGATGCTGGTTGAGCCAGTGACCGAACTGGTCCTTGACGATGCCGCCGACGAACGCGGCGGACTCGCGCGAGGCGAGCCGCTCCTTCGTCTGGCCGGCGAACTGCGGCTCCTTGAGCTTGGTCGAGAGCACGAAACAGACGCCGTCCCACACGTCTTCCGGCGCGAGCTTCAGGCCCTTCGGCAGCAGGTTGCGGAACTCGCAGAACTCGCGCACCGCATCGGTGAGCCCGACGCGCAGCCCGTTGACGTGCGTACCGCCCTGCGGCGTCGGAATCAGGTTGACGTAGCTCTCTTCGACACGCTCGCCGCCATCGAGCCGCCAGCAGACGGCCCACTCTGCCGCCTCCTTGTCGCCCTTGACGCTGCCGGTGAACATCTCCGGCGGCAGCCACTCACCTTCGCCGAGCGACTCGCGCAGGTATTCGTTGACGCCGCCGGTGTAGAACCACTCGTCCTTCTCGCCCGAGTGCTCGATCTTCAGGGTCACGCGCAGGCCGGGACACAGCACCGCCTTGGCGCGCAGCACGTGCTTGAGCTTCGGCACCGAGAACGCGACGCTCTCGAAGAACTGCGGATCGGGCCAGAAGCGCACCGTCGTGCCGGTGTTGCTCTTGCCGACGTCGCCGACGACCTCGAGCTTGGATTTCGCCTTGCCGTCCTTGAAGCTGATGTTGTATTCCTTGCCGCCGCGCTTGACCCAGCACTCCAGATTCTTCGACAGCGCGTTCACGACCGAGACGCCGACGCCGTGCAGGCCGCCCGAGAACTCGTAATTCCTGTCGGAGAACTTGCTGCCGGCGTGCAGCCGCGTGAGGATCAGCTCGACGCCGCTCACCTTTTCCTTCGGATGGATGTCGACCGGCATGCCGCGGCCGTCGTCGGCGACTTCCAGCGAGCCGTCCTTGTACAGCACCACGTCGATGCGCCTGGCGTGGCCGGACAGCGCTTCGTCGACCGAGTTGTCGATGACTTCGTGGGCGAGATGATTCGGGCGGCTGGTGTCCGTGTACATGCCGGGGCGACGGCGTACCGGATCGAGCCCGCTGAGTACTTCGATGTCCGAGGCGGTGTAGCTTTGTGCCATCTACGGTGCGCGCGCTGAGAAATTTGCGCGGCGGATTCTAGCACCGTTGCAGAAGCGGGTTGGCGCTCAGCGCAGGTCTTTCGCCAACGAATCGCGCACGTTCTGCGGCAGGCCGACTTCCTGGCGATAGTTGTCGTGATCGATGCCGGCCGCGACCGCCGCGCCGGCTTTGACCCGCGCGCACATCGGCTCGCTCAGCTCGAAGCGCAGGAAGTGCACCGAGGAGGTCTTCTCGTCGTTCTCGCGCTCGAGGTCCTCGTCCGCGACCGCCCACACGCGCTCGCAATCCGCGACCTGCACCCAGCAGCGATCCTCTACGCCCTTCAGCTGCGCGAGGCGATGGCGACGCTCGTCCGCGTCCGGGAACTCCAGCAGGAAGGTCGCCTTCCAGTTGCGCCCGTCGGGGATCAGCGGGTTGTAGGCGTCGAGCTCTTCCTGGATCGCGTCCGCCTCGAAGATGCGCTCGACGCGCAGCATCTCCTGCACCTGGTACTGCATGGTCAGCTGGTCCTCGAACGTCCAGGTCGCGTTCGCCCCGAGCGCCAGGCTCCGGTTGCGCTTGTGCTCGAGCACCTTGGCGCGGAATTCCTTGCGGGCCGTCGAGTACTGCTCGAGGCTCATGAGATCGCTGCGCTTGAGATGGGGCAGGTGCATCGGTTTCAGATTCCATACGCCATGCGCAGCAGCGTCAGCGGATGCGTCGGCGCGCGCGGCGCTTCCAGGCCCGACTCGATCTGGTGACCGGCCATCGGGCAGTCGCTCGAATAGAAGTCCGCCGCCGCGTCGGCGACGCGCCGTACGACCGGCCGGCCGATCTTCATCGACACGTCGCGGTACTCGCGCTTCACGCCGTAGGTGCCGTTGTGACCCGAGCAGCGCTCGATCGGCTCGACCTGCGTCTGCGGCACCAGCATCAGCACATCGCGGGTCTTCAGGCCGAGGTTCTGCACGCGCAGGTGACACGGCACGTGGTAGCTGATCTTGCCGAGCTGGCGCGCGAAGTCGGTGCGCAGCAGACCGCCCTTGTAGCGCGCCCACAGGTACTCGAACGGATCGAACATCGCGTCGCGCACCTTCAGCACCTGCGGATCGTCCGGGAACAGCAGCGGCAGCTCCTGCTTGAACATCAGCGTGCAGGAAGGCACCGGCGTGACGATATCCCAGCCTTCGTCCACCAGCCGCGCCAGCTCGGGGATGTTCTGCTCCTTCAGGCGCGCGACGCCTTCGAGATCGCCGAGCTCGAGCTTCGGCATGCCGCAGCAGTGCTCGGAGCGCGCGATCGTCACGGCGATGCCGTTGTGCTCGAAGATCGCCGTCAGGTCGCGGCCAAGCTCAGGCTCGTTGCGATTGCCGTAGCAGGTGGCGAACAGCACGACGCGTCCCTTGGTGTCGGCCGTCGGCTTGACCTCGATCGCGGGATGAGCCGCAGCGGCGTGCTGCTTGCGATACGACTTGCTGTGGTACTTCGGTACCGGCGCTTCGGGATGCACGCCGAGGGTCTTGTCGAGGAGCTTGCGGCCCAGCGCAGTACTGTTCGCGGCGTTGACGATCTCGGCGACGACCGGAATGCCGGCGAGCGTGCCCACCGCGTCGGTGGCGCTGAGAATCTTGTCGCGTGCCTTCACCGGCTGAGTGGCGAACTTGAACGCCTTCGCGCGCAGCATCAGGTGCGGGAAGTCGACGTTCCAGGGATGCGGCGGCACGTACGGACATTTCGTCATGTAGCACATGTCGCACAGGTAGCAATGGTCGACGACGTCCCAGTAGACCTTCTTGTCGACGCCGTCGACTTCGCCGGTGGGCGATGCGTCGACCGCATCGAACAGCGTCGGGAACGAGTTGCACAGGCTGAAGCAGCGGCGGCAGCCGTGGCAGATGTCGAAAATCCGCTCCAGCTCCTTGAACAGGAGCGCTTCGTCGCGGTACTCGGGCGTGCGCCAGTCGATGGGATGGCGCGTGGGGGCTTCGAGACTGCCTTCGCGTCCGGGAGAGGTGGGGCTAGACACTGAGCACCGTTGGAAGTGACACAAGTGACAGAGGTGACACAAGTGACACGGGCAAGAAACTCATTCTGCCCGTGTCACCTTTGTCACCCGTGTCACCTGCGTCACTACCCTCTTACAGAGTATCCAACGCCTTCTGGAACCGGTTCGCATGCGAGCGCTCGGCCTTGGCGAGCGTCTCGAACCAGTCGGCGATTTCCTCGAAGCCTTCGTCGCGCGCCTGCTTGGCCATGCCCGGGTACATGTCGGTGTACTCGTGCGTCTCGCCGGCAATCGCCGCCTTCAGGTTCGAGCCGGTCGGGCCGATCGGCAGGCCGGTCGCCGGATCGCCGACAGTCTCCAGGTATTCGAGGTGGCCGTGCGCGTGGCCGGTCTCGCCTTCGGCGGTCGAGCGGAACACCGCGGCGACGTCGTTGAAGCCTTCCACGTCGGCCTTGGCTGCGAAATACAGGTAGCGGCGGTTCGCCTGCGACTCGCCGGCGAACGCGTCCTTCAGATTCTTCTCCGTCTTCGAGCCCTTCAGATTTTTCATTTCGCTAATCCTCGGTGAACGAAAATCCACGAGCGCCCGCAGGGCGCTTCGAACCATTAGACCAAGTCTAATGGGGTGGAAAATCTAGACTCGCGTGCCGACCAAGTCAACGGCGACAGAGTGACAGCGCAGTCCGACGCGGCAGCCGCGCTGCATTTGACCCCGCTGGAGCGCGCATGCAAGCTTGCCGCGCAACGCACCACCCGTGCCCGCACTTTCTTCAAGCATTTCCTCCCAGTGAACAGCAAACCGCCGCCGGCCAGCACCGACCAGACTGCGGCTTCCGATTTCGAGCGCTCGCTCGCCGAGCTGGAAGCGATCGTCGAGAAGCTCGAGCAAGGCGAGCTGTCGCTCGATGAGTCGCTGCGCCACTTCGAGCGCGGCGTACAGCTGACGCGGGTCTGCCAGAGCGCGTTGAAACAGGCCGAGCAGAAAGTGGAGATCCTGCTGCGCAAGAGCGGCGCGCCGGAGCAGTTCGAGGCCGCCCCCTTTGCAGCGGACGACAATGAGCGCGACAGCTGAGTCCGTCGAGATATCCCGCGATCCGCATTTCCCGGCGCTGCTCGACCAGTGGCAGAGCCGGCTCGAGCGCGAGCTCACTGCACGCCTGCCGCCCGTGAGCGCGCGGCCGACGCGGCTGCACGAAGCCCTGCGCTACAGCACGCTCGGCGGCGGCAAACGCGTCCGCCCCGTGCTCGCCTACGCGACCGCAAGCGCGCTCGGCATCGCCGAGGCAACCGTCGACGGCGTCGCGTGCGCGGTGGAGCTCATCCACGCTTACTCCCTCGTTCACGACGACCTGCCGGCGATGGACGACGACGACCTGCGACGCGGCCGACCGACCTGTCACAAGGCATTCGACGAAGCGACCGCGATTCTGGTCGGCGACGCATTGCAGGTGCTCGCATTCGAGACGCTCGCCAGCGGCCCGGGGCTGCCCGCCGACGCCGCGACGCGTCTGGAGCTCGTGCGGCTGCTCGCGGTCGCCAGCGGCACCGGCGGAATGGCCGGCGGCCAGGCGCTGGATCTGGCGGCCGTCGGACGCCAGCTCTCGCTCGCGGAAGTCGAGGAGATGCACGAGCGCAAGACCGGTGCACTGATCCACGCCGCCGTCATGATGGCTGCAGCCTGTGCCGGCCGGAGCGGCGACAAAGTTGCCCCCGCGCTCGACGAATTCGCGCGCGCCATCGGCCTCGCGTTCCAGATCCAGGACGACCTGCTGGACATCGAAGGCGACGCCGCGCTGCTCGGCAAGAACACCGGCGCCGATCGCGCGTTGAACAAGCCGACATATCCGTCCTGCGTCGGTGTCGACGCGGCGCGCCGCCGCATGCACGAACTGCACGCGCACGCACTGGCGGCGCTCGCGGTTCCCGGATTGAACGCCGCACCGCTGGCGAGCGTTTCCGACTGGCTGGTGCTCCGAAAGTACTGAGATCTTTACGCTAGACTGACGCGCCATGGGCTCCGCAACGCCGTACCCGCTGCTCACCTCGATCGGCTCGCCCGCCGACCTGCGTGCGCTGACGCCGGCGAAGCTGAAAAAGCTCGCGACCGAGCTGCGGCAGTACCTCATCGACACCGTCGCGCAGATGGGCGGTCACTTCGCCGCCGGGCTCGGCACGGTCGAGCTGACGGTGGCGCTGCATTATGTATTCGACACTCCGCACGACCGCATCGTCTGGGACGTCGGTCACCAGGCGTACCCGCACAAGGTCCTGACCGGCCGCCGCGACCAGCTGCGCACGATCAAGCTGAAGAACGGCCTGGCGCCGTTCCCGACGCGCGGCGAAAGCGAGTACGACACGTTCGGAGTCGGCCACTCGAGCACGTCGATCAGCGCGGCGCTCGGCATGGCGATTGCCGCTGCACGCAGCGGACAGTCGCGCCGCGTCGTCGCGGTGATCGGCGACGGCGCGCTCAGCGCGGGCATGGCGTTCGAAGCGCTCAATCATGCCGGCAGCATGGACGTCGACATGCTGGTCATCCTCAACGACAACGACATGTCGATCTCGGAGAACGTCGGTGCGTTCTCCAACTACTTCGCGCGCGTGCTGTCCGGCAAGCTGTATGCGACGCTGCGCAAGGGCGGCAAGAAGGTGCTGAGCCGCATGCCCACGGTGTGGGAGCTGGCGCGGCGCTCCGAAGAGCACATGAAGGGCATGGTGCTGCCCGGCACGATCTTCGAGGAGATGGGCTTCAACTACATCGGGCCGGTCGACGGCCACGATCTCAAGGCGCTGGTCGCGACGCTGACCAATCTGCGCGATCTGAAAGGCCCGCAGTTCCTGCACGTCATCACGCGCAAGGGCAAGGGCTACGCGCCCGCCGAGGCCGATCCGATCAAGTGGCACGGCCCCGGCCCGTTCGATCCCAAGAGCGGCGTGATCTTCAAGGAGAAGGTCAGCGGCCCGTCGTACTCGCAGATCTTCGGCCAGTGGCTGTGCGACATGGCCGAGCAGGATGCGCGCATCGTCGGCATCACGCCCGCGATGCGCGAAGGCTCGGGCCTCGTGGAATTCTCCAAGCGCTTTCGCGACCGCTATTTCGACGTGGCGATCGCCGAGCAGCACGCGGTCACGCTGGCCGCCGGCATGGCATGCGAAGGCCTGCGCCCGGTGGTCGCGATCTACTCGACGTTCCTGCAGCGCGCCTACGACCAGCTGATCCACGACGTCGCCTTGCAGAACCTGCCGGTGACGTTCGCGATCGATCGCGCCGGGCTGGTCGGCGGCGACGGCGCCACTCACCAGGGCAGCTACGACCTGTCGTACCTGCGCTGCATTCCGCACCTGGTCGTGATGGCGCCCGCCGACGAGAACGAGTGCCGGCAGATGCTGTTCACGGCGTCGCAGCTGAATCAGCCCGCGGCCGTGCGCTATCCGCGCGGCCAAGGTCCGGGTGTCGCGCTCGAGCCGGCGATGCGCGCGCTGCCGATCGGCAAGGCGCAGCTGCGACGCGAAGGTCGCAGCGGGCTCGCGATCTTCGCCGTCGGCGCGATGGTGCCGACCTGCGAGCGCATCGCCGAGCAGCTGGATGCAACGCTCGTCAACCTGCGCTTCATCAAGCCGCTCGACGAAGAGCTGATCCTGCGCGTCGCGGCCGGCCATCGCGCGCTCGTGACGGTCGAGGAGAACGTCGTGGCGGGCGGCGCCGGCAGCGCCATCAACGAATGCCTGGCAGCGAACGGCCACGGCATGCCGACTTTGAATCTCGGTATTCCGGATCGGTTCATCGAGCACGGCTCGCGCGAGGACTGCCTCGCGGCGGCCGGGCTGGATCGCGCGTCGGTCGAGAGCGCAATCACGCGCTGGTGGCAGGCGGGGAAGCGGTTGGCGGCCAGCGGCTAGTGCGGAGCCACCCTTGTTTTATACTGGCGGCGGCCCCAGTGAGCCCGTTCCGCCCCTCGATTCTGCATACCGAACCCATGGCGACTCTTCCCACCAGCGCAGTGCCTCCCGAGGACGCAATCGAAGACGTGCAGGGGCGCGCCGATTCGCGCCGCATCCCGATCAACAAGGTCGGCATCAAGGACGTGTATCACCCGGTGCGCGTCAAGGATCGCTCGAGCGGCGAGCAGCACACGATCGCCAGCTTCAACATGTACGTCGCCCTGCCGCACGACTTCAAGGGCACGCACATGTCGCGCTTCGTCGAGGTGCTGCACCGGAACGAGCGCGAGATCTCGGTCGAGTCGTTCCGCGACATCCTGCTGGAGATGACCGAGAAGCTCGATGCGCGCAGCGGCCACATCGAGATGGACTTCCCGTACTTCGTCATGAAGAAGGCGCCCGCGTCGGGCGTCGAGAGCCTGATGAACTACCAGGCCTCGCTCATCGGCGAGCTGCACGCGGGCAAGCCGGAGCTGTGGCTCAAGGTGGTGGTCGCCGCCACCAGCCTGTGCCCGTGCTCGAAGAGCATCTCCAGCTACGGCGCGCACAACCAGCGCTCGCACATCACGATCAAGGCGCGCGTCGACGGTCACATGTGGCTGGAAGAGCTGATCGACATCGCCGAGTCGGAAGCCTCGTGCGAGGTGTACGGCATCCTGAAGCGCGCCGACGAGAAGTTCGTCACCGAGCGCGCCTACGACAATCCGAAGTTCGTGGAAGACATCGTGCGCGACGTCGCCGTGCGCCTCAACAACGAAGAGCGCGTGCGCGCCTACGTGGTCGAAGCGGAGAACTTCGAGTCCATCCACAACCACTCGGCGTACGCGCTGATCGAGAAAGACAAGGAGTCAGGCTGAAGCCTGCCCCACACCACCGCGGAAGCGCGAGGGTGAGGTTCCGAAATGCGCGCGGAACGCCTGCGCGAAATGGCTGTGTGAGCTGAATCCCAGGTCGAGCGCGAGAGCAGCAAGATCCGTCGCGCCCTCGCCCAATGCGAGCACTGCATCCTGCAGGCGCAGTCGCTGCACGTAGCGCCACACCGGCATGCCCACGACGCTGGGAAAACTCTCGCACAACGTCGAGGGCGCCATGCCCGCGGCGGCCGCGATCGATGCCAGCGACAATGCTTCGCGATAGCGGCTCAGGATGTACGAGCGCGCTCTGTCGACCGCCGCGCTGCGACGTGCCGATGGCGAGCGCACACCGATGCCGGGTGCGCCCGACGCTTCGGCGACGACGCGCCGGATCAGCGCAAGCGAATGCTCCTCGAGCGCCAGACGATCCTCAGGATCCGTCGCGAGCAACCGCGCGTGACCGGCCGCGAGCTCGCTCGAACGCCAGTGCGCCGGCGATGTACGCAGCCGGTACAGCGTCGCGCTCCGGACGCGATCGAGCGACGCGAGCGACTCCTCGATCAGCTCACGCGTGACGAACAGCAATGTCGCCGCTTGCGGATGCGTCGTGTTGTGCGAGAGGCGGAATCCGCTGTCCGCCGGCCACAGGCTGTGATGCAGAGGATCGATGAAGTAGCGCTGCCGTGCCACCGAGCGGACGTGCCATCCGCGGCGGTGCAGGTTGATCTCGAAGTATCGCGTGAACTCGTCCGCAGGCGACACGGCGGATCGCGTGCCACCGCAGCTCCAGTCGGCGACGGCGAATCGATCGTCGGCATAGCGCCAGGCGACGCGATACCCGGGCTCCCACTGCGCCGTCGCCGGGACAGAAGATTTCGACAGTCGCCGCGCGCTCATGTCCATACACTGCAAGCAAGCTCACTCGCTTGGCAAGCTTCGCATGCAGGTATTCCTCACCAGTGCCACCGGCTACGTCGGCTCCGCGGTCGCAGCCCGGCTGAAAGCGCGTGGCCACGCGGTCGCGGCCCTCGCCCGAAGCAAGCGCAGCTTGGAGCGCCTGGATGCCGCCGGCATACGCCCGGTGCCAGGCGAACTCGCACGACCCGAGACCTATCGCGACCAGGCCGCGCGCGCCGACGTAGTCGTTCATACCGCCTTCGAATACTCGCAGGACGGCAAGGAGAATCTCGAACTGGACAGGTGCGCCGTACGTGAGCTGTTGCGCGGCCGGCGGCTCATCTACACGTCGAACGGCTACTGGCCTGCGCCCCGGCATGAAGCGGAGCAGATGGTGTTTGCCGGGCAAGAGCATTCCTCGAACACAATCGTCCGGCTGGGAATGGTCTATGGCGGACACGCCGGCGGCACGGTTTCGACCCTGTTCGCGGCCGCACGGCAGCGCGGGCGCCTCCCCTACCTGGCCGCCTGCGCGGACAACCGCTGGTCATTGATCCATCTGCGCGACCTCGCCTCGTTGTACGCGAGACTCGTGGAGACGCCAGCTCGCGGAGTATTCGACGCGGTCGACAATCATCCGCTCAGCGTTCGCCGCACGCTCGAACGCATGGCGAGCGTCTGCGGTGCGTCTGCATCGGCGGAGAGCGAATCCGCCGTGGCGGACATGCACGACCCGCACACCATCGAGGTGATGAAGCGCGATGTCGCGCTCGACCCGACTCGCGCGCGGGAGCTCGACTGGTCGCCGCGCTATAGCAGCTTCGACGACGGCGCAGCGCCCGCATACGCCGAATGGTGCGCACAATGATCACTGGCTTGCTCGTGGCCGCCGCAGCTGCACTCGCCGACCCGATGGCCCTGTACCGGCAGGCAATCGAGGCGCGCGAGCAGCGCGACGCGCAACGCTTCGTCGCCACGACCGGCGAGCTGGCCGAATGGGCGCCGACCAACCCGACGCTGCGGTTCCTGCATGCCGAAGCGCTCACGCTGGGCGATCGCACGGCACCGGCGCTGGTCGAGCTGCGTTGGCTTGCCAGACACGGCTATCACTACGCGTTCTGGGAGCGCAGCACCTTCGCAACGCTGCCGGTCGATTCCGCCACACGCACACTGCGCGAAACGACGACGCGCAACGGCCAACCGTCCGGGCGAATCGCCCGCACGATCCGCCTCGATCCTGCCGATCTCGACCCGGAGGGCATCGCGGCGCTCGGCTCGGAGTGGATCCTCGGCTCTGCGAACGGCAGCCTCTATCGCGTTGCGCGGACGGGTGCGACGAAGCAGTTGTGGCGCGAAACGCAGTCATCGCGCCGCCTCCTTGGAGTCCGCCCCGACAGCCAGCAAAACGCGGTGTGGGCGTGCTCGACCGGACTCGACGAGCGCACACCGCATTCAGTGCTCCTGCGCATCTCGCTGCAGCAGAGCGCCGTCCAGCGCTTTCCGCTGCCGGATCAGCGCACGCTCTGCAACGACATCGCATTGCTGCCGGACGGAACACTGGCCGTGTCCGACTCGGAACGCGGTGCAGTCTGGCAACTCACCGCCGACGCAAAGTGGCGGCCGCTGATCGAGCCCGGGACGTTCGGCTATCCGAACGGCCTGACGTACCTCGCCGCAGCGAGCCGGCTCGTAGTCGCCGATCTGCGCGGCCTGTGGACCGTAGATCCGAAGACCGGTCGAGTGGCCGCAATCCCCGCGGCCGAGGGGACGTTCGTAGGCGGCATCGATGGGCTCTATGCCGTCGATGGCAGGTTGATCGCGATCCAGAACGGCCTGCGACCGCACCGCGTGGTGCGCATCGCCCTGGCGCCCGACGCATCGCGCGTGGCAGGGATCGAAATCGTTGCGTCGAATCTGCCGGAGCTGGCAGACATGACGACGGCCGCCGTCGCTCGTGGGGAAATCACCGTGCTGGCCGGACGCCAGCTGGTGCAGCTCGTCAGCTCGGGCTCTGCAGACGACTGATCAGCGTGCGCAGGAAGACTTTGTTGAAGCGCAGCTGGCAGGCCGCGGAGGACTGCTCGAGGAGCGTGGAGCTCACCTTCATCAGCGTCACCGGCGCCAGGGCCTTGATCGTCGCCAGACGCTTGGCGCCGCGCACGTAGCTGGTCTCGCCGAAGCACTCGCCGGCGTCGAGCTGGCCGACCGCGCGGCCGTTACGCATCACTGCGACGCTGCCGGAGACGATCACGTAGAAGCGGTCGTCCATCTCGCCTTCCTTGACGATCTCCTCCTCCTTCTCGTAGTCCTGCCAGGTGCTGGCGCGCAGCACCTCGAGGATCTCCGACTGCGAGAAGTCGTGGAAGAACTTCAGCGTGCGCAGGATCGAGAAGCGCTCCTGGCTGTCGAGCTTGGACAGGCCCTCGCGCAGCGTCTGGTGCACGCGCGTCAGGTCGCCGGCCAGCTCCAGGCCGTTGCGGTAGCGCTTGGCTGGCTCCTTCTGCAGCGACTTGGCGACCGCGTCCTCCAGGACTTCCGGGATGTCCTTGCGCAGCGCGAGGATCGGCTGCGGCGTCGCGTAGACGATCTGGTGCAGGAGCTTCGACAGGTTGCCGCCGCGGAACGGGCGGAAGCCGGTCAGCAGCTCGTACATCACGGCGCCGAGCGAGTACAGGTCGGAGCGGTTGGTGATCTCCAGCGACTGCACCTGCTCCGGCGACATGTACGAGGGGCTGCCGGCGATGCCTTCGATGCGCGAGATCTCCGAGTCCGCGACCAGCGCGATGCCGAAGTCGATGATGCGCACGTCGTTGGCCTGCGTGAGCATGATGTTCGACGGCTTGATGTCCCGGTGGATCACGCCGCGGCTGTGCGCGTAGTGCAGCGCCTTGGCGCACTTGTAGATGATCTCCACGACGTCGTCGACCGGCAGCAGGTTGTCCGGCTTGCAGTACGCCGACAGCGTGCGCGCGCCATGCACG
Source organism: Steroidobacteraceae bacterium (assembly GCA_035278165.1). GTDB lineage: Bacteria > Pseudomonadota > Gammaproteobacteria > Steroidobacterales > Steroidobacteraceae > Steroidobacter. The sequence continues at coordinate 34,585 of DATEJG010000149.1, forward strand.
TGCTCGGTGACGATGTAGTAGCGGCCGTCCTCTTCGCCGGCGTCGAAGATCGGCAGGATGTTCGGATGCTGCAGCATGCCGACCATGTGCGCTTCCGAGAGGAACATCTTGCGCGTGACGCGCGCGCGGTCCTCGTCGTGCGACTCGATGTTGTAGACCTTGATCGCGACGTCGCGGCGGTAGTACGGATCGTTCGACAGGTACACGACGCCGGTCGAGCCGCGCCCGACTTCCTTGACGATGACGTACTTGCCGACCTTCTCGGGATTGCGAGGGTCGCGCTTCACGGCATTTACGTTGTTGGCTGTCATCAGTTCAGGAGCCGTATGGCGAGCAGGATCGCTCCTGCAAAAACGCCTGCAATGATGTCATCCAGCATAATTCCCAGCCCGCCGGACAGACTGTGATCGGCCTCGCGGATCGGCCAGGGCTTCCAGATGTCGAACAGGCGGAACAGCAGAAATCCGCCGGCGAGCCAGTACCAATCCGGCGGAGCTGCCAACATCGTCACGGTATATCCCGTGATCTCGTCCCAGACGATCCCCGGGTGATCGTGCACCCCCAGCCGGCGCGCGCTCTCCCCGCACAGCCAGACGCCGCCGAGCGCGGCGACGATTGCGAATGCCAGGTGCGCCGTGAAACCGAATTGCATCACGCCGAGCACGATCGGCACCGCGACCAGCGTCCCGAAAGTGCCGGGCGCGCGCGGCGCCAGTCCAGAGCCGAAGCCGAACGCCAGCAGGTGAATCGGATCGCGCAGCAGCGCGGGATCGGCACTCCAGCGCAACGGCCGCTTTACGCTCATGAGGCGTTGCCAGAGCCGAAATGGTCGTAACCGCTGCGACGCGGTGCGAACACGCCGCCGTGCCGCTCGCACAGCACGCTGCTGCCCGATGTCATGATGCCGATCTGTGTCAGCGGCAGCGCGGGATCGCGTTGCGCAAGCAGCGCCGGCAGTCGATCCGGCGGTAGCGTGAAGAGCAGCTCGTAGTCGTCGCCGCCGGCGAGCGCGTAGTCGATGACGATATCCTCGGCGAACAACTGCCGCATCGGCGCCGACGGCGGCAGCGCATCGACATTCAGCAGCGCGCCGCAACGGCTCGCGGTGCACAGCTTCTGCAGATCCGTCAGCAATCCGTCCGAGACATCCATCGCCGCAGTCGCGAGCGTGCGCAGCTGACGCCCCAATGCAATGCGCGGTCGCGGCCGCAGAAAGCGCCATTGCAGCTGCGCGGCCGTCTCGGTGAGCGGCATGTGCTGTTGAATCACATGCAGACCGGCGGCAGCCTCGCCGGGAATGCCCGAGACCATCAGCAGGTCGCCGGGCTTTGCGCCGGCGCGCGTAAGCCAGCGATCCGGCTCGACCCACCCGGCGACCTGGATCGTCACGACGAGCGGACCGCGAACGGTGTCGCCGCCGACGAGCGCGACGTCGTGCTGCCCGGCCAGCTCCAGCAGGCCGGACGCAAACCCGGCGATCCAGGATTCGTCCGCGTCGGGCAGCGACAGCGACAGCGTCATCCACGCCGGCTCGGCGCCCATCGCGGCCAGATCGCTGAGATTCACCGCAAGCGCGCGATATCCGACCGCGCTGGCATCGATGCTGCGAGGAAAGTGCACGCCCTCGACGATCGTGTCGATCGCCACCACCAGCCGGCGCTCACCGGCGACATCGAGCACCGCGGCATCGTCGCCGACGCCGAGCAGCACGTCGCCGCGATGGTCGTGGCTCGCGAAGTAGCGGGCAATGATGTCGAATTCGCCGAGACTCATGAAAAAGGAAGAGCCTGGTTTTCTCAGTCTCTCTCCGCTGCGCGCAGCTCGCGGGCAGCGCGGTCGAGCACGGCGTTGATGTACTTGTGTGCGTCGGTCGCGCCGAAGCGCTTGCACAGGTCGACAGCTTCGTTGATGACCACGCGATACGGAATGTCGACGCGCTGGCGCAGCTCGTACATGCCGATCAGCAGGATCGCCGTCTCCACCGGATCGAGCTGATCGAGCGGGCGGTCGAGGAACGGCGACAGCGCGGCCGCCAGCTGCTCGTAGCCGGCGATGCAGCCGCCGACCAGCTCTTCGAAGTGCTCGCGGTCGACCCCGGCAGAGTCCTCGCTCTCCAGGAACTGCTTTTTGATCTCGGCGGCGGACTGCTGCGTCAGCTGCCATTGGTAGAGCGCCTGCATCGCGAGCTTGCGTGCGATGGACCGGGCGCGCGTGCTCCTGCTGGCCGGTCTGTTCAACTTTCGATCCTGCGCAACAGGTTCGCCAGCTCGATCGCCGTCACGGCTGCATCTGCGCCCTTGTTGCCCGCTTTGGTGCCGGCGCGCTCGATCGCCTGCTCGATGCTGTCCGTAGTCAGCACGCCGAATGCGATCGGCACGCCGGTCTCCTGCGAGACGCGCGCGAGGCCGCTCGCGCACTCGCCTGCGACATAGTCGAAGTGCGCTGTCGCACCCTTGATGACGGCGCCGAGCGCTACGACGGCATCGTACTTGCGGCTCTGTGCCAGCTTGCGCGCCACCAGCGGCATGTCGTAGGCACCCGGCGCGCGCACGATCTCGATCTGCTTGTCCGAGGCGCCATGACGCTTGAGCGCGTCGACCGCGCCGCGGATCAGCTGCTCGACGATGAAATCGTTGAAGCGCGCCGCGAGGATCGCGAAGCGCAGCTCGCGGCACTGCAGGTCGCCTTCGATCGTCTTGATGTTATCCATCCACGTACTCCACCACTTCCAGATCGAAGCCCGACAGACCGTGCATCTGCTTCGGCGCCGACAGCACGCGCATCCGCGTGACGCCGAGATCCCGCAAGATCTGCGCGCCGATACCGTACGTGCGCAACACTTTGGCACCGGCGTGCGGCGCCGGCTGCTCGCGACCGATGCCTTCGACTGCTTCCATCAGCTCACGCGGCGTCTCTTCGGGACGCAGGATCACGATGACACCGCCCTCCTGGGCGATACGCTGCATCGCCGAGCGCACGGGCCAGCCGAGCACGCGGTCGCGGATACCGACGACGTCGCCGAGCGTGTCCCTGAGATGCACGCGCACGAGGGGCACACGCGCGCCGTCGAGCTCGCCGGCCACCAGCGCGAGGTGCACCGTGCGATTCACATGATCCTCGTAACAGAACATGCGGAACTCGCCGAACTCGGTGCGCACCATGCTCTCGGCGATGCGCTCGACCGAGCGCTCCTTGTCCAGGCGATAGCGGATCAGGTCGGCGATCGTGCCGATCTTGAGCTTGTGCTCCTGCGCGAAACGCTCCAGGTCCGGCCGGCGCGCCATCGTGCCGTCGTCGTTCATGATCTCGACGATCGCCGCGGCGGGCTCGAGCCCGGCAAGGCGCGCAAGATCGCACCCCGCCTCGGTGTGACCGGCGCGCGTGAGCACGCCGCCGGGCTGCGCCATCACCGGGAAGATATGGCCGGGCTGACGCAGGTCCTCGGCACGCGCGTCGCGACGCACTGCTGCGCGGATCGTCTGCGCCCGATCGTGCGCGGAGATGCCGGTCGTCACACCCTCCGCCGCTTCGATCGAAACCGTGAAGTTGGTGCGGTGATCGGCGTTGGTGTCGTTCACCATGAGCGGCAGGCGCAGCTGGCGGCAGCGCTCGCGCGTCAGAGTGAGGCAGATCAAGCCGCGCGCGTAGCGAGCCATGAAGTTCACATCCTCGGCGCGCACGTGCTCGGCGGCGATGATCAGGTCGCCCTCGTTCTCGCGATCCTCGTCGTCCATCACCACGACCATGCGGCCGGCGCGCATGTCGGCGAGGAGCTCGTCGATGCTGTTCAGTTTCATGACCGCAGGCGTTCCACGTAGCGCGCGATGATATCGACTTCCAGGTTCACTTGCGTGCCCGGCTCGCAGGCGCCGAGCGTCGTCACCTCGAGCGTGTGCGGGATCAGGTTGACGCCGAAGCGGCTCTGCGCAACCTCGTTGACGGTCAGACTGACGCCGTCGATGCACACCGATCCCTTGCGAGCGACGTAGCGCGCCAGCGCCGCCGGCACTTCGAAATCCATGCGCAAGGAACGCGCATCGGCCACGGTGCCGACTACCGTCGCGATGCCGTCCACGTGACCCGTCACGTAGTGACCGCCCAGCGGATCGCCGGCACGCAACGCCCTTTCCAGGTTCACTCGCTGGCCCGGCCGCCAGCGACCGAGCGTCGTCACCTGCAGAGTCTCGAGCGAAGCATCCGCGGCAAACGAATCGGCTGTGAGCCGCGTCACTGTGAGACAGCAGCCGCTCACGCTGATGCTGTCGCCGATGGCGACGCCTTCCAGGCTGAGGGCGCCGACGGCGAACGACAGTTCGACGTCGCCGCCTCGCGCGGTGACCGCGCGCACTTCGCCGATGGCTTGAACGATTCCGGTGAACATGGGTCAGGGACGCAGCGTGAGCTTTACATCCGCACCGATGCGCTGCATGTCGCGTAGCGTATAACGCAGCACGTCCTCGATGCGATACAGGGGCGGCAGCAGCGCCATCGCCCGCGCCTCGGATCCGAGAATGATCGGCGCGATATAGACGATCAGCTCATCAGCGAGTCCGAGCTGCAGAAACCGCCCTGCGAGCGTCGGGCCGGCTTCGACCAGCACCTCGTTGCACTCGCGCCTGCCGAGCTCCGCGAGCACGTTCCGCAGGTCGACATGACCGTCCTCGTCGCGCGGCACGGTGACGATCTCCGCTCCCGCCTGCCGCAGGGCACTGGCCTGTTGCGCATCTGCAGCGGTGAACACCGCCGTCTCGCCCGGCAAACTCAGCATGCGCGCCTTCGGCTGCATGCGCAGTCGCGTATCGAGCACGACGCGCAGCGGCTGCCGGCCGAGCAGATCGATCGCCGGATCGCGGACGTTGAGCTGCGGGTCGTCCGCGAGCACGGTTTCGATTCCGGTCAAGACAGCACTCGATGCCGCACGCAGGTGTTGCACGTCGGCGCGCGCCGGCTCACCGGTGATCCATTTGCTCACGCCGTTCGCCAATGCAACCCGGCCATCGAGGCTCATGGCGACTTTGACTGTCACGCGCGGCAAACCGCTGGTCACGCGCTTGGCGAATCCGAGGTTCAGCTCGCGCGCTTCCGTCTCGAGCAACCCGCTCTGCACGTCGATACCGGCCGCCGCAAGCTGCGCGACGCCCGCGCCGTGAACCTGCGGATTCGGATCGAGCATGCCGCATACGACACGCTTGACGCCGGCGCGGATCAGCGCGTCGGTGCATGGCGGCGTGCGGCTGCGATGACAATGCGGCTCGAGCGTGACGTAAGCAGTGGCGCCTCGCGCCGCTTCGCCTGCAGCGGCGAGCGCCAGCGCCTCGGCATGTGCTTCGCCGGACTTGCGATGCCAGCCCTCGCCCACCACGCGCTCGCCGCGCGTGAGCACGCAGCCGACGCGCGGATTGGGATCCGTCGTGTAGCGCCCGAGACGCGCGAGATCGAGCGCGCGGCGCATCATCTCTTCGTCGAATCGCGAGTCGAACGCCGCGCTCATCTTTTCTTTCCGGCTTCCGGACCGGTCCACAATGCCAGCTGGCTTTCCGCCGCCTTGCCGCGACGGGTGCGCATGCGCTCGATCTCCTCGCGAAACGCGTCGACGTCCTGGAAGCTGCGATACACCGACGCGAAGCGCACGTAGGCGACCTCGTCCAGATTGTGCAGCTCCTCCATGGCCAGCTCGCCCACCAGGCGCGAGTTCACTTCGCGCTCGCCGAGCGCGCGCAGCTTGTGACAGATGTGCACGACCGCCGCGTCGAGCGCCTCGCTCGACACGGGACGCTTCTCCAGCGCCTTCAACATGCTGTTACGCAGCTTGCTCTCGTCGAACGGCTCGCGGCTCGCGTCGTTCTTGACGATGCGCGGCATCACCAGTTCGGCCGTCTCGAACGTGGTGAAGCGCTCGCCGCAGTGCAGGCATTCGCGGCGCCGGCGGATCTGCTGTCCTTCGCCGGCCAGCCGCGAGTCGATGACTTTGGTTTCCTCGTGGTTGCAGAAAGGGCAGTGCATGAGGGAAAGAGTGACACAGGTGACACAAGTGACGCAGGTGACACACAGGCAAGAACGTTCTTGCCTATGTCACCTGTGTCACCTGTGTCACCTGTGTCACGTACCGTATACCGGAAACCTCCGACATATCTCCTCCACCCGCCCCCTCACCTTCGCAACCGCCGCTTCGCTCAGGTTCTCATCGAGCACGTCGGCGATCCAGTTGGCGAGCTCCAGCACCTCTGCTTCCTTGAAGCCGCGCGTCGTGGCGGCCGGCGTGCCGATGCGCAGCCCGCTGGTGACGAACGGCGGCCGCGGATCGTTCGGCACCGCGTTCTTGTTCACGGTAATGTGCGCGCGGCCGAGCGCGGCATCGGCGTCCTTGCCGGTGACGTTCTTGTCGATGAGATCGACCAGGAACAGGTGATTGTCCGTGCCGCCCGAGACGATCTTGTAGCCGCGCTTCATCAGGCCGCCGGCCATGGCGCGCGCGTTCGCGAGCACCTGCTTCTGGTACGCAATGAAGTCGGGCTGCAGCGCCTCGAGCAGCGCAACGGCCTTCGCGGCGATGACGTGCATCAGCGGACCGCCCTGCGTGCCCGGGAACACCAGCGAGTTGAGCTTCTTGTGAATCTCGTCGTTCGGACGCGCCAGGATCAGGCCGCCGCGCGGGCCGCGCAGCGTCTTGTGCGTGGTGGTCGTCACCACGTCCGCGTGCGGCACGGGGTTCGGGTAGATGCCGGCAGCAACCAGGCCGGCGACGTGCGCCATGTCGACGACGAAGTAGGCGCCGACAGCGTCGGCAATGCGCCGGAAGCGCTCCCAGTCGATGACGCGCGAGTAGGCGGAGAAGCCCGCGATGATCATGCGCGGCCGATGCTCCTGCGCGAGCTGCTCGACGCGCACGTAGTCGATCTCGCCGGTGTTCGGATCGAGCCCGTACTGCACCGCCTTGAACAGCTTGCCCGAGAAATTCACCTTCGCGCCGTGCGTCAGGTGGCCGCCATGGTCGAGGCTCATGCCGAGGATCGTGTCGCCGGCATTCACCAGCGCCAGGTACGCAGCTGCGTTCGCCTGCGAGCCGGAGTGCGGCTGCACGTTGGCGTATGCCGCGCCGAACAGCTTCTTCGCGCGCTCGATTGCCAGCTGCTCGGCGATGTCGACGTACTCGCACCCGCCGTAATAACGCTTGCCCGGATACCCTTCGGCGTACTTGTTCGTCAGGACGGTGCCCTGCGCTTCCAGCACGCGGGGGCTGGCGTAGTTCTCGGACGCGATCAGCTCGATGTGGTCTTCCTGGCGACGCTGCTCGGCGTCGAGCGCAGCCTGCAGCTCGGGGTCGAACCCGGAAATCGTCATGCTCTTGGGAAACATCGGGAGCCTCGCGGTGGGGGAGGCTCATTGTACGGAAGAAGCGGGCTAGGCGCTGCCTTCCACGAACGACTGCACGACTCGCGTCCACGCCCGCGCGAGGTTGCGCCGGTTGTAGCCGCCGCCGCCCATTCCGACCACGCGCCCGTGGCCCAGCTCGTCGGCGATTGCGCACAGCCGCGCGGCGGCGTGCGCGTGCGCATCTTCGGTAAAACGCAGGTGCGTGATCGGGTCGCCCTCGAGGCTGTCCGCACCGCACTGGAACAGGATGAAATCGGGGCGTCCGGCGTGCAGGTAGTCCTCCACCCGCTGCCACGCGGCGCGATACTGCTCGTCGCCCGCGCCCGGCGGCAGCGGCAGGTTGAGCTTCGTGCCGAGCGCCGGCCCGACGCCGGTTTCCGCAGCCGCGCCGGTGCCGGGATAGAGAAAGCGGCCGTCCTCGTGCAGGTCGGCGAACAGCAGGTCGGGGTCGTCCTCGAACGCGTAGAACACGCCGTCGCCGTGGTGCGCGTCGATGTCGACATAAGCTACGCGCTTGAGCCCGTGCCGGCGCCGGAGCATCTCGATCGCCACGCCGCAGTCGTTGAACACGCAGAACCCGGCGGCGTGGCCCCGCGATGCGTGGTGCAGGCCGGCGATCGGAATGAAAGCACGGCGCGCGTCCCCCGACATCACCGCATCCACCGCATTGAGCGTGGCGCCGACGACGTTGCTGGCCGCTTCGTAGACACCGCGCCATGCCGGTGTATCACCGGCATCGAGGTAACCGTGGCCGCTGGCAGAGCGCTCACGCACCAGATCCAGGTACGCGGGCGTGTGGAACGATTCGAGCTCCTCGCGCGAGGCGGCGCGCGCCGAGCCGCGCTGGACGCGCCCATCGAGCCCGCAGGTGTGCAGCTCGCGCATGAACGCTTCGTGACGGTCGGGCCCGAACGGGTGACCTTCGCCGAAGCCATAGCGCGCGATCTCGTCGCCGGCGATCAGCAGCACGTTGCAGTCGGATTCGGTCACGGCGGGCCTTGGCGGAACACGCGACGGTTTTTCGAGCCCCCTCCCCCGTGCCGAGACTAGCACGGGCCGCTATCATGCGGCCCCCTCCTCCAGCCGTCCGTCACAGCGCTCACATGGCCCAGTTCATCTACACCATGAATCGCGTCTCGAAGGTGGTGCCGCCCAAGCGCATCATCCTGCGGGACATCTCCCTGTCGTTTTTTCCCGGCGCCAAGATCGGCGTGCTCGGCCTGAACGGCTCGGGCAAGTCGACGCTCCTGCGCATCATGGCCGGCGCCGACCAGGAGATCGAAGGCGAGGCCCGGCCGCAGCCCGGCATCAAGATCGGCCTGCTGTCGCAGGAGCCGCAGCTCGATCCGCAGAAGGACGTGCGCGGCAACGTCGTCGAGGGCGTCGCGGAAATCCAGTCGCTGATCGACCGCTTCAACGCCGTCAGCGACCGGTTCGCCGATCCCGATCTCGGCGAGGAGCAGATGAACAAGCTGCTCGAAGAGCAGGCGAAGCTGCAGGACGCGATCGACGCCAAGGGCGGCTGGGAGCTGGAGCGCAAGCTCGAAATCGCGGCCGATGCGCTGCGCCTGCCGCCGTGGGATGCGGACGTCACGCAAATCTCCGGCGGCGAGCGCCGCCGCGTCGCGCTGTGCCGGCTGCTGCTGTCGCAGCCCGACATGCTGCTGCTCGACGAGCCGACCAACCACCTCGACGCCGAGTCCGTCGCGTGGCTGGAGCGCTACCTCGAGAGCTACCCCGGCACCGTGATCGCGGTGACGCACGATCGCTACTTCCTCGACAACGTCGCCGGCTGGATCCTCGAGCTCGACCGCGGCCACGGCATCCCGTGGGAAGGCAACTACTCGTCGTGGCTCGAGCAGAAGGAGCGCC
>DATEJG010000150.1:0-12716 GCA_035278165.1 Steroidobacteraceae bacterium
AGCTCGAAAGAATGCGTCGAGCTGCCGAGCACGAGGCTCAGCATGCGGATCCAGCCGATCTCGTACAGGAACGACGCGGCACCCGTAAGGAATGCAGCAATCAGGAACCAGCGGTCGACGCTGCCGGCCGCTGGCACGGCCATGCTCGCCTGCGGCTGAGGTTGCGGCTCGATCTGGTCACGAACCATCAGCCAGACGGCCAGCGCGAGCGCGACGTTGAGCAGGCCTGCCGTGAGAATCGTGCCTGGCAGACCGACGGCGCGGATCAGGACGAAGCCACCGACCAGCACGCCCACCGCGGCGCCCAGGCTGTTGGTGAAGTAGAGCATCGATAGCGTCGCGCCTGGTGACTGCGGCCAGCGCCGGATGATGCCGCCGCTGATGAGCGGAAACGTTGTGCCGAGCAGAATCGACTGCGGCAGGATCAGCAGCGCGGCGAGCGTCCACTTGTAGGCGTGAATGCTGATGGGCGAGGACAGGGCCGGGATCACCGAGGCGAACGACACGTCGGTGATCGCGACGAACCCGCGGTGAAACACGATGCCGAGAAGGCCGATGATGCCTTCGACCAGCACGTACCCCCACAGGAGGTGCCGGATGCGGTTGGCATAGCGTGCTACCAGCCATGAGCCGATCGCCATGCCGCCCATGAAGATCGCAAGCACCAGAGTCTGTGCGTAAGCGGCATGACCCAGGAACAGCTTCAGGTAGTGGGACCAGATGGACTCGTAAATGAGTCCGGTAAAGCCCGAAACTACGAAGATCCCCAGCAGCAGGCGGCGGCGTAGCGAAGACTCTTGTTGCATGGTCGTTCCGGAGATAGAGCGTTTGGTGGCGCCGTACGCTACATAATCCGGACGTGCGGAGCTACCCGCGGCGCGTGAGAGGCTTCACAAAGCCGGCAAAAATCACTCGATACCGAGCTTCTTGATCCGGTAGCGCAGCGAGCGGAACGTCATGCCCAGGAGCTGCGCCGCCTTGGTCTTGTTGTAGCGCGTCTGCTCCAGCGCGCGCACGATTGCGTCACGCTCGATGTCCTCGAGCGCGTCACCCAGCTTCTCACCGGGTGCGACGGTGTTCGGGATGGGCACTTCGGTGTTTGCCACTTTCGGCCGCAGCTGCAGGTCGCCGATATCGATCACGCCGCCGGAGCACAGCGTGGCGGCTCGCTCCAGCACGTTTTCCAGCTCTCGGACGTTGCCCGGGAAGTGATACTCGCGCAGCGCGCCGAGTGCCGCCTCCGTCACTCGCAGCGAGCGGTTGCCGATCTGCCGGCCGAGCTTTCCGGCGATTGCAGCGACCAGCTCATCGATGTCTTCCAACCGCTCGCGCAGCGGCGGCACGCGGATCTCGATGACGTTTACTCGATAAAACAAGTCCTCGCGGAACTTCCCCTCCGCGACCAGCGCAGCCAGGTTCTTGTGAGTGGCCGAGAGGATGCGCACGTCGATCGGGACCTCCTTCGACTCGCCCACCGGCCGCACGCTCTTCTCTTGTATGACGCGCAGCAGTTTCACTTGCATGTGCAGCGGCAGGTCGGCGATTTCGTCCAGGAACAGCGTGCCGCCCTCGGCGGACTGGATCAGGCCCTGCTTGTCGGCGATCGCGCCGGTGAAGCTGCCCTTCTTATGACCGAACAGCTCGCTCTCCATCAGCTCGGTGGGGATTGCGCCGCAGTTCACGGGCACGAACGGGCCGTCGCGTCGCGCGCCGGCGTCGTGAATCAGATGCGCGACCAGCTCTTTACCGGTACCGGACTCACCATAGATATGTACCGGCGCCTGGCTGCGCGCGACACGCTCGATCATCTCGCGCAGCTGCTCCATCGCGCGCGAGCGGCCGAGGAGCTTCACCTGCGGCAGCTGCTGCGTGGTCTCCGAGGCGCCGCCGAGCTTCAGCGTTGCCTGGATCAATTTGCGCAGCGCCACGACGTCGAGCGGCTTGGAAATGAAATCGAACGCGCCCAGCTTGAGTGCGCGCACCGCGGTCTCGACGTTGCCATGCGCCGTGATCACCGCGACCGGCGTCTGCGGCTTGTGTGTCTGAATCCACTCGACGATGTCCAGGCCGTTGCCGTCCGGCAGCCGCATGTCGGTGAGGCACAGATCGAACGTGCCGCCGCGCAGCTCGCGCGTCGCGGCGCCGATCGTTTCGGCCGTAGTCACATCGAGATTCATTCTCTCGAGCGTGATGCCGAGCAGCTCGCGGATGTCTGGCTCGTCGTCGACGACGAGCGCGCGCGGTTTGGTCACGAGGATTCCCAACGTTGAGGATCGGCGAACACGACGCGAAAAATACTACCACCGCCGCTGCGCGGCTCGAAGATCAGCGCGGCGCGATTGCACTGTGCCAGCTCGCGGGCGATGAACAGGCCGAGGCCGGTGCCGCCCTTGGAGCCGGTGAAGAACGGCTCGAAGATGCGCTCCGCGTCCGGCTCCTCGATGCCCGGGCCGCGGTCGAGCACCTCGAGGAACGGCCGGTCCGAGGTTGCGATGCGGCCGGTGCGCAGCTCGACCGGCGCGTCGCTCCCGTCGCGGCGGCCGTATTTCAGCGCGTTCTCGCACAGGTTCCACAGCAGCTGATAGAGATGCGAGGGATCCACGCGCACGTCGAGGTCGCCGAAAGCGTCGAGCAGACGGATCGTGCGGTCGTCGACCTCGGATGTCTGGTGAAATTCGGCAAGAAATTCCCCGAGCCAGGCGTTGAGCTCGATGCGCTCCGGGCGGGTCGTGTCCCGCCGCGACAGCTGCAGCACGTTGTTGATGATGGTGCTGACGCGCTCGCCGTTGCTGGTGATGATGTCGGTCAGGCGCTTTTCCTGCGGCGTGAAATCCGGCGCCTCTGCCAGCAACTGCGCGGCATGGCTCATGGCGCCGACCGGGTTGCGGATCTCGTGCGCGATGCTGGCGCTCAGCCGGCCGAGCGCCGCGAGCTTCGACTGCTGCACGCGCTCGACGATCAGGGTCGTATCTTCCAGGAAGACCAGCGTCGGGCCGCGCCCGCTGCTGTCGAGCGAGACGAAATGCGGCTGCACCATGCTGCCGCCGTCCGACGCGAGCATCGTCATCGTGGCCAGGTGCCAGTCGTCCGAGCGCCGCCGCCAGGTCGTGAGCAGGTACAGCAGTCGCGGCGAGACTTCGCCGAGCGGCGTGCCCTGCGGCACGCTCGCGCCATTCAGCAGCAGCGCTGCCGATTCGTTGATGAGCCGGATCGTGTCGTTTGCGTCCACGACCAGGATGCTCTCGCGCAGGTGCTGGACGATGAACTGATTGAGCTCGGCGAGGTTGGCGACGTCGACCTCGCGCTGGCGCACGCGCTCCTCGCTCTCGCGCAGGTTGCGGGCCAGCGGACCGATGCCCAGCGTCACTACGAATATGAGCGCGCCGATGATGCCGGCAGAGGCGAAGTCGCCGGCGTCGCCCTTGAGGTCCAGCGCTGTGAGCGTTTGCTGAACCAGTATGGCGATCGTGGCGACTGCCGCGAGAGCCAGCGCCAGCCGCTGGCGCACGATGAAGGCGATGGCGCCGATCGGCAGCACCAGCAGCGCGGCCAGGCCGCTGGTCATGCCGCCGCTCGCATATGTCAGGAATGTGATAGCCGCGATGTCGATGCACAGCCCCGCGATTGCCTGCACGGTGACATCCGGCCAGCGCCGCTTGACGGAGATGATGCACAGCAGCCCGTACACGAAATAAGCGGCGGTCACGGCGAGGAACAGCGCCGGGTGCGCCTGGCCGACGCGCGTGGGCGTGATGGTCGCGAACATCGTCGTCAGCAACACTGCGACGAGCAGCCGGAACAGGTTGACGAGCGCGAGCACGCGCCAGCCCAGATCCATCTCGTGGGTAACCGTCAGCTCGCTGAGCGGCGATTTCATGTGGCTTTGCTTTGCATCGGCGGCGAATTCCCGCAGAATACGCGGCCTTTCACGTCGTTACTTCAGTCTACAGGGCGGCCCGGCACGCATCCTATGAATCTGCACGAGTACCAGTCCAAGCAACTGTTCGCAAAATACGGCATCCCCGTGCCGACCGGCTATGTCGCGGCGAATGCCGAGGAGGCCGCGGCAGCGGCGCGGCGCATCGGCGGCGCCAAGTGGGTCGTCAAGGCGCAGGTGCATGCCGGCGGCCGCGGCAAAGGCGGCGGCGTGAAGCTCGTCGATTCGCCGGAAGCCGCGGGCACGGCCGCAGCCGCGATGATCGGCACGCGCCTCAAGACGCATCAGACCGGGCCCGAAGGCCTGCCGGTCCACCAGGTGTTCGTCGAGGAAGGCTCGAAGATCGCGCGCGAGCTGTACCTGAGCCTGGTCCTGAACCGCGACAAGGGCCACATCGCGTTCATCGCGTCGGCTGCGGGCGGCATGGACATCGAAGAGGTCGCCGCGCACACGCCGGAGAAGATCATCCGCGTGAACGTGCATCCGGCTGCCGGGCTGCAGCCTTCGGAGTGCCGCGTGCTCGCCTTCGGTCTCGGGCTCAAGGACAAGCAGATCGAGCAGTTCGCCAGCATCGCGCAGGCGCTGTACCGCCTGTACCTGGAGAAGGACGCGAGCCTGGTCGAGATCAACCCGCTGATCGTCACCGGCGACGGCAAGCTCGTGGCGCTCGACGCCAAGATCAACATCGAGGACAACGCGCTGTTCCGTCAGAAAGAGCTGGCTTCGTGGCGCGACAACAGCCAGGAAGACGAAATGGAGCGCGCCGCGGCCGAGCACGAGCTCAACTACGTCTCGCTCGAAGGCGATATCGCCTGCATGGTCAACGGCGCCGGGCTCGCGATGGCGACGATGGACCTGATCAAGCTGCACGGCGGCGCACCGGCGAACTTCCTCGACGTCGGCGGCGGCGCCACGCGCGAGCGCGTCACCGAGGCGTTCAACCTGATTCTCTCGAACAGGAACGTGCGGGCGATCCTGGTGAACATCTTCGGCGGCATCGTCCGCTGCGACATGATCGCCGAGGGCATCATCCACGCTGTGAAGGACGTGGGCGTGCGCGTGCCCGTCGTCGTGCGCATCGAAGGTACGAACGCCGAGCTGGGTCGCGAGCTGCTCGCCAAGAGCGGCCTCGCGATCACCGCCGCAGCAGATCTGACCGACGCGGCGAAGAAAGTCGTCGCGGCCGCCAAGCAGAAGTAGTCACATGTCTATCCTCGTCAACAAGAACACACGCGTCATCTGTCAGGGCTTCACGGGCAAGCAGGGCACGTTCCACTCCGAGCAGTGCCTCGCCTACGGCACCAAGCTGGTCGGCGGCGTGACGCCCGGTCGTGGCGGCGAGAAGCATCTCGGTCTGCCGGTGTTCAACACCGCGCGCGAAGCAGTGAAGGAAACCGGCGCGACGGTCAGCATGATCTACGTGCCGGCGCCGTACGCGGCGGATGCGATCCTCGAAGCGGCCGACGCCGGCATCGAGCTCATCGTGTGCATCACCGAAGGTATTCCGGTGAACGACATGGTGAAGGTGAAGGCCGCGCTGTCGAGCTACGGGAGCCTGCTGATCGGCCCGAACTGCCCCGGCATCATCACGCCGGGCGAGTGCAAGATCGGCATCATGCCGGGCTTCATTCACAAGAAGGGACGCGTCGGCATCGTGTCGCGCTCCGGCACGCTGACGTATGAAGCGGTGTTCCAGACCACCAATGCCGGGCTCGGTCAGAGCACGTGCGTCGGCATCGGCGGCGACCCGGTGCGCGGCATGAATTTCATCGACGTGCTGGCGCGCTTCGAAGAGGATCCGCAGACCGAAGGCATCATCATGGTCGGCGAGATCGGCGGCTCGGATGAAGAAGCTGCGGCGGAGTTCATCCGCAAGAACGTGACGAAGCCAGTCGTTGCCTACATCGCTGGCGTCACTGCGCCGGCGGGCAAGCGCATGGGCCACGCGGGCGCGATCGTGTCGGGCGGCAAGGGTACGGCTGCGGACAAGTTCAAGGCGCTGGAACGGGCCGGTGTCCGCACGGTGAAGAGTCCGGCGGATCTGGGGAAGGCGATTGCGGAGCAGCTCGGAAAGAAGAAGGGTGGCAGCAAGAAGCAGAGAACTCTCGCCAAGAGCGCCAAGCCCGCCAAGGTCGGAAAGAAGAAGAGTGGGGCCGGCAAGAAGAAGGCTCCTGCAAAGAAGGCGCCCGCGCGGAAGAAGTAGTCGGTCGGCAGCGGTCGGCCAATAGGCATAGAATTCGTCTATGTCTCTGCGGATCGCTCTTGCCCAGTTGAACCTGTTCGTCGGCGACGTCGGCGGCAATGCTCAGCGCGTCATCGATACGGCCGCCGATGCGCGCGATCGGCTGAAGGCTGACCTCATCCTGTTTCCGGAGCTCGCGCTCTCGGGTTATCCGCCCGAGGATCTGCTGTTTCACAAGGGCATGAAGCGCCAGGTCGCTGCGGCGATGGAGCGCGTGCGCAACGAGGTGAGCGGCATCGCGGTGATGGTCGGGTATCCGGATTACGCGGACGACACCATCTACAACGCAGCGGCACTGATGCGCGACGGCAAAGTGCTCGCGAACTATCACAAGCAGGAGCTGCCGAACTATCTCGTCTTCGACGAGAAGCGCTATTTCAAACCCGGTCACGAAAGCAGGATCGTCGAGCTGAACGGTATCCGCGTCGGGTTGCTGGTGTGCGAAGACGTGTGGGAGCCGAATCCCGCCCGCGCTGCGCGTGCAGCGGGCGCGCAGCTGCTCGTGGTAATCAACGCCTCGCCGTACTCGCTGAAGTCGCAGCGGCGTCGCGAAGAGATCGTGCGCGAGCGGATCAGGGACACGGGGCTGCCGGTCGTCTATGTCAACCAGATCGGCGGGCAGGACGAGCTCATTTTCGACGGCGCATCGTTCGTGATGAACGCTGCTGGCGAAGTCGTGCAGCACGCGGCGCCGTTGAAGGAGGTGGTCTACGCGGTCGACATCGACCTCGTCGACGGCAAGGCGGTGCCGCGTCCGGGTCAGATCGAGCCGGAGCTGTCCGAGGAAGCGAGCGCCTACAACGCGCTGGTTCTCGGCGTACGCGACTACGTCGGCAAGCATCGCTTTCCCGGCATCGTGCTCGGCCTCTCCGGCGGCATCGATTCCGCGCTGACGCTTGCGATCGCTGTCGATGCGCTCGGCGCCGAGCACGTGCACGCGGTGATGATGCCGTCGCGCTACACGTCCCAGATGAGCCTCGAAGACGCGGCAGAAGAAGCGCGCACACTGGGTGTGAGCTACGACGTCATCTCGATCGAAGGCATGTTCGAGTCCGCGCTCGGCGCGTTGCAGCCCGTGTTCGCCGGTCGCGAACCGGACACGACGGAAGAGAACATCCAGGCGCGTTGTCGCGGCCTGCTGCTGATGGCGATCTCGAACAAGACCGGTCGCATGGTGCTCACGACCGGCAACAAGAGCGAGATGGCTGTGGGCTACGCAACGCTGTACGGCGACATGGCCGGCGGCTTCGCGCCGATCAAGGACTGCAGCAAGATGCTCGTGTACCGGCTGGCGAGGTATCGCAACTCGATCGGGCAGGTGATTCCGCAACGCGTGATCGAGCGCGCGCCGTCCGCGGAGCTGCGGCACGATCAAAAGGACTCGGATTCGCTGCCGCCGTACGAAGTGCTCGACGCGATCCTCGAGCTGTTCATCGAAGACAACCTGTCGGTGGATGAGATTTCTGCGCGCGGCTTCGATCGCGCCACTGTGGGTCGCGTGCTCGAGATGGTGAAGCGCAACGAGTACAAGCGCCGGCAAGCACCGCCCGGCGTACGCATCAGCGATCGCGCGTTCGGCCGCGACTGGCGCTACCCGATCACCTCCGGCTATCGGACCCGGTAGCTCGGGCTTCAGTCCGACTCTTCTCCCTGTGGGTCAGGCTTCAGCCTGACTCTGCAGCCCTCTCATAGTGTGACCACCATCCCCATCTAACCCTCGATGCTCAAGTACGCTGCGCAGTCGGAGGTCTAGCGAGGCAAAGCAAGTGCGCAGATTGTTGATCGCGAGCGCCGCGCTCGTGTTGCTGCCGATCGCACACGCGGACACCGACACTACTAATCGAACCCGATGCTTCTCGGCAGCCGTCTGCGTCACGGTCGTCCGCACGCAATCCATTCTGGACTTCGACTACGAGTTGCTCACCGACCAGCCATACACGGTTGCGGTCACGAGTACCCAGCGCGGCCTCGGCGCCATCAATCATTCGCTTCATTTCAAGACGAGCCAGATGCCGCGTGCCGGCAAGCTGTTCAGCTATCAGATCCCTGCGCAAGGTCGCTGGAACTATGAGTGGCACATCGCCATTCACGTTGGCGAGCAGACCGTGCAACACGAATCTACCGCCGTGTACCGGTTGCCTTTCGCGAGCGGCAGCAGCGTTCGCATCATCCAGGCATACGACGACCCGCGCTCGCATACAGGGTCGCAGCGCTATGCGGTCGATTTCAGCGCGCCGATCGGCACTGAGGTCCGCGCTGCGCGCGCCGGAGTAGTGGTTGGCGCCGATGGCACCTCGAACGAATCGAGCAGTGACGGCGTCGAGAACGCGCGCGCCAACTACGTCTGGGTGCGGCACAGTGACGGGACGATCGGCTACTACCTGCACCTGCGCCAGCGAGGCGTCGCCGTCACGACAGGGCAGGCGGTCAAAGCGGGACAGTTGCTCGGCTACTCGGGCTGCACCGGACGCTGCACCGGGCCGCACTTGCATTTCCATGTGTCTACGCCGCTGCAGGCGCGCGACGACGTCAAGTTTGAAGCGTACAAGACGTTCCCGGCTGTGTTCGCGACTGCCAACGGTGTGGAGTTCGTCGAAGCTGGTCGCAGCTACGTGGTGCCGTGATGCTGATCGCGGGTCTGGTCAAAGTCATCGTCAAGGTCGTGGTTGTCGCGGCGATCGTGTTGTTGTCGTTGATCGTCCTGGGCGACTACCTGCGACCGTTAGTGCCCGAACAGCATCATCGAGCCGTGTGGAAAGCGGGACTCTTCATTTTCTTTCCGTGCGCCGCAGGCTTCGTGCTGATGTCGCAGCCATTCGCGCTCGAGCTGCGCCGATTTCAAAACCTCTTCGCAGCAGGCGCAATCGTTGGCGCCGTACTCTTCATGCTGTTCATCAGCGACATCGAATGCGAGCTGATTCCGAGAGCGCGCGGCGGGATGAGCCTTCACTGTGAGTACCTGGAAGAGCCGTGACTGCGGACGCTCGAATGTCGTACGCGAGAGATTTTGCGGGTCAGGCTTCAGCCTGACTCTGCAAACAATCCTTTTCCTGATTGACCTTTGAGCAAAGCGCGGCGTAGCTTCGCACGCGTCAATAAAAAGACACCAGCTCAGGGATGGCAACGGGTGCGCTCTCCCTGGGCTGCGTCGGCTCACGGAAATTGGGGAGCAATCGATGCCAGCGATCACGCGACGGATTCTTGCGATTGTTATCGTTGTCGGCTTCGCCTGGCCAACGGCTGTCTTCGCCAAAGACGAGCACCGCAAAATCACCACGACTTGGCGACTCTACGGCGCCGGCAGTGGAGACTTCAGCTCACCGCAATCCGTCATCGATGCATTCAACGCGCGATCAGAAGCGCTTTACGCGCAATGCATCTCTAATGCCTGTGGCTCGTGCACCAGAATCATCCACGATCCGCCGACTGTGCCTGGCCCGGGGATGGCGAAGGTCAATGGCGTTTCGACCTTCCTCGGGACAAGTGGGATGACATCGACCTACTACGCGCCCGCATGCAACGGCCAGCCGCCCGTTGGGCCGACTGTCACGTACAACCCCAACATCGGGATCGCTGCCAGCGCAGTCTTCCAGTGCCCGACCGGCTGGAGCGCGATGAGCTACAACCAGCACTACGAGACGGTGAACGGCATTCAAAACATCGTCTACGACCTGGACTGTGTGCGCTTCGTGCCCGATTGTCCCGATTGCGCACGGCCCGGACCTCCGGTGCTCTATGGCGCCCCCATCGATGCGGTGGGCAATGCCAAAATCAAATCAGAAACGGACTACGCCTCGGCCGACGGTTTGCTGCGCGTATCGCGCGACTATTCCAGTCAGGCCGGTCGCTGGAGCTGGAATCACGATGTTGCGATTACCGACTTTACGGGGCGTTCATCGGTTCGACATGACTCTGTTGCGCTCAACGCCAATGTGCGATTGATCCCTGAAGGACTCTACACAGGTGCGGCGCCGGCAGCCGTCGATCGACCCACATCGTTTCAGCTCACCACGTCACCGGCTTCCGGTACCCCGCCGCAGGTGTGGGTAACCGGCGCGCGCGGCGCTCGCACTGTCTTCACCGAGAGCGGCGGTACGTTCGCCACTACAGCGATCAGCAAACCGCAGCTGACGCTGATCGCGGGACCGGGAGGGACGCAGCGCTGGTTGCTGCGCAATCGGCAAGGGCGCTTCGATCTGTTCGACCTCGACGGACATTTGCTGGAGGAGGTCCAGGCGCATGGCAGATCGCTCACATATGCTGCAAGCGCAAGCACTTTGACAGTGACGGCAAATCCGGGCGGGCGGCAGCTGGTCTACTCGCGAACGAGTCCGACGCTGGTTGCCGGTGCCTACGACACCGTGACGTTGCCGGATGGTCACCAGCTGCAGTATGCGATCAACGGAGTCGCGCTCGTCACTGCGGTGACCTATCCCGACGCGACCAGCCGCACCTATCTGTACGACGAAGCCGCCCACTCGGGTGTGTCATCAAGCACTGCTGCGGCCGGTAGGTTGACCGGGCAGACTGACGAGAATCAGGTCCGCTACGCGACCTATAAGTACGACTCGGCGGGCCCCATCTCCACCGAACTGGCGGGCGCGGTCGACAAGTTTACCCTCAACACGAACTTCGGAGGTTCGAGCGGCTCCCGACAAATTCAGCGCCCGCCCAGCAACGCGACGGAAACGTTGAATTGGGACCTGGGGCCGGACGGAGAGCGCAGGGTCACATCACGGTGGCTACCGGCGGGCGCCGGCAGCTCCGCCAGCACGAAATCTCTTTCCTATGATGCAAGCGGACTGGTCACGACCGTCATGGACGATCGAGGCAACCGCACGTGCTACGCGAACGACTCGGCACACGGCGTGGAAACCGTTCGACTGGAAGGTGTCGCGAGCGGAATCGCCTGTCCCGCCAATCTCGCCGCGCACACCATTCCCGCAAACACGCGCCAGCGCAAGATCACGACGCAATGGCACCTCGATTGGAACCTTCCTATTGCGCGCGCGGAGCCGAAGAGGATCACGACGTGGGTCTACAACGGTCAGCCCGATCCGTTTGCCGGCGGGACGGCAAGCTGCGCGCCCGGCACGGCACTGTTGCCCGACGGCGCTGCGATTGCAGTCGTCTGTAAGAAGATCGAGCAAGCAACCACCGATGACACGGGGACTTCGGCGTTTAGCGCGACGAGTAGCGGCACTCCCCGAAGCTGGACATACACATACAACGCGTTCGGTCAGGTTTTAACAGCCGACGGCCCGCGCACGGACGTAACCGACGTTACGACGTACACCTACTACACCTGCAGCACCGGCTATCAGTGCGGGCAATTGGCGTCGGTGACAAACGCGGCCGGACATGCGACCACTTACGATACCTACAACGCGCACGGTCAACCGCTCACGATCACTGATCCGAACGGCGTCGTAACGACGCTCACGTACGACCTTCGTCAGCGGTTGACGTCACGGACAGTCGGCCTCGAGCAGACGACCTTCGACTACTGGCCAACTGGTCTTCTCAAGAAGACGATACTCCCGGATGGCAGTTTCCTCGAGTACACCTACGACGCGGCGCATCGCCTCACCGGCGTGAACGACGCCGAAGGCAATCGCATCGCATACACGCTCGACACTGCCGGCAATCGAACCAAAGAGGAGGCTTTCGATCCGTTGAATGCGTTAGCGACCACACGCGGCCGCGCGTTTGATGCGCTGAGCCGCATCTCCCAAGAGATCGGCGCTGCCGGTACGGCAGCCGTCACGACGAGCCTGCTCTACGACAACAACGGCAACACTCGCGGTGTCAACGCTCCACTGAGTCGCAATACGGTCAACGCGTACGACGAGCTCGATCGTTTGACGCAAGTGACGGATCCGGCAACGGGCCTCACGAAGTATGGCTACGATGGCTTGGATCAGCTGATCTCGGTGACCGATCCACGAAGCAAGGTCACGAGCTACACGTACAACGGACTTGGCGATCTCACGCAGCAGGTGAGCCCGGACACGGGCACCACCGCGAACACGTACGACTCCGGTGGCAACCTCGTCACCCGTACCGACGCGAGATCGAAGACCGCGACCTACGCCTACGACGCCCTGAATCGCGTCACGAGCGTCACGTATCCGGACCAGACGATCGGTTACACCTACGACAGCGGCACGAATCAAAAAGGCCGGCTCACGCAGGTGACGGATGCCTCAGGCTCGACTACCTGGAGCTACGACACGCACGGCCGGGTGCTCTCCAGGCAGCAGAGCATGGGTGTGACGAAGAGCATCGGTTACGCCTACGACAGCGCAGGTCGGCTGCAGACATTTACGCTGCCCTCCGGCAGTGCTATCACTTATGGGTACACCGATGGAAGGGTCACGAGTCTGCTGCTGAACGGCTCGTCCACGATCCTCTCGAACGTGCTGTATCAGCCGTTCGGTCCGATGCGGGGCTGGACGTGGGGCAACAGCACGCTCGCCATCCGCGAGTACGACACCGATGGCAAGGTCACGGACATCGACAGCGCGGGACTCAAGA
>DATEJG010000151.1:0-7886 GCA_035278165.1 Steroidobacteraceae bacterium
GTCGCGATACCGGCATGGTCGGTGCCGACCACCCACAGCGCATCCTTGCCGAGCATCCGCTCACGGCGGGTGAGGACGTCCTGCAGCGTGATGTCGAGCGCATGGCCGATGTGCAGCGAACCGGTGACGCGATCTCGATCGCCGCGCGCCGCACTTCCTCGTCCTCGTCGCGGATCAGCTCGATCACGGCGTCGACCACGCGCGGGCCGCCGATCTTGCCGAGCGCGTCCGCGGCGCGCGTGCGCACCCACCAGTCATCGTCCTTGATGACCTGCAACAGATGCTTGATGTCGCGCGCGGTGCCGAGGTGGTTCAGCACCTCGACCGCGGCGCGCCGCGCATATTCGTTCTCGTCCTTGAGCACTTCGACGAGGTACTTCATCGTGTCCGGGTCCTTGGCGCGGACCACGACGTCGATGGCGCGGTTCGCGACCTCGAGATCCGCGTCCCGCAGCAGCTGGCACACCGGGCCGATCGCGATCGGGCCGTCCATCTTCGCCAGGGCGTTGAGCGCGGCCTGGCGGATCATCTTGTTGGGGTCCTTGAGCTGCGTCTGGATCGCGGCCGACACCTCCGGCCGGTTGAAGCGCGACAGGATGTTGATGATGTGGATGCGCGCGACCGAATCCTTGCCCTCGATGCGGCTGGTGAGCTCGGGGATCGACGCCACGTCGGCGAGCTCGCCGATGATGCGGAACAGTGCCACCTTCTCGTTGGCTTCCTGGCTGTATGCGTGCTGCAGCAGGTCGCGCACCGTGAAGCGCTGCTTCTGTGCCGCGATGATCTCCAGCACCGCCGGCTTGGAGATATCGTCGCGCCCCAGCAGGTCGATCAGCAGCGTGGGGCTGTAGTTGTGGCTGGCCGTCAGCGCCCAGCTCACCGCCGCGATGGTGCGCGGGCTGCCGTCGCTCAGGCCTTCGACCAGGATGGGGAACGTCTTGTTGTCGACCAGCTGCGTCAGGATCTCGACGTACGAGGCGGCTTCTTTCTTGTCGGCGACGGCGAGCGCGTCGAGGATCTTCGGGATCGCGCCCGGGCCGATCTTCGCGAGCTTCTGGAAGGCTTTCTGCGAATCCGGATGCAGCGGATCGCCGAGTCCGCGGATTTCCGCGATCAGCCGCTCAGCTTTCAGATCCGAAAAGAAACTCATCCAGTGGTCCCGGTCTCGATCGCAGCGGACATGACGGCCCCGGTGCGGCCCGCGGTGGCGCACGACCACCCGGCGGGATCCGGCGACCCGCACAGCCTAGAGAAGCTGGCACCCAGGGGAAATGGCACTGACGTCCGCATTTCTGTGTTGGAAATCATTATGCCACGGCTGCCGCGGCGCAGGCGGCGGCCGGCCCGGCCGGCTACAATCCGCAGCCCGCCAGCGCCCGGCCCGATTTCCCATGAACACAGCATCCGAGTCCGAATCTGCATTGCGCGAGCTGGTCGAGTCATACGTCGACCCCTACCTGGGGCTGGAGCTGCGCGCCGCCGGCGCCGTGCGCGCATGGCAGCTCGATGACGAGCGTCTGCAGATCGTGCTCGCCCTGGGATTCCCGGCGCGCCACTACCAGGACGAGCTCGTCGCTGCGATCGAGCGACGACTGCGTCCGCTGGCGGGCAGTCGTCAGATCGCCGTCAACGTCGAGTGGCAGGTCGCGCCGCACGCAGCCGCGGGCAAGCTGCGACCCATCCAGGGCATCCGCAACATCATCGCCGTCGCCTCCGGCAAGGGTGGCGTCGGCAAGTCCACCGTCGCTGCCAACCTGGCGCTGGGCCTGGCCCACGAGGGTGCGGCAGTCGGTCTGCTGGACGCCGACATCTACGGCCCGAGTCAGCCGCTGATGATGGGTATCGCCGGGGAGCGTCCGACCAGTCCCGATCAACGCACCATGCTGCCGCTCGCTGCGCACGGACTGAAGGTGATGTCGGTCGGGTTCCTGATCGACGCGGAGCAGCCGATGGTGTGGCGCGGTCCCATGGTCACGCAGGCGCTGGTCCAGCTGCTGGAAACGACGCGCTGGGGCGACCTCGACTACTTGATCGTCGACATGCCGCCCGGCACCGGCGACACGCAGCTGACCCTGACGCAGCGCGCGCCGCTCAGCGGCGGCGTCATCGTGACGACACCCCAGGACATCGCGCTGCTCGACGCACGCAAGGGCCTGCGCATGTTTCAGCAGGTCGAAGTGCCGGTGCTCGGCATCGTGGAGAACATGAGCACCCACGTCTGCTCGCAGTGCGGGCACGAGGAGCACATCTTCGGCGCCGGCGGCGGGCGGCGCATGGCAGAGCAATACGGCGTCGAGTTGCTGGCGGAGCTGCCGCTGGATATCCGCATCCGTGAGCAGGCCGACAGCGGCCGCCCGACGGTTGTCGCGGAGCCGGACAGCCCGCTGGGACGCGCATACATCGACCTGGCGCGCAGGACGGCAGCGCGCCTCGCGCGCACCGCACTGGCGCCGGCCGTCGCGCCGCCGGCGATCACGATGGAAGACACCTGAGGAGTCGAGACTTGACTGACCCCGGCAGTGCTGGCGACGTGTCGATGCGGCAGTCCGTTTACACCGGAATTCTGCCGTACCAGGCCATCCGCGAGATGGTCGAGCGCCGCGAGATCACGACGGAGATCCTCCGCGACATCGAGCCCGATCAGATCCAGCCCGCGAGCATCGATCTGCGGCTCGGCTCATACGCCTATCCGGTCGACACCAGCTTCCTGCCGGGTCGCGGCGTGAAGGTCATGCGCAAGATGCAGGAGCTCGATCCGGATTTCGAGCGGTTCAGGATCGATCTCGCCAACGGCGCCGTGCTGGAAAAAGGCCGCGTCTACGTCGTGCCGCTCGCGGAGTTCATCTCGCTGCGCAGCGAGGTCGCGGCCTTTGCCAATCCCAAGAGCTCGACGGGGCGGCTCGACATCCTGACCCGGCTGATCGCGGACGAAGCGACGCACTTCGACGAAGTCGAGGATGGCTACGAGGGGCAGCTCTACATCGAAATCGCGCCGCGCAGTTTCAGCGTGGTCGTGAAGAGCGGGACCCGGCTCAATCAGCTGCGCTTCCGGCGCGCCCGCGGCACGGTCGCGAAGCAGATTCCCGCCGCCGAGTGGAAGACGCTGCTCGATGAGGGGAACATCGTGGATGCGCGCAGCGCAGAGGAGCGGGCGCGGCTCGGCGACCGGCCCGGCGAGCTGCCGTTCACGGTGGATCTCGAGGGCGCGCGCCGCGGCGACTCGCTCATCGGCTGGCGCGCCAAGAAGAACACGCAGCGCATCGACCTCGAGCGGCGCGACTACGATCCGCGCGACTTCTGGGAGCCGATCTACTGGCACAAGGAATCGTCGCTGGCGCTCGTGCCGGACGAGTTCTACATCCTGATGACCAAGGAGGGCATCGCCGTCCCGCCGGGCTATGCGGCGGAGATGCTGCCGTACGACACTCGCGCGGGCGAGTTCCGGGTTCACTACGCCGGGTTCTTCGATCCCGGCTTCGGCTGGAACCCGCAGACCGGCAAAGCCGGCAGCAGCCGCGGCGTGCTCGAAGTGCGCTCGCACGAGGTTCCGTTCCTGCTCGAGCATGGGCAGACGGTCGGGTGGTTGCGCTACGAGCGCATGGCGCAGGCGCCGTCGATCCTCTACGGGCAGGAAATCAGCTCGAACTACCAGGGGCAGGGCCTGAAGCTCGCGAAGCAGTTCCGGCAGGGCTAGAGAGGCGGGCCTCAGCCCGGCTCACGGCGTTCCAGCTTCTGCAGCACCATCACGGTCTCGACCTTGCCCTTGCGGATCTGCTCGGCGCGCACCGGCAGGTACTCCAGGCTCGGTGCCATCCAGAAGCGCGACGTGCGACTGGAGCCGCCCTCGCGCGTGCTTTCGTAGATCACCGTATCGATCCGGCCGAGCGCCGAGTCCACCGTTGCGCTCTCTTTCTTCGAGTAGACGTAGCGCTTGATGCGGTTGTCGTCGATCAGCGGAATCGTGCCCGGCTCCACGCCGCGCAGCAGCGCCGTCGTGACCGCGATCTGGATCGACGAGCGGTCCTGCGTGCCGGGCTCCGCCGTGAGATTCACCGGCTCGCCTTCGATCACGCCGCGCACCGAGTTGTTCGACCAGTCGAAGTGCAGCTCGCCGTCGCCGTCGGTGCCGGACTTGCCGTCGTCGAGCCGCCACTCGATCGGCCGCGTGCCGTCGCTGTCGATCTCCATGACGCTGCGCTCCACCGCGGCTTTGCTCACGAAGAGCCGCGCGAGCGTGCCGGGATTGGGATGCGTTTCGTAGGTGTAGTGGCCGGTGGCCGGATCGCGCGACAGCGCGAACGTGATCGTGCCGGCGCCGATGCCGCGGTAGCTGACGGAGTACGTTGCCGTGAACGGCTGCGGCACTGCGCCCTCGGCGTGCGCCGTCGATGCCAGCAGCGTCGATGTCAACAGGATGGCGAGCGTTCGCATTCGGTCTCCAGGCGCCGAGGCACTTTGCGCTAACCGCTGGCCGGCTGCGCGGGTTCCCGCAGCGGCGCATCCAGCGGCATTCCGTCCAGCCACGCGCGGCCGTCCTGCAGCAGCAGCCGCCCGCGCGCAAACCAGTCGATCACTTGCGGGTAGATCCTGTGTTCGCTGCGCTGAACTCGCGCTGAAAGCGTCGTTTCGGTGTCGCCGGGCACGACCGGTACCTCGGCCTGCAGGATCACCGGGCCGCCGTCGAGCTCTTCTGTGACGAAGTGCACACTTACGCCGTGCAGCGCCTCACCCGCTTCGATGGCGCGGCGATGCGTGTGCAGGCCGCGGTACTTCGGCAGCAACGAGGGATGCACGTTGAGCATGCGTCCGGCGAATGCTCCGATGAAATGGGGCGTGAGGATGCGCATGAAGCCGGCCAGCACGATGAGTCGCGGCTGGTACTCTGCGAGCAATTGCACGAGCGCGCGGTCGTAGGCTGCACGGTCGGCAAAAGCGCGCGGTTCGAGGACGCGGGTGGCGATGCCGAGCGCGGCGGCTGTTGCGAGCCCGGCGGCCGATGGCTTGTCGCTGACCACGACGCGCACTTCGACCGGCAGCGTGCCGGCCGCAGCGCGCTCGGCGATCGCGCGCATGTTGGTGCCGTGGCCGGAAATCAGGATCGCAATCGGCAGCGCTGCGCCGGTGCCGGCGTCCGCGGAATGCGGGCTCATTCGCGAATGATGACGCCGCCGTCGCCGCGGCGGATTTCGCCGATGACCGCCGGTTGCTCGCCCTGCTCGCGCAGCACCTTGAGCGCGCGATCGCAATGCTCGGCCGCGACGCACACCGTCATGCCGATGCCGCAGTTGAACGTCCTGTACATCTCTTCCGCCGGGATGTTGCCGGCGCGCTGCAGCCAGTCGAACACCGGCGGACGCTCCCACGTCTGCGCACTGAGCAGGACTTCGAGGCCGGCCGGCACGACGCGCGGAATGTTCTCCGTCAGTCCGCCGCCGGTGATGTGCGCAAAGCTGTGCACGGGGACGGACTTGGCGAGCGCGAGCAGCGGCTTGACGTAGATGCGCGTCGGCATGAGCAGTGCGTCGTACAGGGACGCGCCGCCGAGCTTCGTGGCCGGCGTCGCCTTGGCTGCCTGCAGGAGCTTGCGGATGAGCGAGTAGCCGTTGGAGTGCGGCCCGGAGGAGGGCAGGCCGATGATCACGTCGCCGGGACGCGTCTTGCTGCCGTCGATGATCGCGTCCTTCTCGACGATGCCGACGCAGAAGCCCGCCAGGTCGTAGTCGCCCGCGGCGTACATGCCCGGCATCTCCGCCGTCTCGCCGCCGATCAGCGCCGCGCCGGCCTGGATGCAGCCTTCGACGATGCCCTTGATGACCGACTCGGCGACGTCGACGCTGAGCTTGCCGGTCGCGTAGTAGTCGAGGAAGAACAGCGGCTCGGCGCCCTGCACGACCACGTCGTTGACGCACATCGCGACCAGGTCGATGCCGATCGTGTCGTGGCGCGCGGTCTCGATCGCCAGCCGCAGCTTGGTGCCGACGCCGTCGGTGCCGGAGACCAGCACCGGCTTGCGGTAGCGCTCGAGCGGAATCTCGAACAGCGCGCCGAAGCCGCCGAGGCCGCCGAGCACTTCGGGGCGCAGCGAGCGCTTGACGGCCGGCTTGATGCGTTCGACGAGCTCGTCGCCGGCCTCGATATCGACGCCGGCATCTTTGTAGGTAATCGAGTCGGTGGGCATGGTGGCTCGAGCTGCTGGGAGGGTTCGACGAGGGCTGTGATATTTTACACCGATGTCACGGTTCCTCTGCCTCAGCCTGGCGCTGCTGTCCACGGTATTCGTCCTCGCCCCGGCCCGGGCCGTCACGGTCTCCGACCTGTACGAGACCGCTCAGCCGGTCGAAAACTCGCGCGACGCGGCGTTCGTCGAAGCGCTGAAGACGGTCCTGGTCCGCGTCAGCGGCCAGCGGGACGCGCCCGCCCGCGTAGGTGCGCCGGTCAACGATCCCCGGCAGTACGTGCAGCGCTTCGGCTTCACCGCCGACAACGTGCTCGAAGTCGGCTTCGACAGCACCTCGGTCGACCGGCTGCTGTCGAGCGCCGGCCTGCCGATCTGGGGGCGCGAGCGTCCGGCGACGGTCGTGATGTTCGGCGTCGAGGAAGCAGGCGGCGCATGGCGCTGGCTCGCTGCCGACACGCCCGCGGCGGAGCGCGACGCGATTGCCAAGGTTGCCCGCGAGCGCGGCCTGCCGCTGAAGTGGCCGGTGATGGACGCGCAAGAGCGCGCCGAAGCCTCGTCCGACGGCCCCGGGCTGCTGCAGGCCGCGGCGCGCTACGAGGCAAATGCAGTGCTGTTGGGGCGCTCGCGCGGCGGAGTCGTGCAGTGGACGTTGCTTTCGAACGATGGCGCTGCACAGAAAACCGGCGGCATCGAGGACGGCGTGCACCTCACCGCGGACACGTTCGCTCACGTGTTCGCCACGGCCGCGGGCTCGCTCGGCAGCGTGATCGTCGAGGTCGCCGGCATCGCCAATCTCGACGCCTATGCGGCGACGTTGAACTATCTCGAAGGCATGACGCTGGTGCGCGGCGTGGCGCTCGAGCAGGTCGCAGGCGACAAGATGCGTTTCCGCCTCGCGGTGCGCGGCGATGCCACGACGCTGCGACGTGCGATCGCGCTGGATCACCGCCTCGTGCCGACGGACGGTTCCGATGGGACGTCGGCCGGGGACCGGCTCGCGTTCCGCTACCAGCCCTGAGATGCGGCACATTCCGAATGCGCTCTGCATCCTGCGCATGCTGCTGGTCGTGCCGGTCGCGTGGCTCCTGGTGACCGACAACTACTGGCTCACGCTCGGCATGTTCGCGTTCGCCGCCGCGACCGACGGCCTGGACGGATTTCTCGCAAAGCGCTTCGGCTGGACCTCGGAGCTCGGCAAGATCCTCGATCCGCTCGCCGACAAGATCCTGCTGGTCGGCGTGTTCGTCACGCTGGGGGCGCTCGGTGTCATCCCGGTGTGGCTGGCGGCGACCGCAGTCGCGCGCGACGCGATCATCACGGCGGGCGCCATCATCTACAAGTCTCTCTACAGCTACGGCGAGCTGCAGGGACGACCCACGGCCATCAGCAAGCTGAACACCTTGTGTCAGATCATCTTCCTGCTGCTGGTGGTTGCTGCGCGCGCGGGTGACTTCGCACCGCAGATTGCGATAACCATCCTCGGCGCGCTCGTCTTCGTGACGACTGTCGTCAGCGGCCTGGACTACGTGATCACCTATTCGCGCAAAGCGATCGAGGTCAGCCGCCGCCGTCGCGGGATTGCCCAGACGGACACCTAGATGGACACGAAGCAGCTGCCGCTCGGCATCCGGCTGCGCGATACGTCCGTCTTCGCGAGCTACTTTGCGGGACGCAATCGCTCGGTCGTAGATGCGCTCACTGCGCTGAG
>DATEJG010000152.1:0-5729 GCA_035278165.1 Steroidobacteraceae bacterium
GGGCTACAAGCTCGGCGCGGTCGACTATGTGTCGATCCCGGTCGTGCCCGAGATCCTGCGCAGCAAGGTCTCGGTGCTGGTGGAGCTGCACTGTCAGCGGCTGGAGCTGCAGAAGCTGAACCGCAGCCTCGCCGAAGCGAACTCGCAGCTGGAGCAGGCGAACACGACGCTGCAGGCCGAGAAGACGCGCGAGCTGGAATTCCTCAATCAGCACCTGCAGAAAGCCAAAGCCGACCTGGCCTCGTCGAACCAGGCGCTGCAGGCGGAGATCGCCGAGCGCGCGCGCGCCGAGGCGGCGCTGCTGGAAGCGGATCGTCACAAGGACGAGTTCCTCGCGATCCTCGCGCACGAGCTGCGCAATCCGCTCGCGCCGATCCGCAACGCTGTGGAGATCATGTCGCGGTTCCCGCTGGAAAATCCCAAGCTGCGCTGGTCGCGCGACGTCATCGACCGCCAGGCACTGCACCTGACGCGACTCGTCGACGACCTGCTCGACATCTCGCGCATCACGCGCGGCACGATCCGCCTGGCGCAGGAGCCGGTGCGCAGCGAGACGATCATCGCGCGCGCCGTCGAGGCGCTGCAGCCGATGATCGCCGAGCACCGCCACGAGCTGTCGATCGATTGTCCCGACGGCTCGCTCATGGTGCGGGGCGATCTCACGCGGCTGGTGCAGATCCTCGGCAACCTGCTGAACAACGCCGCCAAGTACACCAACGACGGCGGCCGCATTCACCTGAGCGTGCGGCGCGACGGCGCGTCCGTCGAGTTTCGCGTCAAGGACAACGGCATCGGCATCGCGCCGGACTCGCAGGCCAAGCTGTTCAACCTGTTCTCGCGCCTGGAGACCGCCGACGACCGCACGCCCGGCGGGCTCGGCATCGGGCTGGCGCTGGTGCGCAAGCTGGTCGAGATGCATGCGGGCGACGTCGCGGTGCGCAGCGCCGGCGCAGGCCAGGGCAGCGAGTTCGTCGTCAGGATTCCGCTGCTCGACGACGTGCCGGCATCGACAGGGCACGTGGCGCGCAGCAGCGCCGGGTCGCACTCACGCCACCGCATCCTGATCGCCGACGACAATCCCGACGCGCTCGAGAGCCTCGCGTTGCTGCTCGAATGCGACGGTCACGAAGTATGGAAAGCCGCGAACGGCGCCGAAGCGTTCGAGCTGGCGGGGAAATGCCAGCCGCACCTCGCGCTGCTGGACATCGGCATGCCGGTCGTCGACGGCTACGAGGCCGCGCGCCGCATGCGCTCCGAACCGTGGGGCAAGGAGATGATGATCGTGGCGCTGAGCGGCTGGGGCCAGAGCTCCGACGTGCAGCGCTCGCGCGACTCCGGCTTCGACTCGCACCTGGTGAAGCCGGCCAGCTTCGACGCGCTCGCTCAGCTGCTCGCGCGCGTGCCCGCGAGCCCTCCCGGCGGCAAGTAGTAGTGCTCGGCGCCGGGCTTGCCGCGCTCGACGCACGACTGATCCGCTCCTCCCCGCACCAGGTACCAGTCGTTGCGATTGGCGTTGCCGAGCGCCTGCGCGGCCGCACCATGAAAACATTTGGCGAGCGCGTCGTCGTTGATGACGAGCTGGCGGCCGGGCTTGCTCGCGAGCCACAGCGCCGCATCGGCCATCTCCTGATCCGCCTCGCGCCAGCGCGCGTGGCCGAAGTGCACGATGTCGCGGCGCGCATTCAGAACGTACTGCTCCTTGAACGCCACCAGGCCGAGCTCCTGGCGCGGATCGGCGACCTGCTCCATGCGCGCGACGAAGTCCTCGCCTGAGCGCGCGCTGTTCAGCTGCGGATTCACCCAGAAGCTCACGACGAGCAACGTCGTAGTGAGCACGCCGGCGAATGCCAGGAATCCGCGCCGCGGCCGTGCAATCGCGCAGACGATCGCCGCAGCGATTGCCATCAACGCCAACGGTCCGCGCGGGTCGATCTCATAGGCCGCTGCGATTTCGGCGTGCTTGTCCGGTCGCATCGAGATGTAGATCCAGCCGGCCGCACACACGACGGCAATCACCGCGGCAAGCACGAACAGCGCACGCTGCGCCCCGCGTCGCGCTGCGACTTGCGCAAGATACGGAGCGCAGAGCAATGCGAACGCCGGTACCGCCGGCAGAACGTAGACGCCGCGCTTGCCGCTGCTGAGGCTGAAGAACAGCACGACGAGCACGATCCATGCAGCGAGCAGCGCGATGCGCAGATCGAACGCGCGCAGCGCATCGCGCCAGTAGCCGAACAACCACGGCACCAGCAATGTGAGCGGCAGCCACAACCCGGGGATGACCTTGACGAGGAAGTACCAGAACGGCTCGCGATGGTGCCATGCATTGCCGTAGCGATTGATCGTCTGGTGGAACAGGATCTCGTCGCGGTAGGCAGCGATTGCCGGGTCCTTGCTCGCCGCGAGCAGCATCGGCACGAGCCAGACGCCGACGGCGGCGAGGAATGCGAGCGGACCGAGCAGCCAGCGGGCAACAGGGACATTCCCCGCCAGGCGCGGCTGCCACTGCGGCTTGCGCAGGATCGCGAACGGAATCAGCACCAGCAACGGCAGGAAGCCGACGCCCTTGGTGATCACACCGAGACCGGCCGCGGCCCAGCCGATCGTGTACCAGCGCCATGCCGGCCCGAGCAGCAGGTGTCGCAGCAATCCGTACAGGCTGAGCGTCGTCCAGAAGCACAAGGTCGCGTCGATCTGCGCCTGGCGCACCTGCCAGACGAATTGGACGGTGAACAGCAGCGCAAGCGCCGCCGCAATGCCGGTCTCGCGATTCCACAACCGACGGCCGAGGTCGTACACCAGCACGACGCAGCCGAAGCCCGCAAACAGCGAAGGCAACAGGAAAGCGACGCGCAACGAGCGGGTCACCTCGAGACACATGGCGATCAGCCAGAAGAACAGCGGCGGCTTGTCCGCGTAAGGCTGGCCGCCCACGCGCGGCAGCAGCCACTCGCCCGTGGCGACCATATCCCGCGCAACCAATGCGAAGCGGGGCTCGTCCGCCGGCCATGGATCGCGCAGGCCGATGCCCGTCGCGACCAGCAGCAGCACCAGCGCCAGCAGCCATAGAACGTCGGACAAAACCGGGTTGGACGTCAGGCTCGGAAAAATCAATCGCGATTGCTCGCGCGCGGCGGGTACGTCAAACATCAGATGGATTCCACTCGCACA
This sequence comes from Steroidobacteraceae bacterium, assembly GCA_035278165.1. Lineage (GTDB taxonomy): Bacteria > Pseudomonadota > Gammaproteobacteria > Steroidobacterales > Steroidobacteraceae > Steroidobacter. The sequence goes on from DATEJG010000152.1 coordinate 3,172, forward strand.
TCACTGGCCCCGGCTCGATTCGGCGCCGCATTCTACGCGCGGTTGCGCACCCGTTGGATGACAGGCCTGTCGTTGCCTTCCGACGTCGCGCTGGCGTTGCTGGCATCGCTCGCATGGGCGCTGCTCTACAACCTGCAGTTCTGGCACCAGGCAATTGCTGCGATGTGGCATCCGACGCCGCGCGCGGCGCTGTTCCTGCTTTCGCTGCTGATCGTCATAGTGTGCGTGCAGGCTTTGCTGATCGCGCTGGTGCCGACACGCTTCGGCCTGCGCATCGCAACCAGCGCGCTGTTCATCTTGGCTGCGTTCGGCTCGTACTTCGGGGACGCCTACGGCGCAATCATGAATCAGGACATGATGCGCAACGTCGTCGAGACCGACTTCGCCGAAGTCGGCGGGCTCATCAACTTCGACCTGCTGGTCCGCGGCGTGCTGCTCGGCGTCGTGCCGGCGATACTGGTCTGGCGCATCGAGCTGCCCTCCTCCACCTGGCGGGTGCGCTTGCGACAGCGGCTCATCTTCATCGGCAGCGCGCTTGCGCTGTGCGCTGCCGCGCTGTTCGCGTGCTCATCGAACTACGCCGTGTTCTTCCGCGAGCACAAGCCCATCCGCTACGCGCTGACTCCCGCCGCGCCGCTCGTGAGTCTCGCCGGCGTGCTGTTCGAGAAGGAGCGCGGCAATCCGCGCGCGCCGCTGATCGACCCGGCGGGCAACGTGCAGCGCACGGCGCCGGTCAACCGCAAGCCGCTGGTGCTGTTCCTGGTCGTCGGCGAGACGGCGCGCGCCGCGAATTTCCAGCTCGGCGGCTACGCGCGCGCCACCAATCCCCGGCTGCAGAGCCTCCCCGATCTCGTGTACTTCGATCACGCGGCCTCGTGCGGCACGTCCACTGCCATCTCCGTGCCGTGCATGTTCTCGAACCTGCCGCGCGCAACCTTCGACGTCGAACAGGCGAAGCGCTACACGAACCTGCTCGATACGCTGGTCAAAGCGGATTTCTCGGTCGAATGGCGCGACAACAACGCCGGCTGCAAGGGCGTGTGCGCGCGCGTGACCGAAGTGACGTATCCGGGCAAGTCCGATCCGGTGCACTGCCCGAACTCGTACTGCTACGACGAAGTCATGCTGCGCGACCTGCCGGCGCGCCTCGCGACGCTGCACCATGACAGCGTCGTGGTCTTCCACGCGATCGGCAGCCACGGCCCGGCGTACTCGGAGCGCTATCCGCCGCAGTTCGAGATCTTCAAGCCGGCGTGCCGCTCGAACGAGCTGCAGCGCTGCACTACGCAGGAGATCGTCAACGCCTACGACAACTCGATCGCCTACGCCGACTACGTGCTGTCGCAGCAGATCGGACTGCTGCAGGCGAACGCCGAGCGCTTCGACAGCATGCTGATCTACGCCTCGGACCACGGCGAGTCGCTCGGCGAGCAGGGCATCTATCTGCACGGCATGCCGTACAGCTTCGCGCCGCGCGCCCAGAAGGAGGTGCCGATGCTGGTGTGGGCATCGGACGGCTATCTGCAGCGCACCGGCCTGAGCATGAGCTGCGTCCGGGCGCGCTCTCACGCGGCTGTCAGTCACGACAACCTGTACCACACCGTGCTCGGGGCGCTGGCCGTGCGCAACCAGGTCTACGACCCCTCTCTGGACATCCTCGCCGGCTGCCGCGCCGCGACGCCGCAGGCCCACGAGTGACGAAGAGATTGCTTTTGTCGCCGAACGGCGTCTAAGTACCAGGCATGTATTCGACCGACCGTGAGCTGATCGACGCCATGCTGGCGGGCGACGAGGCTGCATTCCGCAGCTTCTTCACGGCGTATTTTCCGCGGGTCTACCGCTTCGCCCTGCCGCGGCTGAACGGCGAGGTCGAGGCGGCCAAGGAAGTCGTGCAGGCGACCCTGACCAAGGCGATGCGCAGCCTTGCGGGCTATCGCGGCGAGGCGGCGCTGTTCAGCTGGCTGTGCCAGATCTGCCGGCGGCAGATCGTCGACCATCTGCGCGCCAACAAGCGTCACTCGGACAACGTAGTGTTGATCGACGACAGTCCCGAGTTGCGCGCGGCGCTGGAAGCGGTGGAAGCGCCGGCGACCGACGATCCGCTGCAGGGCTACGGCAAGGCGGAGACGCGGCGGCTGGTGCAGTCGGTGCTGGATCGACTGCCGGCGCGCTACGGCGACGTGCTGGAGTGGAAGTACATCGAGGGCCGCAGCGTCGAGGAGATCGGCGAGCGGCTGGGGATTGGACAGATTGCCGCGCAGTCGGTGCTGGCGCGGGCCCGCACCGCGTTTCGCGAGGCGCTGGAGACGGTATTCGGCTCGACGGCCCAGGATGTCCTGGCGGGGCTGCGCGGCCGATGAGGCGGAAGTGATCCTATGACAACCGGAATCGACAAGACCGGTCCGCAAGGGATCGGAGCGGACGCCACCCCGGCCGATGAGGCCGGCATCGAGGAGTTGCTGCGCCAGATCGGCGCACGCGACGAGCCTGCAGAGGACATCATGCAAGAGGTAGAAGCAGCAGTGCACGCCTAATGGCAGAGCATGCTGCAGGAACGC
>DATEJG010000153.1:0-85949 GCA_035278165.1 Steroidobacteraceae bacterium
TTGCGCATGCGGGGGAGAGTCGGGCTGAAGCCCGACCTACAGGTCGGCTTCCGCTGTGGGTCGGGCTTCAGCCCGACTCTCCCCCGCATGCGCAATCCGCACTCGCGGCGGCGAGACCCGCGCTTCCAGGCGCGCTGAAGCGTCCCAGCAGATCACCAGCGTCACGAGCGAGAGCCACGCCCACATCGCTTCCCGCCGCCGCTGCCTGCGATCCGGGCCCGACACCGCCGTATTCTGTAGAGTCCGCATGCCTGCTCACCGTCATCGAGCCGGCGCTGTTCGCCGGCGGCCCCATTGCAGCGAAGCGGTGCGGATCGACCGCGCGTGTCGCAGGGCCGGCACGGGGCAGATTGTGATCAATCGTGGCGCAGCCTCCGGCGCCCGGGCCGCGGCGCTAAACTGTGCCCATGAAGAAGGTCATCGCCATCGTCGAAGACGAGCCCGCGATCCGCGACAACTACGCAGCGGCGTTCCAGCGTCACGGTTACTCGGTGCGCACGTACGGCACGCGCAAGGAAGCCATCGACGCCTTTCGCGCACGCCTGCCGGATCTCGCAGTGATCGACGTCGGCCTGCGCGATGAGCCCGAGGGCGGCTTCGAGCTGTGTCGTGAGCTGCGCTCGCTGTCGGCGGAGTTGCCGATCATTTTTCTGACCGCGCGCGACAGCGAGCTCGACGCGGTGTCAGGCCTGCGCCTCGGCGCCGACGACTACCTGACCAAGGACCTCAGCCTCACGCACCTGCTGGCGCGCGTCACTGCGCTCTTCCGCCGCATCGACGCGCTGACGCAGCCGGCGAATCGCGATCAGATCCTGGCCCGCGGCGCGTTGCTCATCGACGCGGCGCGCCTGCACGCGACGTGGCGGGAGCGGCCGCTGGGACTGACGCTGACGGAGTTCTGGATCGTGCATGCGCTCGCGAAGAATCCCGGCCACGTCAAGAACCGCCAGCAGTTGATGGATGCTGCCAACGTCGTGCTCGACGACAATACGATCACCTCGCACGTCAAGCGCATCCGCCGCAAGTTCCAGGCGATCGACCAGGCTTTCGACGGCATCGAGACCATGTACGGCATGGGATATCGCTGGAAGGAATAGGCCCGCCGCCGCCGGCCGGCCGCCTGGATGTCCCTGCGCACCAAACTGCTGCTGCTGAGCCTGCTGACGCTGATCCTGCCGTGGGCCGGCTGGCAGTACGCGCAGCAGATGGAAACGACGCTGCGGCGCGGCCAGGAAGAAGCGCTGCTCACCACCGCGCAAGTGCTCAGTCACGTCGTTGCGAGCGAGCCCGAGCTGTTGTATCGCGTGCCCGACCTGCGCCGCGATTTCGATCCGGCTCGCGGCGACCTGTTCGCGCCGCTCCTGCTGACGCGTCCGCTGATCGACGGCTTCCCTGACGAGTGGCCGCAACCCTCGCGGCCGGTTCCCGGCTTCGAGCCAGCAGCCGGTACCAGCTCGAGCGTCGCCGAGCCCAAGGTGCGCGTCGGCGTGTACGGCCGGTCGATGCACTTGTATGTGGAGGTCGTGAAGCCAGCGGTGACCTACGAGATCCCCGCGCGCGATGAGAACCGTCAGCCCGGCAAAGCCGACCGCGTCATCGTGCTGACACACGACGAATTCGCGCACGAGCGCGCGTGGTCGATCAGCGCGATCGCGCCCGGGCCCGTGCTGGTGCGCACCTGCGCGATCGGCGCGCCGTGGAAACCTTCCGACGACGAAGTGCCCTATGTCGAAGGTCGCTGGCGCGAGACCGAGCACGGCTATGCGATCGAGCTACGCGCACCGCTCAACATGTTCGGCACGCAGCTGGCGGTGCAAGCGCTCGACGCCGCCGACGTGACTGTCGCGCAGACCCACGGTCTCGCATGGATCCACACCGGCTCGGAAGCACTGAAGCAGCGATTGGAGCAGTACGCACCGGACGGTGTGCGCGTTGCGGTCGTCGATACGCACGGCTGGCTGCTGGCGCGAGCTGGTTCGATCGGCGTCGCTGCGCCGGCGCAATATCCTGGACTGCAACGTGACGACGAAGGCTTCACACGCTCGATCTATCGCGGACTCTTCTCCAGCGACGCGGCACGCGCCCGCCCCTACGGAATTCCGTACGGCATGTGGGGCCCGCCGGTCGACGCGGCTCGCGCGGGGCAGCGCAGCGCGATCTGGTTCGAGAAGTCCGGCGGCGAGCCTTCGCTGGTGCGCGCGGCGGTGCCAGTGCCCTACGGCGAGGAGAATCTCGGCGCGCTCGTCGTCGAGCAGGCCGGCGAGCAGCTGGTGCAGGTCCGCGAGATCGCGCTCACGCGGCTGTTGAACCTGACGGTAGTGGCAACCCTGTTCGTGATCGTCGTGACGATCGTGTTTGCCGCACGCCTGTCGTTGCGCATCCGCCGGCTGAGCCGCGCGGCGAGCACTGCGCTCACTTCGGAGGGCAGGATCGAGCCGCACATCCCGGATACGAAAGCGCGCGACGAGCTGGGCGCGCTGGCGCGCAGCTACGACACGCTGCTCGGCCGTCTGCAGGAGTACACGAACTATCTGCAGACATTGGGCACGAAGCTGTCGCACGAGCTGCGCACGCCTTTGACGATCGTGAGCTCGTCGCTCGAGAACCTCAGCTCCGAAGAGAAGTTGCAGGGCTCCGCGCAGAGCTACGTCGAGCGTGCGCGCAGCGGCGCCAGTCGCATGCACGCGATCCTCACCGCGCTGAGCGAAGCAACGCGAGTGGAGCAGATCATCGAGCACACCGAGCGGGTGCGCTTCGATCTGCGCGAGCTGGTGCAGAACATGGGCCAGGCGTATCAGCAGACGTTCGTCGAGCACCGCGTCGAGACGCAGGTCCCGCAGGAGCCCTGCCGGGTCGAAGGCTCGCCCGACCTGATCGCGCAGCTCCTCGACAAGCTCATGGACAACGCGAGCGACTTCACCGCGAAAGGCGGGCCGATCACGATCGTGCTGACTCGCGACGCGCGCTCATGCTCCCTCAGCGTGCGCAACGAAGGCCCGCTGCTGCCGCCGCAGCTGGACAACCGGCTGTTCGAATCGCTGGTCACGAGCCGCACCAGCGCCAACGGCAAGCCGCACCTCGGGCTCGGTCTGTACATCGTGCGCCTGATCGCGGACTTCCACCGCGGCACGGTCACAGCGGCGAATCTGCCGGACGACACCGGCGTCGCGGTCAGCGTCGAGGTGCCGCTCAGCGGCCGCTGAGAATCGCGGAAAGAATGACCACGCAGCGTCGACGCTTTTTACAACGGCGCGCCCACAAGACCCGCACGGCCGTAGCACGCGCGCCACAGCACTGCATAACTCGTTGTTTGCACGTAATCGCATCGCGTCGGGCACGCCACTTGCTCCTCTTGTATGCAATCGCAACCGTCGGACCGGCGGTTGGAGGCAGAGAAGCGGGGATGGCACCGCGAAGGGGACGAGGACCGGAACAAAGCGTCAGGGAACGCGCCGCTGGATCTTTCGAATCCGGCGTGATGGGTCGGAAGGGTTGGAGCGACAGAGCAACGTTTCCTTTTTAGCCGCGCTACCCAACAACTCGAAGAAATCGTCGGCCTGGAAACGAAGAGCCCCGCACCATGCGGGGCTCTTTTTTTGAGCTACTTCTTCCAGCTCCCGCTGGCGTCCTGGTAGTACCAGCCGGACTGCGCCGCCTTGGCCGCCCAGCGCTCGGCGAAGGTCGAGCGGATGTCGGCTTCCCATTCGGCGTGACCGTTTGCGACGGCGATCGAGCGGTACAGGTTCGTGCGGTCCGCGTTCTCCTCGGAGATCAGCTTGCGCACTACGTTGCGCTCCGGCAGCGGCACCAGGTTCTGGTCGCGCACCTCCACCAGGCCGTCGCGCGTCAGGCCGACCGAGCCGCTGTCGTAATACTTCTTCAATTGCGCGTGGCGCGCTTCCATCGACTGCGTGAGCTGCCGCACTTCCGGCGTATCGATGTTGAGATTCGCCTGCGCGCGCGCCGGCGTGACGATGAAGTCCAGTGCCGATGCCGCAGCCGCCAGGAGCACGCCCTGCACGCTTCCCTCGTGGACTGCACCGCGCTTGTCGTCCTCCTCCTTGCTCGGCGCCTGCGGCGCAGAGCCGCCGACGATGTCCTCGATGATCTTGTCCGCAGCCTTCTCCGCGGCCGCTGCCGGGAAGTACACGTTGATCGTGACGCACGCCGAGAGGGCCAGGCAGCATGCGATCAATTTCAGCGAAGCATGACGCAGCATCGGGGGAGCTCCTGTGGACCAGCGGTGAATGCTACTGCAGGCCGCCGGCCGAATGAATTCAGATGTGACTCTCATCGCACCACCGGCCCGCCGCCCTGCGTGGCGGCGATCAGCTGCTGCACCAGCCGCGGCCAGTCGACGCGGCGCGAGTTGCCGATCACGTCGATGCGCGGCAGGCCCCGGCCTTTGACGAGGTAATAGCCGCCGTTCGGCGCCGGGCCGATGCCCTCCATCGCACAGACGTCGCTCGCGAGACGGCAGCTCAAGCCGAGCTGCTCGTAGTTGAAGTCGTCGAAGAAGCGCATGAAGCCGCTCGACAGCGCCGCGGCGACCCCGGCGCCGCCGCCGCCGATGCTGCCGATGTTCTCGACTGCGCGCTGGCTGATGCGATGGCGCGAGCGGTCGCCGGGCGGAGTGTAGAAGCGCGCATCGAACGCAACCGGCGTCCAGTTGAACAGCTGCAGGCCGTCGATGCGGCCGGACATCCGCCCGGTGATGCGGCCGAAGGAGAACGCCCCGGTCATCAGCTCGAGGTCGAGGTCGTCGAGCGCGACGTTGGCGTGGAAGCGCGGCCACTGGCCGAACGGCTGCTGCAGGCGCAGGTCGCCGATCGCAACGTTGCCGTCGAAGACCTGCGCGCGCAGCGTGGTGCCGAGCGTCACGATGCCTTCGCGCATGCGCAGCTTGGAAAGCGTGCCGCCGATCCGCCCGCCGAACTCGGGCCAGCCGAAGGCCTGGCACAGCCGCTTGATGTCGATGGGCTCGAGCGTCGCGTCGACCATGAAGGCGACGCTCGGCAGCCCGGCGTTGCGTATCCGGAAGCTCTCCAGCGCCAACGCGCCGTCGAGCAGCGGAATGCGTGCAGCCTGCAGCAGCCTGAACTGCCGGCCGCTGCTGCTGAATTGCAGATCGGCAGCGCCCATCGCCAGGCCGAGAATCGCGCCGCCGCGCCAGCTCAATGCGGAAGGACCGACCGCATCGTGCGATGCAGACGTCTCATCGTCGTCGCTGCTCGCCGCCTGCGCGCGCCAATGCACCGCGCCGCGCAGCTCTTCCAGCGCGAAGCGGCGAGCGCCGTCGTCGAACGTGAGATTCTCGATGCGCAGATCGACGCTGCGCGGCGCGCCGTCGTCGAGCTCGATCTCGCCGGCGACCGTGCCGGCGGTCTGCATCGACTTGAAATTCGTATCGAGCAGCAAAGGCTGCAGGTAGCTCTCGTAGGCGCCGGGAAACTCGAGGCTGGCGAGCTTCAGGCTGAGCGACCGCAACGGCTGCTCGTTGGAGAAATCGAGGCCGGCAGCTCCGCTCGCCTGTACGACCTGCGCGTGATCGAGCGTGAAGCGCTCGATGGTGAGCTCGCGCGTGCCGCTGAATTTTCCCGCGACTGTCGCGCGCAGTGCGTGCGCGCCCAGATCGAGAAAGATCGGCTGCACGTACACCTGCCCTCGAGCAGAGCTCAGGTCGATTGCGAAGTGCCATTCGCCTGCCCTGTTGCGTGCTGTCCCCTGCAGCCGCGCGCTCAGCTTGTCGCTCGCGATGCTGCCGCTCTCGTTGTTGACGGTGAGCTCGGCGAAGGTCGCGTCGAAGGTCGACTCGTGCAAATTGCCTCGTGCGCCGCGCGCTGCCGCAGTCAGCGTGACGTGGCCGGTTGCGGACATGGCAGGCAGCGGCAACCGCAGACTCCTTGCGAGCGTGTCCAGCACCTCGGCGGGGACGCTGCGCATGCGAGTCTGCGCGCTCCAGCCTCCGCCGCGCATCGACCCTGCAAGATCGAGGCTCCCGTCGCCGAGCTTGATGCCGCTCGCGGCTGCTTCGAGCGAGCCGTCGCCGCGACCGTAGACGACTTTCGCGGTGAACGACTGCGCGCCCAGGCCGCGCCAATCCGCAACGACGCGCGCCCGTTCGCAGGCGATCGATCGCGCGGACAGCTCCAGTCCAGGACACTCGATGCGGACGTTGCGCAATTCCTGCGATACCGCGTCCAGGCGCAGCGTTGCAATCCTTGCACTCGCGCGACCCGCGAGTTGCCACTCGACCGCGACGCCTTCAGCGCTCCAGCCATCGCCGGCGATGCGCTCCATGCTGAGGCTGGCATCGTCGACGGCATTGACCATCCGCGCGGTCGCGAGCCCCAGCGCCGCGGCGGCGAGCACGATGATCAGCTTGTAGCGCGGCAGGTCGATACGCTGGAACACGCGGCCACTGTACGGTACGTTTCGCTGGCTGTGGACACCCGCTGCTCGCCCACCTGGTCCGCCACGCGCCGCGTTGCCCGGTTGCTGTGCATCCTGCTGCTGCTCGCGGGCACGGCCGGTTGCGCCAAGCTCGTATACAACCGCCTCGACACGCTCGCGGCCTGGTATGTCGGCAACCTCGTCTCGCTCGACGCGCGGCAAAGCTCCGATCTGCGCGCCTGGCTGGCGCAGACGCTCGAATGGCATCGCCAGAACGAGCTCGGCCGCTACGTGAGCTTCCTGCGTGAGCTGTCGTCCGAGACCGCGCAACCGTCGGACCGCGCTGCCTATCAGCGCGCGCTCGATCGTGTCGATGGCTTCGCTGCGGACTTCGCGGAGCAGACCGCGCCGGAGGCTGCGCGCTTGTTGCTGGAGCTGAAGCCGGCGCAGGTCGAAGAGCTCATCGCGAACCTCGACGAGAAATCGCAGGAGCGCTCCAAGGATCGCGTCAAGGAGCTGCGCGACGGCACGTGGCAGGCACAACGCGTCAAGGAGACGCAGCGCCAGGTCAAGCGCTGGACCGGCTCGATCACCGAGGAGCAGAAAGTTCTGGTGCGCGAGATGTCGCAGCACATTCAGCCGACGACTGCGGAATGGCTCGACAGTCAGCGCCAGTGGCGCGCGGCTCTCAAGGATGCTCTGGGCGCCGCTTTTAGCAACCGCGACACAGCGCAGGAGCGTATCCTCCAGCTGCTGCGCGAGCCCGACACGCAGTGGACTGCGCAGTACAAGACCAAAGAGGCGAGCAATCGCGAGCAGCTGCTGTCCCTGCTCACGGCGCTCGACGCTTCGCTGACACCGGCGCAGCGCTCACATGTGCAGCACGAGCTGACGAACCTGGCAGAACGACTCGAAGCATTGACGGAGGAGTAACCATGCGACGCTTACTGTGGCCGGCGCTCGTGCTGGCAGTGGCCGCTTGCGGCAAACCCCAGGAATCAGCCAAGGCGCCCGAAGCTCCGCCACCCGAGCCCGTCGCGGCAGCAGCACCCGCGCCGACGGCCGACAACGCCGCAATCGAAGCCGCAGTCGCCAGCACCGATCGACTCGCGAGCGACAAAGAGCAGGACTCGTGGCGCCAGCCGGCCGAGGTGCTGAAGTTCATGGAGCTGCGCCCCGGCATGCACGTGCTCGACTACTTTGCTGCCGCGGGCTACTACACCGAGCTCATCTCGCGCGTGGTCGGCCCTGACGGCAAGGTGATCGCGTACAACAACGCGCAATACCGCGCGTTCTCGTCCGATGGGCCGGACAAGCATTACGGCAACAACCGCCTGCCGAACGTCGTCGAGCTGACGACGCCGGTCGAAGCGATGCCGCTCGATCCCGCATCGCTGGACGGCGCGCTGTTCATGCAGAGCTACCACGACCTGTACTGGCGCTCGAAGAAGGACTGGGTCGAGACGGATCCGGCGAAAGCCCTGCAACAGCTGTCCGCGGCGCTCAAGCCCGGCGCGGTCGTGGTCGTGGTCGATCACGTCGCCAAGGCCGGCGGCGATCCCACCGAAACGGTGAACGCCATGCATCGCATCGACCCGGCCATCATCAAGCGCGACTTCGAGGCCGTGGGCCTGACGTTCGACAGCGAGAGCCCGCTGTTCGCCAACGCGGCCGACGATCACAGCAAGGAAGTGTTCGACAAGTCGATCCGGCACAAGACGGATCAGGTGATGTACAGGTTCAGGAAGAAATAACGTGTCCGATTGAAGTCGGACCCACAGGTGCGTGTGGGTCAGGCTTCAGCCTGACACTACTCTTCCTCCACTGTCTTGAACGCCTTCATCAGCTCCTGCTGCTTGCGCGGCGGGACCGGGTCATAGTGGCTCAGCTCCATCGTGAAGCTGCCTTCGCCGCCGGTCAGTGACTTCACGCGCGCCTGGTAGTCGGTGATCTCGGCCAGCGGCACGAGCGCGCTGATGCGCGTGCGCTGGCCGGCGAGGGATTGTGTGCCGCTCACGCGGCCGCGGCGCGTAGCGAGATCGCCAGTGATATCGCCGGTTGCGCCGGTCGGCGTCGTCACCTCGACACGCACCACCGGCTCGAGAACGATCGGGCCGGCTTCGCGAAAGCCGTTGAGGAACGCGCGCCGGCCTGCCGAGACGAACGCGACTTCCTTCGAATCCACCGCGTGATACTTGCCGTCATAGACGATGACGCGCAGATCCTGCACCGGAAAGCCGGCAATCGCGCCTTCCACCAGCATCTGCCGCACGCCTTTCTCGACTGCCGGAATGAACTGCGACGGAATTGCGCCGCCGACGACTTCGTCGACGAACTCGAATCCCTGGCCGCGCTGCAGCGGCTCGATGCGCAGGTAGACCTCGCCGAACTGGCCCGCGCCGCCAGTCTGCTTCTTGTGACGATGGTGACCGGGCGCGGGGCGCGTGATCGTCTCGCGATACGGGATGCTCGGCACGTGCGTCTTGCACTTCACGCCGTAGCGATCGCCCATCCGCTGCAGCATCACGCGCAGGTGCAGGTCGCCCATGCCGTAGAGCACCGTCTCGTTCAGGCTCGCATGATGCTCGACGCGCACGCACGGATCTTCCGCGACCAGCTTGTGCAGAGCGTCCGACAGCTTCTGCTCCTCGCCGCGCCGCTCCGGCTCGATCGCGAGGCCCGCCATTGCCGGCGGGAACGTGATCGACTTGAGGTGATAGTGATCTTCGTCGTGCGAGTCGTGCAGCACGGCGTCGAAGTGCAGCTCGTCGACCTTCGCCACGGCGCACAGGTCGCCGGGAATCGCGCGCGAGATCTCTGCGTGCTCCTTGCCCTGCAGCTGGTACAGATGCGCAACCTTGAACGGCTTGCGCGCGTCGCCGACGAACAGCTGCGAGCCGGTGCGCACCGTGCCCTGGTGCACGCGAAACACGCCGAGGCGCCCGACGAACGGATCGATGCTGATCTTGAACACGTGCGCGATGACGTGGCGCTCGGGATCGGGCGTCACCTGCACGCGCTCCGCCTGCGGCCCTTCGCCCTTGAGGAACGGCGGTGGATTGCCTTCCATCGGGTTCGGCATCAGCCGCGCGAACACCTCGAGCAGCTCCTTGATGCCGGCGCCGGTCTCGGCGGAAACGAAGCACACGGGAATGAGGTGCCCCTCGCGGAGCGCCTGCTCAAAAGGGTCGTGCAGTTGCTCCGGGGTCAGCTCCTCGCCCTGTTCGAGGTACAGCGCCATCAGCTGCTCGTCGATCTCGACGACCTGGTCGATGATCTCGGTGTGCGCGGCCGCGACGCTGGAGAAATCGGGCTGCGTCTCGCCCGGTTTGAAGAAGCAGTCGACGACTTTGGTGCCGCCCGCGGCGGGCAGGTTCAGCGGCAGGCATTCGCGCCCGAACGTCTCGCGCAGATCGGCGAGCAGCTGCTCCGCCTTCGCGTCCTTGCAGTCGATCTTGTTGACGACGATCAGCCGGCACAGCTCGCGATCCCGCGCGAACTCCATCATGCGCTGCGTGACCGGCTCGATGCCGTTGACCGCGCTGACGACCACCGCGGCCGTCTCGACGGCTTCGAGCACGCTGAGGGAGCGGCCGGCGAAATCCGGATAGCCCGGCGTATCGATGAGGTTGACGCGGCACGCGCCGACGTCGAAGTGCACGATCGCGGCGTCGAGCGAATGCCGCAGCTCCTGCTCCTGAGGATCGAAATCGCACACCGTCGTGCCGCGCTCGAGGCTCCCGCGGCTGCGGATCGCGCCGGAGTCGGTGAGCAGGCTCTCGGCCAGCAGCGTCTTGCCGGCCCCCGCCTGACCGACCAGCGCAATGTTGCGGATATCTGCGGTCGAGTACGCCATGGAAGCCATCCCCCTGCGCGCGCGGTGCTTGCCCGAGCATACTCCTCAGGGCGACCCCGCGTTGTCGGTAATGACCCCTGCGTCTATCATCCCCGGCGCTATGACCAAGCGCGCCCTGATCGTCGATGACTCGCGCTCCGCCCGCGTCATCCTGAGCCGCATGCTGGAAGGCTACGGGCTGCAGGTCGATTCTTCCGAGAGCGCGGAGCAGGCGCTGGAATACCTGCGGCAGACCCGCCCGGACGTGATCTTCATGGATCACCTGATGCCCGGCATGGACGGCTTCCAGGCGATCCAGGCGATCAAGGGCAATCCCGACACGGCGATGATCCCGGTGGTGATGTACACCTCGCAGGAAGGCGAGCTGTACGTGAGCCAGGCGCGCGCGCTCGGCGCCGTCGGCGTGCTGCCGAAGACCGTCAAGCAGGCGGACGTGTCGCGCGTTCTGTACCAGCTGCGGCTGCTGCCGGACCGGCGCGAATCGCGACCCAGCGCGCCGGCGTACGCCGCGCAGGAAACAGCCGCGGCGCGCACCCAGCCTGCGCCGCTGATCATGGGCGAGATCGAAGCCGCGGTCCGCAGCGCTGTCGCGCCGATCCTCAAGGAGCACAACTCCGAGATGCGCCGCTTCGTGCTGGCGAGCCTGGAAGCTTTTGCACGGCGCATCGGTACCGAGATGAAGCCCGCTGCCGCGCCACCGCCGCCGGAGCCGGTAGAAGTGCTTCCTCCCCCACCGCCGCCGAGTCGCTGGCCGCTGGTCGCGGCGATCGCAGCGCTCGCCCTGCTGCCGACGCTCGTGCTCGCTGTCATCCATACGCGGACACTCAACGCGATGAACGCGCTCGCCGAATCGAACACCCGGCTCGCCGCGTTCGCAGACGATCAGCAGCTGCAGCTGGCAGCGCTGCGTCAGGCTGTGAAAGGTCAGGAGGCGGAGCTGGCGAGCACAGCGACTGCGCGCAGCGCCGAGCCGAGCGTGGAGTCCGAGCCGGTGCCGTATGGCGAAGCGCCGCTGTCCGGCGCGCGGCTCGAGCGCATGCGCGATCTGATCACGCAGCTCAAGAACGGCGGCTTTCGCGGCACGTTGAAAGTGGCGACGTTCGTCGGCGAGTTCTGCCTGGTCGGCAACGGCATCGAGGGCTACTCGATGGCGGCGGACGACCTGCCCGCGAGCCGCTGCGATCTGCGCGGCAATCCATTCGACGACGGCTTGAGCGTCGCGCAGCGCCAGTCGCTGCCGTTCGCGAACCTGGTCGCGTCGGTCCGCCAGGACCGGGGCGAAGCGCTGCGCATCGAAGTCGAGCACGAAGGACGCAAGCCGCTGGTGCCGTATCCGCGCGGCGACCAGCTCGCGAAAGTCACCGCCGGCGACTGGAACAAGATCGCCGCCCAGAACAACCGCGTCGAATTCGCCGCTCAGCCCACGGGGTCATGACTGGATGACCGAGCGCTGGCTGCTCTATGGCGCCAACGGCTACACCGGCGAGCTGATCGCGCGCGAGGCCGTCGCGCGCGGCATGCGCCCGGTGCTCGCCGGGCGCTCGCGAGCCAAGGTCGAGCGCCTTGCCGCGGAGCTGGGCTGCCCGAGCGCCGTGTTCGAGTTGCACGATCACACCTCGCTGGTCCGCGCGCTCGACGGCATGATCGCGGTCCTGCATTGCGCCGGGCCATTCTCGGCGACCGCGCGGCCGATGATGCAAGGCTGCCTCGCCACGCACGTCCACTATCTCGACATCACCGGCGAGATCGACGTGTTCGAGCTCGCGCACAGCGTCGAAGAGAAAGCGCATCGCGCCAAGGTCGTGCTGTGTCCCGGTGTGGGCTTCGATGTCGTGCCGACCGACAGCGTCGCCGCGAAGCTCAAGCAGGCGCTGCCGGATGCCACGCACCTGTCGCTCGGCTTCGAGGGCAACTCCGGACTGAGCAAGGGAACCGCCAAGACTTCGATCGAATCGATCGGCGGCGGCTCGCGCGTGCGCCGCGACGGCAAGATCGTCGCAGTCGAGCTCGGCTCGCAGACGCGCCGCATCGATTTCGGCTCCGGTGAGCGCCTCGCGGTCGGCATTCCGTGGGGCGACGTGAGCACCGCGTACTTCACCACCGGGATCCCCAACATCGAGGTGTTCACGGCGATCTCGCCGCAACGCCTGGACGGCATGCGCCGCATGAACTGGTTCGCACCGCTCCTGCGGCAGCGCTGGGCGCAGGCGGTCGCGAAGCGCGTCGTCGACGCACGGCTGCAGCCGCCCGACCGCACTCAGCGCGACAACAACCCGAGCTTCGTCTGGGGCGAAGCTCGCAACGCCGCCGGCCAGACGAAAACCGCGCGGCTGCGCACCGCCAACGGCTATTCGCTGACGGTCGCTTCCTCGCTCGGCATCCTCGGCACCCTGCTCGCGCAGCCGCGCATGTCGGGCTTCGCGACGCCGAGCGAGCTGGTCGGCCCCGACTTCGTCACCACGCTGCCGGGTTCATCGCCCATCCGCATCGATCCATGACTGCGACGCCGTTCCGCCCGTTCGCGCCACCGGCGTGGCTCGTCAACGCGCACCTGCAATCGATCGTGCCGAGCCTGCGACTGCGACGGCCGCTGCTCCTGCGCCGCGCGCGCAGCATGCTGGCGTGCGCCGATACGCAGATCGTCGACTGCGGCGACGGTGTGCGACTGCTAGGTCACTATTCGAGCCAGGTTGTCGCCGGTCGCGCGCCGGCGCGCGACCTGGCCATCCTGCTGCACGGCTGGGAAGGCAGCGCCGACTCGATGTACGTGCTGTCGCTCGGCAGCTACCTGTTCGACCTCGGCTGCGACATCTACCGGCTGAACTTTCGCGATCACGGCCCGAGTCATCATCTGAACGAGGAGATCTTTCACTCGTGCCGGCTCGATGAAGTCGTCGGCGCGGTGCGCGCGATCCAGCGCTCGATGCCGGACCGGCGCGTCACGCTCGCCGGCTTTTCGCTCGGCGGCAACTTCGCGCTGCGCGTCGCCGCGCGCGCACCGGCAGCGGGCATCGAGCTCGCGCGCGCGATCGGCATCTGCCCGGTCCTGCGCCCGCACACCACGATGGATGTGCTCGAGCAGGGCCCGTTCGTCTACCACCAGTACTTCATCGGCAAGTGGAAGCAGTCGCTGCAGCTGAAGCAGCGGATCTTCCCGCAGCGCTACGATTTCCGCGCGATACTCGCCCAGCGCAGCATCAAGGAGATGACGCGCATCATGGTCGAGCAGTACAGCGAGTTCGCGAGCCTCGACGCGTATCTCAGCGGCTACGCGATCATCGGCGACCGGCTGGCGCAGCTCGCGGTGCCGAGCCACATCCTGCTGTCGCTCGACGATCCCATCATTCCTGCGCGCGATCTGCATGACGTCGCGCGCTCCACTCAGCTCGAAATCGAAGCGATCCCGAACGGCGGCCACTGCGGGTTCATGGACAGCTTCGCGCGCGAGAGCTGGGCGGACCGGCAGGTCGCGAGATACATGGGCTTGGGGATGTCAGGCTGAAGCCTGACCCACATGAGAGTCTTCTGAGTCAGGCTTCAGCCTGACTCTTTACGGCGCTCGCGCATCATCTCGCGGATCGAGCTGGTCTCGACCAGTCGCGCGCCACGCGCCGCGACTTCGAGCGCCAGCTTCGGCGTGCGCACGTCGTAGACGACCCAGCGCCAGGGCCCCCGCCACAGCTTCGAGGCGCTCTCGGTCAACACCTGGTGATCGCAGAACAGGTAGTCGGGCGCGAGCGCTTCGCACTTGAGCGCGGCGGTGTTGGTGTACTCGGCGAGCCGCCAGCCGACGCGGTACGCAGAAACCTGTCGGACGTGATGGACGGCGGCGAAGTCCGCCGAGATCAGCACGCATTGCCGCGCCACCGGCTTGAGCACCTCGCACACCTTGCGGACCACGGCCTCGTGGCCGAACGCGCGCAGGCTGGCGCGCTTGAGCTCGACGAACGCCGTCGTGGCCGGTTGGCTCGCGAGCACCTCGACCGCCTGGCCGAGCCGCGGAATGCCGATGTCGGTATAGCGCTCCGCGAAGCGTTGCGGCTCGGTCACCGCGATGTCGGTCAGCTCGCTCCAGGTCATCTCCAGTGCGTTGCGGTCGACGCCCGCGATGCGCTGCAGGTTCGAGTCGTTGAGCAGGATCGGATGCCGGTCGACCGAAAGCTGGACATCGAAACCAAGATGCCGTGCGCCGAGTTCTAACGCAGAGCGCAGCGCCGGCAGAGTGTTCTCCGGGTAGTCGGCTACGTTGCCGCGACGTGCGATCAGCTCGGGAAGACGGCTGGCAGGCATGCGCGGGATTCTAGCTGCTCCCGGCACTTGCGGTCGTCGCCGCGCCCCGACACTTGGCGCGTCGGTCGGCATCTGCTATCCACATATCGGCGGGGAACACATGTACGGCGCTGCACTCATGAAACGATCGCGCGGCCTTCGATCCGGAACCGTGCTGAGGGGCGCTGCGTTGGCGTTGGCGCTCTGCTGCCTGGCAGCCTGCAACAGCGGCGAGAGCACGCGCTCGAACACGCCGCCGACTTCGCAGGATCCGCCGACACCGCCGCCTCCGCCGCCACCTTCGGGCGAGCCTTCCGGCCTCGACGCGCGCCCGACGAACGCGACTTGCCTGGCCGGCGATCGACCGGGCACCAATGTCAGCTTCGCCGTGCAGCGCGTCTTTGCGAGCCTGCCCAACTTCACGCAGCCGATCGCGCTGCTGCAGGAGCCGGGAAACGGTGCGCGCTGGTACGTGGTGCAGAAGACCGGCTCGGTGCGCGTGTTCGACAACACGCCGAACGTCGCGACGACGCGTCAATTCATCAACATCGCGAGCCAGCTCAATTCGAACCCGGCGGACTCGAACGACGAGCGCGGCCTGCTGGGCATGGCGTTCCACCCGAACTACCCCACGGACCCGCGCGTGTATCTCTTCTACACGGGAACCGATCCGACGCTCGGGCTCGTCGATCGCGTCTCGGAGTTCCGCAGCCAGGATGGCGGCAGCACTCTCGCGCCGGGCACCGAGCTGCAGATCCTCAACGTCGACGATCCGGAGAACAACCACAACGGCGGCAACATTGCGTTCGGCCCCGACGGCTTTCTCTACATCGGCATCGGCGACGGCGGCGGCGGCGGCGACAACCACGGCAGCATCGGCAATGCCCAGCTGCTGACGACGCTGCTCGGCAAGATGCTGCGCATCGACATCGCGAGCTCGAGCGCCGGGACGCGCTATGCGATCCCGCCGTCGAATCCGTTCGCAGCGAACCCGCGCTGCACGGGCGGCACGGGCGCGGCCGCCTGCCCCGAGATCTACGCGTACGGCTTCCGCAATCCGTGGCGCTGGAGCTTCGATCGCGTCAGCAACGAGCTGTGGCTCAACGACGTCGGGCAGAGCACGCTGGAGGAAGTGGACCGCGTCGTGCTCGGCGGCAACTACGGCTGGCGGTGCTTCGAAGGCACGAACTCATTCAACGGCGCCTGCGGCTCGAATCCGAATCCGCAGCCGCCGATCGCGCAGTACGGCCGCTCGCTCGGCTTTTCGACGACGGGCGGAGTGGTCTACCGCGGCAGCGCGATTCCGAACCTGCACGGCCGCTACCTGTTCGGCGATTTCGGCAGCGGCAACGTGTGGTCGATCGCGCGCGACACTCAGCCGACGCTGACGATGGGCGCGGGCCTGGCGACCAACCTGCAGATCGCGAGCTTCGGCCAGGACGTGGACGGCGAGGCATACATCGTTCATCTCGGCGGCACGCTGCACAAGATCGTGCCCGGCGCCGGCAACGGCGGTCAGATTCCGAGCCAGCTGTCCGCGACCGGTTGCGTGAGCGCCAACGCGCCGACGCAGCCCGCGAGCGGGCTGATTCCCTATGCGCCGACCGCGCCGTTCTTCTCCGACGGCGCCGCCAAGACGCGCTGGCTCGCGCTGCCCGACGGTCAGCGCATCACCGTCGAGAACGACGGCGACTTCACGTTCCCGAACGGCAGCGTGCTCATGAAGAATTTCCGCCTGGGCTCGACGCTGGTCGAGACGCGGCTCTTCATGCGGCACACCGACGGCGTATGGGCCGGGTACACGTACGAGTGGAATGCCCAGGGCACGGATGCGACGCGTGTAGTCGGCGGCAAGAGCGCCACGGTGAACGGCCAGACGTGGGAGTTCCCGAGCGAGGCGCAATGCCTGCAATGTCATACGGAGGCCGCGGGCCGCACGCTCGGCCTCGAGATCGGCACGCTCAACAGCGACTTCGGCTATCCGGGCGGACGCACCGCGAACCAGCTCACGACGCTGAACTCCATCGGCACACTGACACCCGCACTCACTCAGCCGCCTGCGCAGTTGGCCGCCATTCCGGATCCAGCGGGCTCGGCGCCGCTCGAGCAGCGCGCACGCGCGTGGCTGCATTCAAATTGCGCGTACTGCCACCGGCCCGGCGGGCCGACCCCGGCGAATCTCGACCTGCGCTACACGACGGCGTTGAACGCGACCAATACCTGCAACGTCGCGCCGTCGCTCGGCGACCTGGGAATCGCGAACGCGCGCCTGATCGCGCCGGGCAGCGCTGCAAATTCCATCATCGTGAATCGCGCCAACCGTCGCGACGCCAACGGCATGCCGCCGCTCGCGTCGAATGAGGTGGACACGCAAGGAGTGGCGCTGCTGACGCAGTGGATCGATGGGCTCGCGGGCTGCTGATGAAGAAGTCAGGCTGAAGCCTGCCCCACATCAGAGGCTCGGTGTAGGTCAGGCTTCAGCCTGACGGCTTTCTCTTCTCTTCGTAGTGCACGACCGCCGCGCCGCTGGTGACGGCCATCTCGCCTTCGATCACGGCGCCGCGCGCCACGGCGATCGAGCGCGCACTGAGCGCGCCGCGCAGCCGCGCGCTGGCGCGAATCTCCAGCTTCTCGGCCACCGCGAGCGTGCCCTGCACTTCTCCCGCGATGACCGCGTTCCGGCATTCGATGTCTCCTTCCCAGCGGCCGCCGTCCGAGAGCGTGAACGCGCCGCGCACCCGGCCGTCGCCGGTGACCGATCCCTCGACCACGAGGTCGCCGGCGCACGCCAGGTTGCCGGTGAGCGCCGAGCCGGCGCCGATGAACGTCGGGCTCGAAGAAACGTGATCGGCCAGGCGGCGGCGCGGGGAATCCGTCATGAGCTCATCTCCAGGAAAGCAGCGGAACGCGGCGATTATCGCTCGTCGCGCGTCGCAAGCTGACAATCCTTGTCAGCGCGCACACCGGCGACAGCGCGCGCCGCGGAGCGCAACACGATGATTCTATGAACATTCCAGGATTGGCACAGCCATTGCAATTCCTACAAGGCAATTCGATGCGCTGAACCTGGAATGTGAGCGCGCCCGCCCACCGGGCGCGTTCGACGATCCCACCCGTCAGCTTAGAGATAGGCGCTTCTCAGGTTCGGATTCGACGCCGCCGGCGTTCTTCCCCGCCGGCGGCGTTTTTTTTAATCCTCGTATCCCGAATATGATGCCGGCCTCCTGATGAGCCGAGGGCAGCGTATGTCTCGCGGATTGCGCGGATCGTGGCTGTGGGAAGTCCTGCTCGCGACAGCGCTCGGTGCAAGCGCGTCGCCGGTCGCGGCGCAAGTGCCGGGCGCCGACCAGGTGCAGGCGGTGACGCTCGCGAACGGCATGCAGGTCATCGTCTGGCCGGACCGCGACATCCCGAACGTCGCGCTCTTCAACTGGGTGCACGTCGGCAGCCGCAACGAAGTGCCGGGCATCACCGGGCTCGCGCATTTCTTCGAGCACATGATGTTCAACGGCACCTCGACGCACCCGCAGGGCGACTTCGACCGCATCCTCGAAGCGAACGGCGCGCGCAACAACGCCTTCACGACGAACGACGTCACCGTGTACCAGGACTGGATGCCGCGCGGAGCGCTGCAGACTGTGTTCGACCTGGAAGCCGACCGGCTGCGCAACCTCGCGTTCGATCCGAAGGTCATCGAGAGCGAGCGCGGCGTCGTGCATTCTGAGCGGCGCCTGCGCATCGACGACAGCTACATCGGCCGCCTGCAGGAGCAGGTCCAGGCCACGGCGTTCGTCGCTCATCCGTACGGCATTCCCACGATCGGCTGGCCTTCGGACATCGCGTCATGGAGCATCGACGATCTCAAGACCTTCTTCGCCACCAACTACGCGCCGAACAACTGCACGCTGGTGCTGGTCGGCGACTTCGATCCGCAGAGCGCGCTCGCGCTGGCGCGACAATACTTCGAGCCGATTCCGGCGCACGCGCCGCCGAAGCCCATCCTGACGAAGGAACCGGTGCAGCAAGGCGAGCGCCGTGTGAGCATCGAGGCCGACGCGCAGACACCGCTTCTGCAGTTCGCCTATCACGCGCTCTCCGGCGCGGATCCGCGCCAGCCCGCGCTCGAGCTGCTGACACGCATCCTCACGGATGGCGACGCGTCGCGGCTGCATCGCGTGCTGGTCGAGGAGCAGAAGCTCGCAATCTCCGCCGACAGCTACGTCGATCGCGGATTCGATCCCGGCCTCGCGTGGTTCCTGCTCGCCCTGCCCGCGGGCGGCGACACGCAGAAGGCCGAGGCGGCTTTCGATCGCGAGATCGAGCGTTTGAGCAAGGACGGCGTCACCGCGCAGGAGCTCACGCGCGCGCGCAACCAGGCGCTCGCGGATTTCTGGCGCGGCCTCGCGACGATCGACGGCAAGGCGCAGGCGCTCGGTACCTACGCGGTCCTGCAAGGCGGCTACAAACGTCTGTTCGAAGCACCGCGTGCGTACGAGAGCGTCACGGCGGATGACATCCGCAAGCTCGCCGTCGAGCTCTTGCAACCCACCAACCGGACGGTAGGTGTGCTGAGCGCAAAGGCGGCGGCCGGCCAGGGAGCAGCACAATGAAGACGATCCTCGCCGCACTGCTGTTCGCCATTTCCGTTGCGGCGCTTGCTGCCGACAACGGCGTGAAGGTGCCGCCGTTCGAGCGCGTCCAACTCGCCAACGGCGCAGTCGTCCTGCTCATGGAGCGGCACGACGTTCCCCTGATCGCATTCAGCGCAGTGCTGCGCGGCGGCGCAGTCAGCGATCCGCAAGGCGCGTCCGGAACGGCGAGCCTGCTGGTGAGCCTGCTCGAGAAAGGCGCCGGCACGCGCGACGCAGCGGCGTTCGCTGAAACGGTCGCATCGGTCGGCGGCCAGATCGAAACATCCGCCAGCACCGAGAGCATCGCCGTCAGCGGCTCGTTCCTGGCGCGCGATCAGCAGCTGATGGTCGAGCTGCTCGCCGACATGCTGCAGCGGCCGCGACTGGAGCAGGAGCAGTTCGACACGCTGCGTGCCCGCCACATCGAATTCATCCGCGCGGCCAAGGAATCGGACCTCGCGGCACTGGCGCCGATCTACGGCGAGGCTTATCTCTTCGGCACGCATCCGTACGGTCGTGCGGTCGACGGCAGCGAGGCGAGCCTTGCTGCCCTGAAGCACGCGGACCTGCAGCGCTACTACCAGGAACAGGTCGGCGCGGACCGGCTCATCCTCACCGTCGCCGGCGACTTCAAGAGCGCGCAGCTCAAGCAACGCATCGAGCGGGCGTTCTCCGGCTGGCGCAAGGCGAGCGCACCGTTGCCGCCGATCCCGCCGGTGCAGAAGGTCGCGGGCCGCCGCGTGCTGCTCATCGACGCGCCCGATTCGGTGCAATCCTACTTCTGGGCCGGCAGCGTCGGCGTGCCGAAGAACGACCCGCGCCGCGCCGCGCTCGACGTCACCAACACGCTGTTCGGCGGGCGCTTCACTTCGATGCTCAACAGCGAGCTGCGCATCCGCACCGGCCTGAGCTACAGCGCGAGCTCGCGTTTCGACCGGCTGCTGCAGACCGGTCACTGGGAGCTGAGCTCGTTCACGCAGACCGAAACCACGATCCAGGCGCTCGACCTCGCGCTCGCAACGCTCGACAAGCTGCACGACTCCGGACTCGATCCGTCGATGCTCGACTCGGGCAAGAGCTACGTGCAGGGCCAGTACCCGCTGGCGCTGGAGACCGCGGGGCAATGGACGGCGCAGCTCGCCACGCTGGAGTTCTACGGGTTGCCGCGCAGCTACATCGACGACTATTCGGCGGCGCTCGCCGCGGTGAGCATCGACGATACGCAGCGCGCGATCCGGGACGTGTTCCCGCCCAGCTCCGCGCTGGCGATCGTCGTGGTCGGCAACGCCAGCGCGATCCGCGACGGCCTGCGCAAGTACGGACCGGTGACCGAAATGAAGCTCGCGGACCCGACGTTTACGCCGGTGCGCGCGCAGTGAGGCGCAGCGCCTTTCGACCGAAACAATTGTGTGAGCCGGTTCACATCTGTAACAAGCCGCCGGCTCGGCAACCCCACCGCACGGTCTCACTCAGGACCGCTCGACAGCAATGAATTTCGCGGCAAAAGCACCCGGCGCGGTCCGCGGCGCGCGCGCCGTTGGCAAGTTTTTCGACATGGACAACCGGGGCAGAGCGGCTAGACTCCGGACGACGCGCGAGGGCTACGCGCTCGATCATTCGAACCACTCTGGCATGCAGTATCGGCGCAGCGATTTCGACGTCACCAACACCGTGCAGGTCAGCTCTGCGGACGCGGTGCGCCGTGCGGTGTGCGAGCTGTTCCGGCAGAACTGGCCGCACTACCCGTTCGATCGTGTCGAGAGCGCGTTTCGCGATTTCGAGCGGCTGTTCAACGGCCAGTTCCCCGGCTACTACGGCTGCGACACCGTCTATCACGACCTGCAGCATTCGCTCGACGGCACGCTCGCCGTCGCGCGGCTGATCGTCAGCTTCGACCGCACGCACCTGGCCGACGAGCGCCTCGGGCCGGAGCGCGCCATCGTCGGAGTGGTCACCGCGCTGTTCCACGACGCCGGCTACATCCGCCAGACCGACGACCAGACTCACCGCAACGGCGCCGAGTTCACGCTGAGCCACGTCAGCCGCAGCGCACACTTCATCGGACGTTACCTGCCGACGATCGGCATGGCGGAGTGGGTGCCGGTGGCGACCAAGATCGTGCACTTCACCGGCTACGAGGTGCAGTTCGACCAGATCCGGCTCGACGATCACCGCGACCGCAAGCTCGGTCACCTGATCGGCACCGGCGACCTGATCGCGCAGATGGCCGACCGCTGCTATCTGGAGAAGTGCCGCGACCGCCTCTATCCGGAGTTCGTGCTCGGCGGCATCGCCATGCCGAGCGACGGCCGCGGCAAGACCTCGGTGCGTTACAACTCCGGCCTCGACGTGCTGCGGCAAACGCCGGAGTTCGTCGACGACGTGCGCCGCACGCGCCTCGACGGCGAATTCGGCGCTGCATACCGCTACCTGGAGTCGTTGTTCAACGGCCGCAACCCGTACATGGACGCGATCCAGCGGAACCTCGACTATCTCGAAGAAGTTCTACGCACCGGGCGCTGGCCGATGCTCCGGCGCGATCCGCCGTGCTTCACCTGGGAGCGCAATCCGGTGCAGAACATCCGCTCGCTCGTCATCGGCCATCTCAAGCAGGTGTGGAAGAGCAGCTGATCATCCGGCTCGGCGCCGCGCTCGCAGTCGGGCTGCTCATCGGCATCGAGCGCGAGCGCAGCAAGGGGCGCGGACCCCGCCGCGCCGCCGCCGGAGTCCGCACCTTCACGCTGATCGCGCTGGCCGGCGCGATCAGCCTGCAACTCGGCGGCCCGCCGGCATTCCTGGTCACCACCGTCATCGTCGGCGCGTTCGCGGTCGTCAGCTATGTCCGCTCGTTCCGCCGCGATCCCGGGCTGACGACCGAAGTCGCGATGCTGGTGACGCTGCTGCTCGGCGGACTGGCGCTGCGCGATCCGCAGCTCGCCGGCTCGCTCGCGGTGGTCGTGACCATCATCCTCGCGTCGCGCACCAAGGTTCACGACTGGATCAAGAACGTCCTGACCGACGAAGAAGTCCGCGACGGGTTGATCCTCGCCGCGGCCGCGCTGGTGATCCTGCCGCTGTTGCCGGAGAAGGCGGTCGACCCATGGGGCGTCGTCAATCTGCGCAAGCTGTGGACGCTCGCAGTGCTGGTGATGGCCATCAACGGACTCGGCTACATCGCCGTGCGCGCGCTGGGCGCGAAGGTCGGCCTGGCCCTCGCCGGTCTGTTCTCCGGCTTCGTCTCCAGCACCGCGACGATCGGGGCGATGGGCGCACGCGCGCGCGCCAATCCCCAACTGCGCCGGGGCGCCGTCGCGGGCGCAGCTGCCTCGTCGATCGCCACCGTGGTGCAGCTGGCGATCGTAGTTGGCCTCGTGAGCATGCCGACGCTCGAAGCGCTGCTGCCCTCGCTCGTTCTTTCCGGTCTCGCGGCGACGGCCTACGCCGCGCTGTTCACCGTGCGCAGCGTCCGCGAGACGACGCAGGCGGAGCTGCCGGCCGGCCGGCCGTTCTCACCGAAGACCGCGCTGCTGTTCGTGCTGGTCGTCGGGCTGGCGCTCGCAATCTCCACCGCGCTGACTCGCTGGCTCGGCGACAACGGATTGCTGCTCGCCACCGGCGTCGCGGGACTGGCCGATGCGCACGCCGCTGCGATCTCGGCGGCATCGCTCGCCGCGAGCGCACAGACCGAAGTGCCGCTTGCCGCGATGGCAGTCCTCATCGGTTTCACTACGAACTCCGTGAGCAAGGCGGTCGTGGCGTTCTCGCTCGGCGATCGGCGCTTCGCGTTCGAGCTGCTGCCCGGGATCGTGCTGCTGGTCGTGGCTGCGTGGGCCGGATGGTTCGTGCGATCCTTGCTGGCATGACGCAACGATTCCAGCAGCTGGCGCGCCGCTTCCCGGCGAAACGGGCCTTCATCACCGGCGCCAGCAGCGGCCTCGGCCTGGAGCTCGCGCGCGCATTGGGCAGCGAGGGGTGGACGCTCGGTTTGTTCGATCGCAACGTCGAGCGCCTGGCGCACATCGAGGCAGAGCTGTCGGGCGCGGGCTTCACGGTGCTCGCCTATCCCGGCGACGTCACCAACGCCGATGAGCTGACTGTCGCGGTGAATTCGTTCGCCGCCACCCACGACGGCCTCGACGTCATGGTCAACAACGCCGGCGTCGCCGGCTCCGGCACGATCATGGAGGTGCCGCTCGATGACTGGCGCTGGATCGTCGACATCAACTTCATGGGCGTCGTGCACGGCGCGCGCGCCGCGGTTCCGCATCTACAGCGCAACGGGGCGGGATTGCTGATCAACGTCGCGAGTGCCGCCGCGTTCGTCTCGGCCCCCGGCATGATTTCCTATAACGCCACCAAGGCCGCGGTGCTGTCGTTGAGCGAGACGCTCAGCGGCGAGCTGAGCGCGGCGCGTACGCAGGTGTCGGTCGTCATGCCGACGTTCGTCCAGACCAACCTGATCGAATCGTTTCGCGGTCCGCCCGAGGCGCGCGAGCGCGCAACGCAGGCGATGCGCGACTCCACTTATCAGGCTGCCGATGCGGCCCGCGACATCCTGCTGCAGGCCGCGGCGGGTCGTTTGTACATCGTGTTGCCTGGCTCGGCGCGCACGCTCTGGCGCCTCAAGCGCTGGGCGCCGCGATTCTTTCTCAGGCGAGTGCTGGCGCTGCGGGAAAAGATGAGGGCTGGACAGGCGAATCCACCGCAAGCATGAAGCGCGTGTAGATCTCGGGCAGGCGCGCGAGCACGTGCGGCCGGCCGGCGATGGAGCTGCCTTCGAGCACGTGGCGCAGCATCGACAGACTCAGCGATTCCAGCGCCGGCAGCGCAACCGGCGCGTAGCTCAGATGCCACGGCTCGGGGCTCACCCCGCCCCGATCGGTGCGATAAGGCCGGAAAAACCCGAAGCGCTGCATGTTGGCGTCGAGCCACGCCGACAGGCGGCCGAAGATTCCCTCCGGCGCATACTCCGGCGGGATCAGCTGGACTGCATAACCTGCCGGCACGCTCGCAGCGTCGATGACGTCGACGTCGCTTCCCCAGTGATGACGGCTGCCGCCGGGAATCGCCGACCAGCACAGGATGGCGTCGACCACCAGCGCATCGGCGAGCTGCTTGCGCTCGATCGGCCGGCCCTGCCGGTCATACAGCGGACGCTCGCCGCTCCACTTGCTGTTCCAGATCGTCAGCTGCGTGTCGAAGTCGCGAAAGCTCGAGCGGGCCGCCAGCTCGATGCCGTCGCGCCGGGCGGCGTCGCGCATCGCCAGGAACGAGGCGGCGGCCTCGTAGTGCAGAGCGCAGCGCGGCTCGGCCAGCTCCACGATATGGGTGCTCGCGCGTCCGGTCAGCTCGAACTCGTTCATCCAGCCTCGCTCGCGGGGAATTCGGGCAGTATCGCAAAATTCATGTCAAAAAAACCGACAATCAACGCATAGCGTTCTGCGAATGCAACGCGAGTATCATCTTGCGCTAATGTAAGCCACGAATCAGCGTCCTGATCGGTGCAGCGTCGAAGCCGGGGCACTTCACGCGCAACGTAGATGGCGGCGGCGGAGTATGCGTTGAGATCGCACGGCCTCAAAGCTCGACTACTGTTGATTGCAGCACTCGCGGGACTCGCGATCTCCGCGACGTTGTTCCTGCTCGAGTATCTCGACTATCGGCACACGCGCGATGCAGTCGGCGCGCAGAGCGAGCGCTCGCTGCTCGCAGCCGAGCTGCAGCGTCTCGATGTGCTCGCCGGCGATCTCGCCGCCGCAACTGCACCCTCGATGGAAAATGCTCTGCGTACGCACGACGAAACCACCATGCGTCGCATCGCGACCGCGCTGCTGGAGAATCACGCAACGATCGCGGTGCGCGTGCTGCGCCCCGATGGCACGGTGCTGTTCGCGACGCAACGCTCCAATGCATGGGCCAGCACGCTGGTGCCCGAAGAGCAGCGCACCGTGCGACGCGAGCTTGGCGATCTGCAGCTGCTCGGCACGCTCGAGCTGACTGTCGGACGGCCGGGACTGCGCTCATCCGCATCCGCGTTGCGCGCACAACTGCAGCAGGTTCAGCAGCGCGACTTCGCGCGCAAGGTCTGGGTGATCGTCGGCGCAGGCACGCTCATCACGGCGCTGCTGCTGATCGTCGCGTGGATGCTGGCCCAGCGCCTGCAGCGACCGATCGTCGAGCTGATCCGCTCCGCCGAGCGCATCGGCGAAGGCGACTACACGCGGCCGCACCAGGTCACGAGCAACCACGAGATCGCCGACCTGGAGATGGCGCTCGACCGCATGCGGCAGAAGCTGCAGCAGACGACGATCACCAAGAATTATCTGACGACGGTCCTGAACAGCATGAACGACGCGGTGCTGGTCACTGCGGCGGATGGCATCGTCAAGCGCATCAACAACGCGGCCGTGCGGCTGTTCGGCTACAGCGAGCAGGAGCTCGCCGGCCAGCCGTTCACCATGCTGCTCGCGGAGAACGAGCGTGCTGCGTTCTCGATGGCAGCGGCCGCGCTGGAAACTCGCGAGACGGTGATCGCCACGCGCAGCGGCCAGACCATCCCGGTGTCGCTGTCGGGCGCGCCGATCGCCGCCGACGATCCGCAGTTCCAGGGCACGATCTTCGTCGTGCGCAACATCACGGATCGCAAGCGCGCCGAGCGTCGCATCCGCTACCTGGCACGCTACGATGCGCTGACCAAAGTGCCGAACCGGATGCAGTTCCAGCACATGCTGCAGCAGGCGATCGCGCGCGCGCGCCGCAACGATCGCGGCATCGTGATGCTGTATCTCGACATGGACCGCTTCAAGGAGATCAACGACACGTTCGGCCACGCGGCGGGCGACCGCACGCTGGAAGTGCTGAGCGAGCGGCTCACGCACATCCTGCCGAAGGAAGCGGTCGTCGGCCGGCTCGCCGGCGACGAGTTCGGCCTGTTCATCGAGGGCTTCGCCGAAGAGCAGAACGAGCAGGCGGAAGCCGCCAACCTCGCGCGCATGGTGCTGGCGGAAGTCTGCAAGGCCTACTACGTCGATCAGCAGGAAGTGTTCCTGACTGCGAGCGTCGGCATCGCGTTCTGCCCGAAGGACGCGGAGAACGTGATCGACCTGATCCGCAACGCCGACGCGGCGATGTATCACTCGAAGCAGAACGGCGGCAACAGCTTCGCCTTCTACTCGCCCGACATGAACGCCGCGGCGGTCGAGCGGCTGATGCTGAAGAGCAAGCTGCGCCGCGCGCTGGAGCGCGACGAGCTGGTGATGTTCTATCAGCCGAAGGTCGACCTGCGCGACGGGCGCATCGTCGGCGCCGAGGCGCTGCTGCGCTGGCGCCTGCCCGGCCACGGCGACATCTCGCCGTCGCAGTTCATTCCGCTCGCGGAAGAGACCAACCTGATCCTGGGCATCGGCGAGTGGGTGCTCAATCGCGTCTGCTCCGACTATCGGCGCTGGACCGAGCGCATCCAGAGCCCGGGCCGGGTATCGATCAACCTGTCGCTGAAGCAGCTGCGCCAGGCCAGCTTCATCGGCCGCTGCCGCTCGGTGTTCCGCCGCCACGAGGTGTCGCCCACCAGCTTCGAGCTGGAGATCACCGAGACGACGCTGATGGCCGATCCCAAGCGCACGCTCAAGATGCTCGATGAGCTGTATGCGATGGGCCTGCACCTGTCGATCGACGATTTCGGCACCGGCTACTCGTCGCTGAGCGCGCTCCAGCAGTTCCCGATCGGCACGCTGAAGATCGACCAGTCGTTCGTGCGCGACGCCGCGGTGAACTCCGACGACGCGACCATCGTGCGCACCATCATCGACATGGGCAAGGCGCTCGAGGTCGAGGTCGTGGCCGAGGGCGTCGAGAACGAAGAGCAGTTCAATTTCCTGCGCGGCCGCGGTTGCCATTACGCGCAAGGGCGCTTGTTCGGCGACGCCATGAGCGCCGATGAGTTCCTCTCGCTGCTGCTGGCCCAGCAAAGCGGCCGCGCCAAGGTCAGCCAGCTCTTCGCCTGAGAGTCAGGCTGAAGCCTGACTCTTTGTACAATCCCCCCATGCTGACCTTCACCGGCCTGTCCCTGCGCCGCGGCACGCGGCTGCTCATCGCCGACGTGTCCTTCACGATCCATCGCGGCGAGAAAGTCGGCATCGTCGGCGCCAACGGCTGCGGCAAGTCGAGCCTGCTGGCGCTGATCCTCGGCGAGCTGCAACCCGATGCCGGCAATTTCGACATGCCCTCGCAGCTGGTCGTCGCGCACGTCGCACAGGAGCTCGACGCGACTGAACGCGCGGCAGTCGAGTTCGTGATGGACGGCGACGCGGAGCTGCGCGAAACGGAAGCAGCGATGGCGGTCGCCGAAGCCAAAGATGCAGGCGCGGCGCTCGGCGAGTTGCACGCACGCTATGCCGCGCTCGGTGGCTACGACGCGCGCAGCCGCGCGGGCAGACTGATGCACGGCCTCGGCTTCTCCGCCGCGGACGAAACCCGCCCGGTCGCCGCATTCTCGGGCGGCTGGCGCATGCGGCTCAATCTCGCACAGGCACTCATGTGCCGCTCCGATCTGCTGTTGCTCGACGAGCCGACCAACCACCTCGACCTCGACGCGGTGATCTGGCTGGAAGAGTGGCTGCGCAACTACCCGGGGACGTTGCTGATGATCGCGCACGATCGTGAGTTCCTCGATCGCAGCGTCGAGCGCATCGTGCACATCGAGCAGAGCACCGCGCGTCTGTACAGCGGTAACTATTCGGCGTTCGAAGAGCAGCGCGCCACGCAGCTCGCGCAGCAGCAGTCGCTGTACGAGCGGCAGCAGCGCGAGATCCGTCACATGATGAGTTTCGTCGAGCGCTTTCGCGCCAAGGCGAGCAAGGCGCGCCAGGCGCAGAGCAGGCTCAAGGCGCTCGAGCGCATGGAGCGCATCGCACCCGCGCACGTCGATTCGCCGTTCGAGTTCGCGTTCCTCGCCCCGCAGAAGCTGCCGCGTCCGCTGCTGACGCTCGAGAAGCAATCGGCCGGCTACGGCGAGCGCGTCGTGCTGCAATCGTTGAACATGACGATCGTGCCTGGCGCGCGCATCGCGCTGCTCGGCCGCAACGGCGCGGGCAAGTCGACGCTGATGAAAGTGCTGGCGGGCGAGCTCGAGGCAAGCGGCGGCAAGCGCACCGAGGCGCGCGACCTGCGCATCGGCTACTTCGCACAGCATCAGCTCGAGCAGCTGGATGTCAGCGAGTCGCCGCTTCAGCACCTCAAGCGTCACGGCGGCGAAGCTGCGCTGCGCAGTACCGAGCAGGAGCTGCGCTCGTTCCTCGGCGGCTTCGGCTTCACCGGCGATCGTGTCTTCGAGCCGGTGGGACCGTTCTCGGGCGGCGAGAAGGCGCGCCTGGTGCTCGCATTGGTGAGCTTCCGTCGTCCCAACCTGCTGCTGCTCGACGAGCCGACGAATCACCTCGACCTCGAAATGCGGCAGGCGCTGGCCGTAGCGCTGCAGGACTACGACGGTGCAGTCGTGCTCGTCGCGCACGATCGCCATCTGCTGCGCGCTGTCGCCGACGAGCTGATCCTGGTCGATGCGGAACGCGCTGCGCCGTTCGACGGCGATCTCGAAGACTATGCGAAATGGTTTCTCACGTCGGCCGCGCCTCCAGCCGCGGACGAGCAACAGGGTGCCGCGAAACCCAGGAAGCAGCGCAAGCGCGAGGAAGCGGAGCGACGCAATCGTCTCAGTCCGCTGCGAGCAGAAGTCGCTCGCTGCGAAGCGCGCATCGCCGAGATCGAGCGACGACGTCAGGAGATCGAGGCGCAGCTCGCGTCGCCGGACATCTACGGCGAGCAGGCGAAGCCGCGGTTGCAGGAGCTGCTCAAGGCTCAGACTCAGGTACGTCGCGACCTGGACGCGAGCGAAGAGGCGTGGCTCGCGGCGACCGAGCAGCTCGATGCGGCGCTGGCGGAAGACGACGGCTGATCCGGCCCGCTTCCGGCCTGCGGAAGCTCATCAAGAACGGCCAAGGGTCGTACCGTGGGTCCGCCCTTTGTGATCTACTCGGTGCGTCATCGCGACGAGCCAACTAGAACAATCATGGCCACCACCGTCGACGCTACCGCTCGCTCGAGCCTCGGAATCGACCGCGCGCACCGCCGCGTGATCGCAGCTTCGTCGCTCGGCACGATGTTCGAGTGGTACGACTTCTACTTGTACGCGTCGCTGGCCGCGACCATCGGCAAGCACTTCTTCGCCGGCATCAACGAGACGACCGCTTTCATCTTCGCGCTGCTGGCGTTCGCCGCGGGGTTCGCCGTGCGGCCGTTCGGCGCGGTGATTTTCGGTCGCATGGGCGACCGCGCCGGCCGCAAGTACACGTTCCTGATCACGATCGTCATCATGGGCGTGGCGACGGCGCTGGTCGGCGTGCTGCCCGGGCAAGCGACGATCGGCGCAGCGGCGCCGGTCATTCTCATCACTCTGCGCCTGCTGCAGGGTCTCGCCGTCGGCGGCGAGTACGGCGGGGCGGCAACGTACATCGCCGAGCACGCGCCGCCCGGCCGGCGCGCGTACTACACGAGCTGGATCCAGATCACTGCGACCGCCGGCATGATCCTCTCGCTCATCGTGATCCTCGGCTGTCGCTGGCTGTTCAGCGAGCAGCAGTTCGAGGCGTGGGGCTGGCGCGTGCCGTTCCTGCTCTCGATCATCCTGCTGGTGATCTCGGTCTACATCCGGCTGCAGCTGCAGGAGTCGCCGGTGTTCCACGAGATGCGCGCGAGCGGCAAGTTGTCGAGGCATCCGCTGCGCGAATCGCTCGGCCGCTGGAGCAATCTCAAGCTGGTGCTGCTGGCGCTGTTCGGCTGCATGGCCGGCCAGTCCGTGGTCGGCTACGTCTCGCTGGTCTACACGAACCTGTTCCTGACGCAGACGCTCAAGGTCGACGCAGCAATCTCGAACCTGCTGCTGGTCGCCGCGCTCACCGCGGCCGTGCCGTTCTACCTGGTCGTCGGCAAGATCGCCGACCGCTTCGGCCGCAAGCCGCAAGTCGTGATCGGCTGCCTGATCGCGGCGTTGACGTTCTTCCCTGTCTTCCGCGGCCTGACGCACTACGCGAATCCGCAGATCGAGGCTGCGCAGGCCCACAGCCCGGTCGTGGTCGTCGCCAACCCGCACGAATGCAGCTTTCAGTTCGATCCGGTCGGCGGTGCGCAGTTCACCAGTTCCTGCGACGTGGCGAAGAGCGCGCTCGCGGGTCAGCGCATCCCGTACTCGAACGAGCCCGCACCGGCAGGAACTGCCGCGATCGTCAAAATCGGCAGCGTCACCGTCGCGGCGTTCGACGGCACGACTCTGAGCAAGGAGGAGCTCAAGACGCGCAGCGCGCAGTTCAAGCAAGAGCTGTCGGGAGTGCTGAAAGAAGCAGGGTACCCGGCGAGCGCCGATCCGCAGCGAATCGATTACGCGATGGTGTTCCTGCTGCTGTGGGTGGTGGGCGTGCTCGGCGTGATGACGTATGGCCCGGTCGCGGCATGGCTGGTCGAGTTGTTTCCGCCGCGCATCCGCTATACCTCGATGTCGCTGCCCTATCACCTCGGCAACGGCTGGTTCGGCGGCTTTCTGCCGAGCATCGCGTTCGCGCTGATCGCCTACACGGGCAACATCTACTCGGGACTGTGGTACCCGCTGATCGTGTGCCTGGTCACCGCTGTCGTCGGGACGTTCTTTCTGCGCGAGACGAACGGCGCAGAAGCTACCGACTGATCTACTTCTTCTGCGCGTCGATCAACGCGTCTGCAGCGCCCACGAGCAGATGCTGCGGACCCTGCTTGCCGAAGACCTGCGCGCCGGAGAACGCGCCGTCCACCAGCATCACGATCTGGTCAGTGACGATCGCAGGCTCGCGGACACCGATCTTGTCGATGAGCGCGCGCAGGCGGCGTCGCAGCTCTTCCATTACTTCGCGCGCAACGAGACGCGCAGGATGCTGGTCGTCGGCGAATTCGACGGTGACGTTCATGAAGGGACAGCCGCGATATTTCGGGCTGCTGACGAACTTGGCGATACCGGCGAGCTGCGCGCGCAGCTGCTCGCGTGCGTCACCCGGATTGCGCTCGGCCGTGTAGTCCCAGCCGGCCCAACGATCCTTCGCCTCCGCTTCGATCACCGCGGCGATCAGTGCGTCCTTGGAGGGAAACCAGCGGTACAGGCTCGTCTTTGCCACGCCCGACTGCGCCACGACGGTATCGACGCCGACGGCGCGCACTCCTTCGCGATAGAACAACTCGCGCGCCGTATTGAGAATGCGATCGCGCACGCTTTCGATACCGCCGACGGCCTCTTCGGCCGTCCGCGCCTGACCGGCTTTGACCATCTCAACCCCCCGACATCTATGTAGTCTGTGCTTGACACGATACAGACCTGTACGTACCATCACAAACAGACAGGTCTGTAGCGCGTCGCTACTGTAGCTCCGGCACCCGGCCAGTGCAACCGAGCCCGTAACGCAGCGCAGGCGCCTGTCGAGCCCCGCCCGAGTTCCCCGTGTTGGAGAGGACCATGAAGACAGTTTTCGTTTCTGGCCTGACGATACTGGCCGCCGCGTCCGCCCTGCTCACCGCGTCCGTTGCGAGCGCGCAGACCAGCTGCAAGCCGCGCCTGATTCAGAAAGAGACCAGCTTCCCGCTCGGCTCGCAGCTGCGCGGCCAGGAAGGCACCGTGT
Organism: Steroidobacteraceae bacterium; assembly: GCA_035278165.1. GTDB lineage: Bacteria > Pseudomonadota > Gammaproteobacteria > Steroidobacterales > Steroidobacteraceae > Steroidobacter. The sequence goes on from DATEJG010000153.1 coordinate 31,839, forward strand.
ACATGAACCTCGTGATCGACGCGAACGGCCGCGCCCGGAAGGCGGACCTGCAGCGCTCCAGCGGCTATCGCAAGCTGGATCGCGCGGCGACGCGCAGCGCTGTCGACAACTGGGTGTTCGATGTCTCGGCGTGCGAGCGCAAGGACCTGCCGGTGACGCACGTCGTCGCGGTCGAGTACCACAACGACAGCTACTGATTCCGCTTCGCTTCCCCGTTTGGATTTTGCGCGGACGACCCCCGCAGCTAGCCCTCCTCCGTGAGCAACGGAGGAGGGATCTTTTTTACCGTGGGTCGGGCTTCAACCCGACTAGATCACGCCTTCTTTCGTCAGCGCTTCGATCTCCGTCTCCTCGATCCCGAATTGCCCGAGCACTTCGCGCGTGTGCTGACCCAGCGTCGGCGGCGCGCTCGGATAGCGCGGCGGCGTCGCCGACATGCGGATCGGATTCGCCACGCTCGGCACCGCGTCTGCGAGCGCGTGCGGCAGCTCGAGCTGCAGTCCACGACTCTTCACCTGCGGGTGCGCAAACACCTGCGAGAGATCGTTGATCGGCCCGACCGGCACGCCGATCGGTTCCAGCAACGCAACCCATTCGGCAACGCTGTGCCGGCGCATGATCTCGGCGAGCAGCGGCACCAGCACTTCGCGATGACGCACGCGATCCGCGTTCTGGCGAAAGCGCGGGTCCTGGTGCAACAGGCAGCCCGCGGCTTCGCAGAATTTCGCGAACTGGCTGTCGTTGCCCACTGCGAGCACCAGCTTGCCGTCCATAGCGTCGAACACCTGGTACGGCACGATGTTGGCGTGCGCATTGCCCATGCGCCGCGGCGCATGGCCGGCGATCAGGTAATTCATGTTCATGTTGGCGTTCACGGCGACCTGCGCATCGAGCAACGCCATGTCGATGTGCTGTCCCTCGCCCGAGCGCGTGCGATGAAACAGCGCGGCAAGAATCGCCACGGTCGCGTACATGCCGGTAGAGATATCGGCGACTGCGACGCCGACTTTCTGCGGCCCGCCGCCGGGCTGGCCGTCCGCCTCGCCGGTGATGCTCATCAGGCCGCCGATCGCCTGGATGATGAAGTCGTAGCCCGCGACGCTGCGCATCGGCCCGGTCTGGCCGAAGCCCGTGATCGAGCAATAGATCAGCCCGGGATTGAGCGCGCGCAGATGCTCGTACCCGAGCCTGTAGCGCGCCAGGTCGCCGGCCTTGTAATTCTCGATCAGCACGTCGCACTGCGTCGCGAGCCGTCGCGCGATCTGCTGCCCGGCGGGCTTCGAGATATCCAGCGTCACGGATTTCTTGCCGCGGTTCGCGCCGAGAAAGTAGGCCGATTCGTGCGTCTCGTTGCCGTCGCGGTCCCGCAGGTACGGCGGGCCCCACCCTCGCGTGTCGTCGCCGCTGCCCGGTCGCTCGAGCTTGATGACTTCCGCGCCGAGGTCCGCCAGGATCTGACCGCACCACGGGCCCGCGAGCACGCGGCTCATGTCGAGCACGCGCACGCCGGACAACGCGCCGGCCGGACTGCTTTGTGAAACCCCGGTCATGAGTCTGGTGATCCTGCCTCGTAGCGAAAAGCGCTAGGAACGAATGTACACGCCGACGCTCTCATCGTCACAGAAGCGAGTGCATGCCATGAACACCAGCGCGAACGTCGTCGTTGGAATAGTTGCCGCAGGTTTCATGCTGGCCGGAGCCGACGCATGGTCGGAGGACGACGCGGCTGCCGCAACGGCGCCCACTGCTGCAACAGCACCGGCCAGGCGTCTCGATCTGCGCCCCCCCGACATCACCAAGCTGCTGACGCCGAAGCAGCTGGAAGACCTGCTCGAAAAGCTGGACAAGGAGAACATCGAGGAAGTGGAAGTGGAAGGCGGGCGCGTCCCGGCGCCCAGCTTCACGCCGCGCGTGTGGGCCGGCATCGCCGCGCCGTTCTGGGCGCTGTTTCATCCCACGCAGGCATGGCGCATCCTCGCACCGATCCCGCCGGACCAGGCGCGCTTCATCGGCAACCAGCAATTCACCACCGAAGGCTATCTCGAGCCTGTCGGCGTTCCGCCGGGGGATCCGTTCAAGCGGTGAGCGATGTGCGAGAATGCCCGCCTTCGACCGCAACCCTCGCTGCAAGACAGATAGATGACGAATGCTTCGATTTCCGAGCCGCGGCCGCGGCTCGTGACGCTGCACGGCGGCTGTAACTTTCGCGACATCGGCGGTTATGCGACGCAGGGCGGCGGCACGGTGCGCTGGGGACGCGTCTACCGGGCAGGCGTGCTGAGCTATTTCACCGATCGCGATCACGACACGCTGCACAGCCTCGAGGTCCGCGCGATCTGCGACCTGCGGCGGGCCGAGGAACGCGAGCGCGAGCCGAGCGCATGGCCGGCCGGCGCGAATCGCGAGCGGCCCGCGCACCTGCATTGGGACGATGGCAGCAGGACGCCGACGATCCGTGCCTTCGCCGCGAACCATCCGACGACCGCCGAGGGAATGTTCGACGCGATGATCGAGCTGTATCGCGCGCTGCCCGAATGGATGGCGGCACGCATGCGCGGCATGTTCGAGTGCATCGCGAATGGCTCGGTGCCGCTCGTCGTGCACTGTGCGGCCGGCAAGGACCGCACGGGCGTCGCAATCGCCGTGCTGCTGCGCGCACTGGACGTGTCGCGCGAGACGGCGATCGAGGATTACCTGCTGACGAACGAATCAGGCGACTTCGAGCAGTTCCTGCGCGCGCGCCACGACACCCAGCTCGGTTTGACCGACATTCATCACCCGCTGCTGTCGATGCCGGACGACATCCGACGCGTGCTGTTCAGCGCGCACGCGGAGTTCCTGGAAGCGGCGTTCGCGAGCATCGACAAGCTCGGCGGGCTGGACCGGTATCTGGAGAAGACGGTGGGCGTGACGAATGCGCAGCGCGCGGCCGTAGTGCAAGAACTGTCAGGCTGAAGCCTGACCCACACAGAGTGAAGGAATTGTCAGGCTGAAGCTTGTGGGTCAGGCTTCAGCCTGACTCTTCTCTCACGGCATCACCGGCGGCCGATACTCCAGCGTCAGCCCGAACAGCCACAGCAGGAACAGCACGACCGGCACGTGCACGACGAACTGCACGATCGTGAAGCCGGCGATGTCGCGCGCCTTCAGGCCCAGGATTCCCAGCAGCGGCAGCATCCAGAACGGATTGATCAGGTTCGGCAGCGCCTCCGCGGCGTTGTAGACCTGCACCGCCCACCCGAGGTGCACCTGGAGCTCGTTCGCCGCCTGCATCACGTACGGCGCCTCGATGATCCATTTGCCGCCGCCGGACGGCACGAAGAACCCCAGCACCGCGGAGTACACACCCATCACGACCGGGAACGTCTCGCGCGTCGCGGCCTCCGTGAACAGCGTCGCCAGGTGGTGCGCGATGCTCGCACCGCCGTCCCCGGCAGCGCCGGTGATGATCGCGGCGATGCCGCCGTAGAACGGAAACTGCACGAGCACGCCGCTGATGCTCGGCACGCCGCGCCCGACTGCATCGAGAAATACTCGCGGGCGCCAGCACAGCAGCAGGCCCAGCATCAGGAACAGGAAGTTGTACGTGTTGAGGTTGGAGATCGCAGCGCTCGCGCCCTTCGTGGCGAACTCGTGCCAGAGCCACGCTGCGCCCAGCGCAGCCACGATGACGTTGAGCCAAGGCGCGTGCTCGAGCCACTCGCCGGGCCGCGTGCTGCGAGCCACTGCTTGCGGCCGTGCTTCATACGAGATTCCATAATCTCGCGCGGTGCGGGCTTGTGACGCCGGCGGTGCAGTGAGCCACGCGATGCCCAGCGTGATGACGATGAGGATCGCCGTCAGCGCCAGCGACTGCCACAGGAAGATCGTCTGCCCGAACGGAATGACGCCGGTGATCGCCAGCAGCGCCGGCGGCATGCTCGCCGGATTGGCCTGCAACTGCGCTGCAGATGACGACAGGCCCATCGCCCAAACCGACCCCATGCCGAGATACGCAGCCGCGCCGGCGGCGCGGTAGTCCATGCCGAGCTCCGTGCGACGGCCGATCGCGCGCGCGAGCAGGCTTCCCAGAATCGAGCTCAATCCCCAGTGGATCAGCGAGACCAGCATGCTGACCAGCGCGATCCAGCACACTGCGCCGCGCGCAGTTTTCGGCAGGGCCGCAAGGCGCTCGATGAGCCGCGCCGCCGGCGGCGAGCTGGCCACCACATAGCCGCCGATGATGATGAAGCTCATCTGCATCGTGAACGGAATGAGGCTCCAGAAGCCGTCACCGAATGCCTGCGCCGTCTGCAGCGGCGATGCGCCGAGCAGGATCGCGACGACGGCGACGATGACGACCGCCAGTGCCGCGAAGACATACGCGTCCGGGACCCAGCGCTCCGACCAGTCGCAGCAGCGCAGCGCAATCCGCTCGAGTGTCGATGCCGGCCGTGCCGGTGCTTCAATACTCATGAATAATAGTGCCCATGCCTGCCCGAACCGCGTTCCGCATCAGCCTCGCCGCCGGCTTGCTGGTGCTGGCCGTGACGCTGCTGTCCGCAACGCAGGAGCCGGTGCGGCCGTGCGGCAATCTGCCACAGAACTACGCGCCGATCATCGCGTTCGAGCTGGCGCGCAGCGCGCAGGACCTCGAGGCGATCTTCGGCACGGAGCCGTCGTGCCGGGCGGCGATGGTCGAGCGCATGGACGCGATCAACCTGGTCGACGTGCTCGTCTACATCCCCGCGTACTGTGTATTCATGGCGTGCTTCTTCCTTGGCATGCGCGTGCGCCACGCGGCGTGGGGACTGCTCGGATTTCGCGTCGCGATCGTGGCCGCGCTCGCTGACTTCGCCGAGAACGCCTGCTTGATGAGCCTCACCCCCGATGTGAATCCATCCTCGGCGTGGTTCGCACTGCTGCCATGGGCGACCGGCGTGAAATGGCTGGGTCTGGGTGCAGCCGCAGGCATCGCAGCGATGCTCTATTTGCGAGCGCCGCGCTCGAGCGTCTGGCTCTGGCTTGCGGCACTGCTTTGCACTACGGCATTTCTGAGCACGGTGGCCGCGATCGCAGACCCTGCCAGGTTCGGAGCGACCCTCGGACTGGGCGTCGGACTCAGCTGGCTGACGTACCTGATCACTGCAGGCGGCGGCGCGGTGCGCGGCACGGCGCCCGCGTCCGGAACCGGCCCGGTCGGGATGAGTTAATCTGGCAATCGAACCTGACGGAGACGACCATGAAAGTCAGAGAAGCCATGACTCGCGACGTGCGCCTGGTCAAGCCGGATCAACCGATCAGCGAAGCCGCGCGCCTGATGGGCGAGCTCGACATCGGCGCGCTGCCGGTCGAGGAGAACGATCGCCTGGTCGGCATGATCACCGACCGCGACATCGCCGTGCGCGCCGTGGGCGCGGGCCGCGGGCCCGACACGCCGGTGAGCGAAGTGATGAGCCGCGAGATCAAGTACTGCTACGAGGACCAGTCGATCGACGAGGTCACGCAGAACATGGGCGAGCTGCGCATCCGCCGCCTGCCGGTACTGACGCGCGACAAGCGGCTGATCGGCATTCTTTCCCTGGGCGACCTGGCGATCGACGAAAGCGCGCGCGACGAAGCCGGCGAAGCGCTGGGCGGTATCTCACGCCCCGGCGGCCAGCATTCGCAGTCGCAGGAACGGCATTAGTCGGCCTCGACCTTCCGCTTCGACTCGCCGATCATCCACGCAATCCCGAAGCCGCCCGCGAGCGAGTGCTCGCGGCGCACCAGCGGGCTGTCTTCGAACTGCGCACCAGCGAGCCAGTCGTAGCGCAGGAATGCGCCGACCCAGTACTTGGGAAAGCGCTTCGACAGCGCCGCCAGCACGTGCATGCCGGAGTAGCCGCCGTCGGCGCGATACTCGGGCCGCGTCGGCGTGGCGAAGCGCGCGGGCACCGAGTAGTAGTAGTCATGAAAGCGCTCGGCTGCGAACACCGGGCCGACCCCGGCGCCGAAATTCCAGCCCGTGTGGCCGGCGAAGTCCGCGAAGTCGATGTTCAGCCGCGGCGCGAAGATCCATTGCAGCGAGCGCGGCGAGCTTTCGAGCGTCACCGGCACGCGCAGCGGCAGGACGACGTCGAGCTTCGACGTGCGCCGCTCGTTGTGCCACAGATGCACTTCCAGTGAAGGGCCGAGCTCGACCGTCGGCTTGAGATCCGGCATGCCGCGCCGGGCGGCGTTGTCCTCGCTGTTCACCGGTATCGTCGCATCGGCGCTGATGCTCAGCTCGGCAAACTCGCGATCGAACAGCAGGCCGCGCAGTCCTTCGCGATCCGCCTTCAGGAACTCGCCGCGGTACACGAAGTACGGCACGGGAACCGGGTAGACGTGCGTTTCGTCCGAGCCGCGATAGTCCGGGAACGCGATCGCGCCCACGCCGAGCCCGAATTCCCAGAGCGGCTTTTCCTCGGCGTGCACGCTGAATGCGCCGAGCACTGCGACGACACCGCACGCGCCGAGCAGTGCGCGCTGCCGAGTCGCGCGCTGCCTCACAACAGCGCCTCGATGTCTTGCGTGAGCGCCTGCGGCTCGGTGCGCGGGGCATAGCGACGCACCGGATTGCCGGCGCGGTCGAGCAGGAACTTGGTGAAATTCCACTTGATCCGCTGCGTGCCGAGCACGCCGCGCCGGCTGCGCTTGAGCCACCGATACAGCGGATGCGTGCCCGCGCCGTTCACCTCGATCTTCTCGAACATCGGGAAGCTCACGCCGTAGTTGCGCTCGCAGAAGGCGCCGATTTCATCCGCGCCGCCGGGCTCCTGCGACAGGAACTGGTTGCACGGAAACCCGAGCACCACCAGGCCGCGGCCCTCGAACTTGCGATACAGCTCTTCGAGCCCCTGGTATTGCGGCGTGAACCCGCACTTGCTGGCAGTGTTGACGATCAGCAGCACTTTGCCCTGGTAGTCGCGCAGCGCGACCGGCTTGCCCGCGAGCGAGCGCGCCTCGAAGTCGTTGACGGTCGTCATGGACTCCTCCCCGCTTCAGCGTTGTACTTTGACGAAGCTCTCGGCGAAGTATGGCGTCTCGGCGAAGCACGCCGTCGGCACGCCGCGATGCTCGGTGTAGTGCACGCGGACCTGCTCGCCGACTGCCGCCGACAGCTGCTTCGCGAGATCCGCGTCGCGCGTGCTGAAGTACCAGATCTGCGGCGCCACGCCGCTGACGACGTACAGCGCCAGCTCGCCTTCATAGGTCTTGCAGAGCCAGCCCTTCTTGGAAAACTTCTGCAGCACCCCGGCGCGCTCGCCTTCGGAGTAGGCCCAGGAGAGCGAGAACCACGTCCACGCGGCGCCGACGATCACGATCAGCGCCAGCGCGATCAGCATCACGCGCGCGAACAGCCGCCCGCCGCGCCTGCCCGGTTCCATGTCCGCCACCATGAAAGGGATCCCCCGTTCCGCCGTTCTGGCCGGCAGTGTGGCGCAGCGGCGGCGCGGGTCAAGAGCATTTACGGCCGCGAGCTGCAGACGTAGAGTCTTCGCTCCCCACGACGACCCACACCGATGGTGCTGCGCCCATGAGCGAATACCGCCTGCATTGCGTCGGCGAGTCCGGCAACTGCTACAAGGTCGCCCTGATGCTGAACGTCTGCGGCTGCGACTGGGAGCCGGTGTTCGTCGATTACTTCGCCGGCCAGACGCGCGGCGACGCATACCGCGAGTCGGTGAACGAGCTCGGCGAAGTGCCCGTGCTGGAGCACGGCGGCCGCAAGCTGACCCAGAGCGGCGCGATTCTCACCTGGCTCGCGGACCGGCTCGGCAGGTACGGCGGCCGCGACGAGAACGAACGGCTGGAGATCCTGCGCTGGATGCTGTTCGACAATCACAAGTTCACCAGCTACTACGCGACGCTGCGGTTCCTGGTCGGCGTGCTCAAGAGCGGCGATCCGGCGGTGATCGAGTTCCTGCGCGGCCGTGCGCTCGGCGCGTTCGCGATCGTCGACAAGCACCTGGCGAAGCAGCCGTTCCTGCTCGGCGCCGAGCCGACCATCGCCGACTTCTCGCTGGTCGGCTACCAGTACTACGACGAGGAGAGCACGATCGACCGCGACGCTTTCCCCAACCTGCGCGCCTGGACGCAGCGCATTGCGCAGCTGCCGGGGTGGAAGCATCCTTACGAGCTGATGCCGCGAGGTTCTCCCAATCGCTGACTCCATCCTGGTCGGCACCGCGTCGTGGACCGATCCGACGCTGCTCAAGAGCGGGCGCTTCTATCCGCCTGCAGTGAAGAGCGCCGAGGCGCGGCTGCGCTTCTACGCCGAGCGCTTTCCGATCGTCGAAGTCGACAGCTCGTACTACGCCCTGCCCTCGTATCGCAACGCCGAGCTGTGGGTGGAGCGCACGCCGCCGCAGTTCGTGTTCAACATCAAGGTATTCCGCTTCTTCACGCACCACCAGACGCAGCTGCAGGTGATGCCGCGCGAAGTGCAGGATGCGCTGCGCGACTGGCAGGGCGGCAATCTCTACTACGCCGATGCGCCCGCGGAAGTGAAGGACGAGGTGTGGCGGCAGTTCGCCCTGTCGCTCGATCCGCTGGTGCGCGCCGGCAAGCTGGGCACGCTGCTGTTCCAGTTCCCGAAGTGGTTCATCGTGCGGCGCGCGAGCTTCGATCACCTGCGCGAGATCCGCGAGCGGCTGCCGGCGTATCCGATTGCGGTCGAGTTCCGCCACGAGTCCTGGTTCGGCGAGCGGCATCGCGCCTCGACCCTGGCGTTCGAGCGCGAGATGCAGTTCTGCAACGTGATCGTCGACGAGCCGCAGAACGTGCCGGGCAGCATCCCGGCCGTCTGGGAAGCGACGCAGCCCGAGCTGGCAATGTTCCGCCTGCACGGCCGCAACGCTGCGACCTGGAACATGAAGGAGCTGAAGTCGGCTTCGGACCGCTTCAACTACGACTACACGGAACAAGAGCTCGCCACTTTCGTTCCACAGGTGCGAGCCCTGGCGCGACGCGTGCAGCGCGTCCATGTGATCATGAACAACAACCTGGAGGACCAGGGCGTGCGCAACGCCCGTACCTTCATCGATTTGCTCGCACGGGAGTGAGTCATGGCGATCGCGCGAAAGGTTGCACACTTGCGGTTCCTCGGCGTCGCGGCGTTGCTCGCCGCGCTCACGGCGTGCGGCGTCAATCCGGTCACCGGCAAGAAGGAAATACAGTTCGTCTCGGAAGAGTCGGAGCTGAAGCTCGGCGAGCAGAACTACGCGCCGATGCGCCAGGCCGAGGGCGGCGATTTCGACGTGCTGCCCGAGCCGACCGCCTACGTCAACGAGGTCGGCCAGAAGCTCGCCGCGGTGGCGGATCGCAAGCTGCCCTACGAATTCGTAGTGCTGAACAACTCGGTGCCGAATGCCTGGGCGCTGCCGGGCGGCAAGATCGCGGTCAATCGCGGCCTGCTCACCGAGCTGCAGAGTGAAGCGGAGCTCGCCGCCGTGCTCGGCCACGAAATCGTGCACGCGGCTGCGCGTCACGGAGCGAAAGCGCAGGAGCGCGGCACGCTGCTCCAGGTCGGGCTCGCAGCGGCGCAGATCGGCGCGGCGGTCAGCGACGTCGACACCAACGTCGCGGGACTATTGATCCAGGGCGCCGGCGTCGGCGCGCAGCTGGTCCAGCAGAAGTACGGCCGCGACCAGGAGCTGGAATCCGATCACTACGGCATGACGTACATGAAGCGCGCGGGCTACGACCCGTGGGGCGCGGTGACGCTGCAGGAAACGTTCGTACGGCTGTCGCAGCAGCAAGGCGCGAAACAGCAGGGCTGGCTGGAAGGTTTGTTTGCCTCGCATCCGCCCTCTGCGGAGCGTGTCGAGAAGAACAAGGCAACCGCCGCCGAGCTCGGCCGCGGCGGTGAAACCGGCCAGGAGGAATACACGGCGCGAATGAAGCCGTTGCGCGCGATCGAGCCCGCGTACGCGAAGTACGACCAGGCGCTGACGGCCGCGCGCAAGAAGGACTTCGACACTGCCCGCTCGCTGGCACAGGACGCGGCGAAGCAGCTGCCGAAGGAAGGCCGCTTCCACGAGCTGCTCGGCGAGATCGCGCTCGCGCAGAAAAAGCCGCAGGAAGCGCTGCCTTACTACCAGAAGGCGATCGACCTGAACTCGGACTACTTCGGTTCCTACCTCGGCGCCGGCGTCGCGCAGTTCCAGGCTGGCGATCATGCCAAGGCGGAGCAGTGGCTGACGAAGAGCGCGCAGTTGCTGCCGACCGCGCCGGCGGCCTACTACCTCGGCACGATCGCGCGCGAGCGCGGCGACCGGGCGAAAGCGATGGAGTACTACCGCGCGGCGGCCGGCTCGCAAAGCCGGATCGGCGAGCTGGCCGCGGGCGAGTTCATCCGCATGGACCTGCCGCAGAACCCCGACAAGTACGTCGCCGCCGCCGGCCAGTTCGACAGCCAGGGCCGCCTGATGGTGATCGTGCAGAATCGCGCGCCGCTGCCGCTGCGGGATTTCCAGGTCACACCGGTGCTCGTCGATCAGAGCGGGCGCGTCCTGCAACAGGCTTCACCGGTGCGCCTCGCCGCAGTGCTCAAGCCGGGCGAGCAAGTCGCGACGTATTCGGGCATCGGCAGTATTTCGCAGCAGCAGCTGCCGTATTTGCGGTTCAAGGTGGATGGCGCGCGGGTAGCGGAGTAAAACATCGATCTCGCAAGGGGGAGGTCTCATGAGCGCTGCATACATCGTGGCTGCCGTGCGCACTGCTGCCGGCCGCAAGGCGGGCCGTCTGTCGGGCTGGCATCCGGCCGATCTCGCCGGCAAGGTTCTCGATGAGTTGATGGAGCGCACGCACGCCGATCCGGCGCTGATCGACGACGTCGTCATGGGCTGCGTCAGCCAGGTCGGCGAGCAGGCGGGCAACGTCGCGCGCAACGCGGTCCTCGCATCGAAGCTGCCGGAGAGCGTGCCTGCAACGAGCGTCGACCGGCAGTGCGGCTCCTCGCAACAGGCGCTGCACTTCGCGGCGCAAGCCGTGATGTCCGGCGCGATGGACGTGGTGATCGCCGCCGGCGTCGAGAGCATGAGCCGCGTGCCGATGGGCCTGTCCACGCAGCTGCCGGCGAAGAACGGCTTCGGCACTCCGAAGGGCCCGAAACTGGAAGAGCGCTATCCCGGAATCCAGTTCAGCCAGTTCATGGGCGCCGAGATGCTGGCGAAGAAGTTCGACCTGTCGAAGGACGTGCTGGACGAGTATGCGTTCTCGAGCCACCGGCGTGCGATCGCCGCCACCCAAGGCGGCGCGTTCGCAGCCGAGGTGCTACCGATCGAGATCGCGCTGCCCGACGGCGGCAAGGATCTGCATCGCGTCGATGAAGGCATTCGCTTCGACGCCAGCCTCGATGCGATCCGCGGCGTGAAGCTGCTGCAGGAGGGCGGCCGCATCACCGCGGCGACGTCCAGCCAGATCGCCGACGGCGCCTCCGGCGTCATGGTCGTCAACGAAAAGGGATTGAAGGCGCTCGGCGTGCAGCCGCTCGCGCGGATTCACCACATGACGGTCATCGGCCACGATCCGGTGATCATGCTGGAAGCGCCGATTCCGGCGACGACGCACGCACTGAAGAAGGCCGGCATGAAGCTGGAAGACATCGACCTGTTCGAGGTCAACGAAGCCTTCGCGTCCGTGCCGACGGCATGGCTGCAGCAGCTGCACGCGGACCCGGCGAAGCTCAATGTCAACGGCGGCGCGATTGCGCTCGGCCATCCGCTCGGCGCCTCGGGCACGAAGCTCATGACGACGCTGGTGCACGCACTGAAGCAGCGCGACAAGCGCTACGGCCTGCAGACGATGTGCGAGGGCGGCGGCCTGTCAAACGTCACGATCGTCGAGCGGCTTTAACTCACCAGGGTGCCGGGAGAGAAAAACGGGGGAAACTGAGCAGTGCAGCATCGACCCCGATGCTGCGGTGCTCAGTTTCCCCTGCTTTTCTCTCCCGGCACCGTTCTGACCGGCAGCGGCACGTTGCAGACGTCGATGCGGTTTGCTTTGTGCTTGTACCACTCGTCCGCGCGGTTGCGGCGCGCTTCGATCAGGTCCGTGAACGTCTGCGTGTCGGTGCGGAGCAGTTCCAGGTTGGTGCGCTGAGCGACGGGCACATCGGCGGCGACGCGGATGGCGCGAATCGGCACGCGCTGCTCGGGCTTGTCGTAGAAACCCATCGGCGCGGGGCCGCGCGGCATCACTGCCAGCAATTCCATGCCGTACACGACGCGGCCGAACAGCGCGACGTTGCGATCGAGCTGGCGCGGCGCATGGCCTGAGACGACGTAGATCTCCGTGCCCGGCCCTGTCTCCACGCCGTTGTCGCGGCCGGCGCCGACCATGCTGTAGCAATGCACGAGCCACGCGGTGCCGTCGGCTTTGTCGCGGGCAGCCGGCAAACCGGCGACGAAGCCGGTCTGCGGCGCGTAGGTATCGGGGTCCGGCAAGACGACGAACTGCAGGCCCGCGGCGCGACGCTCGAACTCGGGCGCCAGAGTCTTCTGCGCATCGCCGATGGGTTTCTTGTGATCCGCGTCGGCGGGGTCGGCCCATTGCACCACGAAGTTGTCCTGCGAGCGCACGATCGACAGGCCGTCGAAGTACTTGCCGCGCGCCAGCTTGCGCACGTTCGCGGCGTGCAGCGGCGCGAACTCGGGCGCGAGCTCGATGACGACGCGCCCGCCCTCGAGCTCCATGTACAGCGTGTTCTCGGGATCGAGCGTCCGCCAGTCGGCAGGCTTGGACGCGGCCAGTACATCGGCCATGGTCTTGCCCGCCGCAGCAGCGGTATCGATCGTGAGCGCGGCGAGGGCAAGAACCAGCCAGGGAGAGATTTTTGTTGTGCTCATGGGCCGGACGTTAAACGAGCCGGCCGCATGCTTCAATGCTGAAGAGTCAGGCCTCAGCCTGACGTCTTGTGCAGGCTCCCCGCGACGTACGTGCCGGGCGTGGCGTTGAACGAGATGCAGAACCGGTTCCAGCCGTTGATCGCCACGACCTGCAGGGTCAGCTTCATCAGCTGCTGCTCGTCGAAGTGCTGGCGCGCCTGCTGGTACACCTCCTCCGGCACTTCACCTTTCTCAAGCAGCGTCACCGCCTCGGCCCACGCCAGCGCCGCGCGCTCGCGGTCCGAATACATCGGCGCCTCGCGCCATGCGCTCAGCAGATAGATCCGCTGCTCGGTCTCGCCCGCGAGCCGGGCATCCTTGGCGTGCATGTCGAGACAATAACCGCAGCCGTTGAGCTGCGACACGCGGATCTCGACCAGCAACAGCAGCTTCTCGTCGAGCCCGCCGCTGGCGATCACCTTGTTGAGGCCGAGCATCGCGCCGAGAACGTCGCCGAATTTCCTGGGATCCATGGGTACACGAACTGTCATGACAGGCTCCTTCCGCACAATGGCGGGTAGACCCTCATGACGCGCGAGCGGCGGGACCTGTGACGGGCAGCGCCTGGCGCTGCGCATAGACGCGCAGTTTGTCGGGATTCGCTATCGAGTAGTAACCGAAGATCCGCTCGCCGTCGGTGTCGACGGTGGCCACCGAGTGCAGACGGCCTTTGAAATAGAACGCCAGCCCGATCTCGCCATTGACGCGCACGATACGGCGCTCGATGCCGGGCGCTTCACGCCGCCGCGAAATCGCCCACCACAGGCGCGCGATGCGCTCCGCGCCGAGCAGCGGACGGAATACCGCAATCGCTTTGCCGCCGCCGTCGGAAGTCATGCGTGCGTCCGGCGCGAACATCGACTTGATCGTGTTGAAGTCGCCGCTCTGCGCCGCCTCCATGAACCTGCGCAACATGCGGATGCGCGCTTCGTCGTCGACGCGGAAGCGACGGCGCTCGGTGGCCACGCGCTCGCGGGCACGGTGCACGAGCTGGCGGCACGCGGCCGGCGTTTTGCCGAGCGTCTCAGCGATATCGTCGTAGTCGCAGTCGAAAACGTCGTGGAGCACGAACGCCGCGCGCTCCTCCTCGCCGAGCCGCTCGAGCAGCGCCAGGAATGCAACCGACAGGTCGCTCGCGAACTCGGCGTGCGATTCGGGTGTGACGATCTCCACTTCCGCCAGCGGCTCGGGCAGCCACGGACCGAAATAGACGGCGCGCTGCGTCTTGGCAGCGCGCAGCCGATCGATCGCGAGCCGCGTGACCATCGTCGTCAGCCACGCCTCGGTCGAGCGCAGCGCGGCCGCGTCCTGCTCGTGCCAGCGCAGCCACGCGTCCTGCAGGACGTCTTCGGCATCGGCGCGGCTGCCCAGCATCCGGTAGGCGATTCCGAACAGCCGGTCGCGGTGACCGGCGAAGATTTCGACGTTGGCGCTCACAGTTGCACTCATGGTCGAGCGAGACGGATGAGCCCGGGCGCTTGTGACAGCCCGGCCGCTCGCTCAACGCTCGAACAAGGCCGTATACCGGCGTTGCATCTCCTGCGGCGTCACCTCCTCGATCTGGTGCCCGAGCAGCCACTCGTGGCCGAACGGGTCGCGAACGCTGCCGCTGCGCTCGCCATAGAAGGCATTGCACGCCGGTCGCACCACGGTTGCACCCTCTGCCACAGCGCGCTCGATCCACGCATCGGCGTCGTCGACGTGCAGGTGGATCGAGAACGACGTGCCGCCGAGCGCCTGCGGCCCGACGATTCCCATCTCGGGATACTCGTCCGACAACATCAGCGTCGTCGCGCCGATCTTGATCTCGGCATGACCGATGCGGCCGCCCGGCTCGGTGAGCCGGAACAGCTCCTCGGCGCCGAACGCCCGCTGGTAGAACTCCAGCGCACGCGCCGCGTCGCGCACTCGCAGATAGGGATACACCTCGTGCACCGCGTAGGCTCGATCGGTAGTGCTCATGACTCGTTGCTCCGCTGCAGGTTCCCGTACGCAGCGTGATGTAATGTAGCGGGCGCCGTATTGGAAAAATCTGCACTCGCATCGCGCCGGCTCATCGCTCGAGCTCCATGTGCAGCGCGGCGCCCGGCCGGACCGGCCGATACTCGCCCGGCGTGACGCCGCTGAACTCGCGGAAGTCGCGCGTCAGATGCGACTGATCGTAGTAACCGTACTCGCTCGCCAGATCCGCCCATGCAAGCTCGCCGCCGCGCGCGATGCGCTCGACGACGCCGCGCAGCCGATTGATGCGGCTGTAGAGCTTCGGCGTAAGTCCGACAGCATCGGTGAACAACGTCGTGAAGCGGCGCGGACTGTAGCCTGTCGAGGACTGCAGCTGCGCGATGCGCAGATCGGTCGGCGCAGTCCGCAGACCACGTAGAGCAAAGCTGATCGCGGGATGCACCAGCGGCCGCGGACGCCAACGCGCCAGGAATTCGCGTTCCAGCAATGCGAGCTTCGCTGCGGGTGTCGGCGCTTCGAGCAACTGCTGGCGAAGAATCGCGGCATGCGCGCCCCAGATGTCCGACAACCCCACGTGACGGTCGGTCAGCTCCTGCGCGCCCACGCCAAGCAACGCCGCGCCGCCGCCCGGACGGAAATGCACGCCGACGACGTGCACATCACGCCGCGCGTCGAGCACGAAATATCGCGATTGCGCGCCGTGCACGACGGCACCGTCGAACGACATGCCGACACGATCGGCAGCGTTCGCAAAGACCCGCAGGTCGTCGCCGGCGAGATTGAACGTAAGATCGACGCTGCCGGTCGGCAGCGCGCTCTGCCGCTTGCGATCCGGCTCGTGGCCGCGCACGTACCAGAACTGGTCGATGAATGCCGACAGTGGCGCTGCCGGCCTGTAGCGGAGCATTTGCCGCGGCGTTTGCATGATGGCTGCGTTGCGAGGTCGACGCGGCATGATAGTCCCGCGGCCGACCGGCGAGCCACTGCGTGCGGCGCCGGGCTCAATCCTGGCCCGGCCCGACGATTTCGGCCGGCCGCAGCAGCTTCGAGCTGATGTCGAGCTGAGCGTGCTGGGCGGCGGCGAGGTTGATCCGCAGCCGGATCCTGTTGCCGACGGTTATGAAGCGGACGATGCCGCCGCGCCGCGCGAAGCCGTCGAAGTCCCCGACCGTCAGCACGCTGCGATCCTTGAGCGCTGCCACGATTCCCTCGAGCTGCGGCTCCTGCGAGCGATCGATGAACAGGATGTGGCACGCAGCGACCTGGTCGACGGATTGATAGCGCCGCACCGCCAGCGGCCGGCCGTTGACGGTCTCGCCGCGCACGATCTCATCGAGCGTCGCGCCGAACGGGTCCGGGCCGAGCACGCCGATCACCAACGGCGCGCGGCTGTCGGCGAATGCCCCCGGCGGCCAGTCGACGAACTGCGAGAAGTTGAACAGGAAGACCGCTTTGACCTGATATTCCGTCGGCGACGGCGGCGGCGCCTGCGCGCGAGCGCCCGCAACCGCGGCGAGCGACAGCAACGCCACGGCAATCCACGCACAGCGGCGCAGCGTCAGAACCGCCATGCAATCTTCCCATAGACGCTGCGCTCGATCTCGCCGCGTGTGTTCAGCGAGCCGAACTCGGTGTGATGATCATGCAACAGGTTCTGCCCGACGAGCGACAGCTCCACCTGCTCGCTCGCCTGCCACGCGAGGCGCAGGTCCAGCTCCGAATAGCCGTCGATGCCGGCGCCCGAGACGATCTCCGGCAGCCGCTCGAGCTCGGCGGAATGCCGGAACTGCGCGTCGAGCTGCAGCCCGCCGGGCAAGTCGAGCATCGAGCGCAGGCTGAACTGCTGGCGCGGCGTTGCGCCTTCGAGGAACGCGCCGCGATTCAGATCGCCGCCGTGCGGCTGCATGTCCAGGTAGATGTAGGCATAGCTCGCGACCAGCCGCCAGTTGCTGAGCGGCGAGAACGTCGCGAGCAGCTCCGCGCCCTGGCTGGTTGCGTCGGTCAGGTTGCGATTCACGATAGGCACCGTGATCACGCTGGTCGCCGGATCGAGCGTCGGAGTGCCGAACTCGAGCGAGGCAAGCCCTTCGTAGCGGTTGTGGAACACCGCCAGGTCGAGCGCGATCACCTCCAGCGGCTGCCAGCGATAGCCGAGCTCGTAGGCGAGCAGCTCCTCCGCGTCGAACTCGTCGCTGCCCGACAGGACGCCGCGCGGATTGCTGCCTCGTGGAGTTATTTCGATCGCAATGTCGCGCTCGAGCCGCGTCGGGACGCGCACCGCGCGCGACACGGCAGCCCAGACGTTGTGCCCGCGCGCGACGTCCCAGGCAAGCCGCACGCTCGGCTGGATCTCGACGCCGCTGAAGTCGTTGTGCTCCAGCTTCGTGCCGACGGTCAGCCGCAGCGCGTCGGAGATCGCGAACTGGTCCTGCGCAAAGCCGCCGATCAGCTGGTCGCGCGAGTCCGCCGGCGCGAGCGCGAACACACCCTTGCCGTGATTGGTGTTGTCCGTGTACCGGTAGTTCAGGCCCCACACGATCTCGTGGCGCGCGAATGCCAGGTAGCGGTGCTGCAGCTCCAGGTCGAACGTGTCGAGCTCGTCGCGAAAGCCGGGATCGTTGCGCCGCGTGCTGTCGAAATAGGCGCGCAGCTGCAGCTCGGAGCCGCCGCCGAGCTGGCGCCGCCAGCGGCCGAGCACGTTGCCGCCGCTCGCATGCACTTCGAGATTCCCGGCCGGGGCAGGCAGGCCGATGAGGTTGATGGCGGGCCCGATCTGACCGACGTTCGCTCTGTACACGTCGCCCTGCACCGTCAGAGCGTCGCTGCTGCTGGCATCCCAGTCGGCGCGAAATCCTGCGTGCGCGATGCGCCAGTCGTCCGAGGTCGTCGCGCCCGGCTTGAAGGTCGAATCGCGATCCGAGTACTGGCCGAACACCCGGAAGAAGCCCGACTCGCCGAGCGTACCGCCGTAACGTCCCGCGACGCTGCCCCGCTCCAGCGTGCCGACGGTCGCGCTGAGCAGCGTGCCCTGCGTGTTGCGCGCATGCCTGGTCGTGATGTTGATGACGCCGTTGACCGCGTTCGACCCCCACAGGCTGGCGCCCGGGCCGCGAATGACCTCGATGCGCTCGATGTCCTCCATCAGATAGTCCTGCACGTCCCATTGCACGCCGGAGAACAGCGGCGTGTAGATGCTGCGCGTGTCGCTCAGCACGAGCAGCTTTTCCGAGTTGATGCTGCTGAATGCGCGCGAGCTCACGGCCCACGAGTTCGAGTTGCGGCGCGCCACGTGCAGGCCGGGAATTCCGCGCAGCGCCTCGGGAATGGTGGTCGCGCCGGAGCGCTGGATGTCCTGGTTGGTGACCACGCTCACCGCCGCAGCGGCCGCGCTCAGCGTTTCCGGCGCGCGCGACACCGACGTGACCTCGATGTCCATCAGCTCTTCGATGCTGAGGCGCTTCAACGCGCTGGTCGATGCGGCAGTGTCCTCGGCCGCGACGGCCTGTCCGGTCGGACACAGCAGCAGAGCGGCAAGCAGAGCCGGGGGAGCGAGCGCGTGCGCACTCTTATGCATGACTCATTCCTTTCGATCCGTGTCTCGGGTCAGCTCGGCGAGCGCCGCCGCCAGCTCGGCGAGCTTCGGCGGCTTGCTCAACAATCGATCGACGTGCTCCGGGATGGTCTGCTCGGTGACCAGGCGCTGGCCCCAGCCCGTGAGCAGCAGCACCGGCGTGCGCGGCGACATCGACTTGACGGCCAGGGCGACCGCGCGGCCGTCCACGTACGGCATGCCCAGGTCCGTCATCACCACATCGAATGGACGTCCGGCACGCAGCGCCTCGACGAACGCATCGATGCCTGCCTGGCCGCCGTCCGCAGTCGTCACAGTGTGCCCTTCGTGATGCAGCACGTGCAGCAGCGATTGCGAGACCAGCGGATCGTCGTCGATGACCAGCAGGCGCAACGGGCGCTGAGGCGCTGCGGCTGCAGGTTGCGCCGCAGCCCTCGCCGCCGCCGTCGCGATCCGGAACGACACGCGGACCGTCGTGCCCGCGCCCGGCGCGCTGTCGATCTCGACCTGCGCATCATGGCGCTGCGCCATGCCGTACACCATCGCGAGCCCCATGCCGGTGCCGCGCTCGCCCTTGGTCGTAAAGAACGGCTCGAAGCACCGGCGGCGGGTTTCCTCGTCCATGCCGGTTCCGGTGTCGCGCACTGCGAGCTCGACGAGCTGCGCGCCCTGCGCCGCGAAGTGCTTGTCGGCCGGCATCTCGCGCGTGCGCAACATCAAGGTGCCGCCTTCAGGCATCGCGTCGACGGCGTTGAAGATCAGATTGGTGAGAGCGTCGCGGATGTCGCTCTCGGTGCCGAGAATCCGCGGCAGGCTGCCGGCGAGCTCGGTGCGCACGTTGATCACGATGCCGCGCTCCTGCGGCAGATCGCGCCAGCGTGCGCTGGTCAGCGCCAGCACCTGCTTCACCAGCGGATTGAGATCGAGCGGCTCGAGGTCGCTCGAGCGCTCGCGATGCCGGTAGAACTCGCGCATGCGCGCGACCGTCTGCCCGACGTCGTCGATCGCGCGCCGGATGATGTGCAGCGAGTCGCGGGCCTGCGCGCTCAACTGTGTTTCGTGCTTCAGCAGTGCATCGGTGTACAGCGTGACCGGCGAGATCGCGTTGTTGATGTCGTGCGCGATGCCGCTGGCCATCTGGCCGAGCGCACGCAGGCGCTCCTGTTGCAGCAGCGAGTCCTGGCTCTCCCGCAGATCCTCGTAAGCCTGCTGCAGCTTCACGTAGAGATCGACCTGGTGGGAGGCGAGCGCGACGTGCTCGCTCAACTGGCGCACGAACTCGCAGTCGCCGCTGCTGAAAGCTTCAGCCGCGCTGCGCGCCGCGAGCAATACGCCGAAGACCTGGTTCTCGACAAGCAGCGGCGCGGCGACCAGCGACAGCAGGCCGGCGGCGGCAAAGCGCTGCGGCACCGGGAACTCGACCTTGCGAGTGTCGGGCTCATAGACGAGCACGCCTTGCAGGCAGCGCGCGAGGCCGTTGTGCTCGATCGGCAGCACTGTCTGCGGACCGATCTGCAGCTGCGCCGAACGCGTCGCGCCTTTCGGGCCCATGCTGGCAACAGTGAGCCGCTGCGACGCGAGGTCGTAGGTGCACAGACACGCGAGATCGACCGGCAGATTGTCTTCCAGGCTGCGCACGATCACCTGGAAGATGCTGTCG
This sequence comes from Steroidobacteraceae bacterium, assembly GCA_035278165.1. GTDB lineage: Bacteria > Pseudomonadota > Gammaproteobacteria > Steroidobacterales > Steroidobacteraceae > Steroidobacter. Next base: position 51,925 of record DATEJG010000153.1, read on the forward strand.
AGGTCCTGGCGCTCGCCGATCGCGCGCGTCGCCCGGTGCAGCAGATCGAGCCGGGCAACCTGATTCTGCAGCTTGAGCTGCGCGGCCTCGCGCTCGTGCAGGTTCTCGCGCAAGGTGCCGTTCTGCGTCTCGATGCGCGCGAGCATCTGGTTGAAAGCCGTGGTCAGCACCTCGAACTCGCCGTCGCCGATCGCTGGCGCACGCACGCTGAAGTCGCCGCGCTCGGATACCGCGCTCGCAGTCTCGGCGAGCGCGAGCACAGGCTGCGAGATGCGCGCCTGGAAGATCCGCGAGAGGAAGTACGCGAGCAGCAACGAGGCGCCCATCGCTGCCGCGCCGATGGCGCCCCACAACCAGAATCGCGCATAGAGCGCGCTGGTATCGGCCTGGATGTAGAGCGTCCCGAGGCGCCGCTCCGGCCGCTCGCGCACCGGCTCGAAGCCTTCCAGGCGTCCCACATTGAAGCGATAGCCGTCGGCCTGCAGCGCTTGCGGATAGCTTCCCTGCTCGCGCACACGCGCGGCGGTGTAACCGGCGAACAGGCGGCCGTCTGCATCGTACAGGGCAGCAGCGACGATGCTCGGCTCGGTCCGCAGGGTGCTCAGCACCTCCTGCGCATCCTGTTCGTCGCGAAATGCGAGCGCAGCGGTGCTGTTCGCCGAGACCACGCGAGCGAGGGTGGCGACCTGCTCCAGGCTCTCGTCGCGACTCGTGATCAGCTCGTACAGGATCAGGGCGGAACAGGTGAGCACGATCGCTGCTGCGCTGGTGAGCAGCATGATCGCCATGAGTCTGCGCCGTAACGGCTGCGTGGCGCGGGCCATCGTCGCGAGAGGGTAATGGTTACAAGGGCCAGGCGGGTAGTGGAAAACCGCAAAGGCGTGTTGCCCGGCGCGCGGCGATTCAGCACACTCGCGCGCTTCGGCACGCAACGCAAGCGGAGAACGGACCCCCATGCGACTCAACAGAACGAAAGTCGGCGGCTGGCTGCTGGTGTGTCTCGGCGCTGTCACATTCGCGGCCGCTGCACAGGCGCAGCAGCGCACGATCGACAAGTTCTTCGACGAATTCACCGACGAGTGGGTCCGGCGCGATCCGGATCTCGCCACGGCGACGCGCTATTTCAGCGGTCCGGAGCAGGACCGGCTCGAGCAGCAGCTGACGCCGAACACGCGCGCCTGGGAACAGGAGCGTGTCGCGCTGGCACGCCGCGGCCTGAGCGAGCTCGGCCGCTTCGACGCGGCCAGGCTGGACGAATCGCAGCGGATTTCCGCGCAGCTGATGCAGTGGCTGCTCGACTCGGTGGTCCGCGGCGACAAGTTCAGCGACTACCGCTTTCCGCTGGAGCAGTTCGGCGGCGCGAACGTGAACCTGGTGGAGACGCTGACCCTGCGGCACCCGGTGGCGAGCGCCAAGGATGCGTCAAATTACGTCAAGCGGCTGGCGCAGATGGGCACGCGCATGGACGAGTCGATCACCGAGTCGCAGCGCATCGCTGCGACGGGCAAGATCCCGCCGGCGTTCATCATCAAGAGCACGCTCGCCTCGATGCACACGTTCCGCGACGTGCCGGCGGAGCAGAACCCGCTGGTCGCCGTGCTGGCGCAGAAGATGGGCGCGATCGACGGCTTCGCGGCCGAGGATCGCAGCAAGCTGCAGGCCGAAGCGACGCGGCTGGTCGGCACGCAGGTGTATCCGGCGTGGGATCGCGCGATCAAGCTGCTCGAATCGCTCCAGCCGCAGGCCAAGGACGCTGCCGGGCTGTGGCGCTACCCGGGCGGCGGCGAAGCGTACGCGTATTTCCTCAACCGCTTCACCACGACCGACTACACCGCGGAGCAGATCCACCAGATCGGCCTCGAGCAGGTGGCGAGCATCGAAAGGCAGATGGACACGATCCTGAAGCAGCTCGGGCGCAAGGACGGCACGGTGCGCGAGCGCATCGAGAAGCTGCGCAACGACCTGCGCTATGCGAATCCCGCGTCCGACGCGGCTCGCGACGCGATCATGAAGGATACCAACGGCTACATTCAGGACGCGCTCGAGCGCAGCCAGTCGCTGTTCGATCTGCAGCCGAAGACCAAGGTGATCGCGCAGCCGTTCCCGCGCTTCCGCGAGGCGAGCGCCGCCGCGAACTACAATCGGGCACCGCTCGACGGCTCGCGCCCGGCGATCTTCCAGATCCCGCTGCGCGAAGCGCGCATGACCAAGTTCGGCCTGCGCACGCTGGTGTATCACGAGACCGTGCCGGGCCATCACTTCCAGATCGCGCTCGAGCAGGAGAACACCAGCCTGCCGCGCTTCCGCCAGGCGCGCGTGCTCGGCGGCATCTCGGCGTTGTCCGAAGGCTGGGCGCTGTACGCCGAGAAGCTGGTCTCGGAGAACGGCTGGTATGACGGCGATCCGGAAGGCTTGCTCGGCATGCTCGACGCGCAGCTGTTCCGCGCGCGGCGGCTGGTGGTGGACACGGGCCTGCACTCCAAGCACTGGACGCGTCAGCAGGCGATCGACTATGGCCTCGAGCCGAGCGAGATCGAGCGCTACGTCGTCAATCCCGGCCAGGCGTGCGCGTACATGATCGGCCAGCTGAAGCTGCTCGAGCTGCGCGACAAGGCGCGCGACACGCTCGGACCGAAGTTCAAGCCGACGCAGTTCCACAACGTCGTCCTGAAGACCGGCACGGCGCCGCTCAGCATGGTTGCCGGCGAAGTGGATCGCTACATTCGCGCGACCGGCGGCCGATGAAAGAGCTCCCGAAGCGAGCGAAGACGTCGCTGCTGAGCGGGCTGCTGGCCCGCTTCAACGGCCGCAAGGAGCCGCCCGCGGCCAGCGCGCCGCTGCGTCCGTTCCAGGCGATTTCCATCTACCGCGGCCTGATCTGCTGCGACAGAGCGCGCAAATTCAGCGAGCACCGCTTCCTGGCGCGCGACGCTCCGTCGCTGCCGCTGAGCGGCTGCACCATGCCCGAGAAGTGCCACTGCAAGTACATCAAGCACAAGGACCGGCGCTCGGAGTCGCGGCGGCTGGTGGACTTCGGCATGGTCGCGCGCCTGTTCGATGGCCGCGACCGGCGCAAGCGCGGCGGCAGGCGCAGCGGCGACTCGTAGGTCACTTCAGCCCGACCGGGCCGAGTCGCGCACCCCGCCGCCATTCATGGCAAATCCACGGCCTTCTTGCCATACCAGCGACGAGGGGTCTTCGGCCATGGCCACCCTGAACATCTCAATCCCGGAAGCATGAGAGAGTGGATCGCCGCGAATCCGTTGCTGGGCGTGGACGCCAGTAACGTGCGCGCGGGCTATCGCCGGGACGGCTGCACAGTCCAGTTCTGCGGCAGGTGAACCGGCACGTGCAGCTGGCGGGTGCCGTTTGCCGCCGGCGCGGGGAATCGCCCCGCGCGCACGTTGATCTGCAGCGCGAAGAAGAACAGCTCCGGCAGCACGAGAGTGCTGTCACGCTGCTCGCGAAACGCAACGAAGTCCTCGCGCGTCGTCGACGCGCTCAGGTGCACGTTCGCCTGCTTCTCGCTGCCGAGATCGGAGCAGTACGCTGCAGCGGCCGGCGCGGTTGGATAGTCGTGCCCGACCATCACCCGCGTCGCATCCGGCAACGTGTACAGCTTGCGGATCGAATCGTAGAGCGCGCGTGCGCTCGCGCCGGGAAAGTCGCAGCGCGCCGTACCCAGGTAAGGCAGGAACAGCGTGTCGCCGACGAACGCGCAGTCGCCGATCAGGTAAGTCACCGAGTCGGGAGTATGGCCGGGCGTCGCAATCACCGAGCACGCGATGTCGCCGAGGCGGAACTGGTCGCCGTCGTTCCACAGTCGATCGAACTGCGAGCCGTCGGTCGGGAAGCGCGGCTCGAGATCGAACATCCGCACTGCCGTCGCCTGCACGGCGCAGACGCCGGCGCCGGTCGCAACCTGGCAGCCGAGCGCATCCTTCATGTAGGCTGCCGCGGACAGATGATCGGCGTGCGCGTGAGTTTCGAGAATCCACACCACCTGCAGCTGCAGCTCGCGGATGCGAGCGACGAGCTGGTCGGCCGCGGCGGTCGTGACTGCGCCGGAGCGGCGGTCGAAGTCCAGCACCGGGTCGACGACCACCGCCTGGCGCGTGGCAGGGTCGTACGCGAGATAGGCGAATGCCCCGGTCAGCGTGTGATGGAAGGCCTCGACTGCCGGAACCTGCGTGCCGCTCATGCGCTCATAGAGTACATGAAAACCGCGACGCTCATTTCCGCCGCGGACGCGCCGCACACCACCGAGCGCATCCGCCGCCTGCGCTCGCTCGCCTGGCTGCTCGACAACTCCATCCCGCTGCCCGGCGGCTATCGCATCGGGCTCGACCCGATCATCGGCTTGCTGCCGGGGCTCGGCGACGCCATCGGCGCGCTGTTTTCGGCGTACATCATCAACGAAGCGCGTGCCCTCGGCGCGCCGCGCAGCATCCTGCTGCGCATGGTCGGCAACGTCGCGATCGAGACCGTGGTCGGCGCGATTCCGTTCGCCGGCGACGTGTTCGACGCGGCGTTCAAGGCCAACACCCGCAACCTGGCATTGCTCGCGCGCTACCAGCTCGATCCGATCGCCAGCCGGCGCAGCAGCCGCTTCTTCGTCGCCGGCTTCTCGCTGCTGCTGGCGGTGGTCGTCGCGTTCGTGATCGCGGTGCCGGTGCTCGTCATCCTCGCGTTGTGGAATCTTGCATGGCAATGACCGACGACTACGCGGCAACCGAGCCCGCGCGTGCAGACATCGATGCGTTACCGGGTGCGACGCTGCTCGAGTTCGGCAGCGTTTCGTGCGGCTGGTGCATCCGGGCACAGTCGCTGTTGAAGACAGCGTTCCAGACGCATCCCGATGTGCGGCACATCAAAGTCGAAGACGGCAGCGGCCAGCCGCTCGGCCGCTCTTTCGGCGTGAAGCTGTGGCCGACATTGGTGTTCCTCAAAGACGGGCGCGAGATCACGCGCCTGGTCCGCCCCGCGCGCGGTCAGGAAGTCGCCGCAGCATTCAGCAGCATCGATCCGCGCTGACGCGCCCCCGGAACCCGGCGCCCGCCGGATCGTTACGCAGGCATGGGCAATCCCGAGGACTACAGCGCCGTCGGCGGCCCCGACGACGAGCGCGTGTACGGCCGCATCCGCAGCGACAACGGCAACTACCCGTTCAATGCGAATGGCGGTCCGTACGATCGCGACGTGCCGCCGAGCCAGACCGAGCGCGGCGGCTATCTGAAGCAGTGGACCCAGCGCTCGAAAGCGTGGGCTACGGTCGCGCCCGCACCATGGTCCGCAGCAGATGATCGAGCGCCGCCGCCGGATCCTGGCAGCGGCCGGAGTGAACCGCCGAAGTCTGGATGATCGTGCTGCGCGGCGCGACCAGCCAGTGAAAGCGCTCGCGCGGTTTCAGCCTGCCGATCGGTCCCGCCGCGGCGCCGCCGGCGCAGACGAGCGGAATGCTCGCGAGATTGTCGCGCACCGTTTCCAGATCCACCGCCGCATCGAGCGCCAGCAAGCGACGCTCGTCGAGCTCGATGCGTGCGGCGAGAAAGTCCTGATCCGCACACGACAGGATCACGCCCGCGTTGATGAACTCTTCGCGCTCCACCCGCGGCACGACGCGCACGATCGCGTAGTCATACGAGCTGGGCGTGCGCACGCAGGGCCTCCGTAAAGAACTCGTGCGGCGGCTCGAGCCGTCGCAACAGGTAACGTTGGTACGCTGAACGCTGCTCAGCAGGCGTTGCGAACGTGGAATCGCCCGGCAGCAATGCATCGGGGATCAGTGCCACCAGCGCATGCATGATCTGCGGCGTCAGCCGTTCCAGCATGCTCTCGTGCGCCTCGGGCAGCGCAGTCGCGAACGGCAACAGCACGTGCTCGCTGATGCGCGCGAACGGGTCATGACTGCGCTCCAGGTAGCGCGCATCCCACGCATGGTGAAAGTACAGCGCGGCGCCCTGATCGATCAGGTGCAGCTGGCGGTGCCACATCAGCATGTTGGTGTTGCGCGCGGTGCGATCGACGTTGCTGACGAACGCATCGAACCACACAACCGCGGAAGCCAGCGCGGGCGCGGGCCGGTGGATCACCGGGTCGAACGTGACGGCGCCGGGCAGATAGTCGAGCGCGACGTTGAGCCCGCCGCTGGCGCGGATCAGGTCCTGGATCTCGGGATCGGGCTCGGTGCGCGCCAGATCGGGGTCGAGCTGGATCAGCACGATCTCGGGCACCGGCAGATCGGCTGCGCGGCCGATCTCGCCGGCCAGCAACTCTGCAACCAGCGCCTTCGGCCCCTGCGCGGCGCCGCGAAATTTGAGCACGTACATGCCCTCGTCGTCCGCCTCGACGATCGCGGGGACCGATCCACCCTCGCGCAACGGCGTGACATAGCGAGTGACGGCAACTGTACGCAGCGAGCGCATCACTGCGTCAGCTGGAAATTCAGCTTCAGGCGATAGCGAGCCTTGCCGCAGCTGCTGCTCATGACCATGTCGCCGACGGCTTTGACCGCGGCCTCATCGAGATGCGGGTACATGCTGCTGGCAACCGCGCGAACGTCGGTGGGCCGCGCCGCCTTGCCGGAAAGCGTGAACTCGACGATCACCGGTCCCTCCTCGCCAGCGTCCTGCGACGCTTCGGGATAGTAGTCGGCGATCGAGACCGGCTTCACGACTTCGTATTTGCAGTTCGCCGGCGTGTCGAGGACCGGCAGCTTGGCGCGTGCCGTACACGCGGCGTCGAATGTCTCCGCGTCAGTACCGACCTTCGCTGCGCTTTCGACCAGAACGAACGTGCCGCGACCTGCCACCAGCAGCTGCGACTTCGTCGTTCGCTGCCCCTTGGTGTCGACGCCCGCGCCGCTATAAGTGATCTCGCCGTGGCACTCGAGCGTCTCGTCGGAGTCGTTGCGCACGTGGACGGCGCGATACAGACATTGCTCCGCACTCTGTTGCGCGCCGCACGGACGCGGCCGGTCGTCGCGCGCGAGGTAGTACAACCAGCTGCCGCCAGGGATTTCCGTCGTGCGCCCGGATGCTTCCACGGTCAGCTCCGTCGTGATCGGCGTGCCGCCGCCGGTCACCGCCTGGTCGGCGGCTGCCGCGATGTACGAAGAGCAGTCCGCCGCCTTCGGCTTGCTGCCGCCGCCCGTGCTCTTGAAGATTTCCCGCTGCGTCTTGTAGCAGGCCGCAAGTCCCTTCAGCTCGTTGGCGGCTTCGTTGTGTGCGGCGACGTGTGCCTTCGAGAGCTCTTCGCGCGCCGCCTGGTCCTTGCCAACGGCCTTCTGGCTGACGTCGCCGTTGAGGCAGTAGAGATAGTCGCGCACCTTGCCGGCGAACTCGCCGAGCGCGGTGTTCGCGGCTGTCAGATCCTTCTCGCTGGCCGAGCCGCCTTCGGGAATCGAGAAAGCCGGTCGCGGCCGGGCGCAGTCGGCAAACGCCGCACCGTGAATCAGCAGCAAGCCCGCCAGCGTTAGCTTGAAGAACGTCCGCATCCTCGAAAACCTCTCTCTCAAAAATCGATCGATCAGCCGGCGACGGCAGGTTGCGCCGGGCGCGGCCGCGCCACGTGGGCCGCAATACGCAGCCCCAGCGCGAGCAGCACCAGCGCCGCCGCCGGAATGTACTCGGGCATCGCCAGCGCGCGGCCGATGTAGCTGTTCGCGAATATCAACCATATGTAGTGCGAGCCCGTAGTGTGCAGGATCTTCCAGGCGCGCGGGCCAATCAGTTGCGCCGTGCGGTCGAACGACGTCGCGGTCATCGCCGCGATGAAGACATAAGCAAGCCCGCCGCCGACCCAGGCGATCGCATTGACGGACTGTGCGAACTCGACCGGCCGAACGTGCTGCAGCCAGAAGATCGCGGCCAGGTGCACGCCATGCGACACCGCAAACGACACGCCGAGGTAGCGTCGATTCTGCCGCTGCCAGCGCGTCCACGCATTCGGCCACAGCCGCCACAGCGCAGCCGCGGTGAAAGCCGCGAGGAACAAGGCAACCGACGTCCGCGCGGTCAGGCGCACGACCCGGGCAGCAGCCTCGCCGCTATCCGGGGTGATCGCGATCGCGACGCCGGCCGAAGCAAGGATCACAGCCGCGGCGACGCCGACCAGCGGCCAGCCGTTCAACACCTGCGTGGGACTGCGCTGTTGCATGGCGGATCTCCCCTGCATTTCCGACTGCCTTCGATATTAGCAGCGGGACCGGCGCACTCGCGACGCGCCGCTCACCGGCGACTGCTCGCAATTGGCCGATCATCCCTGTGCGCGTCCGCTGCGCACGCCTAGATTCGCCCGGGCGGACTCGAGGAGGCGCCATGGGCAAACTGAAACGCAGCGGCCGAATGACGAACCTGGCGTGGGCAGCAGTGCTGTCGCTGGCGGCCGGTGTCGCGAGCGCCGCGCCCCAGACGGATGGCGAAGTCGTCGAGGCCGTGTGGAAGCCGCAGCGGATGACATTCGTGTATCGCGGCTACACCACGTTCTACTCCTGCGACGGCCTGCAGCAGAAGCTCGAAACGATCCTGACGACCGTCGGCGCACAGGGCGGCATCGCGCTGCGCACCTACGGGTGCGACGACCAGATGGCGACAGCGCGTTTCGAGATCGTGCTCGCCTCGCCCGTCGAGGCGACTGCCGAGAACGTGCAGCAGCTCACGACGTACGATTCGCAAGACGAGCTGATCGCGCGCGTGCGCGGCGAGCCGCTGGCGAGCGCGACCGATCTGCCGCGCTTCCCGGCCGTGTGGAAGACGATCTCGTTCGCACGCAATCGCGACATGCGACTCGCGCCCGGCGACTGCGAGCTGGTGAGCCAGCTGCGCCGGCACATCCTGCCGCACATGGCGGTGCACATCGTGAGCGACAAGGTGCGCTGCTCGCAGTTCGGCAACATCGGCAAGCCGCAGCTCGTGGTGTCGGCGCTGGTGCCGGTCGCGAAGATGCCAGACTGAGGTCTGGCCCACAGGGATGCTGATGCCCAGACTGAAGTCTGGCCCACACGGATGCTGTGGGTCAGGCTTCAGCCTGACAACTTCTTCCTCACCACCCGCATGTGATATTCGAGCCAGCCGCGCTCGTTGCTGTTCTTCGAATTCGCGTGCAGCTTCGCCAGCGCCGCCAGCCGCGCCTCGAGCGCCGGACGGAACTGCGGATCGCTCGCCAGCGCGACGTCGGTGAGGTGCAGCGCCTCGACGTAGCGGCCGCCGGCCACGTATTCCGCGGCGAGTTTCGCAACCGGCCCTGCGCCGCCGGCAAGCTTCGCGAGGTCGGGAAGCACGGCGTTCATCGGCACGTCATACAGCGTCGCCGGCCGCATGTCGTACCAACCTGCGTAGCCTTCGTAGATGCCGCGAATCGACCAGATCAGATTGCCGTAGCTCTCGCCGACGACCAGCTGCGGCGGCAGCTGGATCTCATGCATCAGCGTGAACACGTCCTTGCCTTCGTTCATGCCGCGCACCACGGCGTCGTGCACGTACTGAATGGCATCGCGGTACTGCGTCAACCGCCGCGTGATCTCGGCGTTGCCGCGTACCGGCTCGCCGTGACTCGGCAGCAGCAGCTCCGGCTTCAGCGCCAGCACTTTGTCGAGCGATGCGACGTAGTCGAGCGCCCAGCGCGGCTGCGTGCCGCGCAGCGTGTAGATGTTCGGGAACGACTCGTAGTAGTTGTCGCCGACGAATGCCGCGCGATATTTCGGGATCCACACGGTCAGGTGATCGGGCGTCTCGCCCGGCGTGCTGTAGAGCTCGAACTGCGTATCGCCGAGCGTCAGCTGGTAGCGGTCCGCGAATTGCACGGTCGCCAGGATCCTGGCCCCGTAATTGCCGGCCCACGCACCCGTCGGCGGGCGCGGGAAGTTGAACTGCGCCGCGTTGCGCTCCGCGAAGAAGCCGGCGAGCCGCGTCTGATAGTTGAGGAACTCCGAGTGGTTGTTCTGTGCGATGACCTGCGTACCGGCGGCTTGCCACAGCGGCACGCCGCCGGTGTGATCGCCGTGGCCATGCGTCAGGATGATGTACTTGACCGGAGCCGCGCTCTCACGCTGCAGCAGCTCCTTCGCCCGCGGCGCGCGCACCACCGACGACGTGTCGATGACCACGTTGCCGGCGGAAGTCGTGACCAGGAACGTGTTGCCGAATCCGTACGCGAGATAGATCGCATCGTTGACGCGCGCCGCTGCCTGCTGGCTCTCGCCGGTGCGCAGCGGGTTGTCGATGCCGATCTGCGCCTGCGCCAGCACGATCGCCGGCGCGAACGCCAACAACGCGGCGACGCGCATGCCGCTCACTTCGGCTTGCGCAGGCGCACCACGAACTGGTCGGTCTTGCCGCGCAGCGTCGGATCGAACACGACCTTGCTGTGATCGTCCGCCGGATGCGCGAGCAGGTCGCTCTCGCCGTCGACCGCGAAGCCGGCGGCCTGGGCATCCTCGATGAGGAAGTGCTTCGGAATGCGATGCAGCTTGGCGTTGTCGGCGCCGTCGTTGCCGACGTGGTCGGTCACGCCGAGCACGCCGCCCGGCTTGAGCATCGTATAGACCGCCTTCAGGAACCCGACGCCGGCGTCGGGATTCATGTTGCGCACGTCGTGATAGTTCATCGCGGTGATCGCGACGTCGACGCTGCCCGGCGGAATCTGCGAGCTGGCCGGCAGGTCGGCATCGACGCGCACGACGTTCGGCAGGCGGTTGTTCGCAAGCCGGTCGGTGATCTGCTTCGCATACATGCCGTCGCGCAGCTGCAGGGCGATCGGCGGGTTCTGCGCATACACCTTGCCCTTCGGACCGACGGCAACCGACAGCACCTCGGTCACGTAGCCGCCGAGCGCGATGATGTCGGCCGTCGTCATGCCGGGCTTTACGCCGAAGAACTGCATCAGCTCGGCAGGCTTGCGGTCCGCATCGCGCGCCTTGTCCTCTGCGGGGCGGTCGGCGCTCGCGAGTGCCGCAGGCAGGTCGCCGCCGCCGGGCGCAGCGGACTTCGCCGCAGGCGCTTCGGACTGCATCGACGTGCACGCGGTGAGCGCAGCGGCAATGCCAACGATGACCATTCTGTGCAATGTATTCGCTTTCATGTGCAGATCCTCTATTCGACAGCTGCCTTTTTCGCCCCGATGCGGCCGAGCCGCGTGTAGTAGCCGCTCGCCTGCAGCGTGATGACTGCGGGCTGGTCGCTCAGGTTGCGCCAGTACCAGCCGTGCTGCCCGGTGAACGGCGCGATGAACGAGCCGTGCGCAGCGCTCGCGCGCTCCTGGATCTCGTAGCTGCGGAAATAGCCCGCCGGCCACTGGCCTTCGGTCGGGTCGCCATGAAACTCGAAGTACACGGGTCCGCCGCGCACGCGCCACGAGTACAGCAGCGGCTCGCCCAGCGCCAGCGTCGCCTTGTACTCCAGCTCCTCGCGCGGGCCGACCTCGATGTCGATGTTGCCGCTGTAGTACTTGCGCGGATGCGTGTGCATCACCTCGGTGAGCGGCTTGCTGGTCTTGCTGGCCCCGAGCGCGTCGAGCCCGGTGAGCCGGCCGATGCCCAGCGGATCGATCGCATACTCGGCCGGAAGCACGAAAGCGACGAGGATCGCAGCTGCAGCGAGCACTGCAACGAGAGTGCTCAACAGCAGGCGCCGGCGCGGGGATCGAGGTTGCTGGTTCATGTTCCGATCGCGTACCCAGTCAGTTGCAGGCCCGTGAGCACGAGTCCCGCGGTCAGCAGCGCGACGTTCGCGCCATATGCGTGCCGCGTGAAGCTCGCGGTGCGCCGCCAGTAATTCATGACGAGCAGGATCGCGCTCAACGCGAGCAGCTGCCCGATCTCCACGCCGACGTTGAATGCAATCATGTTCGGCACCAGGCCATCGCGCCCGAGGCCCAGCTCCTGCAGCTTGGTCGCGAGCCCGAAGCCATGAAATAAGCCGAACAGCAGCACCGCGAGCTTCGCGTTCGGCTGCCAGCCGAACAGCGTGCGGAACGCGTCCATGTTGTCGAGCGCCTTGTAGACGACCGACAAGCCGATGATCGCGTCGATCAGGAACGGGTTGACGTGCAGGCCGGCGAGCACGCCGAGCAGGAGCGTCGAGCTGTGGCCGATCGCGAACACCGTCACGTAGAGCGCGACCTCCTTCAGGCGATATAGAAAGAAGATGACCCCGGCGAGGAACAGCAGGTGGTCGTAGCCGGTCACCATGTGCTTGGCGCCGAGATAGATGAACGGCACGATCTGCGCGCCGGCGCTGTTGCGCACGAAATCCTGATCGCCTTCCGCAACCGTGTGCGCCAAGGCCATCCCGGCCGCCAGCAGCAGCGGCAACGCGAGCACACGCAGGACGAGCTTTGCATTCATGGCGGGAGCGGCATCATAGCTAGTTCGGATCAGTTCAGCATGAGCAGCAGCGCTGCGCCCAGGGCGATGACGGCGATGCCTGCAGAGCGAGCCACTGTCACGCGCTCTTTCAGCACGAAGACGGCGATCAGCGTCGCGAACACGATCGAGGTCTCGCGCAACGCCGCCAGCCGGGGCGTGTCGCCCAGCCGGAAGGCCCACAGCGCCAGGCCGTAGGTGACGATCGACATCGCGCCGGCGAACAGCCCGGCGCGCCACTCGGAACGGGCAGCGAGCATGAAGCGCGGTCCGCGCCACAACGCGAATGCGACGGCGATGCCGCCGCCGAGCATCAGGAAGATCCAGGCGATGTAGCTCTGCGCGGAGGGCGCGGCGCGCACGCCTTGCGCATCCACGACGGTGTATATGGCGACCGTCACCCCGGTTGCCGCCGCCCAGAGGACCGCCGAGCGGCGGACGCTGCGCCCCAGGCCGACGAGCACCACGCCGCCGCAGACCAGGGCGATTCCGCAGGCGATCCAGACATTGATCGGCTCATCGAAGAATGCGACGGCGCCTGCCGCCGCCAGCGCCGGCGCTGCGCCTCGCGCAATGGGATACGCGACACTCATGTCCGCGCCCTCGAACGCCTTGATGAGACACACCAGATAGACGAGGTGCACGACCGCCGACGCGGCCAGCCAGCTCCACGCGCCGTGCGGCAACGGCAGGAAGAACGCGGCCGGGAACACCAGCAGCGCACTGAACCCGTCGATCAGCGCGCGGCTCGACATCTTGTCCTTGCCGGACTTGAGCACGGCGTTGACGACGGCGTGCGCGGCGCCCGAGCCGACGATCATCACCGAAGCAAGCTGGGTAGAATCCGTCACTTTGGTTGAACGCCCCGGTCCTCATGGACAACGTCACGCATACTCTCATCGGCGCGCTCATCGGGGAAACCGTGGCGCGCACGACGCAGCCCGAGCCGCGCGGACTCCCTGGCACAGTCCGCCGCAACCTGCTGGTGGCGACCGCGGCGATCGGCAGCAATCTGCCGGACATCGACGTGCTGTATTCATTCATCGGCGGCAAGCTCAACTACCTGCTGCACCATCGCGGTCACTCGCACACGATCATAGGTGCGCTGCTGCTCGCCGGGGTTGCATTCGCAATCGCGCGCTGGCAGCTCGCCCGGCGCGGGCATGGGCCTTCGGGACGGGACGTGCGCTGGCTCGCCGGCGTGTTTGCGATCACGCCGCTCCTGCACATCGGAATGGATTTCACCAACAACTACGGTGTGCACCCGTTCTGGCCGCTCACCAACCGCTGGTTCTACGGCGACGCTGTGTTCATCGCCGAGCCCTTGCTCTGGGCTGCATGCGCGCCGCTCGCGATCACGTTCCGATCGTGGGCTGCGCGCTGCATCGTCGCTGCGGTGCTAGCGATCGGAATCGGGCTGGCGGTGTTCAGCGGTCTGGTGCCGCTGCCGCCGGCGATCGCATTGATCGTCGCGATCGCAGCGATGCTGCTGCTCGCACTGCGCGCAACGGCGCAAGTCGCATTGATGAGCGGCGTCGCAGTGTGGCTCGTCGTGACGGCGATGTTCGCCGTTTGCTCACACTTCGCGGCACGCAAGATCGAGTCGATCGCGAAGACGTCGTTCCCGGACGCGCGGACGATCGATCGCGTGCTCACGCCGATGCCGGCGAATCCGCTGTGCTGGGAGATCATGCTGGTGCAGACGCGAGAGCAGTCCGTCATCGCGCGACGCGTCATGCTGGCGCTCGCGCCCGGGCTGATCGCCGCCGATGCCTGCCTGAGCCGCAGCCTCGACATTCCGAGCACTGCGCCGCTCACGCCGGTCGTGTCCGCCGATACGGCTGCGCTGCACTGGTACGGCGAGATCGCCACCGATCTCGATGAATTACGCCGTCGTGTAGCGGCCAACTGCGAGGCGGCTGCGGCGATGCGGTTCATCCGTGTCCCCTGGCTGGCGTCGATCGGCAACGAGACCGTGCTGGGCGACCTGCGCTACGACCGTGAAAAAGCTCTCGGGTTCGCCGAGATCGCGTTGCACGACCCGCCCGGCGCGTGCCCGCGGCTGGTCCCCGCGTGGCGACCGCCCCGGGCGGACTTGCTGCAGTAGCGGACAGCCCGGCGGATCTTTTGCGTCCAGGGCGCGTTGTTGGGAACGCGCCCGCGTGCGCAACACCCCACAAAGATGCGACTTTCCGGCCGTCCGCTGCTGCCCCAGATCGTCTGGCACGTCCTGGCGATCCTCATCCTGGTGAGCGTGCCGTTGCTCAAGTGGAAGGCGCCGTGGTGGGAGCTGTCGCGCGAGCATCTGCTGCCGATCATCGCTCTCATTGCCGCGTATGCGACCGCAGCGTTCGCAGTCACGATATTCGCGCGAGCCGGCACGCCGCGCGCGTTTGCCCGCGGCCTCGCACTCGCACTGAGCATCTTCGGCGTGTTCGTGGTCGGGATCCTGCTGCTCGGACTCGATACGCCCCGCTACCTGTTGTTGCCAGTGTTCCTCGCCGTGATGCTGCTCGCGCCGCTCGCGGTAGCGCCTCGCCTCGGACAGCTCGCCGGCGTCGGCGTGCTCGCCGTCGGACTGCTTGCCGTCGCCGGACTCGGCACACGCGCCACGTTCGCCGAGACGCAGAAGACGACCAAGGTCGTCGACTCCACGATCACGACGGCGTTCTACGTGCTTCGCGTGCGCTCGCACGAAGGAGAAATTCCGCAGCCCGCAACGCGCGGCGGCGGACTCGATCGACTCGGCGACGCACTGCTGCTCGCGACCGGCGACGGTCATCTGTATACGGTGCGCCTCGCCGGCGACGATCTGCAGGCACGCGAGCTGCCGACCCGCGTTCCGGCGAATCGCGAGGAGTTCGCGGCGGCGATCGGCGGCAGTGCGGAAGCTCCGCGCCTCGCGAGTGCGTACGGCCTGCACGCGGACGGCATCCAGACGTGGCGCTTTCGCGTTGCCGACGTGATGACGCAGGTCGTCGGCGACGCCGTGCACATCTTCGCATCCCACCACTTCTGGAAGGCCCGCGAGCAGTGCTTCGTCGTGCGCGTGTCGCAGCTCGATGCGCGCCTGAGCGATCTGCAACGCGGCGCCGCAGCGGGCAGCTGGCAGACGATCTACGAAAGCCAGCCGTGCCTGCCGATGTCCGGCCCGAACGCGATGCACGGCAAGAATCCCTTCCGCGGCGAGGAGATCGGCGGCCGCATGGCGCTGCTCGATGCCCAGACGCTGCTGCTGACGCTCGGCGATCACGGCTTCTCCGGAATCGAATCCGCCGTCGCCTACCCACAGGATCCTCGTGCCTCTTACGGCAAGACGCTGCGCATCGACCTGCGCACGCACGCGGCATCCCTGCACACGCTCGGCCACCGCAATCCGCAGGGCCTGCTCGTGGCGCCCGACGGCCGCGTCTGGGAAACCGAGCACGCCGCGCAAGGCGGCGACGAGCTGAACCTGCTGGAGCCGGGCGCGAACTACGGCTGGCCGCAGGTCACCTACGGCACGGACTATGGCGCCCTGATCTGGCCGTTGAGCCGGCAACAGGGACGCCATGCGAGCTTCCGCCAGCCGGTGTACTCGTGGCTGCCCGGCATCGGCGTGTCGAATCTCGTGCAGATCCAGCGCGACCGCTTTCCGGTCTGGCGCGGCGACCTGCTCATCGGCTCGCTCGGCGCGCGCACGCTGTTCCGCGTCGTGCTCGACGGCAACCGCGCGGTGCTGGCGGAGCCGATTGCCCTGGAGCAGCGCGTGCGCGACATCCTCGAGCTCGACGACGGCCGGTTGCTGCTGTGGACCGACGAAGGCGCGCTGGTGACGGTCGAGCCGGCGTCCGGCTCGGACGCCGCAGTGGAGTTCGCCACCGGCTGCTCCGGCTGCCATCGCATCAACGACGGCCGGTCGCACCGCATGGGCCCGGATCTCTACGGCCTGATGGATCGCGAGATCGCGAGCGCCGAGAACTTCGCGGTCTATACGCCGGCGCTGCAAGGGCTCGGCGGCACGTGGAGCGAAGAACGCCTCGATGCGTTCCTGCGCGATCCGCAGGCCGTCGCGCCCGGCACATCGATGGTGTTCCCGGGCGTCGCGGACGATCGGCAGCGCGCACGGATCGTCGACTACGTGATCGCGACGAGCAAAGTCGGCGGCCAGTAGCCATACTCTGCGCTCCGCGGGCAGTGGCCTGCCCGATCGCAGGAGCATTCAATGCTACTCACCATTTCGCACCGGCTCGGCGGCGCGCTGCTCGCGTCCGTGCTCGCACTCGCGCTCGTCGGCACCGCTCGCGCC
Source organism: Steroidobacteraceae bacterium (assembly GCA_035278165.1). Classification (GTDB taxonomy): domain Bacteria; phylum Pseudomonadota; class Gammaproteobacteria; order Steroidobacterales; family Steroidobacteraceae; genus Steroidobacter. The sequence goes on from DATEJG010000153.1 coordinate 68,574, forward strand.
GAGACGCGCGACGAGCTCACCAGGCAAGTGCGCGATGCCGAGAATGCTTTCGCGGCGACGATGGCGGCGCGCGATCACAAAGCGTTCGCGACGTTCATCGCCGATGACGCAGTGTTCTTCGGCACCACCGCGGTCCGCGGCAAGGCAGCGGTCGTGCAGGCCTGGAAAGGCTTCTACGAAAAGCCGGATGCGCCGTTCTCGTGGCGCTCGGAAAGCGTCGAGGTGCTCGACAACGGCACGCTCGCCCACAGCAGCGGCCCGGTGTTCAACCCGAAAGGCGAGCGCGTCGCCATGTTCAACTCGGTCTGGCGCCGCGAGAGCGACGGCCGCTGGAAGGTCGTGTTCGACAAGGGATGCGAGGTCTGCAACTGCGCCCAGGCGGCGCAGCAGTAGCGCCGCGACGTGTGAATTTTCGTGGGGCGTGCTTGCCACGGTCACGGCGCTGCGACTAGGCTGCCGCGGTCATTCTTCTCCACGGTGAATTCATGCCGCACGGCCGTCGCAAGCTGACTGTTGTTCTGTCCATGGTCCTGGGCATCGCCGCGCCGGTCGGCGTGTTGATCGCCGCGTCAGCGGCGCGCGACCTGCAGAAGGCGCGCCACGATCACTACCACGAGCTGGGCGAAGCCTTCAAAACCGTGCGCGACCAGTCACGCGAGGGCACGCCGGACATGACGAAGATCAAGGCGGCTGCGCAGGTCATCCACGAGGCGTCGATCGACCAGGGCCGCTGGTTCCCCGCCGGCACCGGTCCCGAGGCCGGCAAGACGCGCGCGCTGCCGGAAATCTGGAAGCGGCCCGCGGACTTCACGGCTGCGCAGAAAGTGTTCAGCGACGCTGCGCCGAAGCTGCTCGCAGCCGCGAATTCCGGCGACGCCAAGGCCGTCAAGACCACGTATGGCGAGCTCGGCAAGGCCTGCAAGAACTGCCACGACACGTTCCGCGCGCCCGAAGATCACAACTGACCTGCGGTCTTGTTGAACGCATCCGGGCGGCGCGCTACTCTGCGCGCCCCGTTCACCCATCAACCGGAGAGGTCACAGAGAACTATGATTGCCTGCACTCCGACCTCCGCCGGGAGCGTCCGCTAGCACTGCGGCCATCGGCCGCTTGCTCCAGATTCGTCGCGTCGACCCCGGCGCCTGCCCGACCGGTTCCACGGAACCGGGTCGCTCATCGGCTATCGCTTCGGGGTCCACGCAAATGTCCATCGACTTCTCTCTCGACCAGCTCGGCTGGTCGGCCTGGTATTCGCAGCAGCTGACTCTGGACGACCTGAGCACGGGATTTCCCGCGCGGGTCGGCAATGTTCAACGTAACGCGCTCTCGGTGCTGTGCGAGCGCGGTGCTCGCGACGTGGTAGTGCCGCCGCGGCTCGTCGCGACCGCCATCGCCGTCGGCGACTGGCTGCTGATCGAGCACGATGCACCGCGTGTCCTGCGCGTGCTGGAACGGCGCTCGTTCATCTCGCGCATGGCGGCGGGTCTGGAGCAGCGCGAGCAGGCGATCGCGTCCAACGTCGATACGCTGTTCGTCGTCACGTCGTGCAACGACGATTTCAACCTGTCGCGGCTGGAGCGGTATTTCGCGATCGCGCGGCACGCGCAGGTCGAGCCTGTCGTCGTGCTGACGAAAGCAGATCTGTGCGCCGACACCGAGCCGTTCGCTGCGCAGGTACGCTCGATTGCTGCCGGCATTGCCGTGCTCGTGCTGAACGCCACGGATCCTGCGGCTGCAGATGCACTCGCACCGTGGCTCTCCCGCGGGCAGACGGTCGCGTTCGTCGGATCATCGGGTGTCGGCAAGTCGACGCTGGTCAACGTGCTGCTCGCCACCGACGCGCAGACGACTGCCGGCGTCCGTGAGCACGATGCCAAGGGTCGTCACACGACGACGTCGCGCGAGATGTTCGCGCTGCCGTCGGGCGCGTGGATCATCGATACACCCGGGATGCGCGAGCTCAAGCTCGGTGCTGTGGAAGCTGCAGTCAGTGCAGTATTCGCCGACATAGAAACGCTGGCACGTGAATGCCGCTTTCGCGACTGCACGCACAACGAGGATGCGGGATGCGCATTGCACGCCGCGGTTGCGGCGGGTCGACTCGATGCGCGCCGGCTCGTCAGTTACCTGAAGTTGCAGCGCGAAGCGGTGCGTGCGGCGCAGTCAGTGCGCGAGCGGCGCGCGATCGAGAGGCGTTGGGGCCGCATGCATCGCATCATTGCGCGGCGCGATCGGGAAACTTAGCGAGGATGGCGCGGACCGCGTCGTTCGCGTCCGCTTCGCTGACCTCGCCGGCGCGGAACCTCACGTCGAGCGAGCCGCTCCAGATCTGCGCCTGCTGCGCGACGTCGACCACGTCGAGCGTGAAGGCGCCGACCTGCTCCTTGTGGCGCCCGATCGGCAGGCTCACGCCGATGCCGCCATGGACGCCGCCCGAGCCGCCGCCCGCGCCGACGCCTACGCTCGGCTTCGGCTTCGGTCGATCCTGCGTGTCGAGCACATACGTGATCTGGCAATCGGGCTTGTCGGCGGCAATCGCGTAACCCTTGTCCTGCAACTGCCTCAGCGCAGCCGCGCGAACGCGCTGCTCGGTGAACGACGCGGCATCGGTGGTCGAGGGACGCCAGTCGAACGTGCGGCACTTCGCCAGGTCGACGTCAGCCTTGTCGACGCGCACGTCCGAGCTCGTAGTCGCGCAACCGCTCAGCGCCGGCAGCGCAGCGGCAGCAACCAGGATGGCAAACCGATGATTCATGACCTTCATCGCAATCGCTCCCTCGCGTCGAGCTCGTGCGTGCGCGGCGCGTACTCATAGTGCCAGGGCTCGTCGGGCGAGCGCAGCGGACCGACGAAGTGCGTATCGCGCATGACCGCCGCGAGCTTGTCCGACCAGCCTTGCTGCTCCCAGACGGAGCGCACCTTGGCGACCTCCGTCGGCGCAATGATCCGCTCGCCGTGCGTGACCTGGAAATCGATCGCCCGCGAGCGGCCGTGCAGTGACAAGCCTGGCGCCGCCAGCGGCGCCGCCGCCGGTACCGGACGCCACGCACGCAGGAACCCGGCAAATCGCACCGTTGCTTTCGCATCCGGATGCGGCGGATACGCGTCATGCGCCAGCTCGCTTGCCGCGGCATCCTGCAACCGCCCAGCGATGACGCCGACGGAGCGGTTGGAGTTCCAGCGCTGCAGCTGCACGTCGAGACTGCGCGTCGCCGTGTTTGCGTACAACGAGTAGCCGGGATTCTGCGCTTCGAAGCGTGAACGTACGGCAACGATCTCGGCCAGCAGGTCGCGATATTCCTGGCTGGCCTCGTAGGCGCGGATCTCCTCGCCCGACCAGCTCCAGCGCGCCGTCAGTTGCTCACCGGCACGCAGGTAACCGCGCACGGCAAGCAGGCGCCGCGGAACCTCGTCGATGCGCGGCAGAGCCTGCTCGGCAGGCGGCGGCAGATCGTGCGTGACTGCGAGCAGATATTCGCGCAGCTTCGCCGCGCTACCGTCCGCAGCGCTCGCCAGCGAGCTCGCGGCGAGCGACGCGAGCAGGAGCCACGCCGGGCGCATTCACAGCGCCGGCGTGGGCGGGGTCTCTTTCTCGATGACGATCGAGCCCTTCAGCACCAGCGCTGCGATCGCGCCGATGGCCGCGAGCTGCGGCGCGAGCAGCGTGCCGACCACGCCGATCGTCAACGGAATGTCGATCAGCACGCGGCCGTCCTCGTTCTTGATGACGACGCGGCGGATCTTGCCCTCGCGCAGGATCTCCTTGATCTTCGCCAGCAGCGTGTCGCCGCTGAACTGGAACTCTTCGGAACGCGAAGTGGACTCGCTCATGACAGACTCCTAGCCGATCAGCTCTTTCAACTTGGCGTGCCCGGTGCGGGACATCGGCAACTTGGTGCCGTCGCCGAGAATTGCAAGCCAGCTGTCCTTGCCGTACAGGTCGATGCGCGCCAGCCGCTCGACATTGAGGATGAACGAGCGGTGGATGCGCACGAAGCGCGTCGCGTCCAGCTGGCTCTCCAGGTCGCTCATCGTCTGCTGCTTGCGCAGCCGCTTGCCGCCGCACGAGAACGACAGGTAATCGTCCTGCGCTTCGATGAAATCGATGCGCTCGAGCGGCAGCACGTGCACGCGTCCCTCGTGACGAATCAGGATGCGCTCCAGTGCGCGGCCCGGCGGACGCGCCGAGACCGCGAGGTCGTGCGCCGAGGGCGCCGGTGTCTTGTTGCGCAGCCGCTCCGCGGCGCGCTCGACAGCAGCCGCGAGACGCGGCGGCTCAACGGGCTTGAGCAGATAGTCGACCGCGTGAACCTCGAACGCGCGCAGCGCGAACTCGTCGTATGCAGTCGTGAAGATCACGGACGGAGCGCGCTCGCCCAGCAGCTCCAGCACCTCGAACCCCGAGAGCTTCGGCATCTGGATGTCGAGGAACACGAGCTCCGGATTCAGCTCTTCGGCCAGCTTCACGGCCTCGAAGCCGTTGGCCGCCTCGCCGACGATCTCGACGTCCGGGATCTTCGCCAGATGCTCGCGCATGATGGAGCGGGCCAGCATTTCATCATCGACGATCAGGACACGCACGACAGGTTACCTCTCAAGCGCTGCTGGCCAGCGGCCGGTCGGAGCTGCGCACGTCGGCGGGCGCACCGCCAGTGTGCGCTATCACGGCGGGCAGCAGAATCGACACCCGGAAATTCTCGTCGGTGGCCTGCACGTCGACGCTGGCGCGGTGGCCGCATAGTGTCTCGACGCGCGAGCGCACGTTCACCAGGCCCACGCCGGTGCCGCGCGAAGGCGGCCGATCCGGGTCGCACGGGTTCTCGACCACCAGCTCGACGAAACCCTCGCGGCGTTGCGCCGTCACACACACATCGCCGCCTTCGAGCAGATGCGCGACGCCGTGGTGGACCGCATTCTCGACCAGCGGCTGCAGGAACAACGGCGGCACTTGCACGTCGCGCACATCCGCGGCGATGTCGAAGCGCGAGCGCAGGCGCTCGCCGAAGCGCACCTTCTCGATCGCCAGGAACGTCTGCGCCAGCGCCACTTCTTCCGACAGCGTGATCGACTGCTCGCGGCCGAGCGTCAGGCTCTTGCGGAAGAACTGCGCCATCAGGAAGCACATCTGGCGCGCGGCCGCGGTGTCGTTGCCGATGAGCGCTGCCACAGAATTCAGGCTGTTGAACAGGAAATGCGGATCGAGCTGCGCGCGCAGCGATTTGAGCTCGGCCTCGCGCGCCAGCACCTGCAATTCGAGCGCGCGCCGCTCCGCGTTGCGCGAGCGCTCGAACGCACCGGCCAGGTACGAGCCGAGCACGGCGAGCGAGATGCCGATCGCGCCCGCAAAAATCATCAGGCCGAGAATGCCGTACGCCTCGTCTCCATAGGCCTCGCCCGGCTCGAGCAGGTACTGCGCCCACAAGTAGCCGAGCACCAGCCACGCGACCAGCGAGGCGAGGCCGGCCGCAAACCAGCTGATCACCATGCGCACGATCGGCGTCTCGCCCGGCGGCATCGATTGCACGAGGTACCAGTAGGAGAGCGACTGCATGCCGAGCAGCACGGCCATCGGCACCGCGAAATACAGCGACCACAGCGGCGGCGCGCGCCCGCCGAAGATGAACACCACCGTCAGCAGCAGCCCGAAAACGATCCACACGGCCAGGTACAGGACCAGGCGGCTGCGGCGTTTGAGGATGGGGTGCATGGTGCGCGAAGAACCTCAGTTCTTCACCTCGATCCCACCCATCACGATCATGCCGGTCACGATCAGCGTCTTGGTCGGCACGACGCTGGTCGGGCGCCGCTTGTCGACGAAGCCGCCGAGGAGCGTCGTGACCTTGCTGGTGACGGTCCAGTCCGGCGGCACGTAGATCTCGATGCCGCCCCAGAACGCGAAGACTTCGACAGTCGCGCTGTCGCCCTCCATGCGCGCGTCCGCCAGATCCAGCTTGATGCCGCCCATGACTGCGGTGAGATCGGCACCGCGGAACGGCCGCGACACGGGCCGCAGCTCGCAGCCGGACAGCAGCGCGAACGAGCGCACGAATTCGACGTGATCGTTGGTCTTCGCGACGGGCTCCGACTGGCGCGGCCCGGCGAGCGCGCGCCACACCAGCGAGCCGCCGACGAACAGCAGCAGACCCGGCAGCACCAGGTGCCACAGGCTGACGTGCACCCAGCCGATGCGGTCGAGGAACAGCCAGATGCCGATCGTGATCAGCACCCAGCCCCAGGAGCGGCTGCGCCGGTGGTCTGGGCTGCGCACCATCGTCACGCCGACGGCGACCAGCGCGAGCGGCCACAGGCTGCGCAGCACGTAGCGCGCTTCGAACCAGCCGAGATTGTCGGCGAGCAGGATCGCGCCGATGAAGACGATGATGACGCCGACGACCAGCCGTGCGGAGATCAGCGCGTGATGATCGTGGCGGGTCTGGATGGGGCGCCCGGCCGCGGGATCGCGGCGAGGTTCGTGGTCGAAGTCCATCGCGTCATCCGCCCGGGGCGCCCGGCGTGCCGGCGCGCCGTTCGCGGCCCACGTCGCGGACCAGGAAGCTCAGGCCCGAGGCAATCACGAAGACCGGCCAGGCCGAGCCCCAGCCGAGGCCGAACAGGCCGAACACGCCGATGAGACAGTACAGGCCGGTCGCGAGCAGCCAGATGCCGCCGGAGCGGTCCAGGTGCCTGCTCGGCAGCACCAGGCCCCACAGGCCCAGCGCGATCAGCGGCACGGGGAAGTAGCGCCACCAGCCGATCGGCATCGCGACGCCGAGATTGATGGCCAGCATCAGTCCGCCGACCGCGAGCAGGAACAGCCCCAGCACCAGCCGCGAGCGGCTCGCGTTTCGGTGCGGCTTCAGATCTTCCATCCAATCACTCCCGCCAGAGGGGCGGTATTCAAGAGCATGCGCCGACCTTACGAGGGCCGCTATAGCGCTACCAGCACCCACCGGTGAATGGCGGATCGCTGCCGGTGAACCCTGCGCGCGCGCTCAACCGTTAGACTTACCCGCATGCCCCTGCAACCGAGCACTTCCGCGCTGTGGCGCCTGCCGATCCTGGCGACACTGGCCATCCTCACAGCCTGCGCCGGCCCGTCCGCAAAACGCGACTCCGCACCGGCGGCAAGCTCCGGCCAGCGGCTATCGGGGAATGCCGACGAGTTTGCCAGCGACGCCCTGCAAGCGTTCGTAGCGGCAGACAGCCAGCGCGCGCTGGCATCGATTGCGCGCGCGAACGTCATCGCCGCGGATCGTCCCGAGCTTGCCTGGCTGCACGCCCGCATCTGCGCTACGACGCCCGGCTGCCAGGCCGAGCCGATCGAGACTCGCCTGCGCAAGCTGGCGCCGGAAAACGGCGTCGTCTGGCTGGGTCCGCTCGCCCGCGCGCAGGCGCGGCAGGACAAGGCCGCCGAGCAGCAGATCCTCGACGTGATGAGTCGCGCGCAGCGCTTCGATCTGTACTGGACTTCGCTGGTGTGGCGCCTCAGTGCTGCGTTCAACAGCAACTCGCCGCCGCCGGGCACTCCCGGGGCGAATCCGCAGCCGTTGACGCATGCGCTGGACTCGACGACCGAAGCACTCTCCGCCGTCGTCGTGCCTGCCTTCAAGCCGCTGAGCACCGCGTGCAATCTCGATCGCACGCAGGATCCGGCCACGCGCACGCAATGTCAGCGCATCGCGGAGGCGATGCAGCGCAGTGACTCGACGCTGGTCGAAGGGCTCGGTCTCGGCATCGCGCAGCGCCTGGCGACGCCGGCCTCCCCCGATGCGATAGTGCTGGACGAACGCGTCGCGACGCTGAGCTATCGCAGTCAGGCTGCCGGCGCGGTCGTGCGCGAGCAGGTCGAGCGCGACAAATTTTCCGCGCAGATGCTCGAGCTCATGAAGAAGCTGCCGCGCGAGCAGGACGTCGCGCTGGCGATCCTGCGCTGGGCAGGGCAACCGCTGCTGCCCGCGAAGTAGAACGGCCTCTCACGCCGCCTGCCGCTCCGGCTGTGCGCCAAGGGCGGTGCCGAGATCGGCGAGCAGCTGATTCAGCTCGCCGGTCATGAGCAGGAAGTCGATCTCGAACTGCTCCTGCGCCGCGAGCTTCTCATTCTCCTGCGACGCCTCCTGGCCCGGATCCTTGCCGACGCCCAGGAACTCCAGGCGCTTGACCTGCAGCTTCTCGGTGAGCACGAACGAGATGCGATCGTTCCAGGTCAATCCCAGGCGCGTTGCGTACATGCCCGCAGTGAGATGCTGGCGGATCTCGCGCGCTTCCAGCGGATAGCGCGTGTAGCGGATGGTCGCCTTGGTCTTGTCCGCGGCCTGCAGCTCCAGATCCTGATCGATGACGAAGCGCAGCGGCGCGTCGCCGAGCGCGAGCCACGCGCTCATCGCTGCCGACGGCGAGCGCTCCGTCTCGATGAGCTGCACGGCGAGGCTGCCGAGCGTATCGCGCAAGGTCTCGATCAGCTCTTCCGCACGGGGAACGCCGGCCGCATCGACGACCAGCCAGCCATGAGCAGGGTCGAGCCACGCGCGCGTGACGCGTCGTCGGGTCAGCGCGCGTGCGCGCAACTCCTCGGTGACGCGCTCCCTGAGCTCGCGCATCTGCCGGCGACCGACCGGGAAACCCTGCTGCTCCTCGATCACCTTGGCGCGGTCGGCCGCGACCTGCCTGACGATCGACGTCGGCAGCAGCTTCTGCTCGACGCCGAGCGCGATCAGGTGCTGGCCGTGCGTCGTGTGCACGAAGCGCTGCTCGGCGCCCGGCAGCACCCAGCCGCGGCTTTGCATGTCGAAGCTGCCGCACGGCTGCAGCGAGCGCTGTGCGAGTTTCTCTTCCAGCTCAGCAGCCGCAACCGACCAGTCGGCCGGCAGGCGATAGACGACCAGATTCTTGAACCACATGGGCGGCGCGCAAAAAGCGCGAAGTATACGGACTGCCCGCCTCGCGACCAGTCCTTGATTTTGCCGCGGCGACGTCCCCGGCGCCGCAGCGTCGCACTTCGCTCGAATAGTTCTCGCTAGCGCGTTCAATCAGAACGGAATCGCCGAATTCGTGAGTGCGAAAGCCGCCGGCGTCGAGCTCGCGATCCGCGCGACGCAGCACCGACTCACGCGCGAACGCATGCAGCAACTCGTAGTGGCTCGTACCGGGCTCGTGCGTGCCGGAGAGAATCGCGTCCACGACGCGTAAACGTGTTTGTGCGCCGATGCGCTGATCGGCGAGCCCGTCGCCGGCGACGACAGCACCCCGCGCTGCAGCTGCATGCTCGAGCGCACGCACGACCGTCGTGCCGATCGCCACGACACGTCGATCCTCACGGCATGCGCGGCGCAGCGCGTGCTCCGTGGCCGCCGGAATGTGGTACGGCTCATCGAGCGGCAGCCTGCGATCGAGCTCTGCATCGCCAGTCGATGAAATACCCGCCGCATGCGTGAGCGTCGCGAATTCGATGCGGCGTGACTCGAACGCTGCGAGCAACTGCCAGTCCAGCGCGAATCCTGCGGAAGGCGGCTCGTAAGCGACCGGCAGCGCGGCGATCGGTGTCCAGACGTCCCACAGCTGCAGCTCTTGCTGCATGTGTGCGTACTGAACCGGCCGGCCGTGCCGTGCCAGTCCGGACCAGACCTCCGCCGCAGAATTCTCGAAGCGCAGCGCGACGAGCCGTGGATGCCCGAGCAGCTCTTCAATGATCGCGACCAGCGGCCCGAGGCGAATTCGCTGACCGGGCGCGAGCGGCGGCGGCGGCAGCCGATCTTCCGTGCGCGTGCGATGGTCGCCCGGTCCGAACACGACGGCGTGAAAGCGCAGCACGTCGCCGGCGTCGAGCGCTGCACGTCCGGCGAGACGTACCTCCACCTGCGCGCCGGTTTGCGAGTGAACGCCGCGCAAGCTTGCGGGCAGCGTCGCGGCGTCGTTGGCAACCACGACGTCCCCCGGACGCAATAGCCCGATCAGCGCCGACCGAGGCACGCTGCGGATGCGCCCCGCGGCGTCCACGTGCAGGAGCTTCGCGGCGGCGGCGCGCTGAACAGGTTTGTCGGCAGCGATCACGAAGCGCGCCTCACCGCAATCGGCCGTGGAGCCGGCAGCAGATCTGCAATCGCGTCTGCCAGCTCCGCCGCAGCGACACTCGGTTGCTTGAGCTGCGATCGATCGGCGTCGGGCACCGCCAGCGCATGCATCGGCGTATCCATGTCGCCGGGATCGAGCGCCAGGAACTTCACGCCGTGCACGGACATCTCCTCGTTCCACACGCGCGTCATGTGCGCGAGCGCCGCTTTGCTGGCGCCATACGCACCCCACGTCGGGTATGCGTTCACTGCGGCATCGCTCGAAACATTCAACACCACGCCGCCGCGGCCTTCGCGCGCGGACGCGGCGAGCGCACCGAGCAGCGTTCTGGTCAGACGGAACGGTCCGAGCACGTTCGTGACGAGCGCGCGCTCGAAGTCCTCGCATTCGGTGTCGCCGAGCAGTGCAAGCGGTGTCGGACCGAGATCGGAGGCGTTGTTCACGAGTACGTCGAGGCCGCCGAGCAGTGCTGCCTGCAAGGCGATGCGATGGATGTCTTCCTTGTACGCGACGTCGCCGACGATGCCGTGGGCGCCGTACTCGCGCGCGGCCGCGGCGACACGCTCCGGCGTGCGCGCCACGAACGCAACGCGCGCGCCTCGGGCCGTCAACTCACGGACGAGGGCAAGTCCAAGTCCGGACGTCCCGCCGGTAATCAGGGCACGCACGCCGTCGAGGCGCGCGCGGGCTGGCAATCCTGCTGTTTGCATGTCGCTTTGCATGTGTGCTCTCCTGTGTACGACCGATCTTAGTGACGGTCGCCGGCAAACCAACCGCGATGTCCAGCGCAATGGCGGAATGTCGCCGCGACGGACACTCGCAGAACTCACCGCCCGGAATTCACCGCCATGGATCGACCCGAGCTCGTCGCCGCGCATCTCGCGCGCAATCTCGTCGCGCTGCGCCACGTGCGCAATCTCACTCAGGGTGCGCTGGCGAAGAGCGCCGGCGTGCCGCGCTCGACGATTTCCAACCTGGAGTCGAGCAGCGGCAATCCCTCGCTCACGGTGCTGGTCAAAGTCGCCGGCGCGCTCGGCGTACCGCTCGACGAGCTGCTGGCCGCGCCGCGCGCGAAGGTGCGCAAGTGGGCGCGCGACGAGCTGGCGGCTCAGAGCGCAGGGCGCGGCGTCACGATCCGCTCGCTGATCCCGGAGCGCGTGCCGGAGGAACTGCTCAACGTGATGGAGTTCGCGCCCGGCGCGTCGATGCGCGGCTCGCCGCATCTGCCCGGCACGCGCGAGTTCTTCACCTGTCTCGCAGGTGAAGTCACGATCTTCGTCGCCGGCGATCGCTTCGATCTCGCTGCCGGCGATGTGCTGGCGTTTCCGGGCAACGTGCCGCACTCGTACAAGAATCCCGATGCGAATCGCGCTGCGCACGGAGTGAGCGCAGTGATTCTCGCCAAGTCGGGCGTGTGAGAGCCGGTCACGAAACCTTCAGCACCAGCTTGCCGAAGTTGTCGCCGCTGAACAGCTTCAGCAGCGTTTCCGGAAACGTCGCCAGCCCCACGACGATGTCCTCGCGCGTCTTGAGCTTGCCGGCGGCGATCCAGCCGGCCATCTCGCGCGCAGCTTCGGCGTAACGATCGGCGTAGTCGAACACCAGCATGCCGGTCATGCTCGCGCGATTCACCAGCAGCGACATGTAGTTCGCCGGCCCGCGCACGCCGGTCGTGCTGTTGTATTGGGAGATCGCGCCGCAGATCACGACGCGTGCGTGGCGTGCGAGCTGCGTGAGCACGGTGTCGAGGATCTCGCCGCCGATGTTGTCGAAGTACACGTCGACGCCCTTCGGGCAGTGCTGGCGCAGCGTGCGCTTCACATCCTCCGATTTGTAATCGATCGCCGCATCGAAGCCGAGCTCGCGCACGATGTAGTCGCACTTCTCGCGGCCGCCGGCGATGCCGACCGCGCGACAGCCTTTGAGCTTCGCGATCTGCCCGACCACCATGCCTACCGCACCGGCCGCGCCCGAGACGACGACGGTCTGGCCTGCTTGCGGCTTACCCACTTCGAGCAGGCCGAAATACGCGGTCATGCCCGGCATGCCGAGCGCGCCGAGATACACCGGCAGCGGCGCCAGCCGCGGATCGACCTTCGTCAGGCCCTTGCCGTCGACGGTCGCATATTCCTGGATGCCGAGCGTGCCCGAGACGTGGTCGCCCTTGCCGAACCCGGCGTGCCGCGATTCGAGCACCACGCCGACGCCGCCGGCGCGCATCACTTCGCCGAGCTGCACCGGCGGGATGTACGACTTCACGTCGTTCATCCAGCCGCGCATCGCCGGGTCGAGCGACAGGTATTCGATCTTGACCAGCACCTCGCCTTCGTTCGGCGCGCGCGCGGGCTCTTCGGTGTAGCTCCAGTCGGTGCGCTTCGGCAATCCGACCGGCCGGGCTGCAAGGCGGAACTGATGATTGAGTGTGCTCACGGCGGCGCCCTCTTGTCGATGCCGCCGCAGCATACGGCGCTGCAGATACGACAGCCACCGGTCGGCGTCGCTGCGGGCCAGACTCCTGTCAGGCTTCAGCCTGACTCTTTCTCCGTCTCATCCTCATCAGCCGTGTTGCTGTCCTCGTCATCCTCGTCGCCGCAGTCCGGCCCGAGCCAGCGACCCTGCAGCTGCGACTTCACTGTCATTGCATCCTTGCTGTCGCCGAGTTGCAGATCCAGCGTGCCGGTCATCGTTTCCGGCGTCGGCGTGGTCACGCGCAACACGCCATGACCCTTGAACTCGCCGGTGCACGCGAGGCGCACCTCCTGCGTCGTGCGCGTAGTGCGCACTATCGTCTGAGTGCAATCCTTGCCGTCCGCGACGTGAAATGGCTGATCGACGTCCTTCCTGGTGATGCACTCGCGCTCGGTGTCGGTCTGCGGGCCCTTCTCCGCTTCCTTGCGAAACGCCGTTTCCATTGCGGCGCGCTGCTCCGGCGTCACCTTGCCTTCCAGCTCCTTCGGCAGCGGCGGCACGCCGCTGATGTTGTGCGTCGACGTGATCTCCCACAGACCGGGCTTGATGTCGAGTCGGTCCGCGGCGACAGCGAGCGGCGTCACGCAACAGCCGAGCAGTGCGATTCCCAGGCGCAGAGGAGTGTTCATCGAGCGGCTCTCCCGTGTTCTTGGAGCGTCATTGTGGCGGAAAACCCGATGGAACGCTGCCGGCAGGCGCGGCGTTCCCGTGTAGGTCGGGCTTCAGCCCGACTCCCCATCATCCGCGTCGAGGCTGTCGTGGCGACCCGCAAGCTTTCCACCTACCGTCGCAAACGGGATTTCACCCGGACCGCCGAGCCGAGCGGCACGCTGCCGGTGAAAGCGTCGCAGCAGCTGCGCTTCGTGATCCAGAAGCACGCCGCGCGACGGCTGCATTACGACCTGCGCCTCGAGCTCGACGGCGTGTTCAAGTCGTGGGCCGTTACGCGCGGCCCGTCGCTGACGCCGCAGGACAAGCGGCTCGCGGTGGAAGTGGAAGATCATCCGCTCGACTACGGCGACTTCGAAGGCACGATCCCCAAAGGCCAGTACGGCGGCGGCACGGTGCAGCTGTGGGATCGCGGCTACTGGCGACCGCTCGGCGACATCAGCGCCGAAGAGCAGCTGCGCAAGGGCGAGCTGAAATTCGCGATGGTCGGCGAGCGGCTGCGCGGCAGCTGGGTGCTGGTGCGCATGAAAGGCGATCGTGACGGCGGCAAGCGCACCAACTGGCTGCTCATCAAGCACAAGGACGAATTCGTGCGCGACGCGGCAGCCACCCAGAAGATGCTCGACGAGGATGCGTCGGTCGCGTCCGGTCGCAGCATGAGCGACATCGCTGCGGGCAAGGGGCGCGCACCGCAGCCGTTCATGCTCGATACGCGCAAGCTTGCGCGCGCCGATGCGATCTGGAATTCCAAGGGCTCCAGCGCAGTGCCGGAGTTCATCGAGCCCGAGCTGTGCAAGCTCGTCGAGCGTCCGCCGGACGGCGATGCCTGGGCGCACGAAGCGAAGCTCGACGGTTATCGCATGCAGCTGCGCGTCGCGGCGCATGAGGCGACGCTGAAGACCCGCAAAGGCCTCGACTGGACCGACAAGTTCGCGCCGCTGGCCGCGCTCGCCGCCGCATTTCCCGACTGCATCATCGATGGCGAAGTCGCCGCGCTCGATGCGAACGGTGCGCCCGACTTCGGCGCGCTGCAGGCCGCACTGTCGGAAGGCGAAGTCGACGATCTCGTGCTGTTCGCGTTCGACCTGCTGTACCTCGACGGCAAAGACCTGCGCGAGCAACCGTTGCGAGAGCGGAAGGCCCTGCTGCAGAAGCTGCTCGCGTCGCAACGGCTGGGTGCGACCAGCCTGATCCGCTACGTCGATCACTTCGAAGCGCCCGCGAGCGCCGTGCTGGAATCGGCGTGCCGCATGAACCTCGAAGGGATCATCTCCAAGCGCATCGATGCGCCGTACCGCTCCGGGCGCGGCGGCGACTGGACCAAGGCGAAGTGCCGCGCCGGCCACGAAGTCGTCATCGGCGGCTGGACACGCCAGGCCGGTCAGCTGCGCTCGCTGCTCGTCGGCGTGTACCGCGGCACGCAACTCGTGCCGGTCGGGCGCGTCGGCACGGGCTTCAGCCGCGAGAAAGCGCAGACGCTGATGAAGCGGCTCAAGCCGCTCGCGAGCAAAGAGAGCCCGTTCACCGGCCCGGACGCGCCGCGCAAAGGAGCAGACGTGCAGTGGGTGAAGCCGCAGCTGGTCGCGGAAATCGAGTTCGCGGGCTGGACGGACTCCGGCAACGTGCGGCAGGCTGCGTTCAAGGGGCTGCGCGAGGACAAGCCGGCGCGCGAAGTCAGCGCAGAGCTGCCGGCCGACGCGGAGGAAACCGAAATGAAGGAGCCTGCACCGCGACGCTCGCGCACTGCGAGCCGCTCGGAGAAATCGTCGGCGGCAGCGCGCAGCGCGAGCGCCGGCGATGGCAACGTCGTCATGGGCGTGCCGATCTCCAAGCCGGACAAGCCGCTGTGGCCGGAATCCGGCGACAGCAAGGCGCTCACCAAGCTCGATCTCGCGCGCTACTTCGAGAGCGTCGGCGAATGGCTGTTGCTGCACATCAAAGGGCGGCCGTGCTCGATCATTCGCGCGCCCGACGGCATCGGCGGACAGCGTTTCTTCCAGCGGCATGCGATGAAGGGCACTTCGAGTCTGTTGTCGCTGACGCGCGTGGCCGGCGATCGCGAGCCCTATCTGCAGGTCGACCGCATCGAGGGCCTGGCGGCGCTGGCGCAGAGCGCTGCGGTCGAGCTGCATCCGTGGAACTGCGAGCCCGGGCAGCCGGAAGTACCGGGGCGGCTCGTGTTCGATCTCGATCCGAGCCCCGAAATCGGCTTCGACGCGGTGATCGCCGCAGCGCGCGAGCTGAAGGAGCGCCTCGAAGCGCTCGGGCTGGTCACGTTCTGCAAGACCACGGGCGGCAAGGGACTGCATGTCGTGACGCCGCTGCAGCCGGGCAAGCGCAGCAAGCTGCACTGGCCGGAAGCGAAGACGTTCGCGCAGGCAGTGTGCGCGCACATGGCCGAAGACAGCCCGGACCGGTACCTTATCAACATGGCCAAGAAGCAGCGCACCGGGCGCATATTCCTCGACTACCTGCGCAACGATCGCATGGCGACCGCGGTCGCCCCGTTGTCGCCGCGCCTGCGCGAAGGCGCAACGGTGTCGATGCCGCTCAACTGGTCGCAGGTCAAATCGGGCCTCGACCCGACGCGCTACACGCTTCAGACAGTGCCGGCGCTGATCGCGAAGAGCACGGCGTGGCAGGAGTACTGCGAGTCCGTGCGTCCGCTGGAGCCTGCGATTCGCAAGCTCGTCGGACCGACGACGAAGCGCCGCGGCGGGACGGCGCGCACCCGGCGCGATCACCATACTCACGCCAGCTAGCAGCGCACCGTGCGGGCCTGGGGAATCATCCTGCTGCTGTGCTGCGCGCTGCTGCCGGGCGTAGCCGCGGCTGACATCGACAAGGGCATCAATTCGATCCGTCAGCGCGGCTGCGAAGGCAAGGCCGGCGTGCGCACCGCGCTGCGTCGAACGCGCGGGCTCGACGAAGTCGCGCGCGAATGGTCGAAGGGCGGTCGCCTGCAACAGGCGATCGGCAGGACCGACTACCGGATGGCGAGCTCCGCTTCGATGTACATCGAAGGCGCGAAGAGCGAGCAGGCGCTGCTGCAGCTCGTAGCCAGGGAGTACTGCGAGAACGTGCTGAACCCGCAGTTCACCGAGATCGGCGTCCACGAGCGCGGTGAGCGGGTGTGGATCGTCGTCGCGGCGCCGCTTACGTTGCCGGTTGCACAGGACATGCCGCGAGTCGCCCGGCGCGTGCTCGATCTGGTCAACGAAGCTCGGGCGCGGCCGCGCAAGTGCGGATCGAAGTCGTTCAAGCAGGTTCCGCCGCTGACGCTGTCGCCTCTCCTGTCGCGCGCCGCGCTCGCACACGCCAGGGATATGAGCGAGCACGACCTGTTCGAGCATCGCGGCTCGGATGGCAGCCTGCCTGCGGACCGCGCGACCCGTGCTGGCTACAAGTGGCGGGCAGTGGGCGAGAACATCGCCGTGCGCGCCGCGGATGCCGACTCAGTCGTGAGCGACTGGCTCGAAAGCCCCGGTCACTGCGCCAACATCATGAGCCCGCAGTTTCGCGAGATGGGGCTCGGGTATTTCACGGACTCGACGCACAAGGGAGATATCTACTGGGCGCAGACGTTCGGCACGCCGAAGTAAGTGCCCTCCCCCGGTTGCCCGGGAGAGGGCTGCAGTGACGCACTCTTACTTCTCCTCACTCGCTTCCTTCTTCCCAGCGACGCTCGCCGACGCGTTGCCGTCCGCAGCCGCTTCCGCAGCGATACCCCGGCGCGAGGCCGACGCGTTGCCGGATGCCGCACCCGAGCCGCTCACATCGCTCGCGAGAGCGTCGAGATTCGGTGCGAGCTTCGGCTGCGGCTCGACCGCCGTGCTCTGATTCGCAGCGCTTTCCGTGGAGGCAGCCGCCGAAGCTGCGACGTTCGCGCTCGTGTCACGCACCGAGCTGACGCTCGATTCGGTGCGATCGCGCACGCCGGCCACGGTCGACTTCGTCTTGCTGCGCGCGTTCGCGCCAACGTCGTGCACGCGGTCAGTCGTGCGATCGGCAACACCGCGCGTCTTGCGCAGCGTCGAGCCCGTATCGAGCTCGCCACCGAAAGAGCCGGCCGCATTGGCATTGCCGAACACACTGGAGTCGTGCAATCCGCCGCCGAGCGCGCCGTTGACGGCGCCGCCGAGGCTGCCGCCGCCGCCGAGTACCTGCGCA
>DATEJG010000154.1:0-18764 GCA_035278165.1 Steroidobacteraceae bacterium
GGTGATGAGCCAGTTGTCGGCGGGCGAGCGTTACGACGCGCAGGTTGCCGAGTCGCAGCATCGCGTGAGCAGCGGCGAGTCGCTGTCGACGATCGCTTCGCGCTACAACACGAGCATCGCGGCCATCGCGGAACTGAACAATCTCGATCGTCCTTACCGTATCCGCGCTGGCCAGGTGCTCGCCCTGCCTGGCGGTCGTGCGCAGGCACCTGTCGCCGTCGTCGCATCCGCCGGCCGCCCGGACGTCGGGCTTCCGGCCAAGGCGCCGACGCCGCCGACGGGCGTGGTTGGAACCGAGGAGAGCCGCTACGTCGTGAAGCGCGGCGATACGCTCGAGAAGATCGCTGCGAAGCACGGGTTGACCCAAGATTCGTTGATGGAGCTCAACAACATCCGCAACCGCAACTTCCTGTACGAGGGCCAGGTGCTGGCGCTTGCGCGCTCGGCGCGTGCAGCACCGCCCGTCGAAGCGGAAGTGCCGGTGGAAGTCGTCGCCTCGGCGCCGGTGCCGGAGCCGGCCTCGGAGAAGGAGGCGGCGGAGCCGGTGTCGGAGCGCGAAGCGGAAGAGATCGGTCCGGCGCTCGTGCCGGGCACGCAGGCTGCCGACTCCGCGGATCCGGCCGACTATTCCGTCGGCGAGGACGACGTAGTGCTGGTGCAGGCGGCCGAGACTCTCGGTCACTACGCCGAATGGCTCGACGTGCGTGCCAGCGACCTGCGCCGTCTGAACAAGATGTCGTTCGCGACGCCGGTGATCGTCGGCCGCAAGGTGAAGCTGTCGTTCGCGAAGGTCACGCACGACCAGTTCGAAGCGCGCCGCATGGAGTATCACCGCCAGCTGCAGGAAGCGTTCTTCACGCAGTTCCGCATCAAGGACACCACCACGCACGTGGTGAAGTCGGGCGAGTCGATCTGGGTGCTCGCGCAGCAGCGCTACAACATCCCGATCTGGCTGCTGCGCCAGTACAACCCGGACCTCGACCTGGGCGACATCCGCCCGGGCACCAAGCTCGTGATCCCGATCGTCGAGCCGACCGGTCCCGCCGAGCCCGCGCCGGCATGAAAACGCGATTCGCCGTGATCGCGCTCGTCGGCGTTGCTTGCGGCGGCTGCGCGACCGTGCAGCTCTACGACGGCCCACGGCGCGACGCCGACGAGGTTGCCCGCATCACCGGCGACATGGCGATCAACGCCGGCTCGCCGATGACGATCGTGCTGCGCGAGGTCGACGACACACCGCTCAACGTCGGACAGAACTCCGTGGAGGTGCTGCCCGGCAAGCACCGCGTGCTGGCCGATTGCCGGATTGCCGAGACGCAGAGCGTCAGCCGACACTCGATCGACGCGGAAGTCGCCGCCGGGCGACGCTACCGGCTCGTCGGCGAGGCGGGCCCCGGCCTGCGGGAATGCACGCAGGTCACACTTCAGACGGTGGATTTCTGACGCGCTGCAAGTCCGTCAATTCCGGCAGGCTATACTCCTTCGCGTGTTCCCCATCCGTTCGCCCATGCCGCGCACACTGGTTGCCCTCTCGCTAGCGCTGACAGCTTTCGCAGGCCCCATGACCGCCTCTGCCGAGAGCCCATTACCCACTTCCGCGCTGCTGACGCCGAGCGTCGAGCCTGCGCTGCCGATGGCGGATCGTGTGCTCGTGGAGAAGGCGGAACGCAAGCTCCAGCTGCTGCGTAACGGGGAAGTGCTGCGGACTTACAAGATCGCGCTCGGGCTGCGTCCCGAGGGCCACAAGGAATTCGAGGGCGACTTTCGCACGCCCGAAGGCGTCTACCACCTGAACCGCCGCAACCCGAACAGCGAATACTTCCTGTCGATCCAGATCGACTACCCGAACGACCGCGACGTCGCGCGCGCCCGCAAGCAGGGCGTGCGCCCGGGCGGCGCGATCATGATCCACGGCCAGCCGAACGTGCCGCGCAAGCCGCGTGACTACTACAGCAACGTCGACTGGACCGAGGGCTGCATCGCCGTGTCGAACTCCGACATGGTCGAGATCTGGCTCATGACCCCGCCGGATACGCCGATCGAGATCAGACCGTGACCGTGAGTCAGAACGACGTCCGGGCCTCCGCATCGGTCACCCAGCTCGAAGCGGAAGGCCTGGTCGATGCGCGCGTTTCCCCGCTCGGCAGCCTCGAGAACCTCTCCCAGCGCGAAGTCCAGCAGCTGCTCAGCTCCGGTCACGGCGGCGTCTATGAGATGTTCCGGCGCTGCGCGCTGGCCGTGCTCGCCTCCGGGCTGGAATCCGACGACGTGCGCGCGATCTTCGATCGCTACAAGGATTTCGAGATCCGCCTCGGCCGCCAGGCGTGGGGCGTGAAGCTGGAAGTGAAGAACGCTCCCGCGAGCGCGTTCGTCGACGGCTCGATGATCCGCGGCATCAAGGAGCACCTGTTCGCGGTGCTGCGCGACATCGTGTACATCCACGACGCGATCCTCGGCACGCACCGCTTCGACATGAACGACCCGGCGAGCGTCACCAACGCCGTCTATCACATCCTGCGCAACGCGCGGATCCTCGACTACCGCGGCAAGCCCGACCTGGTCGTGTGCTGGGGCGGCCACTCGATCGGCTCGACCGAGTACGACTACACCAAGCGCGTCGGCTACGAGATCGGCCTGCGCGCGCTCAGCGTTTGCACCGGCTGCGGCCCGGGCGCGATGAAAGGCCCGATGAAGGGCGCGACGATCGGCCACGCCAAGCAGCGCATCCGCGACGGTCGCTACATCGGCATGACCGAGCCCGGCATCATCGCGGCCGAGCCGCCGAATCCGATCGTGAACCAGCTGGTGATCATGCCGGACATCGAGAAGCGCCTGGAGGCGTTCGTGCGCTGCGCGCACGCGATCGTGGTGTTTCCGGGCGGCGCCGGGACTGCTGAAGAGATCCTGTATCTGCTCGGCATCCTGACCGATCCCGCCAATGCGGATCAGCCGCTGCCGATCGTGTTCACGGGACCGCCGTCCGCCGCCGCGTACTTCGGCCACATCGACAGCTTCATCGGCGCGACGCTCGGCGCGGACGCGCAGAAGCGCTACAAGATCGTGATCGGCGACCCAGCCCAGGCGGCGCGCGAAGTGCTGCGCGGCGTGGAGCAGGTGCGCGAGTACCGCCGCACCAAGAGCGACGCGTACAACTACAACTGGCTGCTGCGCATCCCGCCGGATTTCCAGCGGCCGTTCGAGCCGACGCACGAGGCGATGGCCCGGCTCGAGCTGCGCCACGATCTGCCGCCGAACGTGCTGGCGGCGAACCTGCGCCGCGCGTTCTCCGGCATCGTCGCCGGCAACGTCAAGGAGCACGGCATCAAGGCGATCGAGGAGCGCGGGCCGTTCGAGCTGCACGGCGAGAAGGAGCTGATGCGACTGATGGACGAGCTGCTGTCCGCATTCGTGGCGCAAAAGCGCATGAAGCTCGCCGGCGAGTACCGGCCGTGCTATCGGCTGGTTGCATGAATAAGGTCGCGCTCAAGTATCACTTCACGTTTCCCGATTCGCGCGAGCGCACGTTCGAGCTGCAGCTGGACCGCGATACCGCCGAGCTCAGCCCACCCGTCACTTCCGAGCCGCCGGCCTGGACCCAGCTCGGCTTCCATCAGTGCACCGGCTGCCCGTTCGAGACGAGCAAGGTCTCGCATTGCCCGGCAGCGCTGCACCTGTCGACGGTCATCGACGGCTTCACCGACCTGGTCTCGTACGACAAGGTGCGCGTGACGGTCGAGACCGACGAGCGCTCGGTCGCGGCGACGCTGTCGGCGCAGCAGGCGCTGGCATCGCTGATGGGCCTGATCATGGCGTCGAGCGGCTGTCCGCGGACGGCGGTGTTCCGCCCGATGGCGCGCTTTCACCTGCCGTTCTCCAGCGAATCCGAGACGGCGTACCGCGTCGCTGCGATGTACCTGGTCGCACAACACTTCGTCGCGCAGAGCGGCGGCAAGGCGGACTTCTCGCTCGACGACCTCGGCCGCGTCTATCGCGGCGTGCACGCAGTGAATCGCGGCATGGCGCAACGCCTGCGCGCGGCGACCCGCCAGGACGCCATCGTCAACGCCATCGTGCTGCTCGACGTCTACAGCAGCCTCGTGCCCGCCGCGATTCACGACATCCTCGCCGAGATCAAGCCCGCGTTCGCCGCGTTGCTGAGCGATCCGCCCGCCACTTGAATGAGCTGCGTGACGCGCACGCGTGACGTACGCACGCTGCGGTTGCGCACGCAACCGCGCGAGCGCGCGATCGAGCGCTCAATAATCAATAAGAGCGGTTAAATTCGCCTGCGAAATTCCACACTTGCGCCGCTCGATTGCGATGGCTGTCGCAGTACCGCGACGGCGCGACACCGCTGTGAAGCAGTTCCTCACTTAATCTGGACGCGGGTCGATACGGTGCGTGCAACTGGAGAGGGCACGACCATGTCAGATCACAAAGGCGAAGAGCTCAGCGCGACCGGCAAGCATCGCGTCTGGACCGGCGAAACGGCCGGCCCGGTCGTGCGCGCCGCAGCGCCACGCGATCCGCAGCGCAACTGGCACGATCGCGCATCGGCTGCGCATCCTGCGAGCTTGCCGGCGAACCCGCGGCACGCGGCGATCACGCGCTCGCTGTACAGCTGGTCGAACTACAAGAGCTGGACCGACAAGGTCCGCAGCAACTGGGACAAGGACAAGAACGGCAAGTGAGCCGTTCAATCGATCGGCGCAGTCGGCGGTACTGGCACCGGCTCGGGCTGCGTTGAAGTCGGGACGCCCGCGGCGATGGCAGCCGCGGCACGCGACGGCGCCACGCTCGGCGCCGGCGGTGCAAGCGGCAAAGAATTCACGCTCGCAGCCGACGTGATCGCGGGCGTGCCGGCCGCGATGTTCAAAGGCCGGCGCTGCGCCAGCCAGCCGATCAGCGGCAGCCACTGCTCCATGTCCTCGCGCACCTGGTTCGGCTTCATCTCGAACAATCCCTGGCCCAGCTCCGCAGCGCGGATGTAATTCTGGGAATCGCGCAGCGTGGCCACGACCGGGATGTTGAGCGTTTCCAGGAATTTCATCAGCGCCTTGTAAACCAGCGTGTTCTTCTTGACGCGGTTGGCGATGACCGCGATGCGCTGCTCCTCGCGGCGGATCTTGGCGATCAGCAGCAGGTCGGAAATACATTTCGCCGCCGCGTGGATGTCGATATCCGAGGGCAGCACCGGCACCAGCACCGCGGTGGCGTTGCGCGTGATGTCCGGCAGACCTTGCGATTCGAGCGCCGCCGGCGTGTCGACCACGAGCCGCTCGGTATCGAGCGGCAGGCGCGTGGCGAAGCTGCGCGTCACGCGCGAGTTGCGCTCATATGCCGCGATGCCGTGAATGGTCGGCTGGCCCTTGGCGCGCTTGCCGAGCCAGCGCGTGCTGGAACCCTGCGCGTCCAGATCCATTAAGGTTGGCTTGAGCCCGCAGACGGCGAAATAGCTCGCGAGATTGATCGCTATCGTGGTCTTGCCCGAGCCACCTTTGGGGTTGAGGAGGACGATCTTCTGCATGCGGGCGGCACGAGCTGATTTGACAGTAGCCTACGCAGGCGTACACGCGGCTGCAACAGAAGGGCAATCGTGACGAATGAACATTGGCGCCGGGCAATGAGTTTTCGCAGAGTTACCTTGCAATCAGGCGGACCCTCGACGGTCCTTAAGGCGAACGTGCAGAGCGCGGCGCGGTCGCGGCTCTGTGACGATGTTCGATGGTCGCAGTCGCGGGCGCTGTGAGTCGTCTCACATCCCGCCGGGAATGTTGTGCGTACAGTCGCTGCGAGCTGACGAGGACGAGTGCATGGAATTTCTGTTGCTGTGGGCCGACGAGCTGGACGACGCGATGGCAGTCCTGCGTCACTACGCTCCGCGCATCCTGGGCCTGATCGTCGCACTCGCGCTGTTCGCCGCCACCGGTCTCGCGCTCGTGCTCGCACCGCACGTCACGCTCGCCGCCTTCGCGGTGCTGCTCTCCGCGATGCTGTTCGAATCGCTGCGCCGCCGCCGCTCCCGCCCCGCCGCCGCCGCTCCCGGCGAATAGTTTCTTGTGGGTCAGGCTTCAGCCTGACTCCCTGCTGTCGGGTTGAAGCCTGACCCACGGCAGAGCAGTCCATCAGCCTTGAATCCCTCCGCCCGGGTCCCCATAAGCGCCCGCGTCCCCTATCATTCCGCTCCTTTTGGCGGCACCGGCACGGAGTATCGACGATGAGCGACGCGGCTCAGGCGCAGACCCAGGCGTCCCACCAGCCTCAGACCATGGGCTTCCAGGCGGAGGTCAAGCAGCTGCTCAAGCTGATGATCCATTCGCTGTACAGCCACAAGGAGATTTTCCTGCGCGAGCTGATCAGCAACGCTTCCGACGCGCTCGACAAGCTGCGCTTCGAGGCGCTGGCGCGGCCCGAGCTGCTGGAAGGCGGCGGCGAGCTCGCCGTCACCATCGACGTCGATCCCGCCGCGCGCACCATCACGATCGCCGACAACGGCATCGGCATGAGCCGCGAGGAAGCGGTCGAGCATCTGGGCACGATCGCCAAGTCCGGGACCGCGGAATTCCTGGCGCGCATGACCGGCGACCAGAAGCAGGACGCGCAGCTAATCGGCCAGTTCGGCGTCGGTTTCTACTCGTCGTTCATCGTCGCCGACCGCGTCGACGTCTATTCGCGGCGCGCCGGCCTCGATGCCGCCGGCGGCGTGCACTGGCAATCGGCAGGCGAAGGCGAATTCAACGTCGCGACGGTGGAGCTGGCGGAGCGCGGCACGCGCATCGTGCTGCATCTCAAGGAAGGCGAGGACGACTTCAGCGACTCGCATCGCATCCGCGCGCTGGTGCGCAAGTACTCCGACCACATTGCGTTCCCGGTGCGCATGCACGCGGCCAAGGACGAGAAGGACAGCGCCGCCGAGTACGAAACGGTCAATCACGCGCAGGCGCTGTGGACCCGCCCGCGCACGGAGGTGAAGGACGAGGAGTACAAGGAGTTCTATCGCCACATCACCCACGACTTCACCGATCCGCTCGCCTGGTCGCACGGCAAGGTCGAAGGCAAGAAGGAATACACGAGCCTGCTGTACGTGCCGGCGCATGCGCCGTTCGACCTGTGGCATCGCGAGGCGGCGCGCGGACTGAAGCTCTATGTGCGGCGCGTCTTCATCATGGACGACGCCGAGCAGTTCCTGCCGCTGTACCTGCGCTTCGTGAAGGGCGTGGTCGATTCGGCCGATCTGCCGCTGAACATCTCGCGCGAGATGCTGCAGCAGGACGCGGCAATCGACGGCATGCGCACCGGCCTGGCAAGGCGCGTGCTGGACCTGCTCGCCAAACTGGCAAAGGACGAGCCGGAGAAATATGCGGCGTTCTGGAAGGAGTTCGGCAGCGTGCTCAAGGAAGGTCCCGCCGAGGACCACGCCAATCGCGAGCGCAGCGCGCGGCTGCTGCGCTTTTCCAGCACGCATGCGGACAAGGCGGAGCAGGACGTCTCCCTCGAGGAATACGTTGCGCGCATGAAGCCGGGGCAGAAGGACATCTACTTCGTGATCGCCGACAGCTTTGCGGCGGCGAAGTCCAGTCCGCACCTGGAAATCCTGCGCAGCAAGGGCCTGGAAGTGCTGTTGCTGTCCGATCGCGTCGATGAGTGGCTGGTCGATCATCTGCGCGAGTTCGACGGCAAGCCGCTGCGCAACGTGGCGCGCGGCGAGCTGGACATCAGCGCCGTGCAGTCGGACGAAGAGAAGCAGCAGCGCGAGACGCAGTCGAAAGAGCATTCGGCGCTGGTGGAGCGCATCAAGAAGTCGCTGCACGAGCGCGTCAGCGACGTGCGCGTCACCAATCGGCTCGCCGATTCGCCGGCGTGCCTGGTGCTCGGCGAGCACGATCTCGGCATGCAGATGCGCCGCATTCTCGAGGCCGCGGGCCAGCAGGTGCCGGCGAGCAAGCCCGTGCTGGAGATCAACGTCGCGCATCCGCTGCTGCAACGGCTGGAATCAACCGCCGAAGCGCCGGCGTTCGACGACCTGGCGATGTTGCTGTTCGAGCAGGCGACGCTCGCCGACGGCGGCCAGCTGGCCGAGCCGGCGGCGTTCGTGCAGCGGCTCAACCGGCTGCTGCTGGCGATGCATTGAGGTACCCTTCGACGCTGCTGTTCAGCGTTCGAGGAGCGTCGCGATGAAGGTACTGCCGGTCGTTGCCGTCTGTGTGGTGTCGCTGCTGGCCGCGGCGTGCGGCGACAAGCAACAGGCGCAGAAGGCCGCGTCGACGGCTTCCGCGGTCGCCGCGCCCACCGAGCTGCAGAAGATCGATGTCGTCAAGGGCACGGGCGAAGGCATTTCGCTCGGCCAGGTGGCCGTCGTGCACTACACCGGTTGGGTGTTCGACGGCTCGGCGCCCGAGCAGAAGGGCAAGAAGTTCGACAGCTCGCGCGATCGCGGTCAGCCGTTCCCCTTCACCGTGGGCGCAGGCGAGGTGATCCGCGGCTGGGACGAAGGCGTGCAGGGCATGCAGAAGGGTGGCCAGCGCAGGCT
This sequence comes from Steroidobacteraceae bacterium, assembly GCA_035278165.1. GTDB lineage: Bacteria > Pseudomonadota > Gammaproteobacteria > Steroidobacterales > Steroidobacteraceae > Steroidobacter. The sequence continues at coordinate 8,531 of DATEJG010000154.1, forward strand.
GGTGATTCCCAGCGATCTTGCTTACGGCGACGCCGGCGCCGGCGGCGTGATTCCGCCCGGTGCCACGCTGGTGTTCGACGTCGAGCTGCTGGAGATCCGGCAACCGAACAGGTGAGAGTCAGGCTGAAGCCTGACTCACGGGAGAAGTGTGGGTCGGGCTTCAGCCCGACTGGTTACTTCACGCCCGGGTTGAGCGAGTACGTTCCGACCAGCGTTGCTTCCGCGAGCACGTGGCGGCGAATCGCTTCGAGCACCTGCGGCGCCGTGAACTCTCCTTCCACCGGCGTGCGCTCGCAACTGAGCGCGTAGACGGTGAAATGGTAGTGATGCATGCGCATGTCGTTCCACGGCGGGCACGGCCCGTCGTAGCCGCGATACGTGCCGGCCATGTCGGGATCGCTGGCGAACCAGCCCGTGTAGTCGTTGACGCCCTGGCGCGAGCCGCGCGGCCCGCGCAGCTCCTTCTTGCCGCCCGCGACCACGCCGTCGGAGCACTCGCCCGCGGCGATTTCGGACACGCTCGCGGGAATGTCCACCATCACCCAGTGGTAGAACTGACCGCGCGGCAGGCTCGCCGGCACGACGCGGCCTTCCTGGTTCACGTCGTCGGGCCTGGTCGGCACGTCGTTGTCGACGCAGACCAGCGCGAACGAGCGGGTTTGCGCCGGCGCGCCGCTCCATTTCAGCTGCGGGTTGTGATTGCTTGCGAGGCGCACGTGCAGGACCGGATCCGGCGCGCCGAAGGCGAACTGCTCCGGAATCGGCTGATCTGACAGGAAGCTGGCCGAGGTGAGCCTCATGAGTCGTCTCCGGCGTAGGGCAATGTCTGCATCAACACCGGGCGTGGTGCGATGTTCCCTCGTGTAGTATCGCGACTGGCGCGTCGCAGATGAAGCGCCCCGCGAACATGTCCGCCGATCTCATCCGTCCAAGCACCGAACGCCTCTCGATTCCCGGCCCTGCAGGCGCGCTGGAAGCGCTGCTGGAAACGCCCGTGGACGCCGACGGCTCGCGCGTGGCCGTCATCTGCCATCCACATCCCGTGTACGGCGGCACGATGACCAACAAAGTCGTGCACATGCTGGCGCGGGCGTTCAACGAGCGCGGCGTGCCGACGCTGCGTTTCAACTTCCGTGGCGTGGGCGCGAGCGCCGGCAGCTACGACGAGGGCAGAGGCGAGACGCAGGACGCGCTCGCTGCGATCGATTGGGCATTGCAACGCTGGCCGGGCGCGGCGCTGTGGACTGCCGGATTTTCGTTCGGCGGCGCGATCGCGGTCCGCGCCGCGGTAGCACGCGATGCCAAGCGCCTGGTCACCGTCGCGCCCGCAGTTCACCGGTTCGCTGTCAGCGGCGCGGAGTTGCCGCGCTGTCCATGGCTGCTGGTGCAGGGCGATCACGATGAACTGGTCGACGCCGGCGAAATCCAACGCTGGGTGGCGACGCTCGCGTCGCCGCCGCGGTTCGTGCTGCTGCCGGGCGTCGATCATTTCTTTCACGGCCGCCTCAACGAGCTGCGCAGCGTAGTGCTCAACTGGCTGGATGCAACCGGGGCGGAGGCATGATCGAGCAATTGAAGAAGATGTTCGCGAGCCAGCCGGCCGCGCGCGGGTTGCTGGAGCAGCGCGAGCCGCTCGAGCTGGCGACCGCGGCGCTGCTGATCGAGCTGGCGCGCTCGGATTTCTCCGAGTCCGCGCCCGAGCTGGCAGCGATCCGCCAGCTGCTGCAGAAGCGCTTCGGGCTCGCCGCCGAGGCGGTCGACTCGTTGCTGGCCGAGGCTGGCCGGCGTGCCGACGACGCGGTGTCGCTGCACGAATTCACGCATCGGCTGAATCGCGAGCTGCCGGAAAGCGAGAAGCTGGGCATCGTCGAGATGCTGTGGCGCGTGAGTCACGCCGACGGGCACATCGACAAGCACGAGGAGCAGCTGATCCAGCGGATCGCAGGGCTCCTGCACATTTCGGATCGGGACCGCGTGCGCCTCAAGCTGAAGGTGGTCGTCGGCGCGGGCGAAGGGAACTAGCGGGGAGGGGCGGCGGGGAGCGCCGCCGGAGCAGCACGCAGCGCTCCGGCAGCAAGGTGGCGCGTCCCAAGCGGCGCTGCCGCCCGGAGCGCGCCCAGGTGCTTCTAGTTCACCATTTCCTTGAGGTTCTTCAGCGCCGCGATGCGCACTTTCTTGCTGGCCGGCTTGGCCTTGAACATCATCTTCTCGCCGGTGAAGGGATTGACGCCCTCGCGCGCCTTGGTGGCGGGCTTCTTGACGACCTTCATCTTCAGCAGCCCCGGCAGCGTGAACAGGCCCGAGCCCTTCAGGCTCTTCTTGACCACTCCACCCAGGGATTCGAACACATCGGAAACCTGCTTCTTGGCAAGGCCGGTGTCTTTGGAAATCTGAGCGAGGATTTCCGACTTGGTCGGCGCTGCGTTCTTTTTCGCCATTTGTAATCTCCTGTACGTTGTAACGAGTCGCGCCGTCTGCCTGCTGTCGAACGAGGAGCGGTCGCGTGAAACCTGCAAGGCGCGCGGGAAAATAGCACAAGATTCGCCGGGGATTAACTAGCGCACCGACTTTTTTTGCCGGTTTTTTCAGCCTCGGACGCGTGTCAGGTCGAGACGAACTCGCGCGTGAACTTGACCGACAGCGGCGTTTGTGTGCCGGCGGGCGTGACCGTGATGTCGAACACCAGGATCTCGGTGCCGCTGATCGAAACCTCGCCGATGTAGTAGATCGCTTCCTGTTCGGAAACACGGCGCAGCTCGAGATTCTTCAGCTGCTCGTTCATGTTGCGCACTTCGACTCGGGCCGCGGCCTCGACCGGCTTGCGCTGGGCGCCTTCCTTTTGCAGCACGGTGACGTTGAGCATGACGCGGTTGGCGCTGCGCTGGATGCCGTAGCTGCGAGCGATCTCGGCGGTCAGGGCGTCGGTGCGCACTGCGTTGTAGTGGACCTCGTAGGCGCCGAAGTCGCGGAACGACTCGTCGCTCGGCTGCGCGGTTGCGATCCGCTGCCGCGGCTGCGAGGAGGAGAGGTCGCAGCCGCTCGCGAGCAGGGCACAGGCGAGGAGCGCAGCTGCGAAGGTCCGTGTGACTGATGACACCGACGTTCTCCCTTGCTTCAAGCGACCGGGCAAGCCTATGCGCGGCGCGCGGCGGGTTCAATAGCCGGGCGTCAGCAGGTACTCGTTGATCGCGATGTACAGCGCCCACAGGGCGATGATGACGAAGGCGGCGGAAAAATCGATGCCGCCGAGCGCCGGGATCACGCGCCGCACCGGCCGCAGCAACGGCTCGCACAAGCTGGAAACCAGCGCGGAAGCAGGGCTGTACGTGCCCGGCGCGACCCAGCTGAGCAGAACGTACAGCAGCAGCGCGAACGTGTAGAAGAGCAGGATCGTGCCGAGCAGGCTCCCCAGCGCGACCAGGAAGAACTGCGCGGGTGTCATCACCCACGGATACTGGCGCAGCGACCAGAGGATGCCGGTGGACAGCAGCTGCACCAGCAGCAGCGCGACCACCGAAGCCGTATCGATCTTGCCGACCGGCGGCAGCAGCTTGCGCAGCGGCAGCACCACGCGATTGGTGAGGCGGATCACGGCCTGCGACAACTGGTTGCGCGCATCGGCGCGCGACAGCGGCAGCAGGACGCGCAGCAGGAAGATCGTGACGACCAGCTGCAGCAGTGCGCCGACGACGAAGATGATGGCTCGCATGGAGGCGTATTCTGACTACGTGCGACAGCTTGCGAAAGACGAGGCTAGCGCTGCGAGCCGAACTCGTCGGCGAGCTCGGCGGCCCTGCGCGTCGCCGCGGCGACTGCGGCCTCGAAGGCTGCGCGGATGTGTCGCGCTTCCAGCTCCCGCAAAGCCGCCTCGGTCGTACCGCCCTTGGACGTGACCTGCTGGCGCAGCACTGCCGGAGACTCGCTGGCCGCGCGTGCCATTGCGCCGGAGCCGTACGCGGTCTCGATCGCCAGCCGGCGGCTCACCTCCGGCGCCAGGCCCTGGGTCACACCGGCCTGCTCGAGCATCTCGATCAACAGAAAGAAGTAAGCAGGCCCGCTCGCCGAGACGGCAGTGACGATGTCCATGTGCTGCTCGCGCTCCAGCCACAGTGTCGCGCCGACAGCGCCGAGGATCTGTTCGGCGAGCGCGCGTCGCTCAGTAGAGACATCTGTCGTCGCATACAGGCCAGTCATCCCGCATCCCTGCAGGGCAGGACGATTGGGCATCGCACGCACCACTGGAATGCCGGGCAGCCAGCGCTGGATGTCCGAAGCGCGAATGCCGGCGGCGACGGAGATGATCAACGCCTGCTGGTCCATGATCGCTTGCGCCATGCTTTGCACGGCGCGCTGCATTTCCTGCGGTTTCACTGCGAGGACGACAACATCAGCGCCGCGAGCGGCAGCCGCGTTGTCGTCGGTCACGCGGATCGCGAGCTGCGATTGCAGGGCATCGCGTTGCGCTGCCAGCGGATCCGCGACGACGATCTGTTGCGCGCGCCAGCCGCGCTCCAGCAGGCCGCCGATGAGGCTGCGCGCCATGTTGCCGCCGCCGATGAATGCTAGGACAGGTGACATAGGTGACATAGGTGACACAAGTGACAGGGGTAAGACCGCTTCTTACCTGTGTCACCTACGTCACTTTCGTCACTTCCTCTCCCCGAATATTGCCGTACCGATCCGCACACACGTCGCACCCGCCGCAATCGCGGCTTCGAGATCCGCGGACATGCCCATCGACAGCGTGTCGAGCGGCATGCCCTGCTCGCGCAACTCGCGGGCGCAGTCGGCCAGCTCAGCGAACAGTTGCCGCTGCGCCTCGAACCCCTCGCGCGGCGGCGGAATACACATCAGACCGCGCAGCTGCAGCCGCGGCAACTCCGTCACGCGCCGCGCCAGCGCTGCGAGCTCCGTCCTGGTGATTCCGCCCTTGCCGGGCTCATCGGCGAGCCGCACCTGGATACAGACATTGAGCGGCGGCGCGTGGGCGTGACGCTGCTCGGCGAGCCGCACAGCGATGCGCTCGCGATCGAGCGTGTGGACCCAGTGGAAGTTCTCGGCGACGGCACGCGTCTTGTTCGATTGCAGCTGGCCGATGAAATGCCACGTCAACGGCAGGTCGCTCAGCGCGGCGAGTTTCGGCAACGCTTCCTGCAGGTAGTTCTCGCCGAAGTCCTGCTGGCCGAGTGCGGCGACCGCGCGGATCGCAGCGGCGGGCTGTGTCTTCGAGACGGCGATGAGCCGCACGGAATCGGCTGCGCGACCGTACCGCATTGCAGCGGATGAGATGCGGTTCCGTGTTTCGAGCAGTCGCTCCCGTACATTGCTGGCGCCCGCGCCGCCGGCCTCATCAGCCGAAAAGTGCGGACTAGTTAACATATTGAGCTCGACATCGCTCCGCTATACTCGTGACCTCATTGCCCGGGCTGCGCGCGTGTGCGCATCGCAAGGGCGTGGGCGATTTCTCGTAGGTAGGAATTCATGCCCGTCGACATTGCGCAGCTGCTGGCTTTCGCCGTCAAGAACAACGCGTCCGACCTGCACTTGAGCGCGGGCGTGCCGCCGATGATCCGTGTCGACGGCGACATGAAGCGCATCAACATGCCTGCACTGACCCACAAGGAAGTGCACAGCATGGTGTACGACATCATGAATGACAAGCAGCGCAAGGCGTACGAAGAGTTCTACGAGACCGACTTTTCCTTCGAGATTCCCAAGCTGGCGCGCTTCCGCGTCAACGCCTTCAACCAGAGTCGCGGCGCCGCCGCGGTGTTCCGCACGATTCCCTCGCTGATCATGTCGCTCGACGACCTGAACGCGCCGAAGATCTTCAAGGACCTGGCGATGCAGCCGCGCGGCCTGGTGCTGGTCACCGGCCCGACCGGCTCCGGCAAGTCGACCACGCTCGCCGCGATGGTCAACTACGTGAACGACAACAAGCCCGACCACATCATCACGATCGAGGACCCGATCGAGTTCGTGCACGAGAGCAAGCGCTCGCTGGTGAACCAGCGCGAAGTGCACCGTGACACGCTCGGCTTCAGCGAGGCGCTGCGCTCGGCGCTGCGCGAGGACCCGGACGTGGTGCTGGTCGGTGAAATGCGCGACCTGGAGACGATCCGCCTGGCGCTCACCGCCGCCGAGACCGGCCACCTGGTGTTCGGCACGCTGCACACCAGCTCCGCCGCCAAGACCATCGACCGTATCGTCGACGTGTTCCCTTCGGCCGAAAAGGAGATGGTGCGCACGATGCTGTCCGAGTCGCTGCGCGCCGCGATCTCGCAGTCGCTGTTGAAGCGCATCGGCGGCGGCCGCGTCGCCGCGCACGAGATCATGATCGGCACCCCGGCGATCCGCAACCTGATCCGCGAAGGCAAGATCGCGCAGATGTACTCCTCGATCCAGACCGGCGTGAAGGACGGCATGCAGACGCTCGACCAGTGCCTGCAGGAGCTGCTGCAGAAAGGCGTCGTCACGAAGGAAGAGGCGCGCTTCCGGGCGCAGAACAAAGAGGCCTTCTGATGGAACGCGAACAAGCTATCAAGCTGATGCAGGACCTGCTGCGGCGCCTGGTGGACCGCAAGGGCTCCGACCTGTTCATCACCTCGGGCTTTCCGCCGGCGATCAAGGTCGACGGCGAGATCCGCCCGCAGTCCGAGCGCGTGCTGACGCCCGAGCAGGCGGCGGTGCTGGTGCGCTCGATCATGAACGACAAGCAGACCAAGGAATTCGACTCGACGAAGGAGTGCAACTTTGCCATCGCGCCGGCCGGCATCGGCCGCTTCCGCGTCAGCGCGTTCGTGCAGCAGGGGCTGATCGGCTGCGTGGTGCGCACGATCAACGCCAAGATCCCGACCCTCGAGGAGATGCAGCTGCCGCCGATCCTCAAGGACGTCGTCATGACCAAGCGCGGCCTGGTCATCGTCGTCGGCGGCACCGGCTCGGGCAAGTCGACCTCGCTCGCGGCGATGCTCAACTATCGCAACGAGAAGACCCGCGGCCACATCATCACGATCGAGGACCCGGTCGAGTACGTGCACAATCACAAGGGCTGCGTGGTCACGCACCGCGAGGTCGGCGTCGACACCGAGAGCTGGCACATGGCGCTGAAGAACACGCTGCGCCAGGCGCCCGACGTGATCCTGATCGGCGAAATCCGCGACCGCGACACGATGGAGTACGGCATCCAGTTCGCCGAGACCGGCCACCTGGTGCTGGCGACGCTGCACGCCAACAGCGCCAACCAGGCGCTCGACCGCATCATCAACTTCTTCCCGGAGGACCGCCGCGAGCAGCTGCTGATGGACCTGTCGCTGAACACGCGCGCGTTCATCTCGCAGCGGCTGATCCCGCGCGAGTCGGGCGCCGGGCGCATCGCGGCGATGGAGATCATGCTGAACTCGCCGCTGATCGCGGACCTGATCTTCAAGGGCGAGGTCGCCGCCATCAAGGAAGTGATGGCCAAGTCGAACCGCCTGGGCATGAAGACTTTCGACCAGGCGCTGTTCGAGCTGTACGAGACCGGCATGATTTCCTACGAAGACGCGCTGCGCAACGCCGATTCCAAGAATGAAGTGCGGCTGCGCATCAAGCTCGAGAGCAAGCGCGAATCGAAACTGACCGACGAAGCGGGTGCCTCCTTGCGGATCATGGAAGAAGAGACCGAAGGCGTAATTGGCAGATAACTCTATGGCAGCCGAAGGCGACGCAGTCGACAACGAGATGAGCGGCGGGGACGACCGCCAGGTCGTGCTCAACACCAAGCCGCTGTTCAAGCTGATGGTGGACAAGCGCGCCTCGGACCTGTTCTTCACCTCGTACGCGCCGATCAAGATCAAGATCGAGGGCCAGATCTTCCCGGTCAACAAGCAGATGCTGACCCCGGAAGTGGTGCGCCAGGCGGCCTACGGGCTCATGACGCAGGAGCAGATCGACGCCTTCAACGACGAGCTGGAGATCGACTTCGCGATCTCCGAGCCGGGCCTCGGCCGCTTCCGCGTCAACGTGTTCCACCAGCGCGGCAACCCCGCCATGGTGCTGCGCTACATCACCGCCGACATGCCGCGGCTCGACGATCTCGGTCTGCCCGACATCCTCAAAGACCTGATGATGATGAAGCGCGGCATGCTGCTGATGGTCGGCGCCACCGGCTCCGGCAAGTCGACCACGCTCGCGTCGATGATCAACTACCGCAATGAGAACTCTTCCGACCACATCATCACGATCGAGGATCCGATCGAGTTCCTGCACTCGAACAAGAAGTCGATCATCAACCAGCGCGAAGTCGGCCTCGACACCAAGTCCTACGCGCGTGCGCTGCGCAGCGCGATGCGCGCCGCGCCCGACGTGCTGCTGATCGGCGAGATCCGCGATCGCGAGACGATGGAGTCGGCGATCATGCTGGCCGGCACCGGCCACCTGGTGCTGGCGACGCTGCACGCCAACAACGCCGCCGAGACGCTCGACCGCATCATCAACATGTTCCCGCGGGATCAGCACACGCAGATCTTCCTCGACCTGTCGCAGTACCTGCGCGCGATCATCGCGCAGCGCCTGGTGCCGGGTAAGAACAAGCGCCGCTGTGCCGCGGTCGAGCTGCTGATCAACACGCCGCACGTGCAGGAGCTGATCAAGAAGGGCGACGTGATCGGCGCGAAGGAAGCTTTGCGCACCAGCAGCGAGAAAGGCATGCAGCACTTCGACACTGCGCTGTACGAGCTGTATCGCGCCGGCCGCATTACGCTGGAGGACGCGCTGAATTACGCGGACTCGAGGACGAACCTCGAGGCGAAGATCAACTTCGGGTAGGTGTCAGGCTGAAGCCTGACCCACAAAGTTGCAGCTGACCTTGTCTCGGTGCTGTGGGTCAGGCTTCAGCCTGACTCCGGATACACGGCTTTCGCGTCGAACACCGGCCCATCCACGCACACGCGCTTCATCGCAGGCCCGTTCGGCGTCATTACCCGCACCGCGCAGCCCGCACAGCCGCCCACGGCGCATGCCATGAACTCCTCCAGCGACACCTGGCACGGGATCGCGAAGCGTCGCGCCACGCCTGCGGCAGCCTTGAGCATCGGCGTCGGTCCGCACGCGAACATCTCGACTTCCGCCAGCGCGGCGCGATCCAGCGAGCCGAGCCACGCTGCCGCCAGCTCGGTCACGTAGCCCTCGTAACAGCCGGCGTAGCCCGCGAGGCTGCTGAGCCGGCTCGGGATCCCCCATTCCTCGAGCAGCGGCATGCACGCGATGACGCCATCCGGCATGCCGGGCACCAGGATGGTCGACGGGCGCGCACGGAACGGGAACGGGATCTCCGATCCCATCAGCACCAGCGGTTTCCACGGGGTTGCCGTGTCTTCGCGCAGGCGCTCGGCGAGGAACACCATTGGCGGGATGCCGACGCCGCCGCCGACCAGCAGCGTGCGCGGGCGCTCACGGTGCGGCGCGAAGCCGTTGCCTATCGGACCGAGCGCGTTGATCGATTCGCCGACGCGTCGTGTCGCGAGCGCTGCCAGGCCGGGGCCGACGATCTTGTACAGCACCTCGATCGAGCCGCGCTCCGGATGTGCGCGCATGATCGACAGCGGCCGCCGCATCGGCAGCTGCTCGTCGCAGCTGAGATGCACGAACGAGCCCGGCGTTGCGGCGCGCGCGCACTTCGGCGCCTGCAGCGTCAGCACGAACTGATCGCCCGCGAAACGCTCGTGCGCCAGCACTTCGGCGCGCTCCTCGAAGATCGTGCCGCGATGAGGCCGGGCCAATGCGTTCATCGGGGCGGCGCTCACTGGAACGTGCGCCGATGCTGGACGTTGCGCGCGATCGTGGCGAGCACCGCCATGCGCACCGCGACGCCGTTGGCGACCTGCCGCTGGATGACGGACCGCGGTCCGTCGGCGACGTCGCTGGCAATCTCCACGTCGCGATTCATCGGGCCGGGATGCATCACGATCGCGCCGGGCCGCGCCTTCTTCATGCGCTCCTCGTTGATGCCGAACGCGCGGTGATAGGAGGCTTCGTCCGGCAGGTGCGCGCCGCGCATGCGCTCGCGCTGGATCCGCAGCGTCATCACCACGTCGACGCCGTCGATCGCGCGATCGATGTCGCTGAAGCGCGTGGCGCCGGCGAACTCGCCGGGTCCGGGCATCAGGTCGTCGGGCGCGGCGATACGCAACTCGGCTACGCCGAGCGTCGTGAATGCCTGCCACGCCGAACGCGCGACGCGCGAGTGGCTGAT
>DATEJG010000155.1:0-34310 GCA_035278165.1 Steroidobacteraceae bacterium
GCCCATGCGGGCGCGTCGCAGTCGCGTGCGTGCGGCGTCGTCGAGCGCCGCTAGATCCTGCCCGTCGAAGACGATACGGCCGGCATCCGGGACATCGAGCCCGGCAATGAGATTCAGGAGCGTCGATTTGCCGGCGCCCGACTCGCCCATCACGGCGATGTATTCGCCGGCGGCGAGCTGCAACGACACTTCATGCAGCACGACGCGCGCCCGCGCGTCGACGAACGATTTGCGTACCCTCTCGACCGCAAGCATTGCGCCGCCCCGATCGAGACGTGGCGGATCAGAAGCCGATGGTGACGCCGAGGTTCGCGGAGTACTGCACGAACGTGTCGGACTTCGCGCGGATGTTGCAGGTGAGCCCGGCCGAGGAAGCGCAGAACAGGTCGCCCTCGGCATCGAGCAGCGTCACGAAGCCGCGCAGGTCGAGGCGCACGCCGATGTTCTGCGTGATCGGCACGCGCACGCCGCCGGCGACCGAGAACGCGATCTTCGTTTCGTCGCTCAGCCCCGGCGCATCCGGGCTGAAGCGCGCCGCGCCGACGGTGAGGCCGAAGTACGGAATGACGCGCGTGGCGTCGGGATAGCTCACGGTGCCGCCGATCTGCAGATACTGCACGTCGAGGTCGAACGGCGCGGTGCCGTCGACCTTCGTGCTCATCCGGGCATAGAGCAGCTCGTAGTGTCGCCAGTAGTCGGCAGCCGCATCGACGATCAATCCGAAGTCGGTATCTTCATCGAGGTCGCGATTGCTGCCGTCGGTCGGATCCTCGAACTCGCCGCCGCCCATGAAACCGATGAACGGCGTGAACTCCCAGTCGTTGTAGCGCTGCGGCTCTTCGGCGCGCGCGGGGCCAGCCAGGAACAGCAGCGCTGCCGCCGCGGCCGATCCTGAAAATATCCACTTTCGCATCTCGTATACTCCTCGCGACTCGCCGGTGACGCCGCCTGACGACAGCCGGGTCGCGGTGCGTGGTAGCTACGTTAACACGATGAGAGCGTCCAGCATTGTCGTTGCCGCCGTTTTCGCCGCGCTGACGTTCGCGTTGTGGGCGTGGCTGAACCGGCCCAATCCCGAGCCGCCCTGGCCCGATCACGTGCAGGGCATGGCGTTCTCGCCGTTCGGCTCCGGCCAGGACCCGATCCCGCAGGTGCTGCCGAGCCCGGCGCAGATCGACGCCGACCTGCGGCTGCTCGCCGGCAAGGTGACGGCCGTGCGCACCTACTCGTCGCTGAAGAGCCTCGGGCAGATCGCCGACATCGCCGAGCGTCATCAGCTGAAGGTCGCGCTCGGCGCGTGGATCGATCGCCGGCTGCAGACCAACGAAGCCGAGATCGCCGCGGCGATCGACATCGCCAGGCGTCATCCGAACGTCATTCGCCTCGTCATCGGCAACGAGGTGATCCTGCGCGGCGACCTGAGCGTCGCCGAGCTGTCGCAGCAACTCGATCGCGTGCGCGCAGCGGTCGAGCAGCCGGTCAGCACTGCGGAGCCGTGGCACGTGTGGCTCAAGCATCCGGAGCTGGCCGAGCACGTCGACTACCTCGCCGTGCACCTGCTGCCGTACTGGGAAGGCATTCCGGTCGAGCAGGCGGTCGACAATCTGGCCATGCGCGTCGCCGAGCTGGAGCGGGCCTTTCCGGGCAAGCAGGTCGTCATCGCGGAAGTCGGCTGGCCGTCCGCAGGGCGCACCCTCGGCGGCGCTGTCGCCTCGACCAGCAACGAGGCGCTGTTCCTGCGGCGTTTCCTGCAGCGCGCCCGCGAGGAAGGCTACCTCTACTACCTCATGGAAGCGTTCGATCAGCCGTGGAAGGCGCGCTACGAGGGCGCGGTCGGCGCGTACTGGGGCGTGTACGACGTGGACCGCGAGCCGAAGTTCGCATTCGTCGAGCCGATCGTGCGCATCCCGCAGTGGCAGACGCTCGCGGCAATTTCGGTAGTGCTGGCTTCGATGCTGCTCGCGTTGCTGTTCGTACACAGTCGAACGCTCGATGCGCGCGGGCGCAGTCTGTTGGCGATCGTCGTCTACGCCGTGACTGCGGGCGCGGTCTGGATCGTCTACGACTACTCGCAGCAGTACATCACGCTGCGCAGCGTGCTCGTCGGCGGTCCGCTCATGCTCGGCATGTTCGTCGTGATCGCCGTGCTCATCGCGGAAGCACACGAGTGGGCGGAAGCGCATTGGGCGATTCCGCGGCGCCGGCCGTTCGGCGCGGTCTCCGCAGGCGCGCCGCTGCCGAAGGTGTCGATTCACGTACCCGCGTACAACGAGCCGCCGCAGATGCTCATCGAAACGCTCGATGCGCTCGCGCGGCTCGACTACCCGGACTACGAGGTCATCGTCGTCGACAACAACACGAAGGATGCAAGCGCGTGGCGTCCGGTAGAGCAGCATTGCGCGCGGCTCGGGGCACGCTTCCGCTTCTTCCATGTCGATCCGCTGCCGGGCTTCAAGGCCGGCGCGCTCAACTTTGCGATGGCGCGCTGTGCGCCCGACGCACGGATCGTCGCCGTCATCGACAGCGACTACCAGGTCGAGCCGGGCTGGCTGCGCGATCTGGTGCCGGGCTTCGCCGACCACAAGGTGGCGATCGTGCAGGCGCCGCAGGACTACCGCGACGGCGGCGAAAGCGCGTTCAAGGCGATGTGCTATGCGGAGTACCGCGGCTTCTTCCTGATCGGCATGATCACGCGCAACGAGCGCAACGCGATCATCCAGCACGGCACGATGACGCTGGTCCGCCGTCACGCGCTCGAGCACGTCGGCAGCTGGGCGGAGTGGTGCATCACCGAGGACGCGGAGCTCGGCCTGCGGCTGTTCGAGCACGGCTACGAAGCTCTGTACGTGCCGCGCAGCTACGGTCGAGGCCTGATGCCGGAAACGTTCACCGACTACAAGAAGCAGCGGTTTCGCTGGGCGTACGGCGCCGTCCAGATTCTGCGGGCGCACGCGCGCGCGCTGTTTTCGCACGGCGACGAGCGCCTGACGCGTGGACAGCGCTATCACTTCGTCGCGGGCTGGCTGCCGTGGCTCGCCGACGGGCTCAACCTGCTGTTTACGATCGCAGCGATCGCGTGGTCGTTCGCGATGGTCGTCGCGCCGCATCGGATCGATCCGCCGCTGATCATGTTCTCGGCACTGCCGTTGTCGCTGTTCACGTTCAAGCTGGTGAAGCTCGCGCACCTGTACGCAGCGCGCGTCGGCGCCAACATCCGCCAGACGCTCGCCGCCGCGCTCGCGGGACTGGCGCTGTCGCCGACCATCGGCGTCGCGGTGCTCAAGGCGCTGCTCACACGCAATCAGCCGTTCGTTCGCACGCCCAAGGACAAGCAACCGCACGCGGTTGCCGAGGGCTTCGCGGCGGTGCGAACGGAAACGCTGATGCTGCTCGCGATCGTGCTCGCGACGCTCGGCCTGACGCGGCAGGTCGCGCTCGGCCCGCATCTGCTCATCGGCATCCCGGAGGAACTGAAGGGCCCGGATGTCTCGGTCTGGGTGGCAGTGTTGCTGATCCAGGCCGTGCCCTATGCTGCGGCGGTGGTGGTTTCGCTGGTCAGCGCGCTGTCGCTGCCGGCGCGCTGGCTCGGGGAAGTCAGGCTGAAGCCTGACCCACAGCAGAGTCGGGCCCCTACCACTTGACCATCACGTGCCGCGGCACGGTGTAGTCCTCGAGCGCGTACATCGAAAGGTCCTTGCCGTAGCCGGAGCGCTTGAGCCCGCCGTGCGGCATCTCGCTCACCAGCATGAAATGCGTGTTGATCCAGGTGCAGCCGTACTGCAGCCGCGCGGCGACGCGCATCGCCTTGCCGACGTCGTTCGTCCACACCGACGAGGCCAGGCCGTAGTCGGAATCGTTGGCCCATTCGATCGCCTGCTCGGGATCCTTGAAGCGCGTCACCGAGACGACCGGGCCGAACACCTCGCGGCGCACGATCTCGTCGCTCTGCTTCGCGCCCGCGACGATCGTAGGCTCGAAGAAGAAACCGCCGCCGCCGCGCGACTTGCCGCCGGTGGTGATCTCGATGTGGCGGCTCTGGTCCGCGCGCTTGACGAAGCCTGCTACGCGCGTGCGCTGTCGGGCGCTGATCAGCGGGCCCATCTCGACGCCCTCCTCGTCCTGGCGGCCGACCTTGATGGAGGCAGCCGCGGTCGTGAGGTCCGCGACCAGCTTGTCGTAGATCTTCGGCCCGGCGTAGATGCGGCACGCCGCCGTGCAATCCTGGCCGGCGTTGTAGAAGCCGAAGGTCCGCACGCCGCTGACGACAGCGTCGCGATCGGCATCGTCGAAGACGATGACCGGCGCCTTGCCGCCGAGCTCCAGGTGCGTGCGCTTCGCGCCCTTCGCCGCTGCCTGCAGCACTTTCTCGCCGGTCGAAACGTCGCCGGTGAGCGAGATCATCGCGACCTGCGGTTGCGAGATCAGCGCCGCGCCGACGATATGGCCCCTGCCATGCACGATGTTGACGACACCTGGCGGCAACAGCTCGGCGAGCAGCGTTGCGAGCCGCAGCGCCGTCAGCGGCGTCTGCTCGGACGGCTTCAGCACGATGGTGTTGCCGCCCGCAAGCGCCGGCGACAGCTTCCATGCAGCCATCATCAGCGGATAGTTCCACGGCGCGATCGACGCAACGACGCCGACCGGGTCGCGACGGATCATGCTGGTGAAACCCGGCAGATATTCGCCGGCGAGCGCGCCGTGCAGCGTGCGTGCAGCGCCGGCAAAGAAGCGGAACACGTCGACGACGGCTGGAATCTCGTCGTTCAGCACTGCTGCATACGGCTTGCCGCAGTTCTGCGACTCGAGCCGCGCGTAGTCGGCTGCCTCTGCTTCGATGCGCTCGGCAATTTTCAGCAAAAGCGCGGCGCGATCTTTCGGAGCGCTGGCGCTCCAGGCGGGGAATGCCTGCGCAGCGGCGGCGACCGCACTCTCGATCTGTCCCTGCGAGGCTTCGGCGATCGACACCAGCGGCTCGCCCGTCGCCGGGTCGAGCACGTCCTGTTTGTCGCCCTTGCCGGCGACCAGCTTGCCGTTGATGAGCAACTTCGTATGCATGTTCATGCGAGACCTCGCAGGGCGAATCAGCCGCGCTCGTCGGCGGGCCGGGTGAGACGGTAGGCGAGCAGGATCGGGACGAACGTCACGACCATCACCACGACGGCGACCACGTTGGTGATCGGCCGCTCGCGCGGCCGGAACAGCTCGTTGAAGAACCAGATCGGCAGCGTGCGGTCATGGCCGGCGGTGAACAGCGTGACGATGATCTCGTCGAACGACAGCGCAAAGGCCAGCATGCCGCCGGCCAGCAGCGCGGTCGCGCTCTGCGGCAGCACGACCCGGCGGAACGTCTGCCAGCCGTCGGCGCCGAGATCCATCGAAGCTTCGATCCAGCTTTGCGGCAGGCGGCGCAACCGCGCCACGACATTGTTGTAGACGATGACGATGCAGAACGTCGTGTGACCGGCGACGATCGTCCAGAAGCCGGGATCGAGCCTTGCGCCCTTGATCGCAGCGAGCAGCGCGATGCCCGTGATGATGCCGGGCAGCGCAATCGGCAGCACCAGCAGCACCGTGATGCTCTCCTTGCCGCGGAAACTGCCGCGCGCCATGCCGAGCGCAGTCAGCGAGCCCAGCACGATCGCGAACAGCGTCGCAACCGCTGCGACCGCCAGCGACAAGCGCAATGCATCCCAGATGTCCGCGCGTGCAAACGCAGCGGCGAACCAATGCAGCGTCAGGCCCGGCGGTGGAAATTCATACGTGCGATCCGCCGTCGTGAACGCGTACAGCACGATCACCAGCACCGGCAGGTGCATGAATGCGAGCACGGCGTATGCAGCGAGCCGCGAGCCGAGCGAGGGCCGATTCCAGGCTCTATAGCGCATCGAACGCACCGGCGCGCCTGGCGATCGTGAGATAGATCATGATCAGCACGATCGGGACCACCGAGAAAGCCGCCGCGAGCGGGATGTTGCCCGCCGTTCCCTGCTGCTGGTAGACCATCATGCCGATGAAATAGCCCGGCGCGCCGACGACGCTCGGAATGATGTAGTCGCCGAGCGTCAGCGAGAACGTGAACACCGAGCCGGCCGCGAGCCCCGGCAGCGCGAGCGGCAGCGTGACGGTACGGAACGTCTGGCCCGGCCGCGCGCCGAGATCCGCCGACGCCTGCAACAACGACTCCGGCACCCGCTCAATCGCAGCCGCCAGCGGCAGGATCATGAACGGCAGCCACATATAGACGAACACGACGAACATCCCGAGATACGACGCCGACAACGACGGCCCGCCGACCCCTGGAATGCGCAACAGCGCCTCGAGCGCGGCGCCGAGCCCGACGGTATCCAGCAGCCAGCTCAGAATGCCCTGCTTGGCGAGGATCAGCCGCCACGCATAGACCTTCACGAGATAGCTCATCCACATCGGCAGCATCACGCCGACGTAGAACAGCGCGCGCGCCCTGGGCGACGCGTAGCGCACCATGTAGTTGGCAATCGGCAGCGCGATCACGCCGCACGCGACGGTTACCGCGACCGCCATCGACACCGTGCGCAGAATGATGTCGACGTTCGCCGGCTGCGTGACGACCTGCCGGTACGTGGCCAGCGTAGGCTCATAGACCACCTTCGCGGTGAACTCGTCGATCGCATAAATGCTTTGCGTGAGCAGCGTGAACAACGAGCCGAGGTACACCGTGCCGAACCACAGCAGCGGCGGGATCAGCAACAGCAGCAGATACAGCGCCGGACGCCGATAGAGAAATGTCGACAGCCCCCTCACGGCGCCTCCGCGGAGCCCAGCGGGACCGCATCGGCGCGCGCCCATTCGAGCCGCACGCGCGCACCAATCGTGAAATCGCCATTCGCTGCCGTGTCCGCCAGTGCTGCGGCGAAAACCTCGCCGCTCTCGAGCCGCACCTGCCAGCGGCTCATTGCACCGTGATACTGCACATCGGCGACAGCGCCGATGCAGGTCATCGCATCCGATGCAGCAGCCACGTCGGGTGCGCGCAGACGCACGTTCTCGGCGCGCACCGCGAACGGCTGCGCATGACCGCTCAGACGCTGCGCCAGCTCGCCAGTGACGACGTTCGCGCTGCCCACGAAGCGGGCCACGAACGCGGTTCCCGGACGCGTATAGAGCGTACGCGGCGTATCGAGCTGCTCGATCCTGCCGCGATTGAACACCGCGACGCGGTCCGCCATCGACAGCGCCTCGCCCTGGTCGTGCGTGACGAACACGAACGTGATGCCGAGCCGCCGCTGCAGATTCTTCAGCTCGATCTGCATCTCCTCGCGCAGTTTCAGATCGAGCGCGCCGAGCGGCTCGTCGAGCAGCAGGACGCGCGGCTGGTTGATGAGCGCGCGCGCCAGCGAGACACGCTGGCGCTGACCGCCGGACAGCTGCGCCGGGCGCCGCTGCGCGAACTGCCCGAGCTGCACCAGGTCGAGCATCTCCAACGCCCGCCGCTGCCAGAGGTCCTTGCGCTGCCCGCGCACCCGCGGGCCGTATGCCACGTTCTCGAGCACGCTCATGTGCGGGAACAGCGCGTAGTCCTGGAAAACGGTATTGACGTCGCGCTCGTAGGGCGGATCGGCCGTGACGTCGCGGCCGTTCAGCAGGACGCTGCCGGTATCCGGCGTCTCGAAGCCCGCGATCAGCCGCAGGCACGTCGTCTTGCCCGAGCCGGACGGGCCGAGCATCGCGAAAAACTCCCCGGCCTGCACCGCCAGCGAGACGCGATCGACGGCGTGGACGTCACCGTAGACGCGCGACACATCGCGGAACTCGATGGCGGCGGTCATGGGCTCCCTGTGGGTCGGGCTTCAGCCCGACTCTGGCGCCGTTACCTGCCTCCCATCACTGCGACGTAGTCCGTCGCCCAGCGGCTGTAAGGAACGCACGCGTCGCCCTGGCTCGCGCATTTTGCTTCCGGCGTGCGCCAGAACTTGATCTTGTCGAAGTTGTCGATGCCGTTGGTCTTGCAACCTTCCGCGCCCAGCAGCTCGCTGCTGGTGCATGCGGCCGGCACGACCGGCACGGAGCCGAACCACGCGGCGACGTCGCCCTGCACTTTCGGCGTGATCGACCATGCGAGCCACTTGTAAGCGCAGTTCGGATGCCGCGCGCTCGCATGCAACATCGTCGTGTCGGCCCAGCCAGTGGCGCCTTCCGCCGGCACGGTGCTCGCGATCGGCTGCTTGTTGGCGACCAGCGTGTTCACCTGGAACGGCCACGAGCCGGACGCCACGACGCCCTCGTTCGTCATGTCCTGCACCTGCACGTTCGCATCGTGCCAGTAGCGCTGGATCAGCGGATGCTGGGTACGCAGCAGGTCGAGTGCCGCCGCGTACTGTTTCTCATTGAGCTCGTACGGATCCTTGATGCCGAGGTCCGGTTGCCTGGTCATCAGGTACAGCGCCGCATCGGCGATGTAGATCGGCCCGTCGTACGCCTGCACGCGGCCCTTGTTGGGCTTGCCGTCCGGCAGCTTCTGCGGCTCGAACACCACGCTCCACGACGTGGGCGGCTTCTTGAACACGCCGGTGTTGTACATCAGCACGTTCGGGCCCCACTGGTACGGCACGCCGTAGTGCTTGCCGTCGACGAAATGCCACGGCGCCTCCTTGAGGCGCGGATCGACGCCGTCGTAGCCGGCGACTCTGGCGATGTCGACCGGCTGCACCGTCGCGCCGCGGATCAGCCGCAGCGAAGCGTCGCCGGAGGCAGTCACCAGATCGTAGCCGCCTTGCGTCATCAACGAGACCATCTCGTCCGAGGTCCCGGCGGTCTTGACGTTGACTTTGCAGCCGGTGTCGGTCTCGAACTGCGTCACCCAGTCGTAGCTCTTGTCGCTCGCGCCGCGCTCGATGTAGCCGGGCCAGGCGACGATGTCGACCTGCCCTTCGAGAGCCGTGGAAGGCGCTGGATTCTGCGCAGCGGCCGGCGCCGCTTCCTGCTTCTTGCCGCAAGCCGCGACGGCGCAGGCGACTACAGACACCAGGAGCACGCGTGCGAAGGATGTGCTGATGGACCGCATGGAGAACTCCCCGTGAAAAATGTTCTTGAAGGCTGGGCGGCGCGCCCGGGCCGCAGATCACAAGTCGTCGTTCGGCGGTAGCGCGCCGAGTGTAACTCGACTCGTGTGCTCGTTACACGAAGGCAGCCTTCGCGCGCGCCGTGGTCGTGCGTTTCCGCAGTTGTCGCGCGCCGCACGCCCGCCGACAATCGCCGCGCCATGACGGACCCCACGGTACTGCTGCTGTCGCGGATCCAGTTCGGATTCGTGATGAGCTTTCACATCATCTTTCCGGCGTTCACGATCGGCCTGGCGAGCTGGCTCGCGTTCCTGGCCGGGGCGTACCTCAAGACCCGCCGGCCGCTGTGGCGCGACCTGTACGTGTTCTGGCTGAAGATCTTCGCGGTGTCGTTCGCGCTCGGCGTCGTCTCCGGCATCGTCATGAGCTTTCAGTTCGGCACCAACTGGGCCGCGCTGTCGACGCGCGCCGGCAATATCCTCGGTCCCCTGCTCGCCTACGAGGTGCTGACGGCGTTCTTCCTGGAAGCGACCTTCCTCGGCGTGATGCTGTTCGGCTGGCGGCGCGTCTCGCCGCGGCTGCACTTCTTCGCCACCTGCATGGTCGCGCTCGGCACGCTGATCTCGACCTTCTGGATCATCTCCGCCAACAGCTGGATGCACACGCCGGCGGGCTACCGGATCGTCGACGGCGTGTTCGAGCCGGAGAACTGGTGGCACATCGTCTTCAATCCGTCGTTTCCGCTGCGCCTCGCGCACATGACGCTGGCCGCGTTCATTACGACGTGCTTCGTCATCGGCGGCATCAGCGCGGTGTACCTGCTGCGCGGGCGCCATCGCGAGGCCGGGCAGACGATGCTGAAGCTGTCGATCTGCTTCGCGGCGATCGCAGTGCCGCTGCAGGTCGCGGTCGGCGACCTGCACGGCTTGAAAGTCCGCGACTACCAGCCGATGAAGCTTGCCGCGATGGAGGGCCACTGGGAGACCGGGCGCGGCGTGCCGCTGATCCTGTTCGCCTGGCCGGACGCCGCGCGCGAGACCAATCGCTACGAGGTGAGCGTGCCGAAGCTCGGCAGCATCATTCTCACGCACGAGCTCGACGGCGAGGTGAAGGGGCTCAAGGAAGTTGCACCCGAGCTGCGCCCGCCGGTCGCGCCGGTGTTCTTCGCTTTTCGCGTCATGGTCGGCATCGGAGTCCTGATGCTGTCGCTGGTCGCGTGGTCGGCGCTGCAGTGGCGGCGCGGCCGGTTGTTTCAATCGAAGAGCGTGCTGCGCGCGTGGATGCTGATGACTCCCGCCGGCTTCATCGCAGTGCTCGCCGGCTGGTACACGACGGAGATCGGCCGGCAACCGTACGTGGTGTACGGCTTGATGCGCACTTCGCAGGCGGTCAGCGCGATCGACGCGGGGAGCGTGCTCACTTCGCTGATCGTGTTTGCAACGGTGTATCTGTTCGTCTTCATCGCCGGCACGTATTACCTGCTCAAGCTGCTGCGCAGAGGCCCCCAGCCGGTCGAGCAGGCATTGCTGCACCCGGAGGACAAGACCGCGCAGCGACCGCTGTCCGTGCCCGAAGACGCGATCGAGGACGCCGGCTGACATGGAAACCTCCGCGGTCCTGCCGGTCGTCTGGTTCGGCATCATCGGCTTCGGCGTGCTCATGTACGTGCTGATGGACGGCTTCGTGCTCGGCATCGGCATCCTGTCGCTGTTCGCCGAGGACGAGCCGCAGCTCGACCACATGATGACCACGGCCGCGCCGATCTGGGACGGCAACGAGACCTGGCTGGTGCTGGGCGGCGCCGGATTGCTCGCCGCGTTTCCCAAGGCGTACGCGATCATGCTGTCCGCGCTTTACCTGCCGGTGCTGCTGATGCTGGTGGCGCTGGTGCTGCGCGGCGTCTCCTTCGAGTTCCGCTTCAAGGCGAAGACCTCGAAGCGCATCTGGGGCGTGTGCTTCGCAGCCGGCTCGATCGCCGCGGCGTTCGCGCAGGGCCTGATGCTCGGCGCGATCGTCGAGGGCATGCCGCTGCAGGGCGGCAAGTATCTCGGCGGCGCGTTCGCCTGGTTCAGCCCGTTCTCGATGCTGACGGCAGTGGCGGTCGTGTTCGGCTACGCGCTGCTCGGCAGCACCTGGCTGATCATGAAGACGGAAGGCGCGCTGCAAAACATCGCGTTCGCGCTCACGCGGCCGCTGGTGATCGTCGTGGTCGCGTTCATGGGGCTGGTCAGCACGTGGTTGCCGTTCCTCAGCAGCCAGGTGATGGCGCGCTGGTTCGAGAGCGGCAACTTTCTGTGGCTGTCACCGGTGCCTTTGCTGGCACTCGCCAATGCGGCGTGGCTGTGGCGCGCTGTCGTGCGGCGCGCGGAACATCTCCCATTCATCCTTGCGCTGACGTTCTTCGCGCTGGGCTTCGCCGGGCTCGTGCTCGGCATCTGGCCGAACCTGCTGCCGCCGGATCTCAGCATCTGGCAAGCAGCGGCACCGCCCGGCAGCCAGGGCTTCGTGCTCGCGGGCACGCTGATCATGCTGCCCGCGGTGCTGGGCTACACGTGGTGGTCGTACTCGGTGTTCCGCGGCAAGGTGGCCGCGGACGCCGGCTATCACTGAGGCGCCGGACTACACCCGATCGGGCTTGTTTACGCCGCCGCAGCGCAGGGGCATGCTCCGGCGGCAGGGCACTGCTGCAAATCCGCTTTGTAGGACGCGCATCGGCATGCTCCGGTGACTGGTCGCGAAGTGCGGCGGCAGCTTGCAGCAGTCAGCGACTCGAAGCAACCGACCTTCGGTACGATCGGCAGACATGACAGAGTCCTCCCGCAAGTCGCTCGACGAGATCGTTCGAGAGGCGCAGACGTTGCCTCCCGAGCAACGGGCGCGCTACATCCGCGAGGCTTGCGCCACCGCCCAGGTAGAGCTGACGAGCGCCGGCGGCACGGGCTCGCACGACGAGTCGGCGCCGGGGTCGTGGCCCGGCGACGAGGTCATCGCCACGCCGGTCGATCCCGCCGGCGAAAGAATCGGTCCGTATCGCATCGTGCGCAGTCTCGGCCAGGGCGGCATGGGCGAGGTGTTCCTCGCGGAGCGCGCGGACGATCAGTTTGCGCAGCAGGTGGCGCTCAAGCTGGTGCGCCGCGGCCTGCTGTCGCGGCAGGTACAGAGCCGCCTGCGGCTCGAGCGCCAGATCCTCGCGACGCTCGACCACCCGAACATCGCGCGCCTGTTCGACGGCGGCACGACCACGGACGGCACTCCTTACATCGTCATGGAGTACGTCGAGGGCGACCCGATCGACATCTACTGCGACCGCAATGCGCTGACGCTGCAGGAGCGGCTCAAGCTGTTCCAGACGGTGTGCTCCGCGGTGCATCGCGCGCACCAGAACCTGATCGTGCATCGCGACCTCAAGCCGTCGAACATCCTCGTGACGCACGCGGGCGCGCCGAAGCTGCTGGATTTCGGCATCGCCAAGATGCTCGACCAGCGCCCCAGCATGCACACGCTCGCGGTCACCCACGCCGATTACCGCGTGCTGACGCCGGACCACGCGAGTCCGGAGCAGATCCGCGGCGAGCTCATCACCACGGCGAGCGACATCTACGTGCTCGGCGTGCTGTTGTACGAGCTGCTGTGCGGCTACCGGCCGTTCTCGCTGAAAGGCAACCGGCTGGCGGAGCTGGAGCGCGCGATCTGCGAACAGGACGCCGCCCCGCCGAGCGCCGCGATCAGCGCGGCCATCGCGACCAAAGACGCCGACGTGCAGCGCATCGCAGCGGCGCGCGCCGTGACGCCAGCCAAGCTGCGCCGCGAGCTGCGCGGCGACCTCGACAACATCGTCAGCATGGCGATGCGCAAGGAGCCGCAGCGCCGCTACTCCTCGGTGGAGCAGTTCGCGGCGGACGTCGAGCGCTTCCTCTGCGGACTGCCGATCCTGGCGCGGGCGGACTCGCGCGCCTATCGCCTGACGAAGTTCGTCCGCCGCCACAGCGTGGTCGTGAGCTTGTCGGTCGCGTTCATCGTCCTGCTGATCGGCTCCACGATCATGACGCTGGTGCAATCGCATCGCATCGGGCTGGAGCGCGACGTCGCGCAGGCGCAGCGCGCGGCGGCGCAAAGCGAGCGCGAGCGGGCGCAGGCGGTCGCCGGCTTCCTCATCGATTCATTCAGGCTGGCGGATCCGTCGCGCGCGCGCGGCAACCAGATCACGGCCAAGGAAATCCTCGACACCGGCGCCGCACGCATCGGCAGGGAGCTGCGCGGGCAGCCGGCGCTGCAGGCGACGTTGCTCGACACCATCGGCGGCGTCTATCTCAGCCTCGACCGGCCGACGGAAGCGCAGCCGCTGATCGAGCAGGCGCTCGCGATCCGCCGCACCCTGTTCGGCCAGAACAGCCTCGACGTGGCGCAGAGCCTGCACAACCTGAATCGCGTCTACGAGCAGCAGGGCGATTTCCGCAGCGCCGAGACGCTGGCGCAGCAGGCGCTGGCGATCCGGCGGACCGTGAGCGGCGCGCAGAGCATCGAGACGGCCGTCAGCCTGTGCCAGCTCGGCTCGCTCAAGCTGCAGCAGGGTGAGCTGGCGACGGCGGAGACGTTCTTCCAGGAGTGCCTGAGCATCCGCAGCGCGCGCCTCGGCCCCGACAACGAAGCGGTCACGGCGCCGCTCGACAATCTTGCGCGCCTGGCGCAGGCGCGTAACGACTTCGACACTGCCGAGCGCCTGTATCGCCGCGCGGTGGAGATCGACCTGCGGGCCCGTGGCGAAGACCATCCGCAATACATTCGTCATCTGCACAACCTGGCGACCGTGCTGCATGCCCGCGGCGACCTGGCCGCGGCGGAGCCGGCTTATCGGCGCTCGATCGAGCTGTATCGCCGCGTGCTCGGGCCCGAGCACGGCGAAACGATCGACGCGATGAGCAACATGGGCTCGTTCCTGCTCGACCAGGGCAAGAACGCCGAAGCGCGCAGCACGTTCGAGACCACGCTGGCGCTGAACCGCAAGGTGCGCGGCGTACATCACGTATACGTCGGCTACGACCTCATGAATCTCGGCCGGCTCGACCTCAAGGAGCACGACCTCGCGAGCGCGGAGCGGCGCCTGGATGCCGCGCTGGCGATCTATCGCGCCGAGCTCCCGCCGACGCATTCCTACATCGCGACCACCGGCACCCTGCTCGGCCGCGTCTACCTGGAGCAAGGCCGGGTGCGCGACGCGGAGCGCGTGCTGCTGCAGGCGCTCGACTCGCGCAAGCAGCAATATGGCGAGAAGTCGACGCAATTCGCGATCACGAACGCATTCCTCGGCCGTGTCTGGGCACTGCAGCGACGTTACGCGGATGCCGAGCGCGCGTTGACCGAAAGCTATCCGCTGATCCTCGCATCGCCGCGAGTCAGCGACCGGGAGAACGCCGCGACGGTGCGCGGCTGGCTGGAGAGCCTGTACGCGTCGACCGGGCGCTCCGACGAGGCACGCGCATATTTCGCGAAGGTGGACGCGCGCCGCTGAAGCACGCCCTTTCGGGCATTGGCACGGCAGCGCGACCGCCTTACCCTCGTGAGCGGCGCGGTCCAGATGGAAAGCCTTCGCGACCGCTTGTCTCAGCGCAGCCACTGACAGGTGAGAACCATGAACATCCTGCTGTCGGACGACTCAGCCGGCCTCGCGTCGCAACTGCAAGCGCTGTGGGGCGCCACCGGGGACCCGCTCGTGACATTTTCCTGCGCGGTGCCTGCCGCGGCCTGCCATGCGGCCGGCAAGCAAGCAGGCAGCACCGCCCTCGACCTGCTGCGCGACCCGTCGCATCAGAACGAGCTGGCGGCGACGATCGCCGACGCGATCGGCCAGGCGCTGCTCAATCGCGGCTTCGTGCCGCAGGCGAAAGCGTTGATCGAGCAGGCCTTCAAGATCAGGAAGTCGTTCCTCGGCCCGGATCATCCAGCGACGGCTGCGAGCTTCACCAGCAGGGCGCGGGTCGCGCGCAACGAAGGCGCGCTGGAGCTTGCCGAGCAGCACAGCCGCGCGGCCGTGGCCATCAACAGCCGCGTCTTCGGACAGCGCAGCTTCCCGGTCGCGCAGAGTCTCAACGAGCTCGCGCGCATTCAGCTGCAGCGAAGCGAGTTGTCGGCGGCGGAGATGTCGGCCAGCGAAGCACTCGGCGCCGTCGAGGAGCTGCACCTGGAGAGCAAGGACCTGCTGGTTTCGCGCCTGCTCGATACGCTGGCGCGTGTCCATCAGGCGCGCGGCGAGTACGGACAGGCGGCGGAGCTCTACACGCGGGCGCTCGCGCTCGACCTGCGGCAGGTCGGCGAGACGCATCCCGAATACCTGACCCATCTCACGAACTTCGCGACGGTGAAGGAAGCGCAGGGCAATCTGCAGGAAGCTGCGGACGCCTACAGCAGGCTGATTGCGGCTTACGAGGAGCTCGGCCTGCCCGAGCATCCGAACCGCATCGATGCGGAGTCGAACCTCGGCGCCGTGCTGCTGGCGCTGAAGAAGCATGACCAGGCCAAGTCGCACCTCGACACGGCGCTGCGGCTCGGCGAGCAGGTTCGCGGCCCGGCCCACTATCTCGTCGGCAAGGACTACGTGCTGCGCGGCCGCTATTTCTTCGAGAGCCCGGCGCGCAACGATGACGCCGCGCTCAAGGACTTCGCGACCGCGCTGGCGATCTACGAAGGCGACGGCCAACGCGCGGCGACGCTGTCGCCCATTCACACCCACATCGGCGAGGCCCTGACCTGGAAGGGCCGCGTGCTGCTCGAGACTCGCGCCGAAAGCCCCGAGACCGAGACAGTGCTGCGGCGTGCAGTCTCCATCTGGAACGTGAACCTGGGGCCGGACAGCGTTCCGGGCGCAATCGCCGGCGCCTATCTCGGGCGCAAGCTGTACCTCGCGGAGCGCTCGAACCCGGAAGCCCGCAGGCTGCTCGAGCGCGGCTATTGCGTGATCGCGCAGGCGCGCGGCGCCGACAGCGAGATCGCCCGCACAGTAAAGCGCTGGCTCGACCAGGTGCAGGAGTCCACTCCGCCCGACCCATGCCGCTGAAAAAACCGCTGCGTCGACCTGTGACGAGCGTCACACTGCGCTGCACCAAAGGGCAATTGCCGCCCGCCTTAGTGCGGACGTACGATGGCCCGCATTCGCTAGCAGGACTAAACCTGTGTCATATCCAGCTGGGATGCTGTGATTCCTTCATTGGCAGAGTGTTACCGGGGAACTGTCATGAAAATCCTCATCGTCGACGACCATCCGTTGTTCCGTGCCGGCTTCCACGCAGTGCTCGAGCAAAGCACGCTGGACGCAGGAGTGCTGAGCGTGTCCTCCGTCAGCGAGGCGTTGCAGAGCCTGCAACGCGACGCCGACATCGGCCTGGTGCTGCTCGACATCCATCTGCGCGGCGGCGACGACGGCTTCAATGCGCTGCAGGTCATCGGCCAGAAATTTCCGACCACCGCCTGCATCATGATCTCCGGCGACGAGCAGCCGGGCGTTGCGGCGCGCGCCGTCCAGGCCGGCGCCTCCGGATTCATTCCGAAGTCGTTCACGGCAGACGAGATGATCGTCGCGATCCAGCAGGTGCTGGCCGGCGACGTGTTCGTGCCGGCCACGGCGGACCTGTCGGCAACGCCGGATACGAACGGCCTCACGCTACGGCAGCTCGAAGTCATCAGCATGCTCGGGCGCGGCTTCTCCAACAAAGAGATCGCGCGCGCGCTCGACGTCGCTGAGCGCACGGTGAAGGCGCACGTCAGCGCCGTGTTCGAAGCGCTCAACGTGCGCAATCGCACGCAGGCAGTGCTGGTCGCGCAGCGTCGCGGATTCCTGCCGGCATCCTCCGCCGGCGTGCTGCCGACTTCGACGCAGGCTTACGCGAACGCACGCTGACAGCTTCGTCCAACATGGATGCCGCGCTGACTCGACGCGTTGAGCAACAACGCATCGAGATGCTTTACGACAACACGCTCGCGGTATCCGGCTCGGCCTTCCTGATGGCGGCGTTGATCGCCGTCATCGCGTGGCCGCACACGCGCGGCGTCAATCTCATCGGGTGGGGCGGCGCGGTTCTGCTGGTGCAAGCATCGGTCCTGGCGTTGTCGGCGGCATATCGGCGCGCCAGCGATCGCGAAACGGCGTCGCGGCTGTGGGGCTGGCGGCTCGCGACAGCAGCAGGCGTCGCGGGCGTCGTGTGGGGCTCGGCTGCGTTCGTGCTGGTCGGACCCGACAAGTCGCTGACGCTGGGATTGATCTCCGCCTGCCTCGCCGGGCGCGCCACGCTCAGCATCATCACGCACGCGCACTTTCCGCCGGCGCTGCACGCGTTCGCGGTGCCGATCTTCAGCCTGCTCGCGCTGCGCTATGTAACGCTCGGCGGCTACGGCAACGCGGCGCTCGGCGTGATGTGGATCGCCGTGCTCGGCTACGTGCTGCTGTTCGTCGATCGTCAGTCGCGCGCAGTGGTCACGCAGATCCGCCTGCGCTACGAGAACGAGCAGCTGGTCGACCAGCTGCAACGCCAGAACACGCTCGCCGAACAGGCGCGGGCGCGCGCCGAAGAGGCCAGCCGCTCGAAGTCGCTGTTCTTTGCCGCTGCCAACCACGACCTGCGCCAGCCGCTGCATTCGCTCGGCCTGTTCGCCACGGCCCTGCGCAACGAGTCGGCCGGCCGCTCGAGCCAGAGACTGATCGATCACATCCTGCAATGCACGGAGTCGCTCGAGCAGCTGTTCGACAACCTGCTGGACATCTCGAAGCTCGATGCCGGGCAGGTCGAGGTCAAGCGCGAGATCGTGCCGGTGGACGCGGTGTTCGACCGCCTGCGCAGCACGTTTGCCGTGCCCGCGGAAGACAAGGGACTGCGCCTGTCGGTGCGACGCTCGCAGGCCAGGCTCGCCACCGACGCCACGCTGCTGTTCCGCGTGCTGTCGAATCTGGTAGCGAACTCGCTGCGCTATACCGAGAGCGGCGGCATCGTGGTCGCGTGCCGCAGGCGCGGCAACGTGGCGAAGATCGAGGTCTGGGATTCCGGCATGGGGATCCCCACCGAGCAGCACGAGCGCATCTTCGAGGAGTTCTATCAGCTCAACAATCCCGCGCGCGACCGCAGCCGCGGGCTGGGACTGGGGCTCGCGACGGTGCGGCGCATCGCGCAGCTGCTCGGTCATCCGCTGTGGCTGCGCTCCACGGTCGGCAAGGGCTCGCGCTTCACGATCGAGGTCCCGCTCGCCGACGCGGCGCGCGTGCAGAGCGTGGCGGCGACGATCGAGCAGAAGGTGCCGAACCTGATCGGCGGCAAGCTGATCGTCGTGATCGACGACGAGGAGTCGGTGCGCCTGGGCATGCAGAGCCTGCTGGAGAGCTGGGGCTGCAAGTGCATCGCGGCGATGGATTCGGCCGAGGCGCTGCGCACCATCGACGGCCACTCGCCGGACTTCATCATCGCGGACCTGCGGCTGCGCGGCGACAGCACGGGCATCGATGCGATCCGCGAGCTGCGCGCGCACCTCGGCGACGCGATCCCCGCGGTCCTCATTTCGGGCGATACGGCCACCGAGCAGCTGCGCAAAGTCAGCGCGGCCGGCCTGACGATGATGCACAAGCCGCTCAAAGCGGTACGATTGCGCGCACTGCTCAATCACGAGTTCGCGAAACGTACCGCTTGATGGCTTCCTACCTGCTGCTGAACAAACCCAAAGGGGTCACGACTGCGACGCGCGGCGCGTCCGGCCGCCGCACTGCCCTCGACTTCGTGCCCTTCTCGCTGCGCGGCGAGCAGCACTGGCGCTTCGTCGGGCTGCTCGATGCCGATTCGACCGGACTGATGCTGCTGACCGACGACCGCGAGCTCGCGCAGCAGCTGTCGCATCCGAAGCTCGGCATCGTCAAAGAGTACCGCGTACTGTGCGCTGGCACTCCCGACGCGGAGCAACTGCAGAAGCTGCGCGCCGGCATGTACTTGGTCAATCCTGCGGCGGACGGCACCAAGACCACGCAGCGTGCCGCAATGGAATCAGTGCGCGTCGTCAAGCGCTTCGTCGATCGCGCGCGCGGCGATCGCACGCTGCTCAGCGTGACGCTGCGTGAAGGCGAGCCCCGGGAAATCCGCCGCATGCTCGCGCGCGTCGGCTTGAAGATGCGCGAGCTGGAGCGCGTTGCGATCGGACCGCTGCGCGCGCCGGACCTGAAACCGGGCGCGACGAAACTGTTGGGAAAGAGAGATGTGGAGAAGCTGCGCGCAGCGCTGCTGTCAGCCTGACTTCTTCTCCCCTTTCTCCAGCGGCCGCACCAGCCCTTCCTGCGCCATCGAGGCGACCAGCCGCCGCTCGCGATCGAATATCTGCGCGCGCGTGAGTCCGCGTGCGCCGCCGGCGAACGGACTGACTGCGTCGACCAAGAGCCATTCGTCCGCGCGCGCGGGCCGGTGAAACCACATCGCGTGATCGAGGCTGGCCATCATGACCTGCCCCGACATCATCGACACGGTGTGCGTGAGCACGACGCTCGAGGTCAGGAAGTAGTCCGACAGGTACGCGAGCGCGCACTGCTGCGTCAGCGCGTCGTCGGGCAGCGGCGAGGTCGATTTGATCCAGTACAGTCCCCGCGGCCGCTCCGCCTTGCGCAGGAAGTAGTCCTCGGGGCTCACCGGCTTGAGCTCGACGATTGCCTGCTGGGTAGCGATCGCCTGCGCACTCTTCGGCAACCGGTCGGCGAACTTCTGCGCGAGCTCCCGCGTGCTCATCAGCTGCTCGGGCTCCGGCACGTCGACGTCGAGCGCTATCTCGTGCTCGAAGCCGCGTTCCTCGCGATGGAACGACAGCTCCATGTGGAAGATCGGCTTGGCGCGCTGGCGCGCCACCACGCGACGGGTCGAGAAGCTGCCGCCGTCGCGCGTGAGCTCGACGTCGTAGATCACGTTGATGTCGCTCTTGCCGGCGAGCAGGAAGTAGCCGTGCAGCGAGTGCGGCGCGCGCCCCGGCTCGACCGTGAGCGCCGCGGCCTTCAGGCCCTGGCCGAGGATCTGCCCGCCGAACAGCGAGCGATTGATGTTGATCTGGTTGACGCGGCTGCGGAACAGGTTGGTGTCGAGCTGCTCCAGCTCGAGCACTTCGCGCAGATGCTGCGGAGCCGGCGGGGGAACGGGACTGGTCGTGATCATGGGGCCCAGTCTAGCAAAGCGCGGGCTGCGCCTTGACCGGCGCTGCGCCCCCGCTCACCGGCGCGATGCCGCGCCTCACCCCGCTTCGCTACTCTCGGCGCGCCATTTTCGCTACGCTGCGCGCACACTTCGACCTTCACAGCGAAGCGCTTTGCGGAGGATGCATGTTCAGCCGTCTGGCCAATCTCGTCAAAGGATTCTTCTCGCTGTTCATCTCCGGCGTGGAACGCCGCAACCCCGAAGCGCTGCTCGAGCTGGAGCAGGAGAACCTGCGCAAGCAGATCGCCAATTTCAACCAGGGCCTCGCCACGCACGCGGGACTCTGCGAGCGCATCATGGGCCAGGTGCGCAAGCTCGAAGCCGAGCAGAAGGAGCTGCGCGCCAAGACCACCGCGCACCTGCGCGCCGGCAACAAATCGGCGGCGGGTCAGTACGCGCTGCGCCTGCAGACGATCGACGCGCAGCTCGAAGAGAACCGCAAGCAGCTGGAGCAGGCCGAAGCGACCTACAAGAACCTGGTGAAAGCGCGCGACGTCGCCGTGCAGACGGCGAAAGCGAAGATCGAAGGCCTGAAAGGCGCGATCAACGACATGCGCATGAACCAGGCGATGGCCGAGATCCACGAAATGGCCTCCGGCATGATCTCCAGCATCGGCGGCTCGGGCGACACGCTCAATCGCCTGCACGAGATGGTCGAGGAAGAGCGCACCAAGGCTGCGGGACGCGCGCGCATTGCCAAGGACTCGATCGACATGAGCGGCGTCGAAGTGAAGGAAGCCGAGCTCACCGCGCTCGCCGACCAGGCGCTGGCCGACTTCGCCGCGCGCGAGGGCATCTCGATCCCGGGCGAAGCGCCCGCGCCGGCGCCGCGCTCGCTCGGTGCGACGGAATCGGGCAGCCAGGGCAGCTGACATGCCCGCACCCCTGGGTGCGCCGGCGTGGGCGGGCGAGCTTGCGCTCGCCTACGAAAGCGGCGCTCATGGCTTGTTTCTGCTCTACGGCAACGTCCACGACCGCGTCGCGGTCAACGCTCGCCTGATCAATCTCGCCGGTTATCTCGAGAACGATCTGCTCGCCGGCTTCAAAGTCGTGCTCGCGTACGACCTCGGCAACGGGCTGACGATCGAGCGCGGCGGCGAGCTCGTGGAGAAATGGAGCGGCGCGAACCTGCAGTCGTTGCCGCGCGAGCCGCTGCCGGCGATTCAATACGTGAGTCGTTACCTGCGCTATCTCGGCAACCTGCGCGCGCTCGGCCGCGAAGTGCAGGAGAACGTCGCGGTGATCCTGCGCGGCGCCGATGACGTGGTGCCCGCGGACGGTGCGGGCTACGAGCACGGCAGCCTGACCAGCATCCTGCGCGACTGGGCATCGGAAGCCCCGTTCAGCGACCTGCCGTTCACCTGCATCCTGATCGCCGACAATCTCAACGACATCGAGCGACAGATCGCCTACAGCGCACATGCCTCGCGCATCCGCGTGCCGCTGCCCGATGCGCCGGCGCTGGAGCGCGCGCTGACGATCCTGAAGACGCAGGAGCCGAAGGCATTCGCCGCCGACGCCAGGCTGCCGCAGATTGCCGAAGCGCTCGTCGGCGTCACCGTGGCCGCGCTGGAAAGTCTCGTGAAGGTGCGCGACCACGCCGGCCAACCGCTCGCGGCGGCTGATCTCACGCGCATCAAGAAGGAGCTGGTGGAGCGCGACTCGGCCGGGCTCGTCGAATTCATCGAGTCCCGGCGCACGCTCGAAGACTATGCCGGCCAGCAGGCGCTCAAGCAGTGGCTGCGCCAGGACATCGCGTTGTGGCAGGCCGGCGATCTCAAGGCGCTGCCGATGGGCTACCTGCTGTGCGGCCCGGTCGGCACCGGCAAGACCTTCCTGGTGGAGTGCCTCGCAGGCGAGGCTGGCGTGCCGGTGGTCAAGCTGAAGAACTTCCGCGACCGCTGGGTCGGCTCGAGCGAAGGCAACCTGGAGAAGATCTTCCGGCTGATTCGCGCGCTGGGCCGCTGCATGGTGTTCATCGACGAAGCCGACCAGACGCTCGGCCGGCGCGAGTCCGGCAGCGGCGACAGCGGCCTCTCCGGCCGGCTGTATTCGATGATCGCGCAGGAGATGGCCGACACTGCGAATCGCGGGCGCGTGTTGTGGCTGCTCGCTTCCTCGCGGCCCGATCTCATCGAAGTGGATTTGAAGCGTCCCGGACGCGTCGACGTGAAAGTGCCGCTGCTGCCGACCAGCACGCAGGCGGAAAGCGCGACGCTCATCGGCTTGCTCGCGAAGCGTTACGGCCTCGCGATCGGCGACGCGCAGCTCGCCGCGCTCACGCCTCGCCTGCCGACGCTGCTCACACCCGGCGCCGCCGAAGCCCTCGTAGTCAAAGCGTACCGTCGCTCGCGCACCGAGAGCGTCGGCGCGGATGCTGCGCTCGAAGCGTGTCTGGCCGGCTATCAGAATCCGGTGCCCGCCGACGTGCTCGAATTCCAGATGCGCATCGCCATCCGCGAAGCGACCGATCTCGGGTTCGTGCCGCCCGCATTCCACAAGTACGCCGCGCCGCCCGCGTCGCCATGAGCGCCCGGCGTTCCTATATCGCCGCGGCATTCAACGCGCGTCCTCTCGGCATGCCGGTGCCGCCGAACTGGTTCGGTATCGCAGCGTTCGCGTTGCTCGGCGCGTTCGTCAATCCGGCGCTGTGGCTGATCGGCCTCGGCCTGGAAGGGCTGTACCTGTGGGCGCTGGCGCGCAATCCCCGATTCCAGGCGACCGTCGACGCCGCGGCGGGCCAGAGCGACTGGCATTCGCGGTACGCGCAGCTCAATTCGTACCTCGGACAGGACGCGCGCGATCAGCAGGCGACGATCGAGGCACAGGCGAACGAGATCTGCGATCTGCTGTCGCGCACCGGCGCGACCGAATCGCAGATGAGCGACGTACGGCAGATGGCGTGGGTCCATCTGAAGCTGCTCGCCGCGCGCGCCTCGGTGCTGCAGGTGATCGCGTCGGCGGGACGCGAGAGCCGCAATCTCGAAGAGCAGGAGCGCCGCCTGATCGATCGCCTGAGTCAGGCGGAGCTCGGCGACGAGCTCAAACGCAGCCTCGAGCAGCAGCTGGAGGTGATTCGCTCGCGCCGCACCGGCCATGCCGATGCGGAACGGCGCCGCGAGCTGATCGAAGCGGAGATCGAGCGACTGCGCCAGCAGGTGTCGCTGGTGCGCGAGCAGGCGCTGCTCGCCACCGACGAGCACAGCGCCGCGGCCTCGCTCGATGCGCTGTCGGCGTCGCTCAACGAGGCGAATCGCTGGCTGAAAGACCAGCGCGAGCTGTTCGCAGGGCTCGAAGGCCTGACGGACGAGCCGCCGCCCGCCGACCTGCTGCGCGCGAAGAGCCCACCGCCGCGGCGCCAACGGATTTCGCAGTAGGTCGGGCTTCAGCCCGACTCCAGGAGACGCGACCCATGACCCCTCTCATTTCTCCTCGCCTTCGCTGCCGCGGCTCGGCCGCCGGCAATCTCATCACGCTGCTGCTGCTGATCGGCATCATCGGCCTCGGCGTTTATCTGTGGCTCGGCAAGGGCGCGAAGGATCAGCCGGCCGGCGCGGCGCCCGCGGGCACGGCCTCATCCGCCGCACAGAGCGCGCCGGATGGCGCCGCACCGACGCCGATCGAGCCCGTCGACGGCTCGCCGACGCTGGAAGCCGCGGCCACGTACCAGCCGAAGGACGGCGTGCTGCAGATCGACATCAGCGAATACGCCGGCTACGGCGGCCTGATCGTCGCGAACGGCGGATTGGAGCCCAATCCCGATTCGTTCTTCGCCAAGGAGTACGGCTTCAAGGTCAAGATCTCGATGAGCGAGAGCGAGACCTGGTCGCCGCTCAACAACGGCCGTCTCGCCGCCACCGCGACCACGACCGACGCGCTCGCAGTGCTCGGCCGGCAATTCGAAGCGGTCGTGCCGGTGCAGATCGGCTACTCCCGCGGCGCCGACATGGTGGTCGTCGATCGCGGCATCGGCTCGGTGAATCAGCTCGCCGGCAAGACGGTCGGCGCATCGCAGTTCAACGAGAGCGAGTTCTTCATCCGCTACCTTGCGCAGGAAGCCGGCGTGCCGGTGGTCGTGCTGCGCGACCTCGACTCGCGACCGGCGCCGGGCGAGCTGGGCCTGGTGTTCTACGAAGATGCGTTCGTCGCTTGCGACGCATACGAGCACGAGCTGGCGCGCGAGCAGCCGCGCCTCAACGGCTGCATCGGCTGGACCCCGCGCACCGACGAGGTCGTCGAGAAGTCCGGCGGCAAGGCCAAGGTGCTGGTGTCGAACCGCAACCTGCTGGTCATAGCCGACATCCTCGCGGTGAACCGCGGCTTCGCGAAGGAGCATCCGGACATGGTGCGCGGGCTCGTGCACGGCATTCTCGAAGGCAACCGGCGGCTGCGCGATCAGCAGGCCGCGAACATCGGCGTGGTCGCCAAAGCGTTCGGCTGGAGCGAGGCGGAAGCGCGCGACGAGCTGGCGCACGTGCACCTGGCAAACCTGCCGGAGAACCTTGCGTTCTTCTCCGGCACGATCGACTCGGCAGGCTCGTTCGGCGGCATCTTCCAGTCCTCGGTGCTCGCCTACGGCGCCGTGCTCAAGAATCCGACGGACGCGGCACGCTTCGCCGACACCAGCGCGCTCGACGCGCTCGCCAGGAAGGGCCTGTATGCGGACCAGCGCATCGCGATCGCGCCGATCAAGACGGCCACGCAGGCCTCGCTGGAAGGCGACCCGCTGCTCAGCAAGGACATCCGCTTCTTCTTCGAGCCGAACTCCGCGGTGCTCGACAAGGACGCGAAACAGAACCTCGACTACCTCGACACGATCAAGCGCTTCCTGCAGGTCAGCCCGGGCTCGATCGTCGTGCTGCGCGGGCACGTCGACAACGCGCGCGTCAACGAGTTTCGCGAGCAGGGCGGCGAGCAGCTGGTCAACAACATGGCGCTCAAGGCGATGGAGCTGTCGCGGCAGCGCGCAGTCGCCGTGAGCGAGGCGCTGCGCAATCGCTACAAGGATCTGGATGCCGCGCGCATCGAGACGATCGGCCGCGGCTGGCAGGAGCCGGCCGGCACCGACAGCGACATGAATCGTCGCGTCGAGGTGCAGTGGTTTACGTTGGAGTGACGTCTTCCCGCTTGTCCGGCAGCGCCACGGCGCCGATCACGGCCGTGGCGACTGCCACGACGATCGGATACCACAACCCGTAGTAGATATCGCCCGTCAGCGCCACGAGCGCGAACGAGACGGTCGGCAGGAAGCCGCCGAACCAGCCGTTGCCGATGTGATACGGCAGCGACATCGACGTGTAGCGGATGCGCGCCGGGAACAGCTCGACCAGCCACGCGGCGATCGGTCCGTACACCATCGTCACGTACAGCACCAGCACCGTCAGGATCAGCAGCACCATCGGCTTGTTGATGCGTGCCGGATCCGCGCTCGACGGATAGCCGGCTTCGTGCAGCGTGGACGTCAACCCTTCGCCGAACGCGCCGCTGCGCTGCTTGAACTCCGCAGCTCCGAGCGATTGCCCGTCGAATGCCGGCACCGTGGCGGGCCCGATGCGCACGACTGCCGTAGAGCCGGCCGGCGCGGCCTCGTTCTGGTACGGCATGCCCGCTTTCGCCAGCGCGCTCTTGACGATGTCGCAGGAGCTGGTGAATTGCGCTTTGCCGATCGGATCGAACTGGAAGTGACAGTCGGCCGGATCGGCGACGACGACGATCGGATTCACCTCGCGCGCGCGCTCGATCGCCGGATTCGCGAAGTGCGTGAGCGCGCCGAACAGCGGGAAGTACGTCAGCGCGGCGAGCACGCAGCCGCCCAGCACGATCTTCTTGCGGCCGATGCGATCGGACAGCCAGCCGAACACCACGAAGAACGGCGTCGCGATCAGCAACGCGCCCGCGACCAGCAGGTTCGCGGTGTGCGCGTCGACTTTCAGCGTCTGCGTCAGGAAGAACAGCGAGTAGAACTGTCCGGCGTACCACACCACGGCCTGGCCCGCCGTCGCGCCCAGCAGCGCGAGCAGCACGATCTTCAGGTTCGACCAGCGTCCGAACGAGTCCCGCAACGGCGAGCGCGAGGTGCGCCCGGCGGCCTTCATCTCGGTGAACACCGGCGACTCGCGCAACTGCAAGCGGATGTACACGGAGATCGCCAGCAGGACGATCGAGACCAGGAACGGTACGCGCCAGCCCCATGTTTCGAAGTGCGGCCCGAGCACCTGGCGACAGCCGAGAATCACCAGCAGCGACAGGAACAGGCCGAGCGTCGCCGTGGTCTGGATCCAGCTCGTGTACAAGCCGCGCTTGCCGGGCGGTGCGTGCTCGGCGACATACGTGGCGGCGCCGCCGTACTCACCGCCGAGCGCGAGGCCCTGCAGCAGTCGCAACGCGACCAGCGCAATCGGCGCCGCGACTCCGATCGATGCATAGGACGGC
The DNA here is from genome assembly GCA_035278165.1 of Steroidobacteraceae bacterium. GTDB lineage: Bacteria > Pseudomonadota > Gammaproteobacteria > Steroidobacterales > Steroidobacteraceae > Steroidobacter. The sequence continues at coordinate 26,669 of DATEJG010000155.1, forward strand.
AGCAGGCCCACCAGCGCCGTGGACACGCCCATGAGCACGATCGTGATCAGGAACGTGTGCTTGCGCCCGACCATGTCGCCGAGCCGGCCGAACACGATCGCGCCGAACGGCCGCACGGCGAACCCCGCGGCGAACGCCAGCAACGCGAAGATGAACGCGGTCGTCTCGTTGACGCCGGCGAAGAACTGCTTGCTGATGATCGCGGCGAGCGAGCCGTACAGGTAGAAGTCGTACCACTCGAAGACCGTCCCGAGCGAGGACGCGAAGATGACGCGGCGATGTGCACGATCGATCATTTGACGATGGCCTGGTACGTGAGACTGCGGGACAGGGCGCGCACGTCCGGCATCCCGTCGCCGCGATGCTGGATCATGCCGACTACGATCAGCTGGTAGACCGGATCGATCCAGAACCACGTGCCGGCGTAGCCGCCCCAATAAAAAGTGCCTTCGCCGCCGTAGCCGCCGGCCGCGACCGGATCTTCGACGACCGCGAAATCCAGCCCGAAGCCGGTGCCCGGCGACAGCGTGCGCGCGCTTGCCGGCAGCACGTTCGAGCGCATCAGCTGCACGGTGAGCGGCGACAGGAGCCGACGCCCGTCGAGCTCGCCGCCATTCAGCAGCATCTGGCAGAAGCGCATGTAGTCGGTGGCGGTGGACACCAGCCCGCCGCCGCCCGAAGGCATCGCCGGCATCTGCGAATAGTCCGGGGTCGGGTGCGGCACGAACTTGCGATCCTTGTCGTACGTGTAGAACGACACGAACCGGTCCAGCTTGCCGGCCGGCACGTAGAACGCGGTGTCCTTCATGCCGAGCGGCGCGAAGATGCGCTGCTCGAGGAACTCAGGGAACGGCTGGCCCGACAGCTTCTCCACCAGGTAGCCCTGCACGTCCACCGAAACGCTGTAGTGCCAGCGCTCGCCGGGCTGGTGCAGCAGGGGAATCTTCGCGAGCTTGTCGATCATCGCCTGGAGCGGCGCGTCGCGGTCGAGCAGGTTCACGTCCGTGTACATCTTGTCGACCGCGGTGCTGCCGAACAGGCCGTAGGTGAGGCCGCCCGAATGCGACATCAGCTCGCGCATCGTCATCGGGTGATCCGGCGGCACCTGCGTGACGGCGCCGGTCTGCGGATTGACCTTCGCGACCTTGAGATTGGCGAACTCCGGGATGTGCTTCGACACCGGGTCGTTGAGCTGCCACTTGCCTTCCTCGAACAGCATCATCATCGCCACGCCGGTGATCGGCTTCGACATCGAGTAGATGCGGAAGATCGCGTCCTTCTGCAGCGGCGCGTTGCTCGCCAGGTCGCGCTTGCCGGCCGCCTCGAACTCGACGACCTTGCCGTCCTTCGCGACCAGGGTGACCACGCCGGCGAGCTCGTTGCGCTCGACCAGCGCCCGCATCCCGTCGGCCAGCCGGCCGAGCCGCTGCGAGGACATGCCGACGCTTTCGGGGCGCGCTGTCGGCAGATCCGCGGCACCCGCGCCGGCGGTCAACAGGACGAGCAGCAGCAACGGCCCAAGCTGGCGCAGCGACTTCATGGAGTCCCCCTGTTGTTGATGTTCGAGTTCGTCGGGCGCCAAAGTGTACATGGGAAGCAGCGGCTGGCGCAGAGCGGACGGTTCGAGACGATAATGCGCCCCGTGAAGAATTCTCCATTCGATAATGCCGCCGTGAAGAATTCTCCATCTCCCCTGCCGATCGAAGCAGCGCTGCCCTCGCTGCGAGCCGCTGTTGCCGCGCACGCCAATGTCGTATTGCAGGCGCCGCCCGGCGCAGGCAAGTCGACCGGCGTGCCGCTCGCGCTGCTGGACGAGGCGGCGCTGCGTGCCGGCAAGATCGTGATGCTCGAGCCGCGTCGCCTCGCGGCGCGCGCCGTGGCGGCACGCATGGCGCAGCTGCTCGACGAGCCGCTCGGCCAGACGGTCGGCTATCGCACCCGCCTGGAATCTAAGACCAGCCGCAGCACACGCATCGAAGTCGTGACGGAAGGCATCCTCACGCGCTGGCTGCAGCGCGACGCCACGCTCGATGGCGTCGCGATGGTGATCTTCGACGAGTTCCACGAGCGCAGCCTCAACGCCGATCTCGGCCTCGCACTGTGCCTCGACGCCCAGGCCGAAGTGCGCGAAGACCTGCGCATCCTGGTGATGTCCGCGACGCTCGACACGGGCTCCGTTGCACGCTTGCTCGGCGACGGACCCGTTGTGACCGCTGAGGGTCGCGCGTTCGACGTCGAGACGCGCTGGACGGCCCCGGCGCCAGCTGCCCGCGGTGCGCGTGAGGTCGATGTCGTCACGCGCGCGACGCGGACGATCGCGCAGGCGCTGGAGCATGAAACCGGGGACATCCTGGTGTTCCTGCCTGGCCAGGGGGAAATTCGCCGCGCCCAGCGACAGCTGGAGGAGCTGGGACTGCCGCGCCACGTGAGCGTGTTGCCGCTGTTCGGCGACCTGTCGCCGGCCGAGCAGGATGCAGCGCTGCGCCCCGGCGACGCACAGCGACGCAAGGTGGTGCTGGCGACCAACATCGCCGAAACCAGTCTCACGATCGAGGGGGTGCGCGTCGTCGTCGATTCCGGCCTCGCACGCCGCGCGCGCTTCGATCCAGCCACCGGAATGAGCGGACTGGAGACGGTGCGCATCTCGCGTGCGTCCGCCGATCAACGACGCGGTCGCGCGGGCCGCCTCGGTCCGGGAGTGTGCTACCGGCTATGGTCGGAGTCCGAGCACGCGTCGCTGGCCGCGCAGACCACGCCGGAAATCCTCGAAGCGGACCTCGCGCCGGTTGCGCTCGACCTCGCCGAGTGGGGCGTCGCCGATCCGCGCGCGCTGCGCTGGCTCGATCCACCACCGACGGCAACGTTGGCGCAGGCACGCGACCTGCTGCGCTCGCTCGACGCGATCGATGCGCACGGCCGGATCACTCCGCACGGCCGGGCGCTCGCGCGCTTGGGAACGCATCCGCGTCTGGCGCACATGATCGTGCGCGGCGCGGAGCTCGGCCTGCAGCGATTGGCGCTGGACATCGCGGCAGTCCTTGGCGAGCGCGACCTGCTGCGCTGGAACGCCGGTCGACGCGATGCGGACTTGCGTTTGCGCGTCGAGGCACTGCGCCGGGGACGCATCGACGAGCCGCATGTCGCGGCTGACGTTCGAGTCGACGCTGGCGCCAGGCAGCGAGCGTTGCGCAGCGTGCAGGTATTGGAGCGGCAATTGGAAGGAATCAAGGGCGCATCGCCTGCGGCAGAGTCCGATGCCGATAGCGGCAGGCTGCTCGCGTTTGCCTACCCGGATCGAATCGCGCAATCGCGCGGCAGCGGCGGTCGCTACCTCCTGTCGGGTGGTCGCGGCGCGCGTCTGCTGGATGCGCAGAGCATCGCGCAGGCGGAGTTCCTGGTCGTGGCGGATCTCGACGCCGGCGAGCGCGAGGCGCTGATCAGGCTGGCTGCGCCGTTGCCGCGCGCGGCGCTCGAAGCGGATCTGGAGTCCGTCATCGAGCATCGGCAGCGATTCGAATGGGACACGCGCGAGCAGGCTGTCGTAGCGCAGGATGAGCGCTGGCTCGGCGCGATCCGTCTCGGCGAGCGCAAGCTGGAGAATCCGGACAGCGCGCGCGTGACGAGCGCGCTGCTGACGGGCATCCGCGAGCTCGGGCTCGAAGCGTTGCCGTGGAGCAAGGAAGCGCGCGCGCTCCGTCAACGACTGCTGTTCGCCCGCGAAGTCGATTCGCAACCGCCTCGGCCGTGGCCCGACGTGAGCGATGCGGCGTTGACGGCGTCGCTCGACGAATGGCTCGCACCGTGGCTGGCGGACATGACCCGGCGCGAGCACCTCGCGCGGCTCGACATGACCGGCATCATCGCCGGCCTGCTCGACTGGAATCAGCGCCGGCGGCTCGACGAGATTGCGCCGACGCACCTGCAGGTGCCGAGCGGCTCGCGGATTCCGATCGACTACTCCGCGGCGCCGAGCGTCGCGGTGCGCCTGCAGGAAGTGTTCGGCATGCACGCGACCCTGGCGATCGGCGGGGGGCGCGTGCCGTTGACGTTGCAACTCCTGTCGCCCGCGCACCGGCCGGTGCAGGTGACGAAAGATCTCGCGAGCTTCTGGGCGCGCGGCTACGCGGAAGTGAGAAAAGAGCTGAAAGGCCGCTATCCGAAGCACTACTGGCCCGACGACCCGACCACCGCCGTCGCCACCGCGCGGGCACGCCCGCGACCGAAATAGTTCCGTGAATCTTCGTTAAGTTTGCTTGTGTCGTGCCAATGACAGAACGACGCGCGCGTACGCGTCAGCCTGCAAGCTCACGAGTCGAGCGGTTAAGCACCCATTCATCGCTACGGGCTCATGCTGAGCATCGTCAGAAGACAGGAGTATTCATCATGAACAGAGTTCTGTTGTTCGCCGCTTTGGGCTTGTCCCTGGGCGTGAGCGCGGGCGCGCACGCCGCCGCTGCGAACGGCACCGCGCGCAAGAGCGACAACGATTGCGTGTTCGCGAACACCATCGACGACTTCAAGGTCCTGGATCGCAACAAGATGGTCATCTGGGCGCCGACCCGCAGCAAGGCCTACCTGGTGGAGCTGTCGATGCCGCTGCCCGAGCTCAAGTTCGCGAACCGGATCGCGGTCGTCGACCGCAACCACGACGGCATGGTGTGCGGTTACGGCATGGACCGCATCATCGTGGCCGACTCGAGCGCGGCAGGCTTCCGCACGCCCTCGACCATTCTCGGCATGCATCGCCTCGACGACACCGAGCTCGCGCAGCTCGAGCAGCAGTACAACGTGCAGCTGACGCGCAAGAAGGTGCAGGTCGCAGAAAAAGCCCCCTGAAAATCCTCCCTGAAAATCGCAGGGAAAGCTCATAGAATAGCTGCCTCGTCGAGGCAGCTTGGGGCGCGGGAGTGAAGACAGACCTGAAAGACCGGCTCGCGGCCCTGCACGCGGAGCTGGGCGCCACCCAGTCGATCGACCCGCAGCTGCGGCCGCAGCTCATCGAGCTGCTCGGCGACATCACGCGGCTGCTCGGCAAGCCGGCCACCGCCGGCGAGAAACATTCGCTGATCGAGCAGCTCGACGCGCTGGCGGTGCAGTTCGAGGCCGAGCATCCGGCGCTCGGCACCGCGCTGCGCCAGGTCGTGGACGCGCTCGCCAAAGCGGGGATCTGACATGTACGACGAGAGCAACGTCTTCGCGAAGATCATTCGCGGCGAGCTGCCGGCGTTCAAGGTGTTCGAGGATGCGCGCCACCTCGCCTTCATGGATGCGATGCCGCAGTCCGAGGGTCACACGCTGGTCGTGCCGAAGGCGCGGGCGCGCAACTTCTTCGACATCGAGCCGGCGGTGCTGGCCGAGCTGATCAAGGCGACGCAGCACGTCGCGCGCGGCGTGCAGCAGGCGTTCAATCCCGGCGGCATGCGCATCGTGCAATTCAACGAGGCGACGGCCGGCCAGACCGTGTTCCACATCCATTTCCACATCATTCCCTGCTACGAAGGCGTGCCGCTCAAGTCGCACAACCGCGCTTGGGCGGACCAGGCCGTGCTCGCCCAGCACGCCGAGCGCGTGCGGCAGGCCCTCGGCGCGACCCCAGGTGCAACGACAGCGCGATGAGCTCCAAGATCTATAAAGTCCCCGACGACTTCGCCGCGCTCGCCCATCTCAAGAACGCCGACTACCAGCGGCTCTACCAGGAGTCGGTGCGCGACCCGCACTCGTTCTGGTCGCGCATCGGCCGGCGCATCGACTGGATCCAGCCCTACTCGAAGGTGAAGGACACCAGCTTCGACCAGCAGGATTTCCGCATCCGCTGGTTCTACGACGGCAAGCTCAACGTCGCCGCCAATTGTCTCGACCGCCACCTGACCAAGCGCGGCGACAAGGTCGCGATCCTGTGGGAAAGCGACGATCCGCGGTTGTCCGAGCGGATCACCTACCGCCAGCTGTACGAGCGCGTGTGCCAGTGCGCGAACGCGCTCAAGTCGCTCGGCGTGCGCAAGGGCGATCGCGTCACGATCTACATGCCGATGATTCCGGAGACCGCCGTCGCAATGCTGGCGTGTGCGCGCATCGGCGCGGTGCACTCGGTCGTGTTCGGCGGCTTCTCGCCCGAGTCGCTCGCCGGGCGCATCGCGGACTGCGGCTCGTCAGTGGTCATCACCGCCGACGAAGGTTTGCGCGGCGGCAAGCGCATTCCGCTGAAGGCGAACGTCGATGCCGCGCTGGCGGCGCCGGGCAGCAGCGTCGTGAAGCACGTGCTGGTGGTGCGCCGCCTCGGCTCGCAGGTCGCCATGCAGGAAGGCCGCGACCGCTGGTTCGAAGACGTGGTCGCGGCCCAATCGAAGGAATGCGCGCCGGAAGTGATGGACGCGGAGGACCCGCTGTTCATCCTTTACACGTCCGGCTCCACCGGCAAGCCCAAGGGCGTGCTGCACACGACCGGCGGCTACCTGGTGTTCGCGTCGATGACGCACGAGCTGGTGTTCGACGTGCGCGAGGACGACATCTACTGGTGCACGGCCGACGTCGGCTGGGTCACCGGCCACAGCTACATCGTGTATGGGCCGCTCGCCAACGGCGCGACCACGCTGATGTTCGAAGGCGTGCCGAACTATCCCGACGCCGGGCGCTTCTGGCAGACCGTCGACAAGCACCAGGTGACGATCTTCTACACCGCGCCGACTGCGATCCGCGCGCTGATGCGCGAGGGCGATGCGCCGGTCAAGCACTGGTCGCGCCGCTCGCTGCGGCTGCTCGGCTCGGTCGGCGAGCCGATCAACCCGGAAGCGTGGGAGTGGTATCACCGCGTCGTCGGCGATGGTCGCTGCCCGGTGGTCGACACGTGGTGGCAAACGGAAACCGGCGGCATCCTGATCACGCCGCTCCCCGGCGCGATCGATCAGAAGCCCGGCTCCGCGACGCTGCCGTTCTTCGGCGTGAAGCCCGCGATCGTCGACGGCGAGGGCAAGCAGCTCGACGGCGTCGCCGAGGGCAATCTGGTCATCACCGACAGCTGGCCCGGCCAGATGCGCACGGTGTTCGGCGATCACCAGCGCTTCATCGAGACGTATTTCAAGACATTCCCCGGCCGCTACTTCACCGGCGACGGCGCGAAGCGCGACGAAGACGGCTACTACTGGATCACCGGCCGCGTCGACGACGTGCTGAACGTCGCCGGGCACCGGCTCGGCACCGCCGAGATCGAAAGCGCGCTGGTGGCGCATGCGAAAGTCGCCGAGGCCGCGGTCGTCGGCTATCCGCACGACATCAAGGGCCAGGGGATCTACGCCTACGTCACGCTCAACGCCGGCGAAGCGCCGGGCGATGCCTTGCGCACCGAGCTGCGCGAGTGGGTGCGCAAGGAGATCGGCGCGATCGCCGCGCCCGACCTGCTGCAGTGGGCGCCGAGCCTGCCGAAGACGCGCTCCGGCAAGATCATGCGCAGGATCCTGCGCAAGATCGCAGCCAACGAGCACGACCAGCTCGGCGATACCTCGACGCTCGCCGATCCGTCGGTCGTCGAGAGCCTGGTGCGCGAGCGCATGAACCGGCCCGCCGAGGAAATGGCAGTGGCGCCGAAGAAAAAGCGGAAGAAGTCAGGCTGAAGCCTGACCACAGGAAGAACGCAGCTCCTGAATCA
>DATEJG010000156.1:0-40891 GCA_035278165.1 Steroidobacteraceae bacterium
TGCTCGCTGTTCTCGGTGCGCTCGCAGTCTACTTCGCGTGGCGTTGGTTTCGAACGGAGCGCGGCGCCCTGCGCGGCGCGACCCGCACGAATCCCGGCCTGCTGCGCAGCGCGATCGGGTTCGTCACGAATTTTTTCGACACGCTCGGCATCGGCTCGTTCGCGCCGACGACGGCGGCATTCAAGTTCCGTCGGCTGGTCCCTGATGAAGCGATCCCGGGCACGCTGAACGTGGGCCACGCGCTCCCCACCGTCGTGCAGGGGCTGATCTTCATCGGCGTGGTTCGCGTCGGGCCCGCCACGCTCGTATCGATGATGGCGGCGGCCGCCATCGGCGCCTGGCTCGGTGCAGGAATCGTCGCGCGGTTGCCGCGCCGGGCGATTCAGATCGGCATGGGCGCGGCGCTGGCGGTGGCGGCGGTCCTGTTCGCACTGATGAATCTCGACCAGCTGCCGAGCGGCGGCGCGGCGCTGGAGCTGAGCGGCGCGAAGCTGGGAGTCGCGATCGCCGTCAACTTCGCGCTGGGCGCGCTGATGACGCTCGGCATCGGGCTGTATGCGCCGTGTCTGATTCTCGTCAGCCTGCTCGGCATGAATCCCATCGCCGCGTTCCCGATCATGATGGGCTCGTGCGCCGTGCTGATGCCCGTGGCCTCGCTGCGCTTCATCCGCGAGCGCAAGTACGATCTGCGCGCCGCGCTCGGACTGGCGCTCGGCGGAATTCCGGCGGTGCTCCTCGCGGCGTACGTCGTGCGCTCCCTGCCGCTGATCTGGCTGCGCTGGCTGGTCGTCATCATCGTCCTGTACGCCGCCGTGCTGATGCTGCACTCGGCGCGCGCCAAGGCGCCGGCTGGCGACATAACTCCGCGGCCGCAAGACGCGCCGGAAACGCCGCACGCCTGAATATATCGCCTTGATTTGGCGTAGGTATTCATCGCAGCGCGAGAATTTGACGAAAGGGCTTATCACGAGCGCCGAGGCGGTCTACATTTAAGGCAATTCAGATTTCCAGACATTCAGCTCAGCGGACCCCGAGCCGGGGACGACGGATCGAAGAGCGATGTCGCAGGTTCCGCGATTCATCACAACAACAGCTGCTGGCGTGCAGTCATGGGGAGGGTGCGCCGATGTCCGATGCGCGAGGTGACGTGGGAGAGCGTGCGCAGGATCCTCGTGACGGTCGGTTGATTTCCTGGTTCCAGCGCTGGCGCCGCCCGATCCGCTACTGGCTGTCGAGCCGCTCATCGGTGCCGGCCGCCGAGATCGACGATCTCGCGCAGGAAGTGTTCCTGCGGCTGCTGCGCTATAGCGACGACATCGCGATCGACAATCCGCAGAGCTATCTGTTCCGCATCGCTTCGAACGTCGCCAACGAATGGCGCGAGCGTGCGCAGCACCGGCAGCCTCACGACAACAGCTGGCTCGAAGATCTGCAGAGTGCCCCGGGCGCCGAGCCGGAGAACGCGGTCGCGTACGGCCGGGCGCGCGAGCACGTGCAGGCTGCCGTGCAGCGGCTGCCGCCGCGCCAGCGCGAAGTGCTGCTGCTGCACGTGAACGAAGGCTTGACCTACAAGCAGATCACGGAACGGTTGGGACTCAGCCCGCGCATCGTGCTGCGCGATCTCACGAGAGCGTACAGCCAGCTGCGGACGCAGCTGAACCTCGAAGACCTCGAGGACATGGATCAACGCTGAGGTAGGCTGTCATGACGGACCGCATCGACGAGAACCCGCCCCTGACGATCCCGGAGCAGGCGGCGGAGTGGTTGCTGCGCTGGCATTGCGGCGACCTGACCGTCGCCGAGCGCTTCGCATACCTGCAGTGGCTGAAGACTTCGCCGGTGCACATCGCCGAGACGCTGCGCATGTGCCGGATGTACTCGTGGCTGCAGGCGACCAACCTCGAGCTGTTCATCACGAACGAGGACAATTTTTCCAACATCGTCGCGCTGCCGCCGCGCGAGAGCGACAGGAAGGCAGCCAGGAGCGCGCACGGCGCGAGTCTGTGGAGGGCTCGCATCGCTGCCGGCGCCTTTGCCATTGCTCTCAGCGCAGCGATCGGGCTCGTAGCCAAGCTCGTCTGGTTCGATCACACGCTGCGCACGCAGGCGAGCGAGCTGCGCAGCATGCCGCTCAGCGATGGCAGCTCCATCAGCGCGGCGCCGTACACACGGCTGCATCACGACATCGGCGCGAGGCTCCGTCGTATCAGGCTGGAGCAGGGCTCTGCGCTGTTCCGTGTCGCCAAGGATCCTTCGCGGCCGTTCGTCGTGGAGGCCGGCGACGTGATCGTCCAGGCGACCGGCACGCAGTTCGCGGTGGAGCACGGCACTGCGCAGGTCAGGGTGACTGTCAGCGACGGCTCGGTCATGGTCAGCGCGGCGGAGGACGCCGTCGCCCGCTTTGAGAGCGTGCCGCTGGTCATCGATGAGGAGCTGACGATCTCGGACTCGGGTGCGCCGACCAAGGCGCACGTCAACGCTGCCCAGAAGCTGGGCTGGGCCCGCGGCCGCCTGGAATTCACTCAGGGCGATACGGTCGGTTACGCAGTCGCGCGCTTCAACGGCTTCAACCGCATCCAGGTCAAGGTCGACGACAGGACGGCCGCACGGCAGATGCGCGGCACGTTCGATGCAAACGATCCCGCCTCGTTCGCCGTGACCGTCCAGGAGATGATCGGCGGCTCGCTGACGTACGAAACGCCCGAGCAGATGCGCATCGACCCGCCCACGCAAAGTCGCTGATCCACCTGCGGTCTGCAATGAACCGCCACGCACCAGGGATCGCGGCCCGGGCACTGCTCGCCAGCGTGCTCGCGTGCCTGTCGTTATGGGCTGCACTCGCAGTCGCGCAGCCCAACGAGCGCCGCTACGAGATCGACATTCCCGCGTTGCCGTTGTCGCAGGCGCTGCAATTGTTCTCGCAGCAGACGGGCCTGCAGCACGGCTATCTGCCGACCAGCGACGAAGAAGAGAAGCTGGTCGTGCCGGCGCTCAAGGGCCGCTACACGGTCGAGGAGGCGTTGACCGCGCTGCTGCCCGCCGGTTTCACGTTCGCGTGGATCAACCGGCGCACGCTGGTGATCGCGCCGCCCGCCGATCCGTCGCCGGGCAGCGCCAAGGAGGCCGTCATAGCGAAGGACAAGCAGCGCTCGGAGCTGTCGCGCGAACAGCAGCTGAGCATGGCGAACGGCGGCAGCAACAGCGGCTCGGCCCGCGGCCCGTACGCGTTCGATGAGGAGATGCTGGTCTACGCTTCCAAGATCTTCGACAGCCTCGATCTCGACGAGCCGGTGACTGTCTTCGATCGCCAGGATATCGATGCATCCGGCGTGGCCACGCTCGCCGATCTGATGAGCTACTCCACCATGCAGCCGTACCGGACTCCGGAATCGCAGCTGGGAGACGGAACGCAGGTTGCGAATCTCCGCGGCCTCGGCTTCGACACGACCCTGGTGCTCATCAACGGCCACCGGATCACGCCGACTGCCAGCAGCGTCGCATTCAATGCCTTCGACCTGAACAGCATTCCGTTGGGAGCCGTCGAGAGAGTCGAGATCGTCTCGGACTCGATGTCCGCGATGCATGGCGCCGACGCCATCGGCGGCGTCGTCAATATCCTCCTGCGCGAGGACATCCCGGAGCCGAGGCTCGATGTCGACTACGGCGCCGTGGCCGGCGGCGGCGTCGAGCGGCATGCCGCATTCAGTGCTTCGACGAGGACCGATCGTGCACGAGGCTCGCTCGTGCTCGACTACTTCGATCGCAGCCCGCTCCTCGGGCGCGAGCGCGAGCGCTTCAACAACCAGGACTTCACGCGCTTTGGCGGGCTCGATTGGCGCTCGACGATTGCCGCGCCGGGCAACGTTCGCTCGGCGACCCCCGGCAATCTTCCCGGCCTGCCGGCGAGCTATGCGGCAATCCCGGCCATCGGCACCGCGACCAGCCCGACTGCATCGGACTTTCTGGCGACCGCCGGACAGCAGAACCTCGAGAGTCTCTACGCTTATCAAGGCATCGCGTATGCGCGCACGCGCAAAGGGCTCACGGCGCAGGGCGAATACGCGATCGTCCCGAGTACGAGCCTGTACGGCGAATTGATGTACGTCGACAGAGAGGTCTCTGCGACGTTCGAGCCGCCTGCGCTGGCGAGCGCGCTGGTTCCCGCGACCAACCCCTACAACCCGTTCGGTCAGGACGTCCTGGTCGACGTGCTTCTGAAGGACCTCGGCCCGCGAACGTCGACGCACGGCTCGGACCTGGTCCGGCTGGGCGCAGGTGCGCGCGGCCGGATCGACGCGTGGAACTGGGACACGTCGCTGCATTACAGCCGCGACCGGGACGCTTCCGTCAGAACCGGGGATCTCGATCCGATGCGCGTCATGACTGCGCTCGCGGCGACCGACGGCGACGACGCTCTGAATGTATTCGGCGGCAGCGGCGCGAACGATCCGGACCTGCTGTCGTCGCTGCTGGCCGCGCCGGCGCGCACCCGCTCGCAGACGCAGGTTACGCAAGGGACGGCGTACCTGGGTGGCCCGCTGTTCCGGGTCCCCGCCGGTGACGCCGATCTCAAACTCGGCGGCGAGTGGCGCGAGGAACGCGTGCAGTACATGTTGTCGGCTCCGCTGCAAGGCGCTCCCGCCTCGCATGCGCGCTCCGTCAACGCAGCCTTCGGCGAACTGCGGATTCCGCTCGTGGATTCCGCGGCAAAGATTCCCGCGGCGCGCGAAGTGTCACTGGTGCTGTCGGCTCGCATCGACGATTACTCCGATGTAGGGGACAGCTTCAATCCAGAGTACGCGCTCATCTGGCGGCCGCTCGCGTCGCTCAGCCTGCGCGCAGCGTGGTCGCAGGGTTTTCGTCCGCCGCCCCTGGTCGATTTGTATCTGCCGCAACTGAGCGCCCCGATACCGACTGCCGATCCGGCGCGCAATGGCGAGCTTGCGCTGCCCATCTGGCGTGCGGGCGGAAATCCGGATCTGAAGCCCTCGAGCGCCGATTCGTTCGAAACGAGCCTGCGCTTTACGCCGCCCGCAGTGCCTGCCCTGGCGATCGCGGCAAGCTATTGGCAGATCCGCGTGGACGACACGATCGGCATTCCGTCGGCGGCGCTGCTTCTCAACGCGGAGGAGCGCTTCCCGGAGCGGATCGTGCGGCGCGAGCCCACTGCCGAGGATCGTGCGGCCGGCCTGCCGGGATCCCTCGAGCTGATCGACATCACGCGCCTGAATTTCGGATCGATCGACACGAGCGGCGTGGACTTCAAAGCCTCCATGGATCTCGATACCTCCGCGGGTCGCTTCCGACCTGAGCTGTCGGCGACCTGGGTGCGCGAATTCACGACTTCCGACCTGGTCGAGGGCTCCGGTGTCGACCGCGTCGGGGTCGCCAACCTGCAGGGCACGATTCCGCGGTGGCGAGCGGTGGCGAGCCTCAAGTGGAATCGCGGCGGCCTGGGCGTGGCGGGCTCGCTGCGCTACGTGCCCGCCTACGACGATGTCGCCGCATTCGGTGGCCTTGCCGGCCGCACAGTCGATTCGCAGAGTCTCTTCGATCTGCAGGTGTCGCTGGACCTCGGGCGGCTTGCAGCGCGGCAGTCCTGGTGGCGCGACTTCGAGCTCCGCGCAGGCGCTCTCAACCTGTTCGACGAGCAGGCGCCGTTTGCGGAAGTGGGCTCGCTGGCGGGGCATGACGCCTCGCAGGCCGATCTCAGGCAGCGGTTCTGGTATCTCAAGCTCGCCAGGAAGTTCTAGGACAGCAAGCGCGTCTGCGCGCGCGCGACCATGCGAACTTCTCCTAGGGTGCAGATCCGAGAGTCGGACGGTCTTTCTAGCCGGAGCCCCAGTACGGCACGCTGGGCTCCATATAAGACTCTGCGCGGTACTCAATAAGGATTGCGCTGCCGGGAGGGGAAGCCGGGCAGCCACGATGGCCTCCCAGGCCGGGAACGAGGCGCTCCCCTCTGCAAATCAACCGCACAGGGAGAGCAATCCCGCTCTTTCTCTCGAAATTCACAAGGGGTAACTATGGAAGAGCAATTGGCAATCCTCGATCTCGGCGACGCCATGACGGAGACCCGCTGTTCAGCTGCGGGCGGACCGCAGATAGACGCCTTCTACGGCCCATTCCACTGGGCCTGCTAGCCAGTCGGGGTGTGCAGGCAACTGCACACCCCACGCTCTCCCGGGTCGCCACCAGGAACGCCGTGTCCGACATCAGCGCGAACAAGAACAAGGAATTCTGGATGCCGCCGCACACACGGGTCTGTGTGACTGCAACCGGCGCCGTGCTGCTCGACCTGAAGCGCAATCGCTACTTCGGCCTGGGCTACCGCGAGGCTCGATCCCTGTCGACGCTGGCATCGAACTGGTCTGCAGCGTCGACGTCGGGCGGGCGGGTGCTCGAGCCGATGGAGCCCGGCGATGCGGCGCGACTGGCCACCGCGCTCGTCAAAGCAGGCTTCCTGACGGCAGAAGCTCCTGAGCCCGGTCCGCAGTTCGTCTCGCTCGCTTCCGAGACACCCTTGACGAGCGTGGGTCACGAGCTGGCGGCTGCCGCGCATCTGCACTTGCATCACATCATCGCGTTCCTGCGCGCGTGTGTCTGGGCCAAGCGCGCGGTGGATTCGCGCCTGCTGTACTCGATCGTCGGCGAGGTTGCTGCGGCGAAGGCCGCTGCAGCGCCGACGTTCGACATCGAGCGTACGGTCGAACTGGTGTCGGTGTTCCGGCGTCTGCGGCCATACGCGTTCGCTGCGAAGGACCAGTGTCTTTTCCACGCGCTCGCGCTGCTGCGATTCCTGTTCCACTACGACGTGTTTCCGACGTGGGTCATCGCCGTGCGACCGACGCCGTGGGCGGCGCACAGCTGGCTGCAGCTGGGCAACTTCGTGCTCGACTGCAATCCCGAAGAAATCTGTGACTACACCCCGATACTGGCGGTCTGAGCAGCCGCGGATGCGCTGATGTTTCGCTATGTCGCCCTGATCTGGGACGCCCTGGATTCGCGGCAGAGCGATGCCGCTCGCGCGGCGACGGCTCGGCTCAAATCCGGCACGCAGCAATGGATGGAAGCGTTCGACAGGCCCGGCTTGCGCGTGCTGTGCGCCGACATCCAGGCGGGCTCACTCGAACCGCGCCTGCTGACCGGCACGGCCGGCGTCGTGCTCGGCTCGCTCTTTCTGCGCACGTCAGCTCTCGAGGATGACGCGCCGGCGCCGCGTTGCGTGCTGGATGAAGCGCGGACTGCGGCAATCGTCGAAAGCCGTGGACAATGGCTGGTGCGCAACGCCTGGGGCAACTACGTTGCTTTCATCGCCGATCCTGCCACGGGCAGCACGCGCGTTCTGAAGGATCCGTGCGGCAGCCTGCCGTGCTTCTGTACGACTTTCCGCGGCGTCACCCTGGTCTTTTCGACGATCGTCGACTGCCTCGAGCTCGGCGCGTCGCTCTTTACGGTGAACCGCAGGTTCCTCGCACAGCGCCTGTACGGCGGCGAAATGTCGCACCAGTGGGACGCGCTCGACGAGGTCACGCAGATTCATCGCGGCGAATGTGTCGAGATTGCGCCATCGCGGCTGCCCTCGGTGGTTGCTCGCAGGTTTCTCTGGACTCCGTTCGACTTCGCAGGAGCCCACGATCTGCTGGAAGATGCGGATGTGGCTGCACGCGCGTTGCGTAACACGCTGCGCTCATGCACATCGACGCTCGCCGCGTGTCACGAGAGCGCATTGCTGCGTCTGTCGGGCGGCCTGGATTCATCCATCGTTCTTGGCTGTCTGCAGGCAGCGCCGCGCCGGCCGCGACTCCTGGCGTACACGCAGTACGCACCCAATGGTCCGCTCGATCCGCGGCGCTGGGCGCGCATGGCCGCTGCACATGCAGGTTGCGAGCACGTCGAGCTCGAGACGACGCCGGCTGACGTACAGCTTCGAGCGATCCTCGAAATGGCACCGGCAGCCGAGCCGTTCAGCACCCTGATGCATCTCGCGACCGCGACACATGAGCAGAGCCTCGCGGCTCGTCACCCGGCCAGCGCGATCTTCACCGGCGACGGCGGCGATTGTGTGTTCGGCAGCTTTTGCATCGGCGAAGCGGCGGTCGCGTACCTGCGCCGTCGCGGGCCGCGGCCCGCGGTCGTGCGTCTCGCGGCGGAGTCGGCGTTGATCCTGCGGCAGACTACGTGGCGAGCGCTGCAACGGACGCTGCGAATGTGGATCAGCGGCCGCTCGCTCGTGAGCATCGAAGCGATGAATCGCGAGGCTCGCAGGCTGGTCGCCGCGGACGTCGTCGGTGAATGCTCAGCGACTCCCGCCGTGCATCCGTGGCTGGCCGGCATGCAGCACGAGCCGTGGGAGCCGATCAGCAAGCTGGGAATGCTGCTCGGCACGCCGGATCTGTACGCGCGCTACTCGCAACCGAGTGCCGCAGGTCCGCAGCTCGTCGCACCGATCTACTCGCAGCCGCTGATCGAGCTCGCGCTGCGGATTCCCGCGGACGTGCTGTTCGCGGGCGGACAGGACCGCGGCCTGGCGCGGCGCGCGTTCCGTGGCGAGGTCGCACAGCCGATACTGAATCGCGTCTGGAAGGATCGTGCCGGCGGATTCCATCAGGAAATCATCCAGCGCAATCTCGACTGGCTGCGCGAGATGTTCCTCGATGGCGTGCTGGTGCGCGAAGGGCTGCTGGACAAGGCGTCGGTCGAGCGCGCGCTCGCGCCGAGCCTCACGAAGCACGAGGTCTTTCCCGGTGAGCTGCTGCGGCACCTGGACACGGAAGTGTGGGCTCGTCAGTGGGCGCCGCGGCGCAACGGCGCTCTGCGGGCGGCATGAGCGCCTAACGCGTCCAGCAACGCGCCCAGATCTCCACGTCGAGGTGTCGATAGATTTCCGCCGGCAGCACGAGCGTCTTGGCAGGGCCCGCCGAGAGCGCCGCTGCGACGGCTGCGCGATCGAGCAAGCCCTCGCCGACCAGCACTCCGTCCAGCAGGATTTCGCGCACCTGCGCGAGATTGCGCAACAGCAGCTCGCTGTGGAATCCCGGCGCGCGATCCTTCCATTCGCGCCGCAGGATCGATGCCGGAACCTCGCGCTCGAAGGCGCGCCGTGCCAGGCCCCGATCGCGGCCGCCCTCGGCGTGGACATGGATCGGAATGCGCAGGAACGTCTCGACGGCTGGCTGTGCGTAGAGCGGGGCAATGACTTCCGGCTCCGGTCCGGCAGCGTCGGTCACGTTGTAGAGCTCAGGCGTGCTCACGAGCACGCCTAATCGCCTGAGCACGTCCCAGGGAACGTACTGCAGTCCACTGAACCATGGATGCGGATAGCTCTCGGGTAACGCACGGCTGTCGCGCGCAGCCGCACTCACGAGCCTGCAGCCCATGGCGAGAGCCTGCGCCTGCTCGCGCATCTTCGAGCGGAACAACCACTGCTGTATCGAGCTGACCAGCACACTCCAGGTCGATCGCTCCGTGCGCAGTGCTACAGCGGATGCGAGTTGCAACGCGGCCGGGCGCGGACCGTGACGGCGCAGGTAGTCAGTGACTGCGTACAGCAACGAATCGCTGCAGAATCCCGAGTCGCCGCCGTCACCGGTGAAGACTGCCGTCGCAGTGCGCTCGATTGCCAGTCGGTGTTCGACCGTACTCCTCAGCAGATAGCCGAGCAGCGGTAGCGGCTCGGTCGCGGGTCGTGGCCGCACCAGGTCCGCGAACGAAACGTCCGCAGGAATGATCGGACGCTCCAGGAGCTCGAAGCCTGCGTGCTCTGCCGCGAGGCGTGCCCAGTGGCGCTCGTCGGAGCGTCCGTGTGGGTTGAAGTACGTGTAGCACGTGATCCTCGGCTGGGATGACGCGCGACCGAGGCAGCCGGCGACGATGGACGAATCGAGCCCGCCCGACAGGCGATGCAGCACGCTGGCATGACCCGCGGACAGCGTCTGCGTGCACGACCGCACGGTGGCTCGCATCGCCGTAGCTGCCCGTTCGCGATCCTCGATCGCGCGCTGCGGCTGCAGGAGCATGAAAGGGTTCCAGTAGAAACGGCTGGAGCGCACTGCCGGCTGTGCTGACGGTCGCAGCTCGACGCATTCACCGCGGCGGACTTGCGCGACTCCCTGGAGTGCGTCGTGCTCCATGTCATGAAAGCCCAGTACGCGGTTACGCAGATACTCGCGATCGACAGTGAATCGCAGACCCAGTCGGGTGCAGTCGCCGATGTGCGAGAAGAAGACGGCGACTTCGTCAGTGCTCGTCATGAAGCACGGCAGCGTACCGGTCGGGTCCTTCAGGACGCGCACGCTTCGTGTCGTCGGGTCCTGCAACAGCGCCACGTAGTTGCCCCAGCAGTTCTCGACGAGCCACCGTCCTTCGCTCGCAAGAATCGCAGCGCAGTCGTGGGGCGTGAACAGCACCCGGCGCGCGATCGAGTCGTCCTCGATGTCGCGATTGCGCTCGAACACGGTGCCGAGGACGACGCCGGCTGCGTGCGTGAGCAGCTGCGGTCGCAGCGTTCCCCGGTCGGCATCCGTGCAGAGCACACGTAACCCGTGGCCGGCAAACGCAGACTGCCAGCGCGCGGCTTGCAGCTCGCTACTCAGCGACTCGGCGGTGCGTGATTGCTGCTCGTCGGAGGTATTCCAGACGAGCGCAATGTAGCGAAACATGCGCGGCCCCTTGCGGTTGTTCTTGTTGTCAAACAGTCAGGATCGGCGCGTAGTCGCACACGTGCTCGGGGTTTGCATCGAGCAGGAGGGTGCCGTGCTGCACCCAGGCGTGCGCGCTCCATGGTTGCGTTCGCACGCCAATCACCCAGGTTGGGAACAGTGCGTGGCGCGCCATGAACCGGACCAGCGCCAGCGAATGAAACAGGCAACGATCGCGCGCGGCGAACGCGTGCGGCCGCAGCCGTCGAAAGATTCCTACCAGCTCGATCGCGCGGTGCTCGTCCACGGATGGCGCCGCGGCGGACAGCTTGCGCTCGCGTACTTCGCAAGCGATCGAGAAGAGCGAGCGCGAGCGCAGCGCCGACCGCGTCCAGGCAATCGCTGCAATGAAGTTGGCAACGTGCGTCAGCCGCAGGCGCGTTGCACGATGGAGCTCGTGTCCGGCGCTGCTCAGCAAGCCATCCAGGTCGAGCGGCGCAGGGCCGAAGGCCGCGCTTGCGGTCGGAGCATCGCGGCTCAGGAATCCTGCCGCGATCAGTGCATCCGCCATGGCCAGTGCCGCGTCCGGCGCGAGGCGCTCGACGCGAGCTGCGTTGCTGTTCGCTTCGTGCCAGTTCGCGGCCAGCGTCGAGAGCGCGCGTGTCTCCTGCATGCCAAGGCCGAAGTAGCGATTGCGCTTGAGATCGAGCAGGACCGTGCTGGCGAGCAGTGGGCACACGCGAACGTGCGGAGGAATCCAGTACTGGTGCGACTGCGCCGGCATGCCGTATGGGTGCGAGAAGGGCGGGTGCGCGCAGTGCGCACCCGCCAAGTGGCCGTTGTCAGAACGGCAAGAGACCGAACTGCGAAATGCTGTCGAAGAATAGCGGCAGGACCGGCACTTGCCGCGTCTCGATCCTGGCATCGCCGAGGTCCACCAATTCGAGCGTGATCGTCATACGGTTCCCCTTGTTGACTAACGTGGCTTACGAGTGATCTCCCTGCGCGCGCCAACCTGCTCCTATGTACGCTTGTGTCAATAGGGAGGGACGGCGATCGTGCCGGCCTCAGTGCATACATCTATGGATATCCGTAGTTAGGACTACCGGGCAGCGGCGAGTGCATTGGGCGCGTGCTGTGACAGTGTTGGGTTGTTGGAATATATCCGCCATCTCCTGTGCGCCAGCTGCACGGCTTCGACGCGATGCACAGAAGCCAACAACACTTGGTCTGACACTCGCGAAACGAGCGCCCGGCAGCGCGCGCGTGCGCCGCGATTAGTGCAGCAAGCGCAATGCCTTGCGACTTCCGCGCGCTCGCGACGGCGCGTCGAAATGCTCTCTCGCGGCTGTCTCTGACGCTGCCGTTACGGCGCTGTGGCAGCGTGCTTGGCGAAGGAGAGCGCCCATGTCAGCTACGGAAAGGTTCGCGATACAGCCGCCGGGATGCTTGCGATCGCATCCGGCGCATGGCGAAGAGGTTGCGCGCTGCGATCCGGAGACGTTCCTCCTGCACGTCGAGTTCGTGCACGCGCACGGCCTGCCGAAAGGCCAGTTCACGACGTTCTCGAATGCATGCCGCGGCGGAGCGCACGGCAAGTGAGCGCAAGCGGTGTCGCGCCAGATGCAAATCCCTCATCCCGGCCGTCGCGGGCCGCCTTGCAAACCCTGCGCGAGGCTGTGCAGCTATTCTGGACTGTGGCTGACGGCTATGCGAAACGACGACTGCTGCTGGCGCTTGCCCTCGTGGCGCTCGGAGCCCTGTTCGCGGCGCTCACGCCGATTGCGCTCAAGCTGGTCGTAGATTCGCTCGCGGCGCCGCAGTCCGGCGGATCGCTGGTCCTCGCGCCGCTCGCCCTCGTGCTCGCATATTCGCTGGGCCAGTACCTGACGCGATGCTCCACTGAACTGCGCATGATGTTGCACGGCCACGCCGAGCAGCGCGTGCGCCGCCACATCGGACGCCGGCTGTTCGAGCATTTGGTGCGTCTGCCGCTGCGCTTTCATCTCGAGCGCAAGACGGGCGCCATCGGCGAAACGGCGGAGCAGGGGATCCGCGGCTACCAGCTGCTGCTGCAGCACTGCGTCTACACGATCCTGCCGGTGAGCATCGAGCTGCTGGTGGTCGGCGTGGTGCTGGTGCACTTCGGGCATGCTATCTATCTGGTGATTCTCGCCGTGTCCGCGGTCGCCTACGTCGTGGCCTTCTACCACGGCGCAGGCGCGGTGAAGGAATCGGCGGAGGGCGTCTCGACCTCGCACATCGAGGCGCACGCAGTGCTCACGGACAGCCTGATCAACCACGAGACGGTCAAGTACTTCGACGCCGAGCCGGTCGTGTGTCATCGCTACGACGTCGCGCTCGGCCGCACGGAGTCTGCCTGGCGCCGCTTCTTCAGCAGGCGCGCGGTGAACGGCTTGATGGTCGCGACCATCTTCGCTGTCTCGCTCGGCGTCTCGCTCGCCTACGCAGCGCAGGACGTAGCGCGCGGCGCGATGACTGTGGGCGATTTCGTCCTCGTCAACGCCTACATCGTGCGACTGGTGCAGCCGCTGGAGATGCTCGGTTACGCGGTGCGCGACATCGCACAGGGCCTCGCGTTCCTGGGCAGCATGCTCAAGCTGTTTCGCGAGAAACGTGAAGGCGAGAGCTCGCGCTCGCCGTCGGATGCGCGCGCCACGCGCGGCGAGCTGGTATTCGAGGACGTCAGCTTCTCGTATCGCCAGGAGCGCGCGATTCTCCGCAACGTCAGCTTCACCGTTGCCGCTGGACGAACAGTTGCCGTGGTCGGCGTGAGCGGCTCGGGCAAGTCTTCACTGATCCGGCTGTTGTTCCGGCTGTACGAGCCGGACAGCGGCGGCATCGTTCTCGACGGTGTGCCGGTGACGGACATGACGCTGTCGGCGGTGCGCCAGGCCATAGCGGTCGTGCCGCAGGACACCGTGCTGTTCCACGACACCATCGCCAACAACATCGGCTTCGGCCGCTACGGCTCGACGCATCCGGAGATCGAGGAAGCAGCGCGGCTCGCCAACCTGCACGACTTCGTCGTCGGCCTGCCGGAGGGCTACGAGACGCTGGTCGGCGAGCGCGGCCTCAAGCTCTCGGGCGGCGAGCGCCAGCGGGTTGCGATCGCGCGCGCGGCGCTCAAGCGGCCGCGCATCTTCGTGTTCGACGAGGCGACCTCGTCGCTCGACAGCAGGACCGAGCGCGAGATCCTGCGCAATCTCGTGGATCTATCGAGCCACAGCACCACGCTCGTGATCGCCCACCGGCTGTCGACGATCGTGCATGCCGACGAGATCCTGGTGCTCGACCGCGGCGTGATCGTCGAGCGCGGAACGCACGACGAGCTGCGAGCCCGCAACGGCCATTACGCGACGCTGTGGAATGCGCAGCAGACCGGCGCCGCCGAGCGCGGTATGAAAGTCGTCGTCGACGCGCGCTAGCTTCCGTAGTAGCTCGTGGCCTCGGGTCGCTGCAGATGAATCTGCGCAAGCGGCACCACGTCGTGCAGCGCCGTCAGCTTGAACAGCTCCGGCCGGCACAGGCGGTAGCGGCTGACTGCGACAGACAGCGTCGAAGGGTCGCGGCGCAGATAGCGGGCAACCTCGCTCAAGGTCGCAACGCGGCGCTCGGTCGCATACCAGGCGATCAGCGCGCGTGCCAGCGTGACTTCGCGTTGACGCGAGCTGGACAACACGTGCTCGCGATCGACGCCGAGCCGGCAGGTCACGGTCTGGATGATCTGCTCCAGCGTGAGCTTGCTGCGATACACCCGCAGATGCCGCGGCAGATTCTCGAGGAATTCGCGGCCCGCGACGATGCGCGCGTCGTGCTTGCTGCCGCGCTCGAACAGCTCGCGCTCGTCCGGCGCCGGACTCGAAGACATGAGCTCCGCGTACTCGCTGTTCTGATCGCAGCCGTTCAGCAGCCGCAGCGCGGCGCGAGTGGTCAGCCAAGGCTGCTCGGCCTTGCCCAGGTAGGCGCCGTGGCTCGTGAACGGATACGCGCCGGGCTCGCTGCTCAGCCCATCGAGCACCGGTACGTAGTGGACGTAGCGGACCAGCTTCAGCAGATACGCGTCGGGATCGATCAGGATCGCCTTGTAGCGCTGGCGAAAGAAATGGCCGGATTCGGCGGCGCGCTCGTGGATGCTGCGCGCGTAGCGGCTGGTGATTCCCTGCATGAAGCGGCCCACGGAAACGCTGTCGATCTGCAGCGCGATGTGGATCGCGTCCGGCGTCCAGCAGTACGCGTGCAGGCGCGCGCCGGTGCGACGCAGCGCCGTCGCGAGCAGCCGCTCGAAGAGCTGGTAATCCTGGTGCTGCGAGAAGATCGGGCGAGTGGTGCTTCCCTTCTGGAGTACGTAGTACGTTCCGCCCGGAACGTGCAGTCGTTGACGACGCGACATTCTGCCACCTCCGTATGCAAGCAGTGTTCGTAGACAGGGCCGCCATGGCCCCTCGGGCTCCGTCGTCACTGTACGGGCGCGAGCGAACGTATCCATCCATATTTTTCGGCTGTGCGGCCGATGCCTGCGCGCTCGAGCGCTCAGCCCTTGACGAATATGCGCGAGGGCAGCGCGAGCAGCCGCGCGGAATATTGCAGATGCGCGGGAGCGCTCTCGCCTGCGAAATTCCGGTAAAAAGGATCCCACGGCAGCACCATGGCAGTGCGTTCCTCGTGGACCATCTTCGGCAGGATGCCCACGACGCTGCGCGCCGCTTCGGCGGCGAGCAAGCCCTGCAGCGAGCCGTGCTGCTGCAGGCTCGCATCGAGCTCCATCAGGTTGTAGAGCGTCGGATGAGAAACCGGCATGTTGCCGTCCTGCGCCGCTGCGACCAGCGCCGCCGCGCTCATCCATGCGTGATCGACCGTCTCGGTGCTGTCGATGACTGCTTGCTGATCGGCCGGCACGGGTGCGAGGTAGAACCGCGTGTCGAATCTGCGCGGCACGGTCGAAGGCGTGATCCAGTGGGCCCAGTAGAGCAGCCGCTCGACGCGCAGAAAAAGATTCTCCGCGCGCAACATGTCGGCAAACAGCCCGGGCTGCGCCGCGATGTCGCGCCGGCGCGGCTGCAGTCGTGCCGCGCCGGCGTTGCAAGGATTTCCCGTCGCGTCGCTGGCGAGCAGCACGCCGCTCTCTTCGAACGTCTCGCGGCACGCCGCGACACCGAGTGCGAGACATTGGCGCGGATCGACCGGCTCGCCCTGCAGAGTCTTGAGCCGGGCGCAGCCCGCCTGCGAAGGGCCCGGAATGCGTGCCAGTGCCTCGGCCGAGGCATCGGCAGCACACACGGTGCCGCCGGGGAACACCCACATGCCGCCCATGAACGCGAGCTGCTCATGACGGCGAATCACCAGCACCTCGACGTCGTTGCGCCCCTGGCGCAACACCATCACCGTTGCCGCCGCCCGCGGCGTTGCCGGCTGATTGCGCTGTTCCGCCACGGCTACAGCACGACGACCGAGCGGATCGATTCGCCGCGCTTCATCATCTCGAAGCCGGCGCCGATCTGCTCGAGCGTGAGCCGGTGCGTGACCAGCGAGTCGAGCTCGATCTTCTTCTCGACGTACCAGTCGACGATCTCGGGCAGGCGGCTGAGACGCGCGCCTCCCATGTAGCAGCCGGTCCAGTGCCGGCCCATCATCAAGCTGCCGGGAGGCGCCGTGACTTCCGCGCCGTGCGGCGCGACGCCGATCACGTAGCTCGTCCCCCACGCGGGATTGGTGCACTCGAACGCCTGCCGCATCACCTGCGGATTGCCGATGCACTCGAAGGTGTAGTCGGCGCCGCCGCCGGTCAGCTTCATCAGATGACTCGTCAACTTCTCGACGCTGCGCGGATCGACGAACTCGGTGGCGCCGAAGCGGCGCGCGATCGCCTGCTTTTCCGGGTTGGTGTCGACGCCGATGATCGTCTTCGCGCCCGCGAGCCGCGCGCCCTGCACCACGTTCAGGCCGATGCCGCCGAGGCCGAACACCACGACCGAGCTGCCGCGCTCGATTTTTGCCGCGAACAACGCCGCGCCGAGGCCGGTGGTCGCGCCGCAGCCGATATAGCAGATCGGATCGAACGGAGCGTCGTCGCGCACCTTGGCGATGGTATCCACCGGCAGCACGGTGTACTCGGCGAATGTGCCCAACCCCCACAGCTGCGTGACGGATCTGCCGCCCAGCGAGAAGCGACTCTCGCGCGGTCGCAGCCGCGCGAACGCTTCGACGCACAGGTTCGTCTTCGTCGAGTGGCAGAACGCGCACTTTCCGCATTGTGGAATGAGAAACGGAATGACGTGATCGCCGACTTTGAACTGCGTGACGCCGGGGCCGCACTCGACGATGACGCCCGCAGCTTCGTGGCCGAGGATCGCCGGGAATTGCCACGGCACCTTGCCTTCGTAAGCGTGCAGATCGGAGTGGCACAGGCCGGTGGTCTTCACCTGCATCAGTACTTCGCCGGCACGCGGCCCTTCGAGCTGGACTTCCTCGACGACGAAAGGCTGATTCGGGCCGTGCACGACGGCCGCGCGGACATTGAGAGGCACGAGAGGTTCCCTTGTGGCGACGGTGTAAGGTGAGCCGCAAGGACTCTACACCATAGCTTGTGGGTCAGGCTTCAGCCTGACAAGTCAGTCGGACCTGCAGGAGAGCGGCGTAGCTAATCCTTGCAGTCCGGCTGATGCATCAGCGTCGCCACTGCCGCGCAGAGATTAACGCTCGCGGCTTCGCCTTGCGACGTGCTGATCTTGCGGCTCGAGCGCGCCAGCAGCTCACGCGCATTTTCTGCACGCAACGTCCGGTCACGCGCCAGCAGCAGTGCAATGCCGCCCGAGACGCTGGCAGCAGCGAGCGAGCTGCCGGAGAGGAAGTCGTAGTGACCATCCGGCACCAGGGTGAGCACTTCGTTGCCCGGCGCGAACAGCACCGAATCCGCCGATGCTCTGGCGCCGGCAGCATCGACGCCGATCACGCCGGGAATTCCGGTCGGGAAGACGCCCGGTGCGCTGCTCGGCGGCGTCGCGCCGACGAACACCACGCCGCGACGCAGGCCCACTTCGACCAGGCGCGTCAGCAGCGGATCGGCCGGACCGGTCAGGCTCAGGTTGACGATGTCGATGCGCTCTTCGATTGCCGCGGCGAGCGCCTTCGCGAGCGTGAGCGTGCTGCAGAGCGAGTGTGCTTCATCGCGCGGCGCCGGCCAGCACGCGCGCATCGCGTAGAGCCGGGCGGCGGGAGCAATGCCGACGATTCCCTGGCTGTTGTTCTCGACCGCCGCGATCACGCCTGCGACGGCCGTGCCATGACGATCGCGCGCCGGTGCGGTGCTGGCATCGACGAAGTTCTCTTGCTTGACCACGCGGCCCGCGAGGTCGGGATGAGTCGCATCGATGCCGGTATCGATGATCGCGACCCGCACGCCTTCGCCCCGCGACCACAGGTGCGCGCCGGTGACATTCATCACGTCGAGATTCCGCTGCAGCGGTCGATAAGGATCGCTCGTTGCAGCCGGGTCCGTATCGCTCGTCAGTGTCGTGAACGACTGGTAGGGTTGCGCCGATTCGACGCGCTTGTCACGACGCAGGCGCTCGATCATCTCGCCGCGGTTCGCGCCGGGCGGCAGCTCGAAGACGACGCAGTGAATGCCGAGCAGGCCGATCGGCCATGCCGTGACCTCGCGCAAGCCATGCGCCGCTGCGAC
Organism: Steroidobacteraceae bacterium; assembly: GCA_035278165.1. GTDB lineage: Bacteria > Pseudomonadota > Gammaproteobacteria > Steroidobacterales > Steroidobacteraceae > Steroidobacter. The sequence continues at coordinate 18,343 of DATEJG010000156.1, forward strand.
GGCTTGCGCCTGAGCGCGCGTCGCAGGAGCGAGCGAATAGGCGGGCGGCGCTTCGTAGCCGCGCACGGTCGATCCGGCGCGCGGAATCGCCGGAGCTGCATCGTTGCGCAGCGTGACGACGACGAAACGCTCCGGATCGGCGCCGGTCGACGGCTCGTCGGCGACCTGGCCGCGGGTCGCACACGCTGCGAGCAGCCACGCACAGCTGCAGATCAGCCACAGGCGTTTCATGGCGCCTCGCGTGCGAGCGCCGGTTCGGCGAAGCGGACGCGCTTGTCCGCTCGCAGCTGTACGAGCGCCTTGTCGACGTCGGCTTTCTCCGCCGAGCCCGCGGCGAGCCCCAGCGTGTAGACGCCGGCCTCGCTCGGTCCGGCGATGACCTGCGCGTCGATCCGGCGCAGCAGCTGGTTCATGTCGTCGAGCGCGATGCTGTCGGCGAACACGACGCGAATCACCGGTCCACGCGCGACCGCCGTCTCGTTCGTCAACGTGGTGAACCGCGGCGTGGTCAGCGTCCCGGTGGATTGCGACCAGAGCGCAGCCAGCAGACCCGTGATCGCGATTCCCTGAGCCGCTGCGGCGATCGCCAGCCAGCTCATGCGCCGTCTTGGCGCGGGACGCGGCTCGCGCGGCGCGTCGCGCTCATCGTCATCGATTTCGGCGACCGTATCGATGCGCTGCATGAGCTTCTGCAGCGAGGTCTGCGGCGCCAGCACGATCGCTTCTTCGGAGCGGATCGCGTTGCGCAGCTGGCGCTGGAACTCCAGCTCCTGCTGGCACTCGCGGCAATCGCGCAGGTGCGTCTCGACGCGCGCGACGTCCTTGGGCGCGGCGCTTTCGTTGGCAATCCAGGGCAGCAGATTCCAGCACTCCCCGTGGGCGCCGAGCGGTCCGTTGTAATCGCTGTGTGTCATTGCGTCGGTCTTACGGATTGCCGCCCGCGAGGCGCGGCAATGAGCGCCGCAGCTTCTCGCGCGCGTGGAACATCCGCGTCTTCACCGTGTTCACCGGGCATTGCATGATCTGCGCGATCTCCTCGCACGAGTGCCCCATCAGGTACGAGAACTCCATCACCATGCGCTGCTCGAGCGGCAGCTCCGCGAGCGCCTGGCCGAGCCACTGGCGGTTCTCGTCCTGCAGCTGCGCATCCGGTGCGACTGCCGACTCTTCGGCGAACACCGGCCGCGCCGCGCCTTGCCGCCGCAGCGCCTTGAGCGCGCGGCGGTAGGTGATGCCGACGATCCAGGTCGAGACCAGCGAATCGCCGCGAAAGTCTCCGGCCTTCAGCCACACCGTCCAGAGCGTGTCGTTGATGACTTCCTCGATCAGGTCGTGACGCGAGGTCATGCGCATGAGGAAGCGCGCGAGGCGGCGGTGATAGATCAGGTACAGCTCTTTGAAAGCCGTCCGATCGCCCGCCGCGACCTGGCGCAGCAGCTCGAGCTCGCGAGCATTCGAGGAGCCGCCCGAGGCGCTGGGTGAATGACCGCTGGAAGGCACCGAATTCATTTGCAGCCGTGGCCCGTTGTCGATGAGTACCCCGGCGCGGCGCCCGGGTTCTGGAGTCGAGCTAGAAGCGCCAGGTCAGGGCCGCGGTCCAGCGGCTGCCGGCGCCCGCCAGCTCGAAGACGCGCTTGGCAGTGGAATCCGTGTCGATGTGCAACAGGTCCACCTGCATGCCCTGCCAGGTGAAGGCCACACCGGCGCTCCAGTACCAATAGCCGGTGTCGATCAGGTCGCGCAGGTCGTAGTAGCCGACGCCGCCGCAGAGCGACCAGCGCGGACTCACCGGTTGCAGCACCGAGAGCTCGTAGGCAAGCGTGCGCTTGTCGGCAATGAACCCCCAGTACGTGTACTTCGAAGTATTCGGCGACCACGCAATGCTGGCCGTGGCGCGCTGCTGATAGCTGAGCGATGCCGTGAGCTCGTCGTAGTCGTAGCCGGCGTCGCCGTCGTCGAAGTACGCGTAGTGCACGTAGCCGACCTGCGCCGCCCAGTCGGGCGTCAATGCCCACGAGTAGCCGCCGTGCAGGTCGAGCTCGTAGGCGCGCCCGCGCCCGTTCTGGAAGTCGACGCTGGAGGTCCACAGGCCGGCGTTCCAGCCGTCGGTGGAGTGGAACTGCACGCCGGCCTGCGCGGCCGGCTTGCCGGCCGTCTGCGACGTGCCGCGATAGATGTAGTCGGTGGTGATCGCGAGAGAGCCGGTGACGTCTGCAGCGGCAGCGGGCAGCGCGGGCAACAGGCCGCCCGACATCGCCAACCACACGATGCAGGTCACACCGGCTCGCCGCGCTAACATCGCCGCATACCGCCCAGGCTTTCCGTGGGCGAGTATACGGCGATGTCCGGTCCGCCGGGCCTGTCGATGGTGCTAGTCCCGGCCGCGCCTCTGGTCAGTGCGCACCTGGCCGCGGATCTCGCCGCCGGGGAACTTCGCGGAGTGGACGTTGGCGTAGGTCGCGCCGCTCAGGATCGCGTCCACCAGCTCGTCGAATTCGTTCACCCCGCCTTGCGAGGCCGCGATGCCCTGCGCGGCAGGCCCGACGATGTTGGCTGCAGTCAACACACCGGTAATAGTTGCTTGGGACAGCGGGCACGCCGGCGGCTGCGGGAACGTCGCGGGCGGCACGGTCGGCGGGTTGCCGCACAGGAACACGCTGATGCCGCCGTTGGTGTGGCGCTGGCCGAGATGGATGTGCGACTGCAGGACCGTGTCCTCCATCCCTTCGTAGCTCAGCTCATAGGAAATCGTCTGGTTCTCGCGGTCGATCGTCGCCTTGAAGCGGCCGCGCGCGCCGGAGGAAATCGACGGAACCTCGTTGGTCGGCACCAGCTCGGCGGACACGCGCAATGGGCGATGACGATTGTCGCCGCCGGCGGTGACGCCGAGGGCGAGCAGGGTGAGGGCAATGCCCACGGCGGGCAGCAATTCTCTGCGAAGCATGAGGGACCTCCACGTCGGTGTTATTGGAAGTTGCGGGAATGCAGCGCGTGAGTGCCGGCCCGCGACAGGACGGTTCTGGGTGCCGGCCGATGCTGCAGTTACAATCCGCGCCGGGCCGCGCCGCCGGCGCCGGACGAGGGCGACGATGACTACCGACTACCCGACGCTGGACTCCCTGCTCGAGCGCAACCGCTCATGGGCCGAGCTCATGACGAGCTCGGATCCGGACTTCTTCGCGCGACTGGCAGGCCAGCAGGCGCCGCGCTACCTGTGGATCGGCTGCTCCGACAGCCGCGTGCCCGCGAACCAGATCCTCGGGCTCCTGCCGGGCGAGATTTTCGTCCACCGCAACGTCGCCAACGTGGTCGTGCACAGCGACCTGAACTGCCTGTCCGTCATCCAGTTCGCGGTCGACGTGCTGAAGATCAGCCACATCATCGTCTGCGGGCACTATGGCTGCGGCGGCGTCGCGGCCGCGCTGCGCGACGAGAAGCTGGGCCTGATCGACAACTGGCTGCGCCACGTGCAGGACGTCCGCAACCGCAACCGTGACGAGCTCGCCGCCCTGGCGGACGATCCGGCACGCATGATGCGATTGTGCGAGCTCAACGTCCTGACGCAGGCCATCAACGTCGCCGAAACGACGCTGCTGCAGGATGCGTGGTCGCGCGGCCAGGAGATCGAGATCCACAGCCTGATCTACGGTCTGGACAACGGCATCCTGCGTCAGCTCGGTCCGTCGCTCGCCGCGCCCGCGGCGGTGGAGCAGCGCAAGCGGGCGCTTGGCTGGTAGCGCAACTCAGCGATAGGTGATCAGCTGCCGCCGGCCTTCCTGGTCGAGATGCGGCAGGCCGTTGAACATCGACAGCGTGACCTTGTCGGCGCTGTAGATCAGTCGGGTGATCGATGCATTGTGCACGGCCCAGTTCAGCTCCATGCCGACGTGGGTCGCCAGGCCGAGCACGTGCGCGACGATCACGCCGACCACGCCGCTGGAAGTGCTTACGAGCAGCGTCTTCGAGCGGCCTTCGTTGCGCATGATGCTGTCCAGCGCGGCGACGATGCGCCCGCAGAAGCCGCGCCACGGCAGCAGGGCTTCAGCCTCGATCTGCGCCTCGACCCACGCGCGCGCGGCGCGCTCGAAAAAGAGCTGAAACGTGCGCCGGTCGGTGCGCAACGCTGGCCAGCCGGCCTGCTCGAGCTCGGCAGCAGTCAGCGACGCGGCGAACGCGTGCAGGATGGATTCACTCGCATACTCGTCGAGCGCCGGCTCGACGCTCAGCGGCGGCGCGCCCGATCCGAGCGCGGCAGCGACCAGCTGCGCAGTTTCGCGCTGGCGGGACAGGGTACCGGTGTAGATGCGGTCGATCGGCTGGCCGAGCGTGGCGAAGTAGTTGCCGAGGAGCGTGCTTTGCTCGCGTCCGACCGCGGAGAGTTGATCGTAGTTGTCGCTGCCGAAAGAAGCCTGGCCGTGCCGGATGAGGTAGATGACGCTCATCCGGCCATGATGCCAGAAGCGGGTGCGTCAGCGGTTCGCCGCCGTCCGGGCCGGAGCGTCCTGTTCGACCGCGCCGAGGTCCTTCACCTCGACCGTCCACGAGCGTTCCTGCATCTGCACGACCTCGACGCTGCCGCGCTTGGCCTGGTCGGCAGGGGGCGAGAACAGCCACAGCGCTGCGCCGGCCACTGCAAAAGCCGCCACTGCTCCGACTATCGTCCGCGCCTCGATTACCATAATTCCTCCAGTTCCTGCGCGCGCCGTTGCGGCCCGTTGCCTGCAACGCGCGCGTTACTCCTCGAACCCGTGATGCAACGATAGTCGCTGCACGATTTGCGAGCGTGTTGCGGGTCACACTCATCGCGCAGCGGGCCGCACTCTAAGATCTTCTGTTACATCGCCGCGGTGCGGCGCGTCTCAGTTCCGCAAGATCGCTTCAGAAGATCTCGACGTCGCCGGTCGGCGAGTTGCGCAGCGTGAGCGTCGACTGCTGGATGTGATCGCGCGCCTGCTCGGCGGTGGCGCCGCCGACCATCATCGTGAACAGCTGGCGTTCCTCCTCGGTGCGATACAGCCGGCGCAGCGTCGAGAACAGGCGGCGCCACTGCTCGCGCTCGCCCGACTTCTCGCGATCGCAGACGAACATCGCGAGCGCCGACAGGCTGTAGCGCACGTGTCCGAGCCGCTGCGTCAGCTTGTCGTAGAACTGGAAGGCGACGACCGCGGCGGCGGTCTGCTTCTTGAGCGCCTCGAGCTGTTGACGCAGATCGGCGGTGCCCGCGTCGGCAGGCGTTTTCTCGCTCAGCGAGCCGAGCGCCTGGCCGGCCTCGATCAGCCCGGTGAAGGATTTGATCAGCGCGTCCACGGCGACGTCGGACTCCGACAGCGCCGATTCCATCTGCGCTTCGCACAGCTCGAGCATGCGCGAGATCTGCTGCTCGGGCGTCCACGCGTCGAGCGCGCGCACCATGACCGTATCGCCGGTCTCCGGTGCGTCGTTCGGATTGGGAAGCAGGTGTGCTAGGTCCATCTGGGCGGCGTCTCACAGCACCCGCGCGATCGTCGACAGCAGCTGCTCGGGGCTGAACGGCTTGACGATCCAGCCGGTCGCGCCCGCCTGCTTGCCGCGCTGCTTGGTGTCCGATCCCGATTCGGTCGTCAGCACCAGCATCGGCGTGAACTTGTAAGTGCTCAGCCCGCGCAGCTCGCGCACCAGCGTGATGCCGTCCATGCGCGGCATGTTGATGTCGGTCAGCACCAGGTCCACGGCGTTGCCCTTGGCGAAGTCGAGCGCCTCGACGCCGTCGACGGCCTGCACGACCTTGTAGCCGGCGCTTTCCAGGGTGAAGCGCACCATCTGCCGCATCGATGCGGAATCGTCCACGGCGAGGATCACGCGGCTGGTGTGGCTGGCGGCGCCCGACATTTGCTCACTCCGATCTGTCTGCGGGGGCGTGATGCGCACGACGGCGACGTCCGGATCACGGTAATGCCTCTATAGCGGCATCGCCGGCTGAGAGTTGAGCTGAGCTGCACTGCGATTGCGTTGGACATAACGCGCAGCGGCCGCAAACTGCCAACCAGGTACGGGAGCGGATGAAGTGTGACGCAGTACAGTCGGCCGCTGCGAAACCGGACATAACTTCCAGCGCGCGCAAGAGGACCTGCATGGGGCTTTCCGAGACGATCCTGGCGGCGATGATCGGCGCGATTGCGACCGTGTCGGCCGCGCTGTTCCAGCTGGTCCACGCCTGGCGTTCGCGCAGCAAGATCGACACGCGGCCGAAGAAGGGCACGACGCTGCGTTCCGTTCTCGCGGTGCTGGCGTTGATGGTCGCCTCGGCGGCCGGCGGATTTCTCTACTCGGAGTTCCTCAAGCAGCGCAATGCCGAAGACATGCGCGCGATGCGTGACGAGCTGAAGGATCTGCGCTCGCTCATCGCCCAGGGTCGCGACCAGGCGCACGGCTCCGTGCCCGAGCAGCAGCCGGCCGGCGCGGTCATGCCCATCGCGATGGAAGGCGTCGCCGATTCGGTCGAGTCCATCGCCTATGTGCCGGCCTGCCGCCGTACGGATGCCGCGACCGCGTGCGCCGAGGCGGATGCGCAGCGCATCGCTCTATGCGGCACCGTGCCGGCTTACGCGCGAGTCGATCGCATCGAGTTGTTCGCGCAACCGGATGCCGTGCAACACCCATGGGAGTCGCACCGGGCCGCGTTCGAGCAGGACCTGGGCGGCGCGCGCTTCACCGGCAAATCGTTCGAGTACGCCCAGGCCAACGACCTGAAGGCCGTGTGCGTGAACTTCATGCAGTGGAGCAGCGAGCATCCGCATATCGCCCGAATCCTGGTGCAGTACGGGTTCGGCGACGCCCTCGGCCCAGGCGAAACCCCGGCGCCGGGCGACGGCGCCCAGTCCGGCGGCGCCCATACCCCTGCGGTGATTGCCGCCGAGAGTCTGCCTGCAATTCCCAACGCGACCTCCCTCGCTACCCCGGTCAGCGCGCACTAGCAGGGAGCAGCCGCGCTGTTAGCGATCAGCCGGAAATGGCTGTAGCCTAGCCCCCGACGTCTGGGCTTCATCGGGGGAAGCTTCATGTTCGGACAGATGATGGATCGGCCGCTGCTGATCAGCGCAATCCTGCGGCACGCCGATCTGCAACATCCCAATCGCGAGATCGTCTCCGTCACTGCCGACCAGCCGCGCCACCGCTATACCTACCGCGAAGCGTTCGCGCGCACCCGCCAGCTGGCGAATGCTCTGCAGCGCCTGGGCCTGAAGACCGGCGACCGCGTTGCCACGCTGGCGTGGAACGACTTCCGGCACTTCGAGATCTACTACGCCGTCTCCTGCTCGGGCCTGGTGTGCCACACGATCAACCCGCGACTGTTCGAAGAGCAGATCGTCTACATCGCCAACCACGCCGAGGATCGCTGGCTGTTCCTCGATCCGATGTTCGTGCCGGTGATCGAAAAGCTCCTGCCGCGGCTGCCGAAGCTCGAGGGCTGCGTGATCCTCACCGACGACGCGCACATGCCGGTCACGACGCTGCCGCAGGCCCGCAGCTACGAGTCGCTCATCGCGTCCGAGTCGACGCAGTTCGAGTGGCCGGAGTTCGACGAGCGCACCGCCAGCTCGCTGTGCTACACGTCGGGAACGACGGGCGATCCGAAGGGTGTGCTGTACAGCCACCGCTCGACACTGCTGCACACGTACGCGTCGCTGCTGCCCGATGCGATGGGGCTTGCCGGCGCCGACGTGGTTCTGCCGGTCGTGCCGATGTTCCACGTCAACGCGTGGGCGCTGCCGTATGGCTGCGCGCTGGTTGGCGCCAAGCTGGTGTTCCCGGGACCGAAGATGGGCGATCCGGAAACGCTGCAGGCGCTGATCGAGGCGGAGCAGGTGACGTTCGCGGCCGGCGTGCCGACCGTATGGCAAGGGCTGATCGCATACCTGGAAAAGACCGGCAAGAACGTCGACAGCCTGCAGCGCGTGCTGTCCGGCGGCTCCGCCGTGCCGATCGCGCTGATGAATCAGCTGCGCGAGCGCGGCGTCGAGGTCGTGCACGCCTGGGGCATGACCGAGATGAGCCCGATCGGCACGATTCGCTGCCAGTCGCCCGAGGCGGCGCAGCTGCCTGCCGCGCAGCGCGATGCACTGCGCGCCAAGCAGGGCCGCACCGTGTTCGGCGTCGAGTTGAAGATCACGGACGAGGATGGCAAGGAGCTGCCGCGCGACGGCAAGTCGTTCGGCGCGCTCAAGGTGCGCGGGCCGTGGATCGCATCGGGCTACTACCGGCGCGACGTCGACACGGCGTTCGAAGCCGACGGCTGGTTCAACACCGGCGACGTCGCCACGATCTGCCCGCTCGGCTACATGCAGATCACGGATCGCACCAAGGACGTCATCAAGTCCGGCGGCGAGTGGATCAGCTCCATCGAGCTGGAGAACCTGGCAGTCGCGCATCCCGCGGTGGCGCAGGCCGCCGCGATTGCCATCCGCCATTCGAAATGGCAGGAGCGTCCGCTGCTGGTGGTGGTGCTGAAGCCGGGCGCGAGCGCGACGCGCGAGGAGCTGCTGGAGTTCTTCCTGGGCAAGGTCGCGAAGTGGTGGATTCCCGACGACGTTGCGTTCGTCGACAAGCTGCCGCTGACGGCGACCGGCAAGCTCAGCAAGCTGCAGCTGCGCCAGCAGTTCGCAAACCACAAGCTGCCGACCGACGATGTGGGTCAGGCTTCAGCCTGACATCAACAGCCTGACCGCGAAGATTCCCCACATCACGTACAGCACGATCGTGCTGGCGACGAAGGTCTGAAAGCGCCGCACGACCTTGTTGCCGGTGAGGTGGATGTAAGCATGCGCGGCGCGCAGCACGACGTATCCCCACGCGCACGCCAGCAGGAACAGTGTCGTCAGCTGCGTGATCGCCAGGAAAGCGCACAGCGCATAGAACAGCACCGGCACTTCGAACAGGTTGCGGAAATGGTCGGCCGACTGCGTGTTCTGCAGCGTCTCGCTCATCTGCCTGGCGGTCGCGACCTGCTGCGGATGAATGCGGCGGGCGCGCAGCTCGCCGAGACGATCGGAGCCCATCCGCAGCCAGACGATACCGGTCAGGAAAGCCAGCACCGTCGGTGGCAGCAGAATGTCGTAGCCGGGCGTCACGGCATGCCGCCGACCGTCTTCACCGGGATGCCTTTGATCCGCCCGCGCCACTGCGCCGGCCCGGTGATGTGGGCGCTGGTGCCGCCCGCATCGACCGCGACCGTCACCGGCATGTCGACGACGTCGAACTCGTAGATCGCTTCCATGCCGAGCTCGCCGAATGCGACCACGCGGCTCGAGCGGATCGCCTTGGAAACGAGATAGGCCGCGCCGCCGACTGCCATCAGGTAGGCGGCCTTGTGCTTGCGAATCGACTCGACGGCTTCCGGCCCGCGCTCGGCCTTGCCGACCATCGCGATCAGGCCGGTCCGCGCCAGCATCATCTCGGTGAACTTGTCCATGCGCGTCGCCGTGGTCGGTCCCGCGGGGCCGACAGCTTCGCCGCCGACCGGGTCGACCGGGCCGACGTAGTAGATGACGCGGTTCTTGAAATCCAGGCCGTCGGGCAGCGGCTTGCCGGCTTCCAGCAGCTGCGCGAGACGCTTGTGTGCAGCGTCGCGACCGGTGAGCATCTTGCCGGAGAGCAGCAGGCGCTCGCCCGGGCGCCAGGCGGCAACGTCCTCGCGCGTCAGCGCATCGAGATTCACGCGGCGCGAATCGGCAGCGGCTTCGTACGTGAGCTTCGGCCACAACTCCAGGTCGGGCGGATCGAGCTGCGCGGGACCGGATCCGTCGAGCACGAAGTGGGCGTGCCGCGTTGCTGCGCAGTTGGGAATGATCGCCACCGGCAGCGACGCCGCGTGCGTCGGATAGTCCTTGATCTTGACGTCGAGCACCGTCGTCAGGCCGCCGAGTCCCTGCGCGCCGATGCCGAGCGCGTTCACCTTGTCGAGAATTTCCAGGCGCAGCGCTTCGACCCGGTTCTGCGGGCCGCGCGCGCGCACTTCGTGGATGTCGACCGGCTCGAACAGCGCTTCCTTGGCCAGCACCATCGCCTTCTCGGCGGTGCCGCCGATACCGATGCCGAGCATGCCGGGCGGACACCAGCCGGCGCCCATCTCCGGCACGGTTTCCAGGATCCAGTCGACGATCGAATCCGACGGATTGAGCATCGTCATGTGCGCCTTGTTCTCGGAGCCGCCGCCCTTGGCCGCCAGCGCGATCTCCAGCTCGTCGCCGGGGACGACTTCCATGTGAATCACCGCCGGCGTGTTGTCGCGCGTGTTCTTCCGGTCGAACGCCGGGTCGGCGACGATCGAGGCGCGCAGCTTGTTGTCGGGATGGTTGTAGGCGCGGCGCACGCCTTCGTTGATCATCTCGCCGAGGCTCATGCTCGCGTCCCAGCGCACGTTCATGCCGACCCTGGCGAACACCGTGACGATGCCGGTGTCCTGGCAGATCGGCCGATGGCCCTGCGCGCACATGCGCGAGTTCACCAGGATCTGCTTGATCGCGTCCTTTGCCGCCGGGCTGGCTTCGCGCTCGTAGGCTGCGGCCATGGCCTCGATGAAGTCGGGCGCGTGGTAATAAGAGATGTACTGCAGCGCGTCGGCGACGCTCTGGATCACGTCGTCCTGCCGGATCGTAGTCATGGGCTGTCGGGTTGCGGGTGGGGGCGGAAAATATATCAGCTCAATCGCAGCACCGCCTCCAGGTAGGCCTTCTCGTCCGGCGGCCGGCCGGCGCGTTGTGCTTCCCACATCGCCTCGGCGAGGCATTCGATGATGCGATGCTCCGCCTCGTGGGCGGAGCCGGTGCGCCGTGCCAGCGCGGCGAACGCGTTGCGCATGCCGGCGGGGCGATCGGTTGCGACCTGGTCGCGCACAGCCAGGTGCAGGCCCATGTGCAGGAACGGATTGCTTTGCCCGCCTTCTGGCGTGTAGTCGCGGTCGAGCGCCTCGACGCCGCGCTCCAGGGCAGCGTGATACTCCGGATGCAGCTCGATCACGTCCGCCACCTGCGCTTCCAGCGGCTCGCTCGGCAGCCCTTCGCGTCGCTTGCGCCACGCTTCCACGTATACGCGGCGCAGCTCGTCGCGCGATTGAGTGTCGAAAAACGGCATGGACGCGAGTCTAGCGCGACTTCGCAGTGCGGCGGATCGCACTGGCGATCGGCGTTTTGCGCGGCTGCTTCGGCGGCTTCTCGGAGCGCGTCTTCTCGCGGTACTCGCACAGCTCGAGGATCGGGCACTCGGGGCACTTCGGCTTGCGGGCTATGCAGATATAGCGGCCGTGCAGGATCAGCCAGTGATGCGCGTCGTGCAGATACTCCGGCGGCACCACCTTCAGCAGGTGATCCTCGACGTCGCGCACGGTTTCGCCGGGCGCGAGCCCGGTGCGATTGGCGACGCGGAAGATGTGGGTGTCGACGGCGATGGTCGGCTGGCCGAACGCCGTGTTCAGCACCACGTTGGCGGTCTTGCGCCCGACGCCGGGCAGTGCCTCGAGCGCCTCGCGCGACTCGGGCACTTTGCCGCCGTGCTGCTCCAGCAGGATGCGGCACATCGCGATGACGTTCTTCGCCTTGGAGTTGTACAGGCCGATCGTCTTGATGTACTCGGACAGGCCCGCCACGCCGAGCTGCGCGATCGCCTGCGGCGTGTTCGCATGCTTGAACAACGTGCGCGTCGCGAGATTGACGCTCTTGTCGGTCGCCTGCGCGGACAAGGTCACGGCGACCAGCAGCTCGAACGGCGTGCTGTATTCCAGCTCCGTCGTCGGCTTGGGATTGAGAGCCTTGAGGCGCGCGAAGATCGCAGCGACTTTTTTCTTGTTCAAGCGTGATCCTTGCGGGGGATGCGGGCAGCGAGCCAGTTGCGGCCGGCGAGCAGCAGCCCGAAAGAAATGAACGCGCCGGGCGGCAGCATCGCGAGCAGGAATCCCATGTCGACGCGGAACACGCTGGTATCGGCTCGGGCGGCCCAGGCGCCGAGCAGCGTGCCGGCATCGTGCAGCAGCGAGCCGCGACCCACGAGCTCGCGCGCGATGCCGAGCGGCAGCAAGGTCACGGCGATGCCGATTGCGATCTTCAGACTGCCGAGGATTGCCGCGCCCAGCCGCTCGTGGCGTGCTTGCAGATGCTGGACGATGAGCAGATTCGAAACGATGAGTGGCACGAACAGCGCGAGCGAAGCGCGCAGCTGGCTGAACCACGCGCTGAGCAGCAACTCCACGCAGGCGACGAGCGCGGCGAGCGTCAGCATGCTCGCCGCGATCGCCGTCTCATCGGTGAAGCGCGATCGAATGAGCGCCAGCAGTATCGTTGCGAGCGGGACGGTAAGCAGCACGGCTGCGCCGATGCCGGCGGCGTCCGCGACGGTATCGCTCATCGCGAGCAACGGAACGACTGCGATGAGTTGCGCCGTCGGGCCGAAGATGGTTGCGCGCTCAGGGCTCATTGCGCCGGCAGCTCGAAGATGCGCTGGTCGTTGCGCTGATAGTACTCGAGCGTGTTGCGCACTGCCTTGACGATCGCGCGCGGCGTGATCGTCGCGCCGGTGAAGGCGTCGAAATCGCCGCCGTCGCGCCGGACCGTCCAGCGTTGCGGCGGCGGATCCGTCAACGAGCGGCCGCGGAAGCGGTCGAGCCAGTGCACGTCGCGCGATTCGAACTGGTCGCCGAGCCCGGGAGTTTCCTCGTGACGAATCACCTGCACGCCGATCAGCCGGCCGTCGTGGCCGATCGCGACCAGCAGCTCGATCGGGCCGCGATAGCCGTCGGGCGCGATCGAGCGGATGACCGCGGCGACCGGTGCGCCCGCACGACGCGCACGATAGATCCTGACCGGCTGGGCCGAGCCCAGCAGGTCCGGCGAGGTGACCGTGATGGAATCCGCCAGCAGGTCGTTGTCGTGCGTCGCGGGCGCCACGAGCGCGTCGAGACGCTGCTTGATCCAGGCTTGCTCGTTGTCTGCGATGCGGCTGCGCGTGAAGCTCGCGACCAGCACGATCGCGGCTGTCAGCAGCCCGGCGAGGATTGCCAGCGTCAGCACTTGCCGTGCGCCGGCGCGTTGCGAGTCGTCAGCGGGCGTGGCCATAGATGCGCGGAATCGTGTAGCGGTCGATGAGCGGCACGGCCAGGTTCATGATCAGCACCGCGAACGCGACGCCGTCGGGGTAGCCGCCCCAGGTGCGGATCACGTACGTGAGCACGCCGATGCCGGCGCCGTAGATCAGGCGGCCGCGGTCGCTGGTGGCCGCCGAAACGGGATCGGTGGCGATGAAGAAAGCGCCGAGCATGCTGGCGCCCGAGGTGAGATGGAACAGCGGCCCGGCGTAGGCGCCCGGATCCGCCGCTGCCATGATCGATGCGCACACGAACAGCGCGCTGAGCATCGCCACCGGGATGTGCCAGCGGATGATGCGCAACGCCAGCAGCCAGATGCCGCCCGCCAGCGTCGCGAGATTGATCCATTCCCAGCCCTTGCCGCCGAACGCGCTGAACATCGCGCTGGCGTGCGCTTCGCCCATCGTCATGCCGAGGGACAGATTGGTGCGCAACGCGTCGAGTGGCGTCGGTGACGTGATGGCGTCCCAGGTGAAGCGTGCGGGCGGCGCGCCGGTGAGGATCGTGGTCAGCGTTTCCATCGCGGACAGGTCCGCGAGCTCGATGCCTGCGACGTTCGGTGGCAGCCACTGCAGCAGCCGCATCGGGAACGAAACCAGCAGCACGGCGTAGCCGACCATGGCCGGATTGAAGGGATTCGCGCCGAGCCCGCCGAACAGATGCTTGGCGAGCAGGATCGCGAACGCGACGCCGCTGACGATGAGCCACCACGGCGCGAGCGGCGGCAGGCACAACGCAAGCAGCACTGCAGTGATGATGGCGCTGCCGTCGAGCAGAAACGGCGGCAACGGCTTGCCACGCAAGCGCAGAGCCGCAGCTTCCGCGAGCAGCGCCGTTGCGACGCCGAGCACGATCTGGATCAGCAGGCCCGGTCCGAAGAACACGACGTGCAGCACGACTGTCGGGACCAGCGCGTACAACACCTGGCGCATGACGCGGCCGACGCTGCCCGGGCCGACGGCATGCGGAGCCGGTGCGGTGGCGAATGGCTGCCCTGCGCTCACGATGATTTCTTCGCCAGCTCCTGGCGTTTCCTGGCTAGGACGGCGCTGCGCTCGCTCTCGATCCGTTCGAGGCGCCCGGTGCGCGCATCGAAACGCGCCCGCGCTGCGTCGGCAGCGGTGCGAGCGGCGAGCTGTGCGGCCAACGCCGGCTTCATATCACGAAAGCGCTCGACCAGGGGTATCTGGCTCGGGCACACGTAGTCGCAGCAGCCGCACTCGATGCAATCCATCAGACCATGGGTCTCGAGCGCAGCGAGGTCGCGTGCCTGTGCGTACCAATGCAGCTGCTGGGGCAGCAGCATCGCCGGGCACGCCACGGAACAGTTGCCGCAGCGGATGCACGGCATCTCCGGTCCGCGCGGTTGCAGGTCGACGGCGGAGGCTGCGATGACGCAATTGGTCGCCTTGATGACCGGCATGTCATCGTGCGGCAGCGCCTGCCCCATCATCGAGCCGCCCATGATCAGGCGCGCCATGCGGCCCGTGTAGCCGCCGCAGTCGTAGATCAATGCTCCGAGCGATGTGCCGAGCGGCACCTCGAGGTTGCGCTGTTCGCGCACGCCGTCGCCGGTCACGGTGACGATGCGCCTGGTCAGCGGCTGCGCGTCGCGGATCCACTGCGCGACGGCTGCGGCTGTTCCGACGTTCAGACAAGCGACGCCGACGTTCGCCGGCAGCCCGTCATGCGGCACTTCGACACCGAAGATCGTGGTGATGAGCTGTTTCTCGCCGCCCGCGGGGTAGATGCTCGCGACGCGTCGCAGCCGAATGCGCTCATCGTGCGCTTCGGAGAGTGCAGCTTCCAGCGATGCCGCGGCCTGTACCGTGTCGTCCTCGATCGCGATGACGCAGCTCTGTGCTGCCAGTGCATGCAGCAGCACCCGTGCACCGAACACGATATCGCGCGCCCGCTCGCGCATGAGCATGTCGTCACAGCTGATGTAGGGCTCGCATTCCGCGCCATTGAGCAGCAAGCGCAAGGAAGTTGCGGCGGCGGCGCTGCGCAGCTTCGCAGCCGTGGGGAAAACTGCGCCGCCCAACCCGACGATCCCGCCGCGGTCGATGGCGTCGCGCAGCTGTTCCGGCGCCATCTGCTCGAATCCAGTGGGCGAGGGCGCCGCATGGCGCTCGTCACGACCGTCGTTGCTGACGACGATGCTGAGTGCGGGAGCACCGAGCCGATGCGGCGCGGGGCGAGGCTCGATCGCCGAGATGGTTCCCGATACCGGCGAGTGCAGCCACGCGCTGATCGCACCGCCAGGCCCGGCCAGCGGCTGCCCGCGCAGCACGCGATCGCCGCGCTTGACCAGCGGCACTGCCGGCGCACCCGCATGCTGATCCAGCGGCAGCACGAGCGACTCGACTGCCGTTGCCGGACGCAGCGCATGCTCGGTCGAGCGCTCCTTGTGAGCGTTCAACCGCAATCCGCCGCGCACGCGCGAGGTGGCCATCGCTCAGGCCTGTGCGGGACGCATGACGATGCAATCGACGGGGCAGGGCGGAATGCACAGCTCGCATCCCGTGCACTGCGCGGCAATGACGGTGTGCATGAACCGCGATGCGCCGACGATGGCATCGACGGGGCACGCCTGGATGCACTTCACGCAACCGATGCAGGCGCTTTCGTCGATCCACGCGACCGCAGGTTGCGCCGGCACGAGGCCGAAGCGTGGATCGACCGGCTGCGGCTCGCGGCCCAGAAGTCGTGCAAGCGCTGCGGCTGTCGCGTCGCCTCCCGGCGGACACTGATTGATGTCGGCCTCGCCGCGGGCGAGCGCAGCTGCGTAAGGACGGCAACCGCTGAACGTGCAGCGGCCGCATTGAGTTTGCGGGAGCAGCGCATCGATCTCGTCGACGAGGCGCTGTTCGTCCGCGGCCGGGCGCCGTGCAGCGAGCGCGGCTGCGAGACCGGCTGCCGCGGCCAGTCCTACCATCGTCAGCAATGCCGGCAGCATCGCTACTCCTGGATCAGTCCGGAGAAGCCCATGAACGCCAGCGCCATGATCCCGGCCGTCACCAGGGCGAGCGGTGCTTCGCGAAAGATCACAGGCACGTCGGCCTGCTGCAGCCTTTCGTACAGCGCGGCGAAGGTCAGCAGCAGCACGGCGAGGGCCGCGGCGCCGCCGATCGCCAGCAGCACGGCGACGCCGAAGCTCGCTCCGCGCAGGTCCGTGATCAGTGCGATTCCGAGCAGCGCCGTATTCGTGCTCAGCAACAGCGCGAAGCCGGGCTGGCGCGTGAGCAGAGTGCCGCGACGTCGCAAGGTCACCTCGATCAGCGGCACGACGATCAGCACGACGGCGATGAGCGCGGGCGTGCGCAGATACTCGACGTGCCACGGCACGAGCACGAGTCGCGTCAACAGCCAACCGAGCAGAGCTACTACCGGCACGGCAAACAGGCAGATGACTGCAATGGCGCGCGCGCCGCCGAAGATATCGGTCGGCACCACGAACGGCCGCCACTGCGGCAGGTGTGCCAGCACGACCGTCGTGACGAGCACGCTGCTGAGCAGGACCATGAGCAGGGAAGCCATGCCCGCCTACTTCACTTTCATTCCCGGTGCAGCGCCGGCATCCGGCTCCAGGAGGAACAGGTCTTTGCCGCCCGGTCCGGCCACGAGCACCATGCCTTCGGAGACGCCGAAGCGCATCTTGCGCGGTTTCAGATTCGCCAGCACCAGCGTCATGCGCCCGGCCAATTGCTCCGGGGCGTACGCAGAGCGGATGCCAGCGAACACCGTGCGCTGACCATCGCCCACGTCGAGCGTCAGCTTGAGCAGCTTGTCGGCGCCTGCCACGGCTTCTGCGGCGAGGATCTTCGCGATGCGCAGGTCGAGCTTCGCAAACTCCTCGACCGTCACTTCGCCGTCGCCCTGCGGTGCAGCCGCTGCGGCGGGAGCGGATGCAGGCGCGGCTGCGGGCTTCGCCGGCGCCGGCTCGTCGAGGCCCAGCAGCGCATCGAGCTGTTTGCTTTCGGCTCGCGTCATCAGATGCTCGTACCCACCGATTTCGTGACCGGCCGGCAGCGCCGGATGCGGACCCCACTGCAGATGCGCGTCGCTGAGCCGCAGCAGCGCCTGTACTTTGCGCGCCGTTTCCGGAAGAACGGGCCGCAGCAGCACGGTGAGATACCAGAAGAAGTTCAGGCTCGTGGAGCACACCGCGTGCAGGCGCTCCTGCTGGTCCGGCGCTTTCGCGAGCTCCCACGGCTTGTTGGCATCGATGTACTGGTTCACGCGGTCCAGCAGGCCGCCGATCTCGCGCAGCGCTTTGCCGAACTCGCGCTCTTCGTAGAGTTGACCGATGCGCGCCCAGCACTGCTGCGCGCTGTGGAAGTCCTGCGTCAGCTCACGCGCCGCCGGATCCAGGGCGCCGAGGCGACCGCCGAAGCGCTTGCTGATGAAGCCCGCGGTGCGGCTCGCGATGTTTACGTACTTGCCGATCAGGTCGCTGTTGACGCGCGCCACGAAGTCGTCGGGGTTGAACTCCAGGTCCTCGACGTTCGCGTTGAGCTTCGCCGCGATGTAGTAGCGCAGCCACTCCGGGTTCATGCCGAGCTCGAGGTAGCGCAGCGGGCTCAGCCCGGTGCCGCGCGACTTCGACATCTTCGCGCCGCCGAGCATGATGAAGCCGTGCACGTAGACGTGGTCGGGCACCTTGCGGCCCGCGAAGTGCAGCATCGCCGGCCAGAACAGCGTGTGGAAGTAGATGATGTCCTTGCCGATGATGTGGACCTGCTCGGTGTCCGGCGCGGCCAGGAATTCCTCGAAGCTGCGCGGCTCGCCGTTGGCGCGCGCCTTGCCGCGGTCGAAGTAGTTCTTGAGCGAAGCGAGATAGCCGACCGGCGCGTCGAGCCACACGTAGAAATATTTGCCGGGCGCGTCCGGGATCGGAATGCCGAAGTAGGGCGAGTCGCGCGAGATGTCCCAGTCGCCGAGCTGCTGGTCGCCCGTGCCGCTCAGCCACTCCCGTGCCTTGTTGGCGACGGAAGGCTGCAGCCGGCCGGGCGCGTCGAGCCAGCTCTTCATGAACTCGATGCATTTCGGGTCGGACAGCCGGAAGAAGTAGTGGTCGGAGCTCTTGCGCACCGGCGCGACGCCCGACAGCGTCGAGTAGGGATCGATCAGGTCGGTGGGCGAGTAGACCGAGCTGCAGTTCTCGCACGCATCGCCGTACTGGTCCTTGGTGTGGCACACCGGGCACTCGCCCTTGATGTAGCGGTCCGGCAGGAACATCTGCTTGACCGGATCGAAGAACTGCTCGACCGGCTTCACGTAGATCAGCCCCGCCTGCTTGAGGCGTCCGTAGATCTCGGTCGACAGCGCGAAGTTCTCGGGCGAGTGCGTCGAGTACCAGTGGTCGAAGCTGATGTGGAAGCCTTGCAGATACTGCGGGCGCCCGGCGGCGATGCGCCGCACCAGCTCCTCCGGCGTGATGCCTTCCGCCGCCGCCTTCAGCATGATCGGCGCGCCGTGCGTGTCGTCGGCGCAGACGAAATGCACCGGCCGGCCCTGCATGCGCTGGAAGCGCACCCAGATGTCGGCCTGGATGTACTCCATGATGTGGCCGATGTGGAACGGGCCGTTGGCGAACGGCAGGGCAGTGGTGACGAAGAGAGGACGCGGCGAAGTCATTGGCGGATCATAGCGGACTCTCCACCAACCGCTAACCGCCAACCGCTGACCGCTGCTAGCCGTTGTCCTTCACGGCCTCGAACTTGGCCTTGTTGATCGCCTTCTTATAGGCGTCCTTGCCGGTGATCATGGCCTTGTCCAGCAGCTCCTGGATCGCCGAGTCCATGATGCGCATGCCGTGCACGGCGCCGCTCTGCATGGTGTTTTCCAGCTGGTCGAGCTTGCCCTGGCGGATCAGATTCGCGACCGCCGGCGTGTTCACCATGATTTCCAGCGCCGCGACGCGGCCCGGCTTGCCGGCGCGCGGAATCAGCTGCTGCGAGATCACGCCGCGCAGCGAAGTGGAAAGCATCGCGCGCACGTGCTGCTGCTTGTCGGCCGGGAACGCGTTGACCATGCGGTCGACGGTCGGCGCCGCGCCGTTGGTGTGCAGCGTGCCCATCACCAGGATGCCCATCTCGGCCGCGGTCACCGCGATGCTCATGGTCTCGTAGTCGCGCAACTCGCCGACCAGGATGATGTCCGGATCCTCGCGCAGGGCCGAGTGCAGCGCCTCGGAGAACGACGGGCTGTGCGTGCCGATCTCGCGCTGGCTGATCAGGCAGCTCTTGCGCGGATGCACGAACTCGATCGGATCCTCGATCGTCAGGATGTGACCCTTCATGCGCACGTTCATGTCGTCGATCATCGCGGCGAGCGTGGTCGACTTGCCGGAGCCGGTCTTGCCGGTGACCAGGATCAGGCCGTTGTTGATCTTGCACAGGTTGCGCACCGCTTCCGGCATGTTCAGCTGGTCGAGCGTCAGCGCCTTGGACGGGATGGCGCGGCACACGCAGCCCAGGCCGTACAGATGTCGCATCACGTTGACGCGGAAGCGCGAGACGCCCGGGATCATGTAGGCGAAGTCCGCGCCGTGCTTCTCTTCGAGGCGCTGCTGCGCGGCGCGCGGCATGATCTCGCGCAGCACTTCCTCGACGAACTGCGGGGCGAGGATTTCCGGGCGCAGCGGCTGCAGCTCGCCGTACAGGCGGATGCGCGGCGGGTCGTTGGAGATGAAGTGCAGGTCGGAGCCGTTGCGGCTCAGCACCTCCTTCAGGTACTCGTCGATGCGCCGCGGGACGTACTGGTTCGCGGTGGCGCTGGTGACTGGTTCGGTGCTCATGTCAGCTCGGCGCCAGGTCGAACTTGGGCAGCACGCTGCTGTCGGTGACGAACTTCGCGAACAGGCGCTTGTCGCTCGCGTACACGTAGGCGTCGTCGGGATCGATCTCCTTCGCCTGCACGTTGGCGAGCAGCGCCTGGTCGAGCATCTGCATGCCGAGCTCCTTGCCGGTCTGCAGCTGGGTCGGAATCTGGTGCGTCTGGTCGGTCATGATCAGCTTGCCGATCGCGCGTGTCAGCACCATGACTTCGCACACCGCCTTGCGGCCGCGCTGGTCGGCGGTTTTCACCAGCACTTGCGTGATGACGGCGATCAGGCTCTGCGACAGGAAGGTCTTGGTCTGCTCGCGCTCGTCCGCCGGCAGCGCGTCGACCACGCGGTCGATGGTCTTGACCGCGCCGGTCGTGTGCAGCGTACCGAGCACCAGGTGGCCGGTCTCCGCCGCGGTCATCGCCCAGCGGATCGTGTCGGCGTCGCGCAATTCGCCGACCAGGATGACGTCGGGATCCTCGCGCATCGCCGCGCGCACGCCTTCCGCGAACGACGGCAGGTGCGTGTTGAGCTCGCGCTGGATGATCTGGCTCTGCTTGCTCTTGTGCACGAACTCGATCGGATCCTCGAGGCTGACGATGTTGACCCGCCGCGTCGAGTTGAGGTGATCGATCATCGCCGCCAGCGTGGTCGACTTGCCGGTGCCGGTCGAGCCGGTGACCAGGATCATGCCCTGGTGGTAGTCGCACAGCTTCTTGACGATCGGCGGCAGGCCGAGCCGGTCGAGCGAGGGCGGGTCGGCGGGAATCGCGCGGAAGGTCGCGCCGATGCCGGTGTCCTTGCGGAATACGTTGACGCGAAAGCGCCCGCCGTTCGCCGACACGTACGAGAAGTCGACGTCGTAGCCCTTGCGCAGCCGGTCCTGGTTGCTCTTGTTGAGGATCTCGGTGATGTAGCCCTCGAGCTCCGCCTGGCTCAGGTCGCGGAACTTGATCGGCATCAGGTCGCCGTACATGCGCAGGAGCGGTGGCAGGCCGACCGAGAAGTGGATGTCCGAGCAGCCCTGGTCGGTGCCCAGCTTGAGGAATGCGTCGATGCGTGCCATTGCGCTGCGCAGCGTACCGCTACTGGCGCAGGTTCTCCAGCGCCAGGCGCAGCTCGTCCATCGTCTGGTGGCGCTTGAGCTTGTCGACCGACATCGCCTGCCCGACCATGTCCGAGATCGGCTTCGGCAGCTGCGGGTTGACCTCGATCGCCGCCTTGGCGCGGCCCTGCACGTGCTGGTACATCACCGACATGTGATCGCCGCGGCTGTAGGGCGGCTGACCGGTGAACATCTCGTACATGATCACGCCGACGCTGTAGATGTCGGCGCGCTGGTCGACCTTCTTGCCGAGGATCTGCTCGGGCGCCATGTACTTGGGCGAGCCGATCACGTAGCCGGTCTTGGTCAGCTGCGTGTCGCCTTCCTTCTGCGCGGCGGCGACGCCGAAGTCGAGGACCTTCAGCAGCCCCTCGTTGTTGATCATGATGTTCGCGGGCTTGAGGTCGCGATGCACGACGCCCACCTGGTGCGCGACGGACATGCCGGTGGCGATGTCGATGCCGTACTGGATCGCGCGCGGCAGCGGCAGCGGCTTCTCGTTGACGATCTCGCTGCCGAGCGTGTGGCCCGGGAAGTACTCCATCGAGATCGCGTAGTTGCCCCGCATGTACAGGAAGTCGTAGATGCGGATGACGTTCTTGTGCGTGATCTTGCGCGAGTAGCGCAGCTCGTGCACGAAGCGCTTCATCATCTCCTCGTCCTGCGCCACGTTCGGGTTCAGGAACTTGAGGATCAGGCGCTCGTCGACCACGGTGTCTTCGACCAGCACGACGGTGCCGAACGCGCCCTTGCCGATCTTCTCGATGAACTTGTAGCGGCCCTCGATGATGTCGCCGTTCTTGAGCGTGGTGATGTCGAGCTTGGCGGCAGCGGACGCGGTCTCCTCCGCCTTCTTGATGACGGCATCGACGTCGCCCTTCTCGATCAGCAGCGTGCGCGCCGGCTCGGCCATCTTCGCCGCCTTCACCTGCGACGACGAGGCTTGCGCCGCCACTGCCGTGCTCGAGTAGCGGTTGTCGATTTCTTCGAGCGCGCGCGCGGCCGCGTGCTGGATCGTCTCGTCGGTGGAGTTGGCGCCGGCCGCCTGAATGTAGTGGCGCACGCTGTCGGCGCGCTTGTCGTCGGCGAGCCGCGCGAGCGCGTTGATCGCCTCGACCTTGATCTCCTTCTCCGGTCGCTCCAGCAGCCGCACCATCGGCTCGATCACGCGGGCGTCGCCGAGCTTGCCGAGCGCGCGCGCGACGGTCGGCAGCGAGCGCGTGTTGTCCGAGTTCAGCAGGTCCATCAGCGTCGGCACGGCCTTCTTGCTGCCGATCTCCGCCAGCGCGTCCACGGCGCGCTCGCTGACCCACCAGTCCTTGTCCTTGGTGGCGTCGATGAGATGACCGATGGCCCGGTCGTCCTTGGTCTGGTTCAGGATCTCCACGGCCGCGCGGCGGATGTCCTCGTCCTGATCGCCCACCAGGTGAAGGACCGCATCGATGACCCTCGGGCCTCCGATCTTGCCCAGCGCATCGGCGGCGCGCGACCGGACCCACCA
>DATEJG010000157.1:0-22103 GCA_035278165.1 Steroidobacteraceae bacterium
CCAGCGAGAACGGCTTGGACGGCGCGAAGATCGGCGGCAGCTGGATCGTCGGCGTCGCCGGCTCCAGCGGCACCGTGAGATCGACGACGCGTATCCCGCCGCTCAGGATGCTCGCAGCAAGATCGCCGAGCAGCGCGGAGCTGTTAGCCATGACTCACCCTCCGGTCCGGCGTGTTGAGCTTGCCGAGCGAAGTCAGCGTCTGGCGGACGATCGCCAGGCCGTGCTCGTCGAGCGGCAGCAGCGGCTTGCGCGGATAGCCGCCCGGCAAGCCGAGCTCGTTCAGCGCGGCCTTGAAGATCGCCTGGCCGGAGCCGAAGCGACCGGTGTAATCGGCGTTGAACCAGTCGCGCATCAGCCGCTCGTTGCGCTCGCCGTGCTTGCGCGCGCGCGGCAGATCGTTGGCCCAGATCGCATTGAAATAGTCGGGCAGCTCGCGGCCGAGCACTGCGCCGGCGCCCATCGTGCCGTCTGCGCCGTGCTGCTGGACCAGCATGATGCCGATCTCGTTCATCGGCACGCCGAAGATGCGCACCTGATCCTTCAGTGCGAAGAACACGTCGACGAAATGGCGCAGGTCCGCCGTCGAATTCTTGATCGCCACGACGTTCGACAGCTCGGCGATCGAGCGCAGCAGCTCGAGCGACATGTCGATGTTGGTGCCGGGCGGCCAGTTGTAGACGCAGATCGGCAACGAGACCGCTGCGTTGACTTCGCGATAGAAGCCGAGGATCTCGCGATCGGTCGGCACCATGTACGGCGGCGGCGTGACCAGGATGCCGTCGAAGCCGTGCTCGGCGGCCAGCTTTGCGTGCGCGGCAACCTCGGCGACGGTATACGCGCTGCAGCCTGCGATCAGCGGCATCTTGCCGCTGAGCTTGCGGCCGACTGTCTGCATCAGCTGTTTGCGCTCGGCCGCGGAGATCGTGAACCACTCGCCCTGGGTGCCGCCGATGATAATGCCGTGCATGCCCTCGTCCGAGAGCCACTGCAGCAACCGCTCCATGGCTTCGAGGTCGAGCGCTCCGTCGCGCGTGAACGGGGTAATGACGGCCGGGATGTACCCGCGCCACTGGACTGAGTGCCTATCCATGTATGCCTGACCTTCTTGTATGGCTGCGCCGTCCGACACGCTAAGAAAGATGCCAAGCCGATTCAATATACCCATATGCCCCATTTGGTTGCGACCGGCGCAACGAAGTCGGCCGGGGCCTGCCGCCGCGCGGGCGGACAACGCGACTACCCTTGCGCAGCCATCCACCGACATAAGGTGACTGTAATGAAGGTTCGCGCCTGGCTCGTTGCGATCGCACTGCTGCTGCCCGCCTGGGCGCCGGCGCAGGAGTCGTCCCCGGTGCTCGCACTCTCCGGCGGTCGAGTGATCGACGGCTGGGGCGGCGCGCCGATCGAGAACGCGGTGGTCGTGGTCCGCGGCAACAAGATCGAAGCGGTCGGACCCGCCGCTTCCGTGGCCGTTCCCGCCGGCGCTCGCACCATCGATGTCAACGGCATGACGGTGCTGCCGGGCCTGTGGGAATCGCACGGCCACCTGATGCACATCGGCGAAGGCGACCCCGACCAGTTCCCGGCCAACTACGCGGCGCGCGCCAAGGAGATCATGGGGGCGGTCGCGCGCCTCACGCTCCTCTGCGGCATCACCACGTTCCGCGACACGGGCGGACCGCTCGACGAACAGCTGGCGCTGCGCGCCGACATCGATGCCGGCCGCACGCTCGGACCGCGGCTGTTCCTCGCCGGACCGATCCTGCACCAGATCCAGCGCGACCCGCGCGAGCCGCGCAACTTCAAGCATTATCCCGATCAGCCGAACATGATCGGCTCGACCAAGGATGCACGCGCTGCCGTGGAAGCGCTGATCAAGCGCGGCGTCGATCAGATCAAGGTCTACGGCTTCTGGGACCTCGACATCCTGCGCGAGATCACCGCGACTGCTCACGCCGCCAACGTCGGCGTCGATGCCGACGTCCGCCACATCGTCGCGTATCGCACGGCGGTCCAGGCCGGCGTCGACCGGCTGCATCACGTGTTCACGGCCGACGCGCTCTCCGACTATTCGGACGAGGACATCCGCCTGCTCGTGCGCGGCGAGCGGCCGACCGGCACCGGTCCGATGGCGAACATTCTGCGCGGCCCGTACATCGTACCGACAATCGAGATGCGGAACGCGTACGCGCGCGCCGCCGCGTATCCGGAGCTGCTCCAGCATCCACGCTTCGCGCAGCAGTTTCCGCCCGACGTATACGAGCACCTGCGCCAGACCTGGAGCAATCCCGGCGCGATTCCGTGGGGCATCGGCGCCACCGAGCGGGTGAAGGTCGCCAAGCAGAAGCTCGCCAGGTTCATCGCCGCCGGCGGCCGCGAGCAGATCATCGCCGGCACCGATGCAGGATCGCCGCTCAACGTGCATCCCCCGCTGCTGCGCGAGATGCGCAACCTGCAGGAAGCCGGACTGACGCCGATGGAAACGATCCAGGCCGCGACGTTGCGCCCGGCGCAAATGCAAGGCGTGCTCGACAAGCTGGGCACGATCACTCCCGGCAAGCTCGCGGACCTCGTGGTCGTCGACGGCGATCCGCTGCAGGACCTGTCGGTGATCGAGCATCGCCTGGTGCTGGTCGTGAAGGACGGCGTCCCGCACGAAATCGAGCGGACCTCCGTCAACATGCAATGACCCGCACGCCCGACCAGCTCGTCGCAGAGCTGCGGCGCGGCTACCTGCACAAGCAGCCGACCGCGCTCGGACCGGGCGCGCGCCCGGCCCTGCTCGTGGTGGACTTCATCGAAGGCTTCACCCATCCGCAGTCGCCTTTCGGTGGCCCCTGGGACGAGCCGGTCGCCCACACCGCGGCGCTGCTGCGCATCGCGCATCGCAAAGGCATCCCCGCAGTGTTCACCACGGTCGAATTCGATCCGCCGGACCTCGATGCCAATCTGCTGATCCGCAAAGCTCCCGGCGTCGCCGCCCTGATGCGCGGCTCGAAATGGACGGAAGTCGACAAGCGCCTGCCGCGAGCGGCGGACGACATCGTGATCTCGAAGAAGCACGGCTCCGCCTTCTTCGGCACCGATCTCGCGTGGCGCCTCCAGACGCTGGAGATCGACACGCTGCTGATCGCCGGCTGCGTCACGAGCGGCTGCATTCGCGCCAGCGCTGTCGATGCCGCACAGCACGGCTTCCGCCCGCTCGTCGTCAGGGAGACCGTCGGCGACCGCTCACCGCTGGCGCACGAAGCGAATCTGCTGGATATTGAGGCCCGTTACGGAGATGTGGTTTCTATTGAGGAAGCGCGCGGGTATTTGGAGAGGTTGCCCGGTCTTACTCTTGCCTGATCACCTGCCCACCTTTCATCACGAAGCTGATCGTCCGCAGCTTCGCAATGTCTTCCGCCGGGTTGCCGTCGACGGCGATGATGTCCGCGTAGTGGCCGACGGCGAGGGAGCCGACGTCCTTCTCCACGCCGAGCATGCGTGCGGGATTGAGCGTGGCAGCGCGAAGTGCGTCGAGCGCAGTCATGCCTGCGCCGACGTACAACTCGGCTTCGTGCACGGTGGCGGTCGTGCCGGCGTTCGGCTCGAACGGGAACTGGTCGGTGCCGAGCGCGATGTTGACGCCCAGCTTGATCGCCGTCTCCAGCATCTTGTGATGATCGACGCGGGTGCTGCGCACGCGATCGAGGTACCAGGGCGGCGAGCCGATCTTGCGGTAGAACTCCATCGCGCCTTCGTCGGTGACGACGGCGGTGGGCACCAGCCACGTGCCCTTCTGCTTCATCGCACGCAGCTGCTTGTCCGTCAGGTGATAGGCGTGCTCGAAGCAGTCGATGCCCAGTGCGATGGCTTCGTCCGCCGCAAGCGGCGAGCCGTTGTGCGCGGTCACTTTCACGCCGTTGCGATGCGCGACGTCGATGATGGTGCGCATCTCCTCCGGCAGGAGCGACGAAGCGGCGATGCTGCCATGGGAATCGGAGATGCCGCCGGAGATCGCCACCTTGATCCAGGTCGCGCCCTTCTTGATCTGCTCGCGCACGACCTTGGCGAACTCCGCGGCGCCGTCGGCTTCGAGGTCGCCGTGGCCGCCGGTCGCGGCGATGATCTCGCCGGCCGTGTGAATGCGCGGGCCGAGCATGGTGCCGCCGTCGATGGCGCCCTTGAGCGCGAAATCGCTGCCATGATTCTCGCCCGTGAGCCGCACGGTCGTGACCCCTGCATACAGCGATTGCCGTGCGTTGTCCGCCATGCGCAGCACCAGCTGCATGTCGTTCTCGTCCGCGAGCGCCGCACCGGCGGGACCCGGCAGCTTCAGGCCGAAGTGCACGTGCATGTTCAGCAGGCCGGGGGCGAGCCACTTGCCATCGAGCGGAATCTTGCGAACGTCGGCCGGCAGCTGCACCGAGCCCGCGGGCCCGACTGCCTTGATCCGATCGCCTTCGATCAGCACGACGGCGTTCTGGATCACCGAGCCGTCCTCGACGTTGATCACCGAAGCGCCGGTGATCGCGATCGGCGGTCCCGCAGGCGCGCCTGCTTGCGGAAATACCGCGGTCGGCACTGCCGACGCAGGCAGGACCGGCACCAGGACGAGCGCCGCGGCCAGCGCGGCGAGCAGCGGACGGAGCATTGAAGATGCAGGGGACGATGCGGGCATTGCAGGCCTCACTCGTGGAAATCCGGCTGCGATACTACCCGACGGATGAATGTGGCAGCGCTGTGAACTTTGTTGCACTGGGCGCAACGAGGCGGCATCGTGCGATGCCTTGTATCGCTGACGTGCCCGAGAGAAGCTGACTCGATGAGCGCACGACACTGGTCGTCCAACCTGCTGTTCCTGATCATCGCGATCGGCACCGAGGCCGGCATCGCCAACGTCTGGAAGTTCAGCTATCTCGCCGGCGCCAACGGCGGCGGCCTGTTCGTCGCGCTGTATTTCCTGGCGCTGTTCCTGATTGCGATCCCGGCGCTGATGGCCGAGATGATGATCGGCCGCCACGGCGGGCGCAGCGTGCCCGGCACGATGCAGGTGCTGGTGACGCGCGACGGCATCTCGCCGTTCTGGAAATCGTTCGGCGTGCTGGCGACCGCCAGCGTGATCCTGATCCTCAGCTTCTACTTCGTGGTTTGCGGCTGGATGCTTGACTACTTCGTGTTCGGCCTGCGGGGCGGCTTCAACGGCATCGACGCCAAGGGCGCGCAGGCGGCCTTCGACGCGATGATGTCCAATCCGCTGCGCATGCTGCTGTTCTCCGGCATCATCATCGCGCTCACCGCGATCATCATCGCGCGCGGCATCAACAAGGGCATCGAGCGCGTCTCCGGCGTGCTGACGCCGCTGCGCTTCGTCATCCTGATCCTGCTGCTGTTCTACTCGATGTTCTTCGCCGACTTCGGCGCGGCGGCGCATTTCCTGTTCAGCATCGACTGGAGCAAGTTGACTGCGTCGGTGGTCGTGACGGCCTTCGGCCAGGCGTTCTTCTCCCTCGGCGTGGGCGTCGGCGTGCTGATGATGATGGGCGCGTACATGAAGCGCGAATACTCGATCACGCGCGGCGTGCTCACCGTGGCGCTGGCGCAGGGCGGCGTCGCGTTGATCGCCGGCCTGTCGATCTTCCCGCTGGTGTTCAGCTACGGCCTGGAGCCGACGCAGGGCCCGGGCCTGATCTTCGTGACGCTGCCGATCGCGTTCGGCCAGATGCCGTACGGCGCGATCTTCGGCACCGCGCTGTTCCTGCTGCTTTCCTTCGCTGCCCTCACGGCCACGATCGTCATCCAGGAGCCGATCGTCGCGGCGCTGGAGGAATACACCAAGTGGTCGCGGCGCACGCTGGCCTACAGCACGGGGTTCATCATCTGGCTGATGGGCATCGTCACGGTGCTGTCGTTCAACCACTGGAGCGACGTGCATCCGCTGCGCTGGATCGGCATCGACTCCAACCGCACGCCGTTCGACGTGATCGACTATCTCACCTCGAACCTGATGATGCCGCTCGGCGGCCTGATGGTGGCGCTGATCGCCGGCTGGGCGCTGTCGCGCAACGCAGTGCGCGAGGAGCTCGGGCTCGGCGACGGCGTCGCGTTCCGCTTGTGGTACGCGGCGACGCGCTACCTGGTGCCCATCGCGATCCTGGTCATTTTCTGGTCAGTCTTGTAGGAGGTAGGCCGTGAGAAATCGTTATCGGATGTTCGCGCAGGCGCTGGTACTGGCGGGCGCGGTCGCTGCGGCACCGCTCGCCGCCGCGCAGGACTGGACCACCTACTACACGGTCGTCAACGCCAAGGATTTCGAGATCGACTGGGGCAAGTTCTATCGAACGGCCGAAGCGAAGACGATGGAGGTCCGCAAGGAGCTGCGCAACCAGCTCGACGTGCCCTACGGCAACGATCCCAAGCAGCGCCTCGATCTGTACTTCCCGGCGAAGCAGGCCGGCAAGGCGCCGGTGCTCGTGTTCCTGCACGGCGGCGGCTTCCGCGAAGGCGATCGCAAGCAGTACGGTTACGTGGCCGAGCCGTTCGCGCAGCACGGCATCCTGACGGTCGTCGCCAGCTATCGACTCACCCCTGCCTTCTCGCATCCCGCGCAGCCTGAGGATGCGAAGGCGATCGTGGCATGGGTGTACCAGAACATTGCGAAGCATGGCGGCGATCCGAATGCGATCTACGTCAGCGGTCATTCCGCCGGCGCGATCCTGACGGCCGACATCGGCGTCGACCTCGCATGGATGGATCAGATGAAAGTGCCGCGCGCGGCGTTGCGCGGCATCGTGCCGATCAGCGGCTCCTACGACCTGCGCGGCGCGAAGCGCAAGGAATACCTGCCGACGCCCGAGGACGAGGCAAGAGCCAGCGCGCTGCTGCACGTCAACGCGCCCGCGCCGGTCGCCATCGTCGCTTACGGCTCGAAGGAAGATCGACTGAAGGATCCGTCGGCCGCGCTCGTCAAGGCGATCCAGGCGAAAGGCTCGCAGGCGCAGGCGCTGATGCTCGACGGCAAGGATCACGCCGGCGCGGTGTGGGAGCTCAGCGATGCCGACAGCGCGCTGACCAAGGCGATGCTCGCGATGATCGAACACCGCGGATCGGGCAAGGCGCCGACCGCACGTTAAGTCAAACCGACCCCCAGGCCATACATATATATGTATGGCCAAGCACAGCCGCCGCCGGTCACGGGCACGTGCCCGGCGGCGGCGAGTGCACCAGAACGCGCCCTGCTGCTTCGCCGGTAAGCTCCCCGGCACGCACGGCCTGCCGGCCGTTGACGAATACCGCAACGACTCCCTGCGACAGCAGTTGCGGATGCACGTAGTCCGCCTTCGGCGCATAGCGCACCGGATCGAACACGACGATGTCTGCGAAATAGCCGGGCTCCAGGCGGCCGCGCCGCTCGAGCTTGAAGACCTCCGCAGTGCGCACCGTCGAGCTGCGAATGAATTCGTCGAGGTCGATCGCCTTCTCCTGCACTACGTACCTGGCGTACTTCATCGGAAAGGTCGCGTACTGACGCGGATGGCCGTCGGAGCCGTCGGACGAAGTCACGACCCACGACCGGCGCATGAAGGCGCGGATGTCGTCTTCGGTCATGTTGAACGAAGCGGCCGCGGTCGCTTCCTCGTTGGCGCGAATGATGCGCAGTGCTGCTTCGACCGGTTCGACATGCCACTCGGTCGCGACCTGCTGCAACGTCTTGCCCGTCCACGGCCAACCCGCGCTGGTGAGCAGCAGCGACTGTGCGCCGCCGCGACGACGCAGGTTCCCGCGCATCTCCGGCAGCAGCTTCCCGATGACATCCTGCTGCGCCAATCGCTCCAGCAGCGCTGCCCGCCCGCCATCCTGCGCCCAGCGCGGTAACAACGCCGGCTCGAGCGCAGTGCCCGATGCGGTCCACGGATACTGGTCTGCAGTGACGTCCTGGCCGGCAGCACGTGCCGCTTCGATCGCAGCGATCACGCGCGGAGCCTGACCGTGAACATCCTCACCGAGCGCTTTGATGTGCGCGAAGTGCACCGGCAAGCCTGCTACGCGGCCGATGCGCAGCACCTCCTCGACCGACTTCATGAGCCCGATCGAGTACGAGGACTCGTCCCGCTGATGCGTGTCGTAGATGCCGCCGCGAGCCGCGGCTTCCTTGGCCAGCGCGATCACCTCTTCCGTCGTCGCGAACGACTGCGGCGCGTAGAACAAGCCGGTCGAAAAACCGAGCGCACCTTCGCACATTCCCTTCGCGACCAGCGCACGCATGCGATCGAGCTCGCCCGCTGTCGGCGCACGCCCCTGCTCCTGCAGCACTCGGGTGCGCACCGCGCCGAAGCCGACGTACGGGACCAGGTTCGTTCCGACGCCCCGACGCTCGAGCTCGGCTCGATCGTTGGCAACATCCGGAGAGCCTGCGCCGTCGACGCCGATCAGCAACGTGGTCGCGCCCTGCATGAGCCACGGCGCATTGAGCCGCTGTCGCGGGTCGTCGGACCGGATGTACGTGTCCGGGTGCGTGTGCGCATCGATGAATCCGGGCGCGACGATCATGCCCCTGGCGTCGATCACGGTGCGTGCAGCGAACCGCTGTGACGCGTCCGGTCCGACATACGAGAGCGTGTCGCCGGTAACGACGACATCGCCCGCGAGCGCCGGAGCATTGCCCGGGTAGATCGTGCCGCCGCGAATCAGCACGTCGGCAGGGACGCGATCGGCGCCGACGCTCGGCGAACCGGCTGCAAGCGCCAGCAGCAACATCGCAAGAGAGGAGGCTCGCACGCGGCGAGAATAGATTCTGCTGCCGCGAATTGCTACTTCACGACGCGGCCGTTCTGAATCACGGTCCGGACGCGATGCTGCAGCACATCGATCTGCTGCAGCGGATCGCCGTCGACGACGATCACGTCGGCGAGCTTGCCCGCGGACACCGTGCCGACCTGGTCGGCCACGCCCTGCATCTGCGCCGCTCGCAGCGTCGCGCTCTGGATCGCTTCCATGGGCGTGAGACCCGCTTCGACCAGGTTGCGCAGCTGCCGCGGCAGCGGAGTGTGGAAGTTGAGTGGCGCGCCGGCATCCGTGGCTGCGACCAGCTGCTCGCGGCCGCCCGCCTGGATGAAAGCTCGAAGCTTGCGCTTCACGACCGGCACCCGCTCTTCGGAGCCCAGTCCCCACGGGATGGCCTGCTGGTGCCGCCACCCTTCCTGCAGATGCCGGTAGACCTCGGGCGAGAACATCCCGCGCATGCGCGGGTGATCCAGCAGCTCCGGAAAGCGCTTCGCATCGACGTAAGCCTGGCGCATCGGCAGCGTGCAGAGGATCCACGGACCTCGCAGGATGTTGGCCGAAGGTCCGCTGGTCGCGGGCTCGATGCCGCGCACGAGCTGCCTGATCTCGTCGTCGTCATAGTCGGCGAGAGCGTCGGCCGTGAAGAAGACATGTACGCGATCGACACCGGCGTCGAGCAGCGCGTTCAGCCCCGCGATGTGACGCGCTTCCGCATCCACACCCAACCCGCTCTCGCGCGCTGCTGCAACGATCGCATCGAGCAGCGGTGCGGGCCAGACGTGCGCACCGAGGAAGATGTTGTCGACGCCCGACTCGGCAAGCTTGCGCGTCGCGACTCGCGCCTGCGCAGCAGTAGCAACGTCGAAGCGACTTCCGACGCTCCCGCTGCGGGGAGCCAGCGCCGGGCCCGAGAAATACAGCCGCGGTCCCGGAATCTCGCCCGCGAGGATCCGCTGCCGCAGTTTTTTCTGGTTGCCGAGCAGCGCACTGTCCCAGCCCACGGCCTGACTGGCGCACGACGTACAGAAGTCGCGCATCGCAGTGACGCCGGACTCGACCGTCACGCGAGCGACCGCTTCCATGATCGAGCCGAGTTGATCGGCGAACTTGACCTGGAATGCGCCGGGATCGGCCTCGCCGACATGGAACAGATGGCCGTGAGCTTCCCACAGCCCCGGCAGCACGGTCATGCCGTTGGTGTCGATGACGCGCGCGCCCGGCGGAACAGCGAGCGTTCCAGCACGACCGACCGCGGCGATGCGATCGCCGGCGATCAGGACGACGGAGTTTTCGAGCGGCCGCCCACCGAACCCGTCGATGAGCCGTCCGCCGACGAGGGCGAGCGGTTGCTGCGCAGGCGCAGCGCTCGCCAGCAACATGCCGGCGAGCGCCACGATGTGCGCGCGAATCAGAACGACTTCCTGAGGCTCAACGAGATCGAGCGCGGCCAGACGCGTCCGAGACGATCTGGAATGTTGCCGTTGATCGCCGCGGCGGTCTGGAAGTCGAACGGATAGCTGATGATCTCGTCCGAGTCGAGCGCGTTGTCGATCGCCAGCACGCCCATCCAGCCGTCGCCGCCCTGCAGGCCGATGCGCAGGTTCAGCACGTCGTAGGCTTCGAGCTTGCGGTAGTAGCGGTCGGTCGAGCGCAGGCGGTTGGCCGTGTCGTCGGTGTACGACCAGTCGCCGCCGACGAAGCCTTCCCAGTTCTGGAACATCGGCCACGAGTAGCGTGCGTTGACGCTGCCCGTCAGCTCCGGCACGTACGGCAGCGGATCGCCCTTGCGGCCCTGGTCCGGGATCGGCAGATCCTCCTCCAGCTTCGAGTCGGTATAGGCGAAGCCCAGGCCGAACTGCAGCGCCTCGGTCGGATGCGCGGCCAGCTCCAGCTCGACGCCCTGCACCTTCGCCTTGCCGCCGTTGCCGCGATAGGTGAAGCGCAGGCCGGTGGAGGAATTGGCGAACTGCGAGACCTGAATGTCGGACCAGTCGATCTGGTAGATCGCGCCGTTGAGCGTGAGGCGGCGGTCGAGCCACTGCGTCTTGAGGCCGAGCTCGTAGTTGGTGATCGAGTCCGAGCCGAAGCCGGCCGGGATCGTCACGTTGGCGATGCTCGCCGCAGTCTGGTCGTTCGGTCCGCCGGCGCGGAAGCCTTCGGCGACCTGCACGTAGGCCAGCGCGTCATCCGTCAGCTCGTACGACACGTTGAAGCGCGTGGTCGTGCCCGACTCGCCGAACTTGAACGTCGCGCCCGGGCCCGGGCCGGGCACCGACTGGAAGTCGACGAGGCGGCTCGCGTCCTGCGTCGTGTCGTAGTCGAAATAGCGCAGGCCCGCGGTGGCGGCCAGGCGGTCGGTGACGTTCCAGGTCACCTCGCCGAAGAACGCTACCTGGTCGAGCTGCACGAACGAGGTGCGCGACAGGAACACGGTGCGATTCGCGCCGGGACGTCCGGTCGCCGGATCGACGGTGGCCCAATAGGAGCCGTCGCGGCGCTCCTCGTTCTGGTTGTACGCGCCGACCAGGATCTGCACCGGGCCGTCCCAGTCGGAGCTGTAACGCAGCTCGCTGCTGCGGATCCAGTTCTTCGGCCAGCCGTCGCGGCCGCCGATCAGCGAAATGCCGGTGGAGTCGGCGTGCAGCCTGCCCTGGCTCAGCACCTCGGCGGCTGCGCTCGCGTCGCGCACGTAGCCCGAGTAACGCTCGAACAGCGACGAGGTGGCGGTGATCGTGCCCCAGTCCTTGCTGTACACGAGCTTGCCGCTGTACATCTCGATTTCGTCGTCACGGCTCGAACGGGCATGGTCGCTCGTGTAGTACTTGCTCGGCAGCGGCCCGCCGTTCAGGGTCGGGCTGTTCGGCAGATCCAGGTCCGCAGTGCTGAAGCTGCTGCGGCCGTCGAGATGCATGTCCTGCTTCATCGCGAGCAGCGACAGCTCCAGGCTGTCGCTGATGCGCCAGCCAAGCATTACGCGCGCCGCGGTCGTGTCTTCCTTGTCGATGTCCTTGCCGAAGCGGCTGTCGATGAATCCCGGAGCGACCGAGCGCAGCCCCGACACGCGGATCGCGAGTTGATCGCTCAACGGAATGTTGACCATCGCGTCGTACGCGTAGCCCATGTCATCCGACTCGGACAGCGTACTGATGCGCGCGCCGACGTCCGCGGCGAACTTGGTGTAGTCCGGAGCCTTGGGCAGCCAGCGGATCGTGCCGGACAGCGAGCTCGATCCGAAGGTCGTGCCCTGCGGGCCGCGCAGCACCTCGATGCGGTCCATGTCGAACAGCTTGATGTCCGGCTGCTTGCCGCCGTCGTCGCCGAGGCTCTGGCCGGTGATCACGACTTCATCGAAGTACAGGCCGACCGTGCCGTCGCCCGTCGCGCTGACGCCACGCATCACGATGCGCTTGTCGCCGGGGCCGTTGTCGCCGACCGAGAGGCTCGGCACCTGGCGCATGTAGTCGTTGAAATCCAGCGCGCCCTGCTCGGTGAGGCTGGTGCCGCCGAGCGACTGCACCGACAGCGGCGTATCTTCGAGGAGCGTCGCACCGCGCTTGGTTGCGGTGACAACGACCTCCTCCACACCCGGTCCCGGGCTGACCTGGGCAGTTGCCGTGCCGGCAGCGAGGACCATGCACACTGCCGCCGCGACTGGACTCACGGTTCTCGGTGCCGAAAGCACTGGTGCGGTTTTCATTCAACCCTCCGCTCTGATCATTCGTTGTCGCGTGCAGCGGCGCGCCGCACAGCGACTGGTAATCCGCTCGTTCGCGATCGATTCTACGAGAACGATCGCGTACCGAGATGTCTTGGCTTGTTGCTTCCCGCGCAACACGATGCGTTGCATGCGGCGCTGGGGACTGCCGTGTAAAAGCGTCAGCCGAGGCTGACCTTGCGTCCCTGCGCTGACAGCTTGCCGAGCGCCGTCAGCGTCTGGCGAATGCTGCCCAGCCCGTGCTCGTCGAGCGGCAGCAGCGGCTTGCGCGGATAGCCGCCCGGCAAGCCGAGCGCATTCAGCGCACCTTTGAAGATCGCCTGGCTCGAGCCGAAGCGACCGGTGTAGTCGGCGTTGAACCAGTCGCGCATCAGCCGCTCGTTGCGCTCGCCGTGCTTGCGCGCGCGCGGCAGATCGTTGGCCCAGATCGCATTGAAATAGTCCGGCAGCTCGCGGCCGAGGACCGCGCCGGCGCCCATCGTGCCGTCGGCGCCGTGCTGCTGCACCAGCATGATGCCGACCTCGTTCATCGGCACGCCAAAAACGCGCACCTGGTCCTTCAGCGCGAAGAACACGTCGACGAAGTGCCGCAGGTTCGCGGTGGAGTTCTTGATCGCCACGACGTTCGACAGCTCGGCGATCGAGCGCAGCAGCTCGAGCGACATGTCGATGTTGGTGCCGGGCGGCCAGTTGTAGACGCAGATCGGCAACGAGACCGCTGCGTTGACCTCTCGATAGAAGCCGAGGATCTCGCGGTCGGTCGGCACCATGTAGGGCGGCGGCGTGACCAGGATGCCGTCGAAGCCGTGTTCCGCCGCAAGGCGCGCATGAGCTGCGACTTCCTCGGTCGTGTAGGCGCTGCAGCCTGCGATCAGCGGCATCTTGCCGCTGAGCTTGCGGCCGACGAGCTGCATGAGCTGCTTGCGCTCCGCAGCCGAAATGGTGAACCACTCGCCTTGCGTGCCGCCGATGATGATGCCGTGCATGCCCTCGTCCGAGAGCCACTGCAGCAGCCGCTCCATGGCTTCGAGGTCGAGCGCCCCGTCGCGCGTGAACGGAGTGGTGACGGCGGGGATGTACCCGCGCCACTGCACTGAATGCCGATCCATAGTGTTGCGAGGACCTTTCTTGCGATGCTGCGCCCTCGTACACGCTAAGAAAGATGAACGGCCGGTTCAATACACGAGCTTGCCCCATTTGGTTGCGTTGGCAGCAACCTAGCGCACCCAAAAGAGTCAGGCTGACTGCATCATGGCCTGCAACACATCCATCGGCACGGGCCCCGAGCGCAGCACCAGGTCGTGGAAATCGCGGACGTCGAAGCGCGCCCCCTGCCGCCGGCGCGCAGCCTCGCGCGCCGCGCGAATCTGCGTCGCGCCCACCATGAAGCTGCACGCCTGCCCCGGGTACACGCAGTAGCGATCGATCTCGCGCTGCGCCGCCGAGGGCTGCTCGCCGACGTTCTCGATCATCCAGCGGATCGCCTGCTCGCGCGGCCAGCGACGATGATGAATCCCGGTGTCGACGACGATGCGCCCGGCGCGGAACAGCTCGGACTGCAAC
Organism: Steroidobacteraceae bacterium; assembly: GCA_035278165.1. GTDB lineage: Bacteria > Pseudomonadota > Gammaproteobacteria > Steroidobacterales > Steroidobacteraceae > Steroidobacter. Next base: position 14,046 of record DATEJG010000157.1, read on the forward strand.
ATGCCGATGCGACCCGCAGGATCGTCCTGATAGACACCGAGCTCATCGGCGACGCGCTCGGCGTACAACGCCCACCCTTCCGTGTACGCCGAGAAGCGCACGAGGCGGCGGAACAGCGGCAGATCGCCCGCAGCGCGCAGGACCGAATACTGGAAGTGATGACCCGGAATGCCCTCGTGATGCGCCAGCGTCGGCAGGCGCCACAGCGGCATCTCGGCGGGCGCCCGGAGATTCATCGAGAATGTCGCCGGCGCGCCGCCGACTCCGTCGCTGTAGAACCCGCCTGGCGCACCGCTCTCGATGGCGACGGGGACACGCCTGACTTCCAGCGGATCGTTGGGAATCGTCTTGAAGCCCGCGGGCAGTCGTGCGCGGATCTTGTCGACGGCAGCACGCGCGGCAGCGAGCAGCCGCTCGCGTCCCGCGTCATCGTCCGACACCAGGTATCGCGGATCGCGGTTCAGCGCATCGATTCGAGTGACGACGGCGCCTTTCGTATAGCCCTGCGCTCGCAATGCTTGATCGAGCTGCGACGTCAGCTCCGCGACCAATTGCAGGCCGCGCTCGTGCAGCTCCGCGGCAGAGCTCCGCGATGTGGTGTTCGACAGGAGCGCCGACGCGTAGTACGCCTCGCCGTCAGGCAGAGCCCAGACGCCGGCGTCGTTGACGGCCTTGTCCTGCAACGCACGCAGCACATCGACCTGCCGCGACAGCGCCGGCAGGATCAGGCTGCGATGGATCTGCTCGGCCCGCGGCGTGATATCGCCGAGGCCCGCGGCAGCCGCACGCTTGATGGCGCCGCCGATCGCGGCAGTCTGCGTCACAGGCGTCTCGCGCAGCGCCTGCAGCTGAGCGATCGTGGTCGCAAGCGTGAAGGACGGCAGTATCACGCCGAGCGTGGCGTCGTGCTGTACTCGCTCGGTTTCTTGATCGATCGCAGTGGGCAACGCGCTCAAGCGCGCGAAATAGGCATCGAGATCCTGCCGCGACCCGAGCGGATGACGCGAGCCGATGAGATCCGGCAGCCAGTAGTAGGCGCCGTTCATCTGGCTCACGACGTAGGGACTGGGCCGCAGGTTGAGATCGACGAACCCGTAGCGCCCGAGCTGATCCGCGAGCGAGGTGTAGACGAACGTGGCGACGTCGTAGTCGAGCTGCGCCGCCGCGCCCAGCGACGCACGCTTGATGCCCGCGAGCTGCGCCAGCGCCGCTGCAACCGCTTTGCGGTGATTCGCGATCGCATCCAGCGATCGATCGTCGAGCCTGCCGCGCAGCGCCGCGTTCCTGCCCGTGTCGAATTCGAGTGCGGTCGCCTCTTCCGGGCTGCGACGCAGCTCCTCTTCAGCCAGGCGCTGCAACAGCGCGGCGAGCTCGGCGTCCGCGGTTCCGCCGGAGCGCTGCGCAGCCGCAGCGCCGGCAGAAGTGAACGCGCCAGCCAGCGCAACGCCGATTGCGGCCTGCAGCAGCGTGCGCCGGTCGAGCCGTGCCGGGGCGGATGCCAGTACTGCTTCGCTCCGGCCCGGCACTGCTTCCCTCTATTGGAACTTGTAGCTGACGCTCACTCCGAAGGTGCGGGTGGACGGCTCGACCTGCACGCCGCTGTAGAACGCCTTCTCGTAGGAATTCGAGAAGTAGTCTTCGTCGAGCAGGTTCTCCGCGTACGCCACGACGCGCAGCTTCGCGCCTTCGACACCGACACGCAGGTTCGCCACGTGGTAGCTCGGCGCGATGAAGGGGTACTCATAGTAGCGATAGACGTACGGGTTGGACAGGACCTCGTCCCGGTAATTCCACTCCGCGCGCACGAAGCCTTCGAACGTCGAGGTGAGCGGCATCGTGTACTGGCCCTGCGCACCGAGCGTCCAGCGCGGCGCGTCGACCAGCGGCTTGCCGGACAGGTTCAGCACCAGGCCGTCGATGAGCGCGGCGGGATAGTCGTCGTACTTCGCGCGCAGGTAACCGATCTGCGTGCTCAGCTTGAAGCGCTCCGTCACCGCTGCGTCGGCGCTGATCTCCGCGCCGTAGCTGCTCGCCTTCGCCGCGTTGGCAATGCCGCTGACGGCGCGGATCGCGCCGGTGTTGTCGAGGAACTGGAAGCGGATCAGCTGCTGCACGTCGCTCCAGTCCATGAAGAACACCGTGCCGTCCAGGCGCAGCCGCCGGCCGAGCAGGTCGAGCTTCAGTCCGGCTTCGTAGTTCCACAGCACTTCCGGCTCGAACTGGTTGCTGAGGTTGATGTTGTTGCTGGTCTGCGTGCCGCCGGACTTGAAGCCGCGCGACGCCGTGACGTACGCGAGCACGTTGGCCGCCGGCTCCCAGCCGAGCGTGAAGCGCGGCGAGAAGTCGTCGAAGTCCACTTCGCGATCGTTGATGCCGGTCAGCAGGCCGTTGGAGCGCGACACCGCGTACGTGTCGACCTTCTCATAGGAATAGCGGCCGCCGAGCACCATGTGCCACTGGTCGGCAAAGCGCCAGGTCGCCTGGCCGAACACCGCCCAGTAGTTCGACGACGCGTCCGACTCGCCCGCCGTCGTCTCGGTGCCCTCGGGCCGCCCCTGCGGACTTTCCCGGCCGTGATACGTGTACTGGCGCATGCGGCCGGTGTCCTCGCCGACCGATGCGCCGATGCTCCACTCGAGCTTGCTGGTGCCGAGCGATTGCAGGCGCAGCTCGCCGCTGGTCGAATCGCGCTTCAGCAGCAGGTTCTCGTAGTAGAAGTCGTGGCTGCCGCCGTCGACGTCGCCGTAGTTGAACACCTCCGACTTGATCTTGCCGGCGACCGCCGTCAGCGCGACGTTCTCGAATTCGTACACGGCGCGGCTGCTCAGGTAGTCGTACTGGCTGCCGACCCGCTGCGGACGGTTGAAGTTCACGCGATCGTCGTTGTCGGGATAGAAGCCGACGCCGTCCGGATTGGTGATGTTGCCCTGCTGGTTGCCGTAGTACACCGCGCGCCACGTGGCGGTGATGTACCCGGTCGGCACGCCGACGCGCATGCCGGTCTCCTCGTCGCTGTAGCTGTACGCAAGGTCCCAGGTCAGCTTGTCGCCCGGCGTCAGCCGCGCCTGGATGCGCCCGGTCTTGTAGTCGTAGTCGTTGCCGCCGCCGACCGGATTGATGTTCTTGATCCAGCCGTCCGACTTCTCCAGCTGACCGGAGGCCCGCACGGCGAACACGTCGTCGACCACCGGAATGTTGACCACGCCGTGGCCGCCGCGCGTGTCGTGACTGCTGTAGTCGAGGCCGACCTCGCCATACCAGGTGTCGTCGGGCTTCTTGGTGATCACGTTGATCGCGCCGCCGACGGCGTTGCGGCCGAAGTACGTGCCCTGCGGGCCGCGCAGCACTTCGATGCGCTCCAGGTCGACGATCTGCGGGTTGCTGGTGCCGGCGACGACGTTGAACTCGTCGATGTAGAACGCATAGGTGGCCGGCCGTACGTTGGCGTACTGGTTCAGCTGGTTGCTGATGCCGCGCATGCTCAGGTCCTTGCGGTCGCGCGAGCCGTCGCTGCGGAAGCTGACGTTCGGCGTCAGCGCGAAGTAATCCTCGATGCCCTTCACGTTCGAGTCGCGCAGCGTCTGCTCGCCGACGGCGGTGATCGCGATGGGAACGTCCTGGATGGATTCCGAGCGGCGCTGCGCCGTGACCACGACCTCATCGATCGTGCCGCCGGTCGCTCCCTCCTGCGCTTCCACCTCCACGGGCATCGCGAAGAAGCACAACGCGGGAGCGGCCAGCGCCCCGCATCGCAGACGCCGCCCAGCTGCCAGTGCCGATTGAGTTCCCAAGTGCATGTGTCACCCCCGTACGTTCTTGCTGACCGAGCCAGTGGCCATTCGACGCATTCGTGAAAAAGTGTCTGGCGGTTGCCCGGCACGTACAACTACATATGTCGATGAGCTTTGTTGCTTCTGGCGCAACGTGCGGGCGCTTCAAACGCAGGAAGCGCCGGGTGTAGGCTCCGCGCATCTTCCGGAGGTGGCTCGTGAGAAATCGCCGTCTGATGTGCGCGCAGGCCCTGTTCCTGATCGTTGCCGCGGCCGCGGCCCGGCTCGCGCCGGCGCAGGACTGGACCCAGTACTACACCGTCGTGCACAAGGGCAACTTCGCAATCGATTGGGGCAGCTTCTATCGCAGCGCCGAGGCGAAGACGATGGCGGTCCGCAAGGAGCTGCGCAACGAGCTCGACGTGCCCTACGGCAACGACCCGAAGCAGCGCATGGACCTGTACTTCCCGGTGCAGAAGGCCAGCAACGCTCCGGTGCTGATCTTCCTGCACGGCGGCGGCTTCCGCGAAGGCGACCGCAAGCAGTATGGCTACGTCGCGGAGCCATTCGCGCAGCAGGGCATCATCACGGTCGTCGCCAGCTATCGACTCACGCCCGCCTTCGCGCACCCGGCGCAGCCTGACGACGCCAAGGCGGTGGTCGCCTGGGTCTACAAGAACATCGCGAAGCACGGCGGCAATCCCAATGCGATCTACGTCAGCGGCCACTCCGCGGGCGCGATCCTCACCGCCGACATCGGCGTCGATCTCGCCTGGATGGATGCGATGAAGATCCCGCGCTCGGCGCTGCGCGGCATCGTTCCCATCAGCGGCCCGTACGACCTCGCCGGCTACAAGGAGCTGAACGAATACGTGCCTACGCCGGACGCGGAAGCGAAAGCCAGCGCGCTGCGCCACGTCGGCGCGCCCGCACCCGTGGCCATCGTGCCCTACGGCTCGCTCGAAGCGCGCTTCATGGACACGTCAGAGCAGCTGGTGAAGGCGCTCGAAGCCAAGGGCGCGAAAGCGCAGCTGCTGGTACTCGACGGCAAGGATCACGCCGGCACGGTATGGGAGCTGCACGATCCCGACAGCCCGCTGGTCAAGGCGATGCTGGCGATGATCAAGCCGGCGGGGAAGCAGCAGTCCTAGGCTAAGACCGGAAAAACTCTCGCCAAGAACAATCTCTTATCGGTAACTCCGCCTGCCTTACCCCAGCGTCAGGATCATCCGATCCCGTGCGAGCACTACTTTACCGCTGTAGTTCTTCTCGATCGCTGCGACGAACTTCGCCCAGATCGTGTCGTCAGTGTCGCGACCGTAGTAGAGGCTCGACATCTCCACCGCCGCGGGCACGCTGCCGTACGGCGGCAGGTGATACGGCACCAGCATCTTCACGTTCGCCTTTGCCGCGAGCAGGCCGAGCGGTGTCGGCGCAGTGTGACCCGCTGCCTTGCCTGCCACCTGGTCCTTGCTGGTCATCGCCTCGGTGGCGAAGCTGCCGCCGGTGGTCATGCCGAAATCCGGGATCGTCAGCTCGTGCAGCATCACGTCGGCGTTCTTGCCGAGCTCGACCATCGCATCGCTCGGCCCGGTGTCGCCGCTGATCGCCACGACGCCGTACTTCGTCTCGATGCGGTAGCCGAGGCTGACGACGTCGCCGCCCGTGTGCGGGACCCGTGCACACGTCACCTCGTACGAATCGTTCTCGACCACGACGCCCGGGCTCACCTCGTGAATGACGAACGGCGATTCCTGCCGCACGTTCAGCGGCCGCACCGGCCGGTTGTGCATGGCGCGGATGTGGTCGTACATCACCTTGTGCATGCCGGTGATCGCGGAGTCCGACATGTACTTCGTGCCGGGCGGCCCGTACACGTGCACTTCCTTCTGCAGCCCGCTGAGCCAGGACGCGGTCGCGTAGTAGTCGTAGTCGTTGATGTGATCGAAATGCAGGTGCGTGAAGAAGATCTCGTCGATCTGCAGCGGGCTCACGCCCATCAGCATCAGGTTCTCCATCACCTGGCGGCCGAAGTCGAACTGCAGCACGCGCCCGTCGATGATCAGCGCGCAGCTCGCGCCGCCGCGAAACGGGTCGGGCAGCGCCGAGCCCGATCCCGTGATTGCGATCTGCAGCCCCTTGCGCTGCAGATCGACAGTAGCGTTGGCATCCGCGACGTGCGCAGTCCTGGCGGCATCTGCCGCGCCAGCTCGATGCAGCACCATTCCGCCGAGTGCTGCTCCCACCGACATCCGCAGCAACGTGCGGCGCGCGATCTTGGTATTGCTCATCGAAACGCCCTCGTGTTCCGATTAGGGAAACAAAAGCGCCGCCGTGCGGCAATACCTGCGCCTCCACGACTTTGTTGCGTTCCCTGCACGATCCTGCGTGCCAGTCGCTACGACGTCGGCAACGCGCGCGGCAGGCGATAGATGGGATACAGGTTGTAACGCGCATCCCATGAAGTGTGTCGGCGCAGGAAGAACTCCAATCGCGCCGACGCGCTCGCTGCGAACGCCGGGTCGCGCGCTACGCTGCGCTCGAACTCTTCGCGCAGCGCCGGATCGGCGGCGAGCATCTCGCGGGCGATCTGCTCGGCGACGTAGCGCTCCATCTGCTCCTTCTGCTCGAAGCAGGCGTTGAACAAACCCCACGCGGCAAGCGAGTCCGGCGCCTGCGGCTCCAGCAACGTCAGCACCAGGCGCGCCAGGCGCTGCTCGATCGGCACGACGAGCGATCCCGCGCCGATCGGCTGCTGCTCGTCGCGCCACTGCCCGCTCAGCGTCGCGCGCTGACAGCCCTCGAACGGCGCCGCAGAGAACTCGACGCGATCGGCCCGAAACGCCTGCACGGCGGCCGACGCGATCGGCTTCGTGAGCATGTGGAACTCGATCCCGTGCAACGCAAGCTTGGGTTGCACGAGCGCGGCATGACCGGCAGGGACGAGATAGCCGCCGGCGGGCACAGTGACCTTCAGCGAAGCCTGCACCTGGTCGCGATAAGGCACGTGCCAGATCTGCGGCGTCTTCGGATCGTAGACCGTCACGAGCGCACCGGAGATGGCCGACGGATCGCGCGTGTACGCGTAGCCGCGGAAGTCGATCTTGCGGGCGCCGGCGTCGTCGAGCTCGCGCGTAACGGCGCCGGCCTTGGAGGGCTCGCGCCAACCCGAAGTGTAGTCCAGCGCGACTTCGGTTCCGGCCAGCCCGGTCGCGGCCCGATCGGCCTCGTGAACCTGTCGCAGCCAGTCCGCGCCGTGTGCAGCCGTGAGCTCGGCGAGACCGATGATCGTATTGCGTGTCACGCGGACGCGATGCTCATACGGCTTCCATGAATGCGTCTCCACCAGCACGGTGAAGCGATTGCGCTGCGGGTAATAGCCGGTGGAGAAGCGCGGCGAGTACACCGTGAGCACGAAGCCGGAGGACGGATCGTCGGTGCGCGCGAAATCGGGATAGAACGGCAACGGCAGCGAGCCTTGCGCCGCCAGCTTGTCGATCAGCCGATCGCGCAACGCGACGCCGGCGCCGCGCAGGCTCGGCGCGCCCTGGTTGATCGGCTCGACCTGCAGCGAGATGTCCGGCTCGAAGTCGGCGCCGTCGGTGACGTGCAGGTCGGCGCAGATCAGCGGATCCCACTCGTCGATCAGGCGCAGCATCGCCTGCATCTCCGGCGTCATCGCCTTGGTGTAGTCGCGATTGAGATTCACGTTCTGCGCGGTCGTGCGCCAGCCGGTGACTTCCGGCCCGTTCTGATTCGGACGGTTCCAGCGCCCGACGCGCTCGTGACCGTCGGTGTTGAAGGCGGGCACGAACAGTACGGCAATGCGCTCGAGCAGGTCGCGCGCCGGCGCGCTCGACACCCCTGCGAGCGGGTCGCCGCCCAACAGCTCGCGCAGGGCGATGAAGCCTGCGTCCTTGCCATCGCTCTCGCCCGGGTGGATTCCGCCCTGAATCATCAGGAGCGGGATGCCGTTACGACGCAGCGCCTGCGGCGTCAGCGCGCCGGCCCGCGAGACCAGCAGCGCACGCATCGGCCGGCCTTCGGCAGAATGACCGTACACGAACGACTGCACCGCGTCGGGCCAGTGCGCGATGAAAGCTTCGCTCAGCGCTTCGACTTCATCGAGGCGACCGGTCTGACGAAAACCCGACTGCTCCGCAAGGGTCGACACCATGGATCCGTGGCTCCGTTACGAGTGACGCAGGAGCGAACTCTGCAGAGGATTGCCCGGCCGATCAAGGCGCGTGGTGCCGGGAGAGAAAAGCGGGGGAAAGTCAGCAGTGCA
>DATEJG010000158.1:0-4283 GCA_035278165.1 Steroidobacteraceae bacterium
TCAGCGGACGGTTCGGCGCCACCGGCTCCAGGCCGACCAGCGGCGGATCGATGATCTGGAATTTCACCACGCCCTGCTTCTCGGCGCTCTCCGACAGCTTGGCCGTCTCGCGACGCTCGACCAGCTCGAGATAGCGCGTACGCGTAATCTCGTAGTCACGATTCAGGCGCTTCAGCTCCGCCTCGACTTCCGGCACGGTGTCGACCAGTTTGCGCAGGTCGGCAACACGGTTATCGCGCGACGCGAGCTCCTGGCGCAGCTCGGCGATCTGCACGTTGGTGCGGTTGAGTTCTGTCTGGATGCTCTGGTAGACGGGATTCGCCTTGAGGGACTGGGCCATGCTGCCCGTCGCGCGCTGGCCGCGACCCACTCGCGCCATCTCTTCCTGCTGGCGCTTCTTCAGCTCCTCGATCGTCGTGCGGACGGCGATCACTTCCGGATGCTTGTCCGTGAAGCGCAGCCGCATCTCCTCGAGGCGCGCCTCCAGCTCCTGGATCCGGAAGGTGATGTCGCCAGTCTCAGTGCTGGCACCCGCATTCGCGTCCAGGCCGAACACGAACGGGTCTTCGCCGGTCAGCTGCCGCTGCAGCTCGGTGCGCCGCGTTTCCGCGAGCGCCAGCGCCTTGCGCGCTTCGCCGGCCCCGGCGATCTCCGTCTGCAGGCGGCCGAAGTAGTCGCCGCCGTCGCCGGGCATGGTGCCGACGTTGCGCTTCTTGAAGTCGGCGAGGCGCGCTTCGGACTGCGTCAGGCGACGCTCGAGATCGGCGATCTCGTCGTCGAGAAAGCGCTGCGCCGACTCCTGGCCGGTGCGCTTGCTGCCGAGCGTTTCCTCGACGAACGTGTTCAGCAGCTTTTCGACCACGGCCAGCGTCTTGTCGCGATTGCTGTCCTGGAACGTGATGCGGTACAGGCCGTCGGTGGCCGAGCGGTTGGAGCGCACGTCGGTCGTGACCACGATGCGCTGTTGCAGCGAGGCGAGCAGCGCTTCGCGGTCTTCCGGCGTCTTGGCGCGCAGGTCCAGGTCCGTCTTGCGCGCGACCGACTCGAGGTTCGGGCGGCTCAGCAGCGCCTGGCGGACCACGGACAGCTCGGACTCGACGTTCGGATCGAGCGCCAGACCCTTGAGGAGCGGTCCGAGCGCGGTCTGCGAGTCGACGTACACGCGGGCATTCGCCTCGAACACGTTGGGCATCGCGAACACGTAAACCCAGCCGGCGACGCAGATGCACCACGCCACCGCGAGGCCGATCCAGCGGAAGCGCCAGCTGCCGCGCAGCTCGTCGAGTATCTTGATGATCAGGGTTTGCATGGCGGCATTACTTATTGCGACAGCCCGATTAAAAGATCGACTGCGGAACCATCAGGACGTCGCCAGGCTGCATGGCCACGTTTTCGGAGATCTTGCCTTTGCGCACCAGCGACTCGAGGCGCACCTTGATCTCGGTCTGCTGACCGCTGGAATTCTTGCGAATGATTTTCGCACGATTGCCGGCGGCGAATTCGGTCAGACCTCCCACTGCCAGCACGACGTCCAGCGCGGTCAGACCCTCCCGGTAGGCAATCGACTGAGGCTTGGTGACTTCGCCGATCACCCGGACCTGACTGAACGTGCTGACGGGGTTCGTTACGATTATGTTAACCTGCGGACTGCGCACGTACTCCGCGAGCACCTTCTCCATTTCGCGCGCCAGCTGCGACGGCGTCCTGCCGACCGCGACCATGTCCTCCACGAGCGGCGTCGAGATCTTGCCGTCCGGGCGCACCGGCACCGTGACCGACAGCTCCGGATTGCGCCATACGAACACCTGCACCGTATCGCCCGGGCCGATGATGTACGACGGATCGGTGACCGGCGCCTGCTGCGGCGTGGTCTCGGCGGACGGATCGGCGGGCGGACCGGCCGGCGGCTCGGCGGCCAGGACTCGCAGCGACGCGAGCAGCAGCACCAGCGGTACCAGCAGAGTCTGAAGCTTGAACATTGTCGATGGATTCCTCGGATCGAGCTGTAGCGGAGCGCGGCTCAAGCGCCGCTGCCCGTCAAAGAGGCCAGGAGCCGCTCCGCAGCCTCCCGCGAAGCAAAGCGCTGTTGCGAATCCAGCGATGCGCGCAGCAACTCGCGCGCCCGCGCGACGTTGCCTGATTTCGCATACGCCGCAGCAGCGTGGTACTGGATGTCCGGATTGGCTGGCGCAGCGACGAGCGCCTTTTCTAGCACAGTGCGTCCTTCGGCGACCTTGTCCATCTGGACGAGGATCCAGCCGTAAGTGTCTGCGATCTCGGCGCGCTGCGGCGCAGCTTCGTAAGCGCGCTGTGCCAGCGCCAGGGCGCGGGCATCGCCCTCTTCGTGCAGGATCCACGCGAGATTGTTGAGCGATTCCGGATCGATGCGATTCGCAGCCAGCATGCGCTCGTACTCGCCGGTGGCCTGCTTGCGACGGCCCGTTGCCTCGTAGTAAGCGGCCAGCACCCGGCGGACCTGCCCGTCTTCCGGCGACTTCGCCAGCCAGTCGGTCAAAGCACGCTCCGCATCCGCGACGCCCGAGACGCGCCGTGCACCGAAAATCTTGGTCGCGAGCGCGCCGGTCGGCTGCTGGCGTTGCGCATCCTGGTAGGCGCCCAGTGCACGCTCCCACTGTTTGCCCACCGCGTAGACATCGCCCGCGTACTCTTGCGCAGTCGCCGCCGGCAAGCCTTCCATCGAGCGGATCCGCGCGATCGCCTTGTCGACGCGGCCGTGGCGCGCGTCGATCTCGACCAGCAAGCGCTCCGCTTCGCGCCAGTGCGGTTTGTCGACCAGCGAGGCTTCGAGCGTCTGGCGAGCCTCGTCGTCCCGATTCGACTCTTCATACAGCCGCGCTGCATTGAGCGTGGCCTCGGGCAATCCTGCCGCCGCTGCCTGCTTGAATTTCGCCAATGCCTCTTCGAGCAGTCCCGCGCGCGCCAGAATCGCACCCGCGGCGTTGAGCGCAGTCTTGCGATCCTCCGTTGCGCTCACCGCCTGGTTGAGCAGATCCCGTCCTCGCGGCGCATCGCCGCCGACGAATGCAAGCTGCGCCAGCCGCAACCGTGCTTCCACCGCTGACGGATCCGCACCGACCGCCGCTTCGAGTAATTGCCGCGCCTTTGCCGTGTCGCCCCGCCGCCAGGCGAGCTCCGACAAGCCGACGTGCGCCAGCTGATTGGCCGGCTCGATCTCGAGAATCTCCCGCAGGTAGCGCTCGGAGCGCGGGAAATCCAGCGCCTGCGCCGCCTGCCGGGCGAGCGCCACGCGTGGCGCCACTGCCTTCGGGTCGAGCCTCACGGCGCGCTCCAGCAAGTCCTGGGACTTGCGCGGCTCGCCGCTTGCGGCCAGCCGCACGGCAGCGGCCGTCAACAGCGCGGGCGAAGCGCCGTTAGCCGCGACCAGCCGGTCGATCTCGCGAACCGCTTCCTGCGGACTCTTGCCCGCGACACTTGCGATGACGATGAGCCCCTGCGCGCGGTCGGCGAGCGGCGAATTCGCGGGCACGGTCTCGAGGAGCTCCAGCGCCTTCTGCGGCGACTGCGCAGTAATGTAGGCAGTGGCCAGATCCAGACGGCGGGCGACGTCGTTGGGCATCGCTGCAACGCTGCGTTCCAGCGCTGCGATGCCGCTCGTATCGCCGCTCTGCAGCAGCGCGCTGCCCATCAACCAGTCGAACTGCGCGTCGGCCGCCGATTTATCCGACAGAGTGCTGAGGAGGGCACGCGCGCGCGCCGGCTCGCGTCGTCCCAGATAGACCTGAGCGAGCAGCTTCGTTGCCGCCGGATCTCCGGGGCTGGACGTCAGCATGCCGTTCAAGACGGTTTCGGCCTGCTCGAGCGAGCCGTGCGAGAGATGCGCCGCCGCGAGCAGGAACTGCGAGGGCTTGTGCTCCGGATCGACGCGCAGCGCTCGCTGGCAGTGAGCGACCGCAGTCACCGGATCGCCTTCGAGCATCGCAATGCGGGCGCGCAGGTAGTGAGTGATGACTGCCTCGGGAGCCGAAGCCGCGAGCATCTTTACGCTCTCGTTCGCAGCTGCAGCGTTCCCCAGCGCAAGCTGCGCCTCGGTCAGGGACGCCGCGATCACCAGCCGCTCCGGCAGGCGCAGCGTCTTTTGACCTGCGGCCAGCGCCTGAGTGAAGGCGTCGCGCGCCTGCTCATGCTCGGCGCGCGACATCAAAATCATGCCACGCAGCGTGAGCGCCCGCGCTTTGGTCGCCTCCGGTTGCGTGATCCGTTGCGTCAGCTGCAGCGCCTTCTGGAATTCGCCGCTGACCGCC
>DATEJG010000159.1:0-34598 GCA_035278165.1 Steroidobacteraceae bacterium
TGGGACGACAAGGTCACCGATCGTCTGCCCGGGTTCCAGATGTACGACCCGTGGGTGACGCGCGAGATGACGATCCGCGATCTGCTCGTCCATCGCAGCGGCCTCGGTCTCGGTGCGGGCGACCTCTTGATGGTGCCACGCGGCAGCCTTTCGCGCGCTGAAGCAGTGAAGCGCTTGCGCTTCATCAAGCCGGCGACCAGCTTTCGCAGCGCGTACGCCTACGACAACGTGCTCTACATGGTCGCGGGTCAGCTGATCGAGGAAATGACCGGCCAGACTTGGGAAGACTACGTGCGCGAGCACGTGCTGCAGCCGGCCGGGATGACCACGTCGACGAGCGACAGCGATCGCCGCTTCGCAACTGCGAATCGCGCGTATCCGCATGCGCGGCCGGGTCGCGTGCGCGGCACGGGTCCATTGCAGATGCTCGATGAGCGCGACGAGCTCGGCCGTGCGGCTGCGCCTGCCGGCGGCCTCTCGATCAGCGCGAACGACATGAGCAAGTGGCTCGTGCTGCAGCTCGCGCATGGTCAGCTGCCCGGCGGCAACCGGCTGTTCAGTGAAGCAGCGCATGCCGCCATGTGGAAGCCGGAAGTGCTGCAGCCGGTCGGCCCGCTGCCCGAGCCGCTCAAGCTTGCCGAGCCGATGTTCCAGGCCTACGCGCTCGGCTGGGGTATCCGGGACTATCGCGGCACCAAGATCGTCACGCATGGCGGTGCGGTGCTCGGGTTCCAGAGCGTGGTCACGCTGATTCCGGCGAAGAACGTCGGCTTCGCCATCGAGATCAACAGCGAGGACGGCGAGATCGCGCTGGGCCTGATGTACGAGCTGCTGGATCACTATCTCGGCTTCAGCCGCAACGACTGGCCGGAGAAATACTCGGCGTTCAAGCAGGAGCGGCTGGCCGGTGCGCTCAAGGCACTCGATGCACCGACCGCCAGGCCCGCGAAGGTGGGCCCGTCGCTGCCGCTGGCGCGCTACGCCGGGACGTACGAGGATCCGTGGTACGGCAACATCGAAGTCGGCGTGCAGGGCCGCTCGCTGACGATCGACTTCAAGTCCACGCCGCGGATGGGCGGCGCGCTCGAGCACTGGCAGTACGACACCTTCGTCACGCGCTTCGACGACAAGACCATCGAGCCGGCCTATGTGACCTTCGCGCTGGACGCCGACGGCAAGGTCGCGCGGATCACGATGAAGCCGGTCTCGCCGCTCGCCGACTTCAGCTACGACTACCAGGACCTGCTGTTCACGCCCGCCGCCCCCTGAGCCGGCCCGGCGCCTTTCGCCGCCGAGGCCGTTGAACTGGGCGGATCGATCGTGGAATGATCGCGCCCCAACGCGATATCGCAGGCAGTGGGGATTGCGCGGTCGTGACGACATTCACCAGGCTCCAGTTGAGCGTGATGATGTTTTTGGAGTTCTTCATCTGGGGCGGCTGGTTCGTCACGATGGGGAGCCACCTCGGGGCGATCGGCGCGAGCGGCGCGCAGATCGGCATGGCGTACTCGACGCAGTCGTGGGGTGCCATCGTCGCGCCGTTCGTCATCGGGCTCATCGCCGATCGCTACGTCAACGCCGAGCGCCTGCTCGGTATCATTCACCTGGTCGGCGCGGTGCTGCTGTACCAGTTGTCGCGGACGCAGGACTTCGGGCAGTTCTACGCGTACCTGCTCGGCTACATGATCCTGTACATGCCGACGCTCGCCCTGGTCAACTCGATCTCCTTCCGCGTGATGGACGATCCGAGCCGCCACTTCGCGAAGATCCGCCTGTGGGGCACGGTCGGCTGGATCGTCGCGGGCCTCGCGATCAGCTACGTGTTCGGGTGGGACTCGCAGCAGGCGTTGCAGTCGGGCATGTTGCGCAACACGTTCCTGCTGACTGCCGTCGCATCGCTCGTGCTGGGTCTCTTCAGCTTCACGTTGCCGCGCACGCCGCCGCGCGCTGCGGGCGGCGGACAGCAGACGCTCGGGCAGATGCTCGGCGCCGACGCGTTGACGCTGTTGCGCGATCGGAACTTCCTGACGTTCTTCATCTGCTCCGTGCTGATCTGCATTCCGCTCGCGTTCTACTATCAGTGCACCAACCTGTTCCTCACGCAGATCGGCGTCGAGAACGCGACCGGCAAGCAGACGCTCGGCCAGGCTTCCGAAGTGCTGTTCATGCTGGCGCTGCCGTTTTTTCTGCAACGCCTCGGCATGAAGACGACGCTGCTCATCGGCATGCTCGCGTGGACGCTGCGCTATGTCCTGTTCGCTTACGGCAACGCCGGCGAGCTAGTTTCGCTACTGCTGATCGGCATCGCGCTGCACGGCGTGTGCTACGACTTCTTCTTCGTCTCCGGTCAGATCTACACGGACTCGCGCGCCGGCGAGCAGTACAAGAGCTCTGCACAAGGATTGATTACGCTCGCGACCTACGGCGTCGGCATGCTCGCCGGCTTCTATTTCGCCGGCGTCATCACCGACTTGTATGCAGCACAAGGTGCGCAAGGCTGGCGCACCATCTGGCTGTACCCGGCAATCTTCGCTGCGATCGTTGCCGCGGTGTTCGCGCTGTCGTTCAAAAACGTCGTGATCAAATACAAGTGATGCGACGTCCGCCTACGCAGCTCGGCAATTTGTAATTTGTGCTCGCACCGCTGCGCGTCGTGCACTTCGCACGACGCGAACGCTGCTCGCCCGCTTCGTTGACAACTCCATTTTGCGGGTGTTAGAGAATCCGACAGTGTTGGCATCGATGCGCTGTATCGCTGCTGCGATTCGCGCTCGCCGACTGTGGCCAAGGGGGACTCATGAGCACGAATTTGCACACGCGCAGCCCGCGCATCGTCGGGCTGGCGATCATTGCTGCGGCTTCGACACCAACGTTGCTGCATGCACAGGAGACGCCGGCGCCGCGCGAGGCCGGCAGTAATCTCGAAACGGTCGTCGTCACCGGCACCGCGATTTCCGGCGGCGTGAAGAAGCTCGAAGCGAGCTACAACATCGTCACGGCGAACGAAGATGAGATCCGCAACGCCAATCCGAAGAGCACTGCGGATCTGCTGAAGATCTCGCCGGGCCTGTGGCCCGAGTCGACCGGCGGCCAGACCGGCGCGAACATCGAGATCGCCGGCTTCCCCGGCGGCGGCGATGCGCCGTACTTCACGACACAGCTGATGAGCTCGCCGCTGTACGGCATGCCGACGCTGTCGTTCTTCGAGACGACCAGCATCTTCCGCCTCGACGACACGATCCGCTCCGTCGAAATCCTGCAGGGAGGACCTTCGGTGGTGTTTGCCGGCGGCCAGATGGGCGCGACCAGCAACTATCTGCTCAAGACAGGCTCGGATGAGCCGACCGGTAGTCTCGGTCTCACGTACGGCGATGAAGGGCTGTATCGCCTCGACGGTTTCTACGGCTTCAAGATCAGCGATGGCTGGTACGGCAGCGTCGGCGGCTTCTACCGCACGTCCGACGGCGTGCGCGACCCGCAGTTCAAGGCGGACGAGGGCGGGCAGATCACGGCGACGCTCAAGCATCAGGCCGACACCGGCGACCTGGTGCTGTACGCGCGCTATCTCGACGACAAGAACCAGTTCATCACGCCGATTCCGCTGATCCAGACGGGCACGGATCAGTTCCGTCGCTTCCCGGGCTTCGATCCGCTCACCGACACGTACTACAGCAAGGCGATCCAGCACGTGCGGCTCGACGGTTATCCCGGCGGCGGCACCAACGCGGATCTGGCCAACGGCCGCGGCGCGCAGATGATCTTCCTCGGCGCGAACTACGACTACGACTTCGGCAACGGCTGGTCGATCAGCGACAAGTTCCTGTTCAACAGCGGCGACGTCGACACCAACGCGCTGTTCTCGGGCACGAATCCGGCTTCGTTGTTCGACGAGCTGTACACGATCCCCACCAACCTCGGCGGCCTCGGGCTGCCGCTGAACTCGGCGACGGCGCTGTTCCGCGACGGCAGCGCCGTGCCGGCCGACCAGGGCGTCATTCACCAGGGCTGGTGGTTCATTCACAAGGAGCTCGAGCAGTTCAACAACGATCTGCGCGTGAGCAAGGAGCTGTTCGACGGCAACACGCTGACGGTCGGCCTCTACACCGCGTACTACACGATGGATGACAAGTGGGCGCTCGGCAATCAGATGATGATGACCAACACGCCGAACGCGCGGCCGATCACGATCACGTACGTCTCCGGCGGACAGACTCGCCAGAAGACGGACGAGCAAGGGTTCCTGGACAACGGCGGCTTCAACATCGCGCAGGCGGGCCACGCATTCAACAAGGCGCTGTACCTGTCGGACTCGTGGCGCATCGACAAGTGGCTGCTGGACGCGTCCGTGCGCTATGAGAATCAGGAAGCGACCAATCGCGTGTGCAACCTGACCAACGTCGACCTCGATAACAATCCGCTGACGGAGTACAACAACTCCGTGCCGGTGTGCAACGGCACGCTGGCCATCACGGACTACGACGAGAACTTCACGTCGTGGACCGTCGGTGCCAACTATGCGTTCACGGATTCGATGGCTGCTTATGCGCGCGTCAATCGTGGCGGACATTTCGCGGATTTCGATAACGGCATCCGCGGTTCCACGACCGGCAACACGGCGCCGACGCAGGTGATCCGCAACTTCGAGGTCGGCTACAAGTTCGAGAACGACCTGCTGTACGCCGATCTCAGCGTCTACTACCGCGACTTCACCGGTCTCGCGTACCAGCAGACCACATCGAGCGGTGCGCCGACCGGTAATCAGCTGTTCTACGGCTCGGAGTCGAAGGGCATCAACTTCATCGGCTGGATCAACCCGACGGATAACTTCCGCTTCCGCGTGATCGCCAACTATCTCGACGGCGAGTACACGGACTTCGACGCCTGCTTCCCGTTCACCAACGTCGTGACAGGCAACGGCTGCGCGCCGATCGAAGGCAAGCAGCTGCAGCGCCAGCCGAAGGTGCGCTACATGCTCACGCCGAGCTACACGTTGCCGCTGGCGTGGGGCGACCTCACGGGCTACGTGAGCTACTCGCACATCGGCGATCACACGCAGGACCAGTCGGGTCTGCAGCAGCTGGGATCTTACGAGACGTGGGACTTCGGCATCGACGCGAGCATTGGCGAGAACTGGCTGTTCAGCCTGCGCGGCACGAACGTGACCGACGAGCTGGGCCTCACGGAAGCCAACTCGCGCATCTTCGGCACGGCTGCGGGCACCAACGGCGTGATCCTGGCCCGGCCGATCGAGGGCAGCGAGATCAACTTCCAGGCGAAGTACCGCTGGTAGTACTCTTCGCGGCATGCAAACGAAGATCAAGGCGATCGGGGCAAGCGTGCTGCTGGCGGTCGTGCTGAGCGGATGCTCACGCACGACCGCCGAGCCCGCATTGCCGAACGTGGTCGTGCACAAGACCGCTACGTGCGGCTGCTGCAAGCTCTGGGTGGAGCGGCTGCGCGGCGCGGGCTTCCCGGTGGAAGTGCGCGACGTGGACAACCTCAACCCGGTGAAGCAGCGCGTGGGCATCCCGTATGGCATGGGCTCGTGCCACACGGCGGAAGTCGGCGGCTACTTCGTCGAAGGCCACGTGCCGATGGACGACATCAAGCGGCTGCTGCGCGAGCGGCCGGACGCCAAGGGCATCACCGTCCCCGGGATGCCGGCCGGCTCGCCCGGCATGGAAGTTCCGTCAGGCGAAGTCCAGCCCTACGACGTCGTCCTCGTCGGCCGCGACGGCAGCACCTCCGTCTACTCGCACCACCCGTAGGTCGGGCTTCAGCCCGACTCCGCATAAACGTTCGGCTTGTGCTTCTCCATGATGCGCTCCGGCGCGCTCAGCGCTGTGAACCCGAATTGCGCATACAGGCCATGCGCATCGCTCGTCGCGAGCATCATGCGCCGCAGCCCCTGCAGGTCCGGATGGCCCATGACGTGGTCCATGAGCTGCTTGGCCAGCCCCCGGCCGCGGTGCTCCTCCAGCACGTAGACGTCGCACAGATAAGCGAACGTGGTGCGGTCGGTGACCATGCGGGCGAAGCCGACCTGCCGTCCCTCGCAGAAGGCGCCGAAGCACAGCGAATTGGCGATGGCGCGCTCGACGGTCGCGCGCGGAATCCCCGGCGACCAGTAGCTGCGCGTGAGGAACGCGTGGATCGCGCCGACATCGAGGCGCGCGGGGTCGGTGCTGATCTCGTAGGCGGGCATCTGCAGGCCCTCAGGCTCGGGTTGCAGTAGTTTAGTCATGCTCGTGTGCTACAAGGCACGACTTTCCATGCTGCACATCCGCCGAGGGCCCATCATGAGCAAGCCGCCGCTGGACGATGAGGAGCTGATCCTGCGCATCAGCCGCGATCTCGCGGACGGCTACGACGAAGAGCTGGAGATGGAGATCGAGGACCGGCACCCGTTGCCGGACACGCCCGTCACCCAGGACGCCGCCGAAGAAAAGGAGTACCGGCGGCACTATTTCAGCCAGCTGTTCCGCCTGCAGGCGGAGCTGGTGAAGCTGCAGGACTGGGTGGTCGCGAGCCGCGAGAAGATCGTGATCCTGTTCGAGGGGCGCGACGCGGCGGGCAAGGGCGGCGCGATCAAGCGCATCACGCAGCGGCTCAATCCGCGCGTCTGTCGCGTCGTGGCGCTGCCGGCTCCCAACGACCGCGAGCGCACGCAATGGTATTTCCAGCGCTACGTGCCGCACTTGCCGGCAGCCGGCGAGATCGTGCTGTTCGACCGCAGCTGGTACAACCGCGCCGGGGTCGAGCACGTGATGGGCTTCTGCACGCCCGAGGAGTACGAGGAGTTCTTCCGCTCCGTGCCGGAGTTCGAGCGCATGCTGGTGCGCTCGGGGATCCGCCTGCTCAAGTACTGGTTCTCGATCACCGACGAGGAGCAGCACGTGCGATTCCTCGGCCGCATCCACGATCCGCTCAAGCAATGGAAGCTGAGCCCGATGGACCTGGAGTCGCGGCGGCGCTGGGAGGATTACACCAAGGCCAAGGAGGTCATGCTGCAGCGCTCGCACATCGCGGAGGCGCGCTGGTGGGTGGTGCAGGCGGTCGACAAGAAGCGCGCGCGCCTCAACTGCATCGATCACCTGCTGAAGCAGTTTCCTTACGGCGACGTCGAGAAAGCGCCCGTCGCGCTGCCGGAGCGCGAACGACGCAAGGACTACTCGCGCCAGCCGGTGCCGGCCGAGATGCTGGTGCCCGAGGTCTACTAGGCGCCGTCGCACGGCCACGTCTTGCGGCCAGTCGGCGCTTTGAGACTCAACTGCAGCGCGCGAGTTGACTATTCTCGACCCCTCCGTCGCAAGAGGCTCGAACACGATGTCGCACGCCATCAGCCTGGAACCCGTGCAGGCGAAGTCGAGCGAGGCCCAGGTGGCCACGATCGCGCGCGAAACTGCCACCTCGACCGACCTGGTGAAGGCGCTCTACGAAGAAGAAGTCGCCACGTTGAGCGCCGACGCGAAGGTGCGTCAATTCATCGGAGTGATCGCAACGAAGCGCGTGAAACAGCAGCTGCGGGCGCAAGCCCGAACGTGAGGCTCGCGAACGTCGTTTCATAGTCCGTGCGTGACAGCGACGGGTTGATGTTCCGACGCCAGCGCCTGCGCATCGATGCAGGCACGCAGGCGCTGGTCGCGACGCTGCGCTACAGCCTGGATCGCAACGTGGCGGAGACGCTCGAAGCGGAAACGCTAAGGCATGCCGGTGTACCGCTATCACTTGCGGCTGCGGCTGGCGCGCGCGCTCGATCTGCTCGGCCGGTACCACGATCTCACGAGCCTGAGCATGGACCTGGGCTTCTCGAGCCACAGCCATTTCAGCGCTGCGTTCCGCCAGGCTTACGGGCGCACGCCCCGGGAGTTCCAGGGGTCGGTGAGCCCGAGATAAAGCCCGGGATGAGTAAAAATCGCTGCGACTGTCGATTTCGCACGCCGCCGTTCGTCATCAGGACAGGCAACCGGAGCTTGCACGAATGAATCTCGGCTATCGCTGGACGATCGTGGCTGTCGGCGCACTCATGACCTGCATCGCGCTCGGCGCGATGTTCTCGCTGGCGGTATTCCTCGATCCGCTGACGAAGGATACGGGCTGGTCGCACGCGGGCGTCTCCGCGGCGATGACGCTCAACTTCCTCGTGATGGGCGCAGGCGCGTTCGGCTGGGGAGCGATCAGCGATCGCTACGGCACGCGCATCGTCGTGATGATCGGCGCGGTGCTGCTCGGCCTCGCACTGGTGCTGGCGAGCCGCGCCACCACGCTGTTGCAGTTCCAGCTCACTTACGGCGTCCTCATCGGTCTCGCCGCGAGCACGTTCTTCGCGCCGATGATCGCGCTGACGACCGGATGGTTCGATACTCAGCGCAGTCTTGCAGTCTCGCTGGTCTCCGCAGGAATGGGCGTCGCGCCGATGACCATCTCGCCGTTCGCGCGCTGGCTCATCACTGAATACGACTGGCGCACGGCGATGCTCGACATCGGCATCCTCGCCTGGGTGCTGCTGATTCCCGCGGCATTGCTGGTCCGTCAGCGGCCTGCTGGCACGCCGACGATCTCAGGCGGTGCGGTAGTCGACACGAGCGGCGGCATCGGCTCGGTGCGCGAGGCGTTGCGCTCGCCGCAGTTCATCGTCCTCGGCCTGACGTTCTTCATGTGCTGCGCGGCGCATTCCGGCCCGATCTTCCACATGGTCAGCTACGCGATGACGTGCGGCATCGCGCCGATGGCGGCAGTCACCATCTACAGCGTCGAAGGACTGGCGGGCCTCGGCGGCCGGCTGCTGCTCGGCGTTGCCGGCGATCGCTACGGC
Source organism: Steroidobacteraceae bacterium (assembly GCA_035278165.1). GTDB lineage: Bacteria > Pseudomonadota > Gammaproteobacteria > Steroidobacterales > Steroidobacteraceae > Steroidobacter. Next base: position 8,816 of record DATEJG010000159.1, read on the forward strand.
GCGAAGCGCATCGTGATAATCGGCCTGGTGACGCAGGCGATCGCGATCGGCATGTATCCCTTCGTCAGCCAGCTGGGCGAGTTCTACGCGCTCGCGCTGGTCTTCGGCACCGCATACGGCGGCGTGATGCCGCTGTATGCCGTGCTTGCGCGCGAGTACTTCAGTCAGTCGATCATGGGCACGGTGTTCGGCGCGGCGACGATGTTGTCGAGCCTCGGCATGTCGCTCGGGCCGCTCGCCGGCGGCTGGATCTACGACCACTTCGGCGGCTACTCGTGGATGTTCTTCGCTTCGTTCGGCCTCGGCCTGGTGGCGACGGCGCTCGCTTTCACTTTCCCGCGCGCGCCGCGCATGCAGCTGCAGCCCGCCTGAAGGAGCCGCTCTACATCCTGGACTCGTCCAGGTACCACGGCACGTTGATGATCGTGAGATGCGTGCCGCCGTGTTTCAGCAGCTGCGAGCGCAGATGCCGCGCGCGATCGGTGTGCAGCAGGCGCTGATACCAGCGCTGCTTGACGAGCTCCGGAATCAGCACGGCGATGGTGCGGTCGCGGAACCGCTCCTCCAGTCCGTGCACGAAATCGAGGACCGGCTCGTGGATGGCGCGGTAGCGCGCCGGCAGTACAGCGAGGTCCGGCGGCGGGTGACCGGCCTTGCGCGCCGGCTCGCGCACCCGGCAGTGCCATTGCTCCTCGATCTTGCGCTGCTCCTCGTTGCTGTACGGGCCCTCCAGCTGCGTGAGGTGCACGCCGATGACGTCGGGCGAGAGGTTGAGGGCGAACGTCACGGCCTTGTCGGAGAGCTGGTTCCACTCGTCGATCGCCACCAGCACGATCGGCGGAGCGGCGCTCGTGATGTGCAGCGGCGATGTATCGCGGACCCGCGCACCGAGCCGGTCGTAATAGCGGCGGATGGATCGCAACAGAATGATGACGGCCGGCACGACCGCGAGCGTGATCCACGCCCCTTCGGTGAATTTCGCGGCGACGATGATCGCGAGCGCAGTGCCAGTGGTGAGAGCTCCGGCAGCGTTGATCGCCAGGTGCGTGCGAATCGCGCGCTGCGGCGTCGAGCTGCGTTCCTGCCGCAGCTCGCGCAGCCAGTGCACGACCATGCCGGACTGCGACAGCGTGAACGTCATGAAGGCGCCGATCGCGAACAACGGGATCAGGTGGTCGGTGATGCCGCCGAACACGATCAGCAGCGCGCCCGCAGTGACCGCGAGGTAGAGGATGCCGATCGAGAACACCAGGCGGCGCCCGGCGATCGCGAACGGCCGCGGCAGGAAGCCGTGCTGCGCGATGTTGCGGCACAGGCGCGGGAAGTCCACGAAGCTGGTGTTGGCCGACAGCACCAGCACGCACAAGAGCGAGCCGACCGCGATGTAGTACCACGGACCGGTGCCGACCACGGCGCTGGCGAGCTGCGACAGCACGCTGCGATACGTCGGTTGGGTCTGATCCATGGCGCCGATGCCGTACGCGCGGGTGAGATAGCCGATGCCCGCGAGCAGGACGCCGAGAATGATCACGATCCCCGCGAGCGTGCGATGCGCGTGCTTCACTGTCGGCTCGCGGAATGCGCTCACGCCGTTGCTCACCGCTTCGACGCCGGTCATGGCGGTACAGCCGGCAGCGAATGCACGCAGCAGCAGCCACAGTGCAGCAACTTCGACCGCGGGTCCGAGCGGCGGCGGCGGCACGACCGGGTGCGGATGTCCGCCCGATGTCACAGCGCGGTACACGCCGACAACGAGGATCGCCGTGAAGCTCGCTACGAACGCGTAAGTCGGAATCGCGAACAGGCGTCCCGCGTCGAGCGTGCCGCGCAGGTTCACCAGAGTGACGAACGCCAGGATCGCGAGCGCCAGCGACAGCATGTATGGATGCAGCGCCGGCGCTGCGGAAACCAGTGCCGCGACGCCGGCCGAGATGGCGACTGCGACGTTGAGCACGTAGTCGATCATCAACGCGGCTGCGGCCAGCAGGCTCGCGTTCTCGCCCAGGTTCTCTCTCGCGACGATGTAGGAGCCGCCGCTGTTCGGATACGCGCGAATCGTCTGCCAGTACGACGCGAACAGAACGGCGAGCAGCAGCAGGATCGGCCCCATGACCCAGCCGATGTACGTCGCGCTGACCGCGCCCAGCGGTATCAGTACCGTGAGCGCAGCTTCGGGACCGTAAGCCGAGGAGGCAATTCCATCGAGCCCCATGGCCGGAATGCCCGCATAGGCGCCGAGCTTGCGTTGCGCGACCTCTTCGTTCGCGAGGCGCCGTCCGAAGATCCGCTCGCGAACGCTCAGAATTTGTATCCGACGCCGAAGAACAGCTCCTGCTGCAGCGTGCGCTCGCCGCCGCCCTCGGTGAGATCGAATTCGAACCAGCGCATGCCGCCGAATGCGAGCAGCTCCGGCGCGACCTGGATCTCGGCGCGCGCGCTCAGGTCCGTGAGACTGTCGGCCGAGCCGAACGTGAGGATGTCGGGCGCGTAGTACGCCTGTCCGGAGATTGCCAGCCCGATGCGGCGATTGATCACGAAGCGCGCTTCGGCGCCGACGCTCACCGCCATCACGTCGTTGTTCTCCTCCTCCAGCAGTGCGGCATACACCTGCGGGCCGAAGCGCAGCGTCAGCCGGTTGCCGACGTCGAGGTTGTCGGGCAGGTCTGCAGGAAACAGCAGGCCGGCGCTCAGCACGATGTCGCGCTGCTCGCTGAGGAAGAACGTGCCGGTGAGTTGCCCGCCGTTGCCGACGTCGCCGTCGCGTCCGACGTAACGCAGCTGCAGCGTATCGTTGCTGAGCGCGATCTCGCCGCGCTGCCCGCCGGAGTCGTCGCGTCCCTGGGCATGTGCCGTCGCGACGAACGATGACAACACCACCGTTGCCAACACTACGATGCGCGCATCCATTGAAATTCCCCTCGCTCGCTGCACGCCGGCGGGCGCCGGCCTCACATGCAATCGTCTGTGAGCAGCAACAGTTCCGGAGGGAGTCGATCTATGTGCAGCTGCTGAGCTGATGCAGGGCGAGCTCGTCGCTGAGCGCTTGCGCGATCGCGCCGATGCTCACCGGCTTTTCGCAGTGACGCGTGGCGCAGAAGCGCTGCGGGATCTCGCTGCGCTCGTAGCCGGTCGTGAAGACTATCGGCACTTTGCGGCGGACGATCTCGTCCGCGACGTCGAACACGTACGTGCCTTCGATCTCGACATCGAGCAATGCGATGTCGAGCGGCGGTCGCCGATGCAGCAGCTCGAACGCGGTCTCGATCGTAGTCGCCGGCCCGATGATCTGTGCGCCGGCCGCCGACAGGGTCTCGGCCAGGTCCATCGCGGTCACGCAGTCGTCCTCGACGATGAGGATCCATCGTCCGCGCAGCGCGGTGGGCAGCACGGGTTGCCTCGCCATTTCCCCTCCCCAGGGGCGAATGTCAGGAAGGCGAGCCTAGTGCTGCCGGCCGATCTCTCTCAATAACATGTGTGAATGAAATGCGCCGGGCGCGCGAGGTTTTCAGCCCGGCACGAGCCGCCGCCGGCGCTCGACGCGCTGGCTGCCGGGATGCAGATAGTCCGGGCTGAACATGGCGAGCGACTGCAGAGCATCGAAGTCGTGGATTTCCAGCAGGCCGCTCGACAGCGATACCAGCCCGAGGCGCCGCAGCTCCTGCAGCGTCCGGTTCACGTGCACCGTCGACAGCGCCAGCGTATCGGCCAGCTCGACCTGCGTCAGCGGCAGCTCACACCGGCCGCCATCGGTCAGGGCGACCGCCTGCATGCGCGTGAAGATCTCGCACAACAAGTGGGCGAGGCGCTCGAGCGCGGTGCGCTGACCGACGTTGACGAGCCATTCGCGCGCGATCTGCTCTTCGAGCAGCGCCAGCCAGCACAACGCCTGGCCGATGCGCGGATGACGCTCGATCACCGACAGCAGCGTCTCGCGGGGGAACGTGGCCACGTTCGCGGCTGTCAGCGCGCTGACAGTGTGCGTCGCCGCCGGCAGGAGCAGCTGGCGCGCATCGCACAGATCACCCGGAATGAGGTACGTCACGATCTGGCGCCGGCCATCGGGCAGCACGCGGCAGCGGTAGGCGAAGCCCGACACGATCAGGCCGATGTGCGCGGCCGGCTCGCCTTCACGCGTGAGGTCTTCGTGCGGCCGGTACAGGCGCGCGGGTCCGACCGCGCTCTCCAGCGAACGCGATTCGTCGGGCGACAGCGGCGCGAAGTCGCCCAGTCGCAGCAGCAGCCGCGTCGTGCTGGGACCGGGGCTCATGCAGGCGGCTCCCCGGTGCAACACTCCTCGACGGCGCGACACAGCACGGGGAGGTTCACTGGTTTCTCCAGGCGCAGCGTAGCGGCGTGCTCGGCGGGCACCATGGTTTCGTCGTAGCCGGTCGCGAAGATCGTCGGCACGCCGCGCTTGCGCAGCTCGGCGGCGATCGGAAAGGCCATGCGGCCGCGCAGGTTGATGTCCAGCACGGCGCAATCGAGGCGCTGCTCGCCGATCGCGGCGAGACCGCTTTCGACATCGCGCGCCGGACCGAGAACCTCGGCGCCGGCGCTGCGCAGCGCAGTGCACAGCTCGAGCGCGATGAAGTAGTCGTCTTCGACCACGAGCACACGCCGGCCCTGCAGGGGACGCTCACGCAGCTGCTGTTGGCTCAGTATGGAGCTGTTCATCGGGCGGCTCCATGCGCGTGCTGCGCCGGCTGTTCGACTACGGTAGCGTACGGTTCCAGCGGCAGCTCGATCGTGCAATGCACGCCGCCGGGGCTGAACGTCAGCTGGGTGCGGGCGCTGAGCTCATAGGGCAGCGTGCATTCGAGCAGCTCCTGTCCGAAGCCGCGGCGCCGCGGCGCGACGGTGGCGACGGTTACGCCGCTTTCGCTCCAGCTCAGCCACAGTCGCGGCTGCTCTGCCCGGGTGACTTCCCAGACCACCGCCAGGCGTCCGGTGGACGCGGCCAGTGCGCCGTACTTGAGCGAATTGGTTGCCAGCTCGTGCGCGACGAGCGCAAGCGATTCGGCGGCTTTGCCCCGCAGCCACACGGCCGGCCCCTGCACGAAATAGTGCTTCTCCGGAACCGCGCTGGCGATCAGCTCGGTGCGCACCAGCTCTTCCAGCTCGACGCCGGCAGAGCCGGCTGCTGCCAGCGCACCCTGCATGCGCGCCAGCGCGCCGATGCGCGCCTCCAGATGCAGGGCGAACTGCTCTGGAGATTCGGCCGTGTCGTACGAGCGGCGCACGACGGAGCGGATGAGTGCGAGGTTGTTGCGCAGGCGGTGCTGCAGATCGGCGGCGAGACGCTGCTGAGCGTCCAGGCGCTGCGCGTACTGCTCGTTGCGTCGCCACGTCTGCGTTGCCATGCCCAGTGCTTTGGCGAGCAGCTCGAGCCGGCGCGCGAGCTGCGGATCGAGCGGATCCGCGGCGTCCCAGAGGAATACCACGGCCGTGTAGCCGCTCGTCTGTCGCAGCGTCACGATCAATGTCGTGCCGACGCTTTTCCGCTCGCCTGTCGGCGATGCGATGAACTCGGCCTGCCCGGAAGTCTTGCCGAAGCGCGTGCGCCCGACGTCGCAGCGATACAGCTCCCGCGTCCGCGCCAGGGCGACGATGCAGCGATCTTCGGCAGGGGATAGCAGGCACAGCCCGGCGGCGCCTGCAAGCTCGCTCGCGGCGACGGCTGCAACGTGCACGGCTGCGTCGTGTCCGGCCGCAGCCGTCAGGTCGTCGAACGCTTCGGCCAGGCGCTGGTCCGGGTCGCGCGTCGCAGTGCTGCTGGATAGGGTCATCGGTCGTTCCGGCGGCTCCGCCCTAGACTAGCCCTAAATCCGTCAAGGGCCATTAACGCATGTTAATTGCCGGCGCTGCGCGCTTGCACTGCACGCGCTCGCTGCAGGTGCGGAACGCGGCGCGGCACCCGCGAGTTCTGCGTGTTCCCGTACATGACTACTCGTGCAAAAGGGCACGCACACTCATCGATGAGCGACATCTCGAGCGCAGTGATCGCGCAGATCGCGGCCGTCCTCGGCTGCAGCCCCGAACAGGTCACCCCGGACGCGGCGCTGGGCCGCGATCTGGGCGCGGACTCCCTCGATTCGGTCACGCTGGTGCTGGCGATCGAAGACCGCTTCGCGATCGACCTGCCGGACGAGGACGTCGAGCAGCTGCGCACGGTGCGGCAATTGGTCGAATACGTCGAGCTCGCGGTCGCGATGCGCCACCCGGGCAGGCACGCACAGGAGCACTCGCATGACACAGGCAATCGCCACCACCGATCATGAAACCATCCGCCGCTGGGTCGAGGAGCGCGACGGCCATCCGGCGTACGTGAAGGGCACGCACGGACCGCGCGGCGGCCTGCTGCGCATCGATTTCGGAGCGCCGGAGCAATCGCTCGGCCGCATCGGCTGGGACGAGTTCTTCGCCACCTTCGACGAGAACAACCTCGCGTTCCTGTACCAGGACGAGACCGCGACCGGCAGCAAGAGCCGCTTCGCCAGGTTCGTCGATCGCGACAGCATCGCGGCCCGCTCGGTGCGCCACGACGGCGAGGACGACGCCGCCGGCGAGGATGACGCGGACGAAGTCCGGCACTGAGCCGGCTCAGGTCTCGATCGTGCGCAGCAATCGCTGCAGATCCGCGGGCGCCGTGCCGGCGGCCACGCTGCAGACGTAGAACTCGTGCTCGGGCCGGTCCACGACCCGGAACCCCGATGAGCGCAGCAGCGCCTCGACGCAGGCGTGGCTCGGCGCCCACCAGTTGGTGGCGTCGCCGGCCACGCGGTGCTCGATGAAGGCCATCTTCGGCCAGCCTTCCTGCAGCATCGCGTCGCGCTGCTCGAGCGGCAGGTCGCGCGGCACTTCGATGCTGGCTTCGCCCGGCATCGTCATGGCCTGGAACATCAGCAGCCGGCCGGTCACGCGGCGCACCAGGTCGAGCGCCAGCAGCGGGTAGCGCAGGTGATAGAACACGCCTGTGAACCACACCAGATCGAACGTGCGGCGCTGCCAGATCAGGTCGTACACGTCCGCGAGCATGAACTGTACCTGCCTCTGCAGGCCGCACTGCTGCGCGACCCAGCGCGCCTGCTCGAGATACAGCGGCTCGACGTCGATGCCGAGCACGTCGGCGCCGCGGCGCGCCAGCTCGATGCTGTAGAAGCCGGCGTTGCAGCCGATGTCGAGCACCGACCAGCCATGCAGATCGTCGGGCACTGCGTGCTCGATCTTGCGCCATTTGAAGCCCGGGAAGTCGCCGAAGCGATGTCCCGGCGCAGTCTGCGTCCCGTCCGGCAGATGCACGTTGTGAAACCACGGCCCGAGCGCATCGATCGTGGCTCGCAGCTCGTGCCTGGATGTTGTCGCGTGCCGCTTCATCGTGTTGCCGCAGCCGGGCGATGTGCAGGGCGAACCTGGGCGCGTGCAGCGCTGCTGCGGGCGTCCGACAGATACTGCTCCAGTTCCGCCGCTCGATGCGCACTGCTGTGTGCGTTCAAGACGCGCTCGCGAGCCGCCTCGGCCAGCTGCGCGCGCTCGGTGGCTCCGAGTTGCTGCAGATGCTCGAGCACCTCGTCGGCGTCCCGCGCAAACAGAATCTCGACTCCCGGCCTGAACAGCTCCGCCAGTCCCGGCGAATGGTCGGAAATGATCGGCGTGCCGCACGCCGCCGCCTCGAACAGCCGCACGCTCGGCGAGTACCCGACCTTGCGCATGTCGGCGCGCGTGAGGTTCAACGTGAACTGCTGACAACTGTAGAACGCGGCGTGGTCGGCCGGCGCGAGATGCTCGATGCGCTCGACGTTCGCTGGCCACTGCAGCTGCGGCGGATATTGTGCGCCGACGACCGCGAACCTCCGGGCGGCAAGCCGCCGCGCCGGATCGTTGAGCAGGCGTTCCAGCGGCCCCTGGCGGTCGAGGCTGTAGGTGCCCAGGTAGCCGAGCGCGAAAACCTTCGGCACGGGCTGCGGCCGATACTTTGCGACATCGACACTGCAATACAACGCACGGGCACGCTGAGCGCCGAACGCAGCTTCCAGCCGCCGCGGCGTCGGTCCGCCGGTGAAGCTGAGCATCAGATCGAACTGCGGGATCTGGTCGGCGCGCAGGTATTCGCACGTGTCGCTGCGCAGACACGCCAGCGTTACCGGCGTATCGATGTCGTAGAAGGCGCGGACTCCGCGGGCGTGCTCCAGCACCCAGTCGCAGACTCGCGGCCATCGGCGACGTAGGAGCCGACGATCACGGCATCGGCAGCGCGAATGCGCTCGGTGAAGCGCGCTCGCAGATCGTCGAAGTCGGCGTACAACTGCGCGTCGCAGTAGTCGAGCCGCGGCGCGTCGCGGTGCTTCGCATACCACGGCTGGTCGCGCTCCAGGAACAGGACGCGATGACCGCGCTCCTGCAGGCCCTGCAGCAGCGATCGATAGGTCGTGGCGTGACCGTTGCCCCACGACGAGGTGATGGCCAGGCCGACGACGACGATGTCAATGCGGTGCGGCACGGGATCCGACCTCCACGTTGCGCAAAGAGTTCGTGCCTGAGCGCGAGCTGCCGGCGAGCAGCTCGTGCAGCTGCGCGGCGCGATGTGCGTAGGTGTGCTGCGTGAGAATCCGCCGCCGTGCCGCATGCCCGAGCTGCTTCGCGATGTCGGCATCGAGGCACGGCAGAAGCGCCGCGACTTCATCGCCCGACTGCACGCAGAGCACCTCGCTGCCAGGATCGAGGAACTGCTCCATGCCTTCCCACGCATCGCAGATCAGGCAAGCGCCGGCGCCCGCTGCCTCGAAGACGCGCGTCGGCGGCGAGTAGCCGGTAGCTGCCATGCTGTCGCGATTGATGTTGATGACCGCGCGCGAGGAGCAGTTGAACGCGTTGTGCTCGTGCGTATAGACGTGCCCGACGTAGCTGACATTCGAGCCGAGATTGCCGTGGCTGTCCCAGCCGCTGCCGCCGAGCACGAAGCGCAGCCCCGGCAGCGTCCGGGCCGGGGCCAGGAAGAACTCGGCGACGCGTCGCTCGCGATCCGGCAAGCGGTTGCCGAGGAAGCCGAGCTGGCCTGCAAAGCGCTTGTCGGGCGCTACGGGAAAGTGCGTCTGCGGATCCACCGCGTTGTAGGTCGGCACGCAGTGCCGCGCGCCGCGGCTGCGATACTCGTCGACGACGGGCGGGCCGCCGCCGTACGTCAGGACCATGTCGTAGCGCGCCACCTGCGAGCGGAACGGATCGGCGGCGTTCTCGCGCATCCGCTGCAGAGTCGCGGGCGCATCGACGTCCCAGAACACGGTGGTCCTGCCGAGCGCGGCGCCGAGCAGCGGAATCTCGGCTTCCAGGAACTCGTCGAGCACGCCGACCCCGCTCGCCTTGACCAGAATGTCTGCGTCGCTCGCTGCTTCGAGCGCCGCGCCGGCGCCGGCGGGCGTCGCCGGGTAGACGACCACGCGAGCCCAGTGCGGATCCTCGATGTCGCGATGCTGCTGCCGCTCGTACGCATCGGGCTCGAAGAACGTCACGCGGAAGCCGCGCGCGTGCAGGTTGCGGATGATGCCTCGACTCCGCATCGTTCTCCTGACGCGCCAGCCGGATCATCGCGCGATCGAAGCCGATCACCGAAGCGCAGATGACCGTGAGGCCGGCGAGCGCCGTCACGCCGACGATCGGCTGCAGCCAGCACAGTGCGACGACCGGGCCGACGAGGCGGATCGCGCTGTTGAGATAGATGAACTGGCTCTGCGCGAACGCCGTGAGCGCATGACTGCTCTGTTGCACGCGATGTGCCGTTGCAGCCGAGTGATTCGCCTCGTGCCATGACAGCGGCAGCGAGAACAGCTTCGCGACGAGCCCGCCGGAGATGCGCTGTCGCACCGTGAGTGCGACGTTGCGCTCGAGGATACGGCCTGGTCCGTGCACTACCCAGCTGCCTGCGGTGATTGCAACGACCAGCGCCAGCCAGAGTCCGGCTTCGCGCAGACCGTCAGCGCCATGTGCTTGCAGAGCGTTGATCGCGTGTCCCGCGAGATAGGGGACAGCGAGCAGGACGCATTGAGCGCCGATGAGCAGGGCCATCGCGCCGAGCAGCAGCTTGCGCTGACCTGCGCAGTGGCGCCAAAGCTCCTTATATAAGTAGAGAATCCCGCCGTCGCCCGCCGCAGCCCCGCCTGCGCTCATGATCGCTCTGATGCCGCCCCGCGTTATGTCGATAGCGGGCACTGTAGGCAGGCGCCGTATGGAAAAGAGTGACTGGGTCAGCGCTTTGCCGTTAAGCGAATCCCTGAATGACCGGCGGCGGCGCGGATGTAGGAGGAACGCAGACAACCCGATCTCGCGCGACCCGCAGGAACAGGCCCGCGCAATGAACGTTGCTCCTGATCATTCGATTCCGCGACGTGGAGCAGCACATGAAAGCAGTCGTCTACAACGGGCCTCGCGACGTGCAGGTCAAGCAGATGCCCGATCCGAAGATCGAGGCGCCCACCGACGTGCTGGTGCGGATTACCACGACGAACATCTGCGGCTCCGACCTGCACATGTACGAGGGCCGCACGGATCTCGAGCCCGGCCGCATCATCGGCCACGAAAACCTTGGTGAAGTGATCGAGTGCGGCGCCGCCGTCGCACGCCTGAAGAAGGGCGACCGCGTCTGCATCCCGTTCAACGTCGCGTGCGGCTACTGCCGCAACTGCGAGCGCGGGCAGACGGGCGCGTGCCTCACGATGAATCCCGGCTCCGCCGGCGCGGGCTACGGTTATGCCGACATGGGGCCGTATGAAGGCGGGCAGGCGGAGTATCTGCGCGTACCGTACGGCGACTTCAACTGTCTGAAGCTGCCTGACGATGCGGAAGAGAAAGAGGACGAGTACGTGATGCTCGCCGACATCTTCCCGACCGGTTATCACGCAACGGAGCTGGCGAAGCTGCAGCCCGGCGAGTCGATCGTGATCTACGGCGGGGGTCCGGTCGGGCTCATGGCCGCGTACTCCGCGGTGCTGAAAGGCGCGAGCCGGATCATGGTGGTCGATCGCCATCCGGACCGGCTGCACCTCGCCGAGCAGATCGGCGCGATTCCGATCGACGATTCGCGCGCGTCGCCGGTCGACCAGGTGCTCGACCTGACCGGCGGCAAAGGCGCCGACAAGGGCTGCGAATGCGTCGGCTACCAGGCGCACGACGTGCAGGGCCACGAGCATCCGAACATGACGATGAACAACCTCGTGCGCTCGGTGCGCGAGGCTGGCGTGCTCGGCGTCGTCGGCGTGTTCGTGCCCGAGGATCCCCAGGGCCCGAACGAGCTGGCGAGGCAAGGCAAGATGGCCTTCGACTTCGGCGAGTTCTGGACGCGCGGCCAGAGCATGGGCACGGGCCAGACGCCGGTGAAGGCGTACAACCGCTATCTCTGCAAGCTGATCCACGAAGGCCGGGCGACGCCCTCGTTCATCGTCTCGCACGAGTTGTCGCTGGACGAAGCGCCCGACGCCTACAAACACTTCGATGCGCGCGAGAACGGCTGGACCAAAGTGTTGCTCAAACCGGGCATGCGCCGCCACTAGGAATTATTTGCCGGAACCTTTCCGCGCTGCTCCGAATTCGGCTAGTCGATGGGACGCAAACAGCCGGATTCGCAGGACACTGTCGAGGCGAAAATATCCACCCTCGACGACAGCACGCGCGACGTGGCGCGACTCATCGACGGCATTCGCGATTGCGCCATCTTCATGCTCGACCCCGCAGGCACGGTGGTGTCCTGGAATCCAGGCGCCGAGCGCATCAAGGGCTACACTGCCGCTGAAATCGTCGGCAGGCACTTCTCGGAGTTCTATACGCCGGAGGACCGCGCGAGCGGTCTGGCCGAGCGCGCGCTGCGCACGGCCGAAGCGACCGGCAAGTTCGAAGGCGAAGGCTGGCGAGTGCGCAAGGACGGCACGAAGTTCTGGGCGATGGTGCTCATCGACGCCATCCGCAGGGACGATCGCCTGGTCGGCTTCGCGAAAGTCACCCGCGACCTGACCGAGCGCCGCCTGATGGAGGAGCAGCTGCACCAGTCGCAGAAGATGGAAGCGATCGGCCAGCTGACCGGCGGCGTCGCACACGATTTCAACAACCTCCTGACGGTGATTCTCGGCAACCTGGACACGCTGTCGCAGCAGCTGCCCGGCGAGCAGCACCGCTGGCGACGCTGCGTCGAGCAGGCGATGAAGGCGTCGGAGCGCGCCTCGACGCTCACGCAGCAGCTGCTGGCGTTCGCGCGGCGCCAGCCGCTCAAGCCGAAGCCGGTGGACATCACGCGGCTGGTAGACAGCTGGAGCGAGCTGATGCGCCGTACGCTTCCCGAGAACATCAGCATCCGCAGGATCGAGGACGCGGCCGTCGGCATGGCGCAAGTCGATGCCAACCAGCTGGAGAACGCACTGCTGAACCTCGCGCTCAATTCGCGCGATGCGATGCCGAGCGGCGGCATGCTGACGATCGAGACGGCGCTCACCGACGTGAGCGCGGCGGATGCGCGGCTGATGCAGCTCACGCCCGGCAGCTACGTCATCATCTGCGTGACCGATACCGGCAGCGGCATGACGCCGGAAGTAGTCGAGCGCGCCTTCGACCCGTTCTTTACGACCAAGCCGCTCGGTCAGGGCACCGGCCTCGGCTTGAGCCAGGTGTTCGGCTTCGTGAAGCAGAGCGACGGGCACATCAAGATCTACAGCAACCCGGGGCAGGGCACGACCATCAAGGTGTACCTGCCGCGATTGCACAGCGACGGCGACAGCCCGGCGCAGCTCGCGAACAGCGTGCTGCAAAGCCGTCGCGAGCGCCCGGAGACCGTGCTCGTCGTCGAGGACAACGACGCCGTTCGCAGCTTCACGACGGACACGCTGCGCGATCTCGGCTTCAACGTGATGGAAGCTGTCGACGCGGCCGAAGCGCTCCGCATCCTCGAACAGAACAAGCGCGTCGACCTGATGTTCACCGACATCGGACTGCCCGGGCTCAACGGCCGGGAGCTCGCCGCGACGGTGCAGCGCCGCCATCCGCAGGTGCGCACCCTGTTCACCAGCGGCTATGCGCAGATGCCTGCTCCCGTCGGGCCGAAGTCGATCGCGGACATCCCGCTGCTGTCGAAGCCGTTTACGCGCAACCAGCTGTACGAGCGCATCTGCCAGGTGCTCGACAACTGACGGTTCGGTTGCGGGAACGCGCGGCTCCCGCTACTTTGTATACATGTCCGCATCACCGAACCCGAGCGCCGCGACCATCACCGTTCCCCACTGGATTGGCGGCAAAGCCGTGCATGGAGCGCCGTCGCGCTCGGGCGATATCTTCGATCCCAGCACCGGCCGGGTGACCGCGCAGGTGCCTTTTGCTTCGCCGGCCGAGTTCGAGGCCTGCGTGCAGGCGGCCAAGGCGGCATTCCCCGCGTGGGCTGCAACCTCGCTGTCGCGCCGCTCGCGGGTCATGTTCCGGTTCCGGGAGCTGCTGGACCAGGCCGGCGACGTGGTCGCAGACGCCATCTCGCGTCAGCACGGCAAGACGCTCGCCGATGCGCGCGGTGAAGTCGCGCGAGGGCTGGAAGTCGTCGAGTTCGCCTGCGGCATCGCCGAGCTGCTCAAGGGCGAGCACAACGAGAGCGTCGGAACGGGTGTCGACGCGTTCAGCCTGCGTCAGCCGCTCGGCGTGGTTGCGGGCATCACCCCGTTCAATTTTCCGGCGATGGTGCCGCTGTGGATGTTTCCGATCGCGCTCGCCTGCGGCAACACGTTCGTGCTGAAGCCGTCGGAGCGCGATCCGTCCGCCTCGCTGGTGCTGGCGCATCTGCTGAAGGAAGCAGGTCTGCCGGACGGCGCTTTCAACGTCATCCATGGCGATCGCGAGGTCGTCGATGCGCTGCTGCGCCATCCGCAGATCAGCGCGATCAGCTTCGTCGGCTCGACACCCGTCGCGCAGCACGTGTACCTGGAAGGCACGAAGCACGGCAAGCGCGTGCAGGCGCTGGGCGGCGCGAAAAACCATGCAGTCGTGATGCCGGATGCGGATCTCGACGATGCTGCCAACGCGCTGATGGGTGCGGCCTACGGCTCGGCGGGCGAGCGCTGCATGGCGATTTCGGTGGCGGTCGCGGTGGGCGAGGGCACTGCCGAGCGGCTCATCGAGAAACTGGCGCCGCGCATCAAAGGTCTGCGCGTCGGCGCGTACTCGGATCCCGACGCCGACATGGGTCCGCTGATCACGGCCGCGCATCGCGCCAAGGTCTGCGATTACATTGCGAGCGGCGTGAGCGAGGGGGCGAGCCTGGTCGTCGACGGGCGCGGCACGGTCGAGAGCTCGCGCGAAGGGTTCTTCCTCGGCGGCTCGCTGTTCGACGGCGTGCAGCCGCAGATGCGGATCTACCGCGAAGAGATTTTCGGTCCCGTGCTCGGCATCGTGCGTGTTCCGGATCTGGATGCTGCAATCGGGCTGATCAACGGGCATGCGTACGCGAACGGCACCGCCATCTTCACGCGCAGCGGCAGCGCGGCGCGCGCCTTCACGGCGGCGATCGAAGTCGGCATGGTCGGCGTGAACGTGCCCATCCCGGTGCCGATGGCGTTCCACAGCTTCGGCGGCTGGCGCAGCTCGCTGTTCGGCGACCACCACATCTACGGTCGCGAAGGCATCCGCTTCTATACGCGCCTGAAGGCCGTCACGCAGCGCTGGCCGCGCGAGCCTGGCCGCGGCGGCGCCGACTTCTCGATGCCCACAAACAAGTAGAATCCGGGTCCATGAACGCTGCGTATCGCCATCCCCTGCCGGGGACGTCCCTCCATTATTTCGATGCCCGGGCCGCGGTCGACGCGATCCAGCCCGGCGCTTACGACAAGCTGCCGTACACCTCGCGTGTGCTGGCCGAGAACCTCGTGCGCCGCTGCGATCCGGCGACGCTGACGCAGTCGCTCGGGCAGCTGATCGAGCGGCGTCGCGACCTGGATTTCCCGTGGTTCCCGGCGCGCGTCGTCTGTCACGACATCCTCGGCCAGACCGCGCTGGTCGATCTTGCCGGGCTGCGCGACGCCATCGCGGCGCAAGGCGGCGACCCGGCCCAGGTGAATCCGGTCGTACCGGTGCAGCTGATCGTCGATCACTCGCTCGCGGTCGAGCACGGCGGCTCCGACAAGGATGCGTTCGCCAAGAACCGCGCGGTCGAGGAGCGCCGCAACGAGGACCGCTTCCACTTCATCGAGTGGACGCGCAAGGCGTTCAAGAACGTCGACGTGATCCCGCCGGGCAACGGCATCATGCACCAGATCAACCTGGAGCGGATGTCGCCGGTGATCCATGCGCAGGAGGGCGTGGCCTATCCCGATACGCTCGTCGGCACCGACAGCCACACGCCGCACGTCGATGCGCTCGGCGTGATCGCGATCGGCGTCGGCGGACTGGAGGCGGAGAACGTCATGCTCGGACGCGCGTCGTGGATGCGCTTGCCGGACATCGTCGGCGTCGAGCTTTCCGGCAGGCCGCAGCCCGGGATCACCGCCACCGACGTCGTCCTCGCGCTGACGGAGTTCCTGCGCAAGGAGAAGGTCGTCGGTGCGTATCTCGAATTCTACGGCGAAGGCGCGGCGGCGCTGACGCTCGGCGATCGCGCGACGATCTCGAACATGGCGCCGGAGTACGGCGCCACGGCGGCGATGTTCTTCATCGACCGGCAGACGCTCGACTATCTCGAGCTCACCGGTCGCGACGCTGCGCAGGTGAAGCTGGTCGAGACCTACGCGAAGCACACCGGCCTGTGGGCGGATGCATTGCGAACGGCGCACTACGAGCGCGTGCTGCGCTTCGATCTCTCGACCGTCGAGCGCAACATGGCGGGCCCGTCGAACCCACATAAGCGGCTGCCGACCAGCGCGCTCGCAGAGCGGGGCATTGCAGGCAAGTGGCAAGAGAAACCCGGCCAGATGCCGGACGGCGCCGTGATCATCGCCGCCATCACTTCGTGCACCAACACCAGCAATCCGCGGAATGTGATCGCCGCCGGGCTGCTCGCGCGCAACGCCAATGCGCGGGGGCTCACCCGCAAGCCCTGGGTGAAGACGTCGCTGGCGCCGGGCTCGAAGGCCGTGCAACTGTATCTGGAAGAGGCGCGCCTGCTTGCCGAGCTGGAGAAGCTCGGTTTCGGCATCGTCGCGTTCGCCTGCACGACGTGCAACGGCATGAGCGGCGCGCTCGATCCGCAGATCCAGCGGGAGATCGTCGAGCGCGATCTGTACGCGACGGCAGTGCTGTCCGGCAATCGCAACTTCGACGGCCGCATTCATCCGTATGCGAAGCAGGCGTTCCTGGCTTCGCCGCCGCTGGTCATCGCGTACGCGATCGCCGGCACGGTGCGGTTCGACATCGAGAAAGATGCGCTCGGCACCGACCAGCAAGGCAAGCCGATCACGCTGCAGGACATCTGGCCCGACGACGCGGAGATCGACGCGATCATCGCGCAGAGCGTCAAGCCGGAGTTCTTCCGCCGCGTGTACGAGCCGATGTTCGCGTTCGAGGCGAACACCGAGAAAGTGAGTCCTTTATATGAGTGGCGGCCGCAGAGCACGTACATCCGCCGGCCGCCGTACTGGGACAAGCAAGGGCAGGGCGCGCTCGCGGCGCGCGAGCGAACTTTGCGCGGCATGCGGCCGCTCGCCGTGCTCGGCGACAACATCACGACCGATCATCTCTCGCCGTCGAACGCCATCCTGCCGGGCAGCGCCGCAGGCGAGTACCTGAAGAAGATGGGCTTGCCCGAAGAAGACTACAACTCCTATGCGACGCATCGCGGCGATCACCTGACGGCGCAGCGCGCGACGTTCGCGAACCCGACGCTGCTGAATGAAATGGCGACGGTCGACGGCAAGGTGAAGCAAGGATCGCTCGCACGCATCGAGCCGGAGGGCCGCATCGTGCGCATGTGGGAGGCGATCGAGACTTACATGGATCGCCAGCAGCCGCTGATCATCATCGCCGGCGCCGATTATGGCCAGGGATCGTCGCGCGACTGGGCCGCGAAGGGCGTGCGGCTGGCGGGCGTCGAGGCGATCGTCGCCGAAGGATTCGAGCGCATTCATCGCACCAACCTGATCGGCATGGGCGTGCTGCCGCTCGAGTTCAAGCCGGGCCAGAACCGCACGACGTTCGCGCTCGACGGCACGGAAACCTACGACGTCGGCGGCAAGATCACGCCACGCGCCACGTTGACGCTGGTCGTTCAGCGCCGCAGCGGCGAGCGGGTGGCAGTGCCGGTGACCTGCCGGCTCGACACGGCCGAAGAAGTATCCATCTACGAGGCCGGCGGCGTGCTCCAGCGCTTCGCGCAGGATTTCCTCGAATCCTCGACGCGGGCGGCGTAGCGCCATGGCGCACGTTGCACAGGTCAGGATTCCCGCGACGTACATGCGCGGCGGCACCAGCAAGGGCGTTTTCTTCCGTTTGCAGGATCTGCCGGAGCGCTGCCGCACGCCGGGTGAGGCGCGCGACAAGTTGCTGCTGCGCGTGATCGGCAGCCCGGATCCCTACGGCAAGCAGATCGACGGCATGGGCGGCGCGACTTCGAGCACGAGCAAGACCGTGATCCTCGCGAAGAGCGACCGTCCGGATCACGACATCGACTACCTGTTCGGGCAGGTGAGCATCGACAAGGCATTCGTCGACTGGAGCGGCAACTGCGGCAATCTCTCCGCGGCGGTCGGGCCGTTCGCGATCGCCAACGGCCTGATCGATCCGGCGCGCGTGCCGAAGGACGGCATCGCGACGGTGCGCATCTGGCAGGCCAACATCGCCAAGACCATCGTCGTGCGCGTGCCGATGACCAACGGCGCCGTGCAGGAAACCGGCGACTTCGAGCTCGACGGCGTGACGTTCCCGGCCGCGGAAGTGCAGCTCGAATTCATGGACCCGGCCGCAGAGGAAGAGGGCGCCGGCGGCTCGATGTTCCCGAGCGGCAATCTCGTCGATGACCTGGAAGTGCCGGGAGTCGGCACCTTGCAGGCGACGATGATCAATGCCGGCATTCCCACGATCTTCGTCAACGCCGCTGCGATCGGGTATAGCGGCACCGAGCTGCAGGATGCGATCAACGGCGACGTCAAGGCGCTGGCGATGTTCGAGACGATCCGCGCGCACGGCGCGATCCGCATGGGATTGATCAAGCACATCGAGGAAGCAGCGAAGCGTCAGCACACGCCCAAGATCGCCTTCGTCGCACCGCCCGCGGGGTACGTCGCGGCGAGCGGCAAGCAAGTGCGAGCGGACGAAATCGACCTGCTGGTGCGCGCGATGTCGATGGGCAAGCTGCATCACGCGATGATGGGCACTGCGGCGGTCGCAATCGGTACGGCAGCTGCGATTCCCGGGACTCTCGTCAGTCTCGCCGCCGGCGGCCGCGCGCACGACGCCGTGCGCTTCGGTCACCCGTCCGGCACGTTGCGCGTCGGTGCGGAAGCGCGGCAAGTGAACGGCGAATGGATCGTCACGAAGGCGGCGATGAGCCGCAGCGCCCGCGTGCTGATGGAAGGCTTCATCCGCGTGCCGGGCGACTCGTTCTGACTCAGACGCGGCCGACGATCGGAATGAGCGCGCCGGTGACCGCGCTCGAGCGCTCCGACAGCAGGTAGACGATCAGGTCGGCGATCTGCGCGGTCGTCACCCACTTGCTGAAATCCGCTTTCGGCATGTCGGCGCGATTGGCGGGCGTGTCGATGATGCTCGGCAGGACCGCGTTCACCGTCACGCCGCTGGTCTTCAGCTCATCCGCGAGCGCCTCGGTGAGCCTCGCCACGCCGGCTTTGGAGGCCGCATAGGCGCCGGTGCCTGTCGTGCCTTTGTTCGCAGCGTTGGAGCCGACGTTGACGATCCGCCCGCTGCCGGACTTCATGAACGGCAGCGCGGCGCGCGATGCATTCACGACGGTGCGCAAGTTGACGTCGAACATGCGCTCCCACGTCGCAATGTCGCCGTCCGTGATCTTCTCGAACTGGAAGCCGCCGGCTGTGTTCACGAGTCCGTCGAGCCCGCCGAGCTGCTGTGCGGCCGACTCCATGGCCCGCGTTGCATCTGCGGGCTTGCTGAGATCGATACCGTCGACCACGACATAACCGGCCAGCGCGGGCGGCGCTTTCGCGGCGGGTCCGTGCACGATGCACGCAACGTCTCCACCCGCTGCTTTGACAGCGACGCAGACCGCGGCCCCGAGGGCGCCGAACGCGCCAGTCACTGCAATCTTCCGCTTGGTGAGATCCACTGCGTGCTCCTTTGGCTGCCCGCCCCTGTGGGTCGGGCTTCAGCCCGACTCTGATAATATCCCCCTCGATGCCGACGCACTCCGAAACCTTCTACGCACGCTCCTGGCTGTTCGCACCGGGCGACAGCGAACGCAAGATGGAGAAGGCGGCTGCCGGCACAGCCGACGTGGTCATCCTCGACCTCGAGGATTCCGTCACCGACGCGGAGAAGCCCAAGGCGCGCGGCATCATCGCGGCATTCCTGAAGGCGAATGCCCAGCAGCGTGCGCGGTTGTGGGTGCGCATCAATCCGATCCAGGGCCCGCATGCACTCGCGGACCTCGATGCCGTCATGCCGTGCGTGCCCGCGGGCATCATGCTTCCCAAGCCGCGTGGCCGCGCCGATGCGGAGCTGCTCGATCGTCATCTCACGGACCGCGAAGCTGCCGCGGGTATCGCGCGCGGCTCGACCAAAGTGATCGTGCTCGCGACCGAGATGCCCGAGAGCATGCTCGCGATCGGCAGCTACGCCGGTGTGCCGCGCATGGTGGCGATGTCATGGGGTGCCGAGGATCTCGCGACTGCACTCGGCGCGACCGACAACCGCGGCGACTACGGCGGCTACGACTTCACCTACGAGCTCGCTCGAAGCTTGTGCCTCGTCGGCGCCGCCGCTGCGGGCGTCGCTGCGATCGAAACGATCCACGCTGACTTTCGCGACGATGCCGGGCTGCGCAAGCGCGCAGCGACCGTGCGGCGTGCCGGGTATCGCGGCATGCTCGCGATCCATCCTGCGCAGGTCGACCTCATCAACGAAGCTTTCTCGCCCACGGCGGAGGAGATCGCGTCGGCGCAGGAGATCGTCGACGCGTTCGCGGCAAATCCCGGCGCGGGTACGATCGGCCACAAGGGAGCGATGCTCGATCGGCCGCATCTCGCACGCGCCCAGGCCGTGCTGGCGATGGCGAGGCGCAAGTGACGGTTGCACGTGACGCCGCGGGACTCGATCTGCGCGAGTTCCTGCGCTCGGGCGACCGCATCGTCTGGGGCCAGGCGTGCGGCGAGCCGACGACGCTCGTCGAGACAGTGCTGGCGCAAGCGGAAAGCATCGGCAAGCTCTCGGCCTTCGCCGCAACGAGCTTTTCGGGGCTGCTCGACGCGAAGGCTGCGGAGAAGATCGGCATTTCCAGCATGGGCGCGATCGGCGCGCTGCGCTCGATCGCCGCGACGGGCCGGCTCGGCATCGTGCCGTGTCACGTGAGCCAGGTCGGGCCGATGATCGAGCAGGACCTGATCGGCTGCGACGTCGCGCTCGTGCAGGTGAGCCCGCCCGATGCCGATGGCAATCACAGCTTCGGGTTGATCAATGACTTCGTGCAGGCGGCAGTTGCCAAGGCGCGCGTCGTGATCGCCGAGGTGAACGATCGAGTGCCTTTCACCCATGGCGACGCGACATTGCCGGGCGCACGCATCGACTGCGCAGTGCACGTATCTCGCATGCCCGTGGAAGTCCCGCCGGCGAAGATCGGCGACACGGATCTCGCGATTGCGAAGACTGTCGCCGGGTATATCGGCGACGGTTCAGTGATCCAGGTCGGCATCGGCGCGACACCGGACGCCATCCTGCGTCTGCTCCACGACCGGCGCGATCTCGGCGTGCACTCGGGCATGATCGGCGACGGCCTGGTCGAGCTGGTCGAAGCCGGCGTGATCACGAATGCGCGCAAGCCGATCGATGCCGGTGTGTCGATCACGGGCGCGCTTATCGGTACGCGCAAGCTGTACCAGTTCGTCGATCGCAACCCGAAGATCGGCATGCGCGCTTCTTCCTATACGCACAACGAGGCGACGCTGTCGCGACTGCCGCAGCTCGTGACGATCAACTCGGCGATCGAAGTCGATCTCACGGGCCAGGTGAACGCGGAGCAGAGCGGCGACCAGTATCTCGGCGGCACGGGCGGGCAGGTGGACTACGTGCGCGCCGGCATGCGCTCGCGCGGCGGTCGCTCGATCATTGCGCTGCCGGCGACGGCGAAGGGCGGCAAGATCAGCCGCGTGACGGCCGCGCTCGCGGGGCCGGTCACGACCGCGCGCGCCGAAGTCGACGTGATCGTCACGGAATTCGGCGCGGCGGAGCTCAAGGGGCAGACGCTCGGCGAGCGGGCGCGCCGGCTCGCGGCGATCGCGCATCCGGATTTTCGCGAAGAGCTGGACCAGGCGGCGCACGCCATTCAACGCAGGGGTTTCTGATGAGCGACGCTGTGCTGTTCGATGCGCGCGATGACGGCATCGCGATCATCACCCTGAATCGTGCCGACAATCGCAATGCGCTGAGCCCGGACATTCGCGCCGGGCTGTTCGCCGCGTGGGACCGCTTCGAGCGCGACCCGAAGCTGCGGGTCGCCATTCTCACCGGCGCCGGCGACAAGGCGTTCTGCGCGGGCGGCGATCTCAAGGAGATGGTCGAGCGCAAGCTCGCCGTGCCGCCGCGCGACATGTTCCCGGTGCCGGGCGACACCATCGAGCTGACCAAGCCGACGATTGCGGCGGTGAACGGCGTCGCGTTCGCCGGTGGCTGGATGATCGCGCAGGCTTGCGATCTGTGCGTCGCGAGCACGCGCGCGCAGTTCGCGATTACCGAGGTGAAGGTCGGTCGCAGCTCGCCCTGGGCGGCGCCGCTGATTCACATGCTGCCGCAGCGGATCATGATGGAGATCGTGCTCACCGGGAAGCCGATCACGGCGCAGCGCGCGTACGAGGTCGGTCTCGTCAATCGTGTCGTCGAGCCCGATCAGCTGATGCAAGCTGCGCTGGAGCTTGCCGCCGAGATCATCGACGGTGCGCCTCTGTCGGTGCGCGCGGCGCGGGAGATGGTGTATCTGTCTACCGAGATGGGTCGCACGGCTGCGCTGCGCGCCGCACGACATTCATCCGAGTCCGCGTACAAGAGCGAGGATGCGCAAGAAGGCCCGAAGGCCTTCTCGGAAAAGCGCCGCCCGCAGTGGAAGGGCCGCTGATCGCCGATCGCTGTAGGTCGGGCTTCAGCCCGACTCTTCAGTCGTGTATCGCCGGCAGCTTCAGCAGCGCCGTCGTACACGTCTGGCGACTCGCGCCGCCATTGCTGAACGTGCCGGTGCCGCTCCCGCCGCCGAACGGGCAGGTCGCCGCACCGGCCGGACAGAACCTGATGTGGTCCGAGCCGATCACACCCGAGCCGAGAAATGCAGGATCGGTGCTGGAAATGCTGAGCTCCAGCGCTTTGCCATCGGTCGAACGACACGCCGTGCCGGCGGAGATCGCGATCACGCTGCTGGCGGTCTTGGTGAAGCCCGACCACGGCACGCACAGGCCTGCGGTGGGCATGACGAAGTTCTTGCCGATGAAACTCGAGCCGCCTTTGCCGAAGCCGCCGTTGGTCGCGATGCAGTAGTCGGCCGCCTGGCTGCACAGAGGTGCGAGCAGTCCGAGCATCGTCATCACGTGCGCTGGCTTGATGGAAATCATGAAGGTCTCCTGGTCATGTTGCGGGTCAGGAGCAACCATGCCACGGACGCAGCGTGATCCCGATTGTCCGGAAGGACAGCCGCTGTTCGATCGCGTCACGCTTTTGACGCGCGCTATTCCTTCTTCCCCTCCGCCTGCTCGCGTTCCTGCGCGCGAGCACCCGCCAGCATGCCCGGCAGCGCGTAGTTGCCTTCGGCGCACGCGTATTCGTAGATCGTCTCGTCGATGCGATTGAACGGCAGCTCGCCGCTGTACGAGGCGGTGTACGTCGACGGGTCTTCCACCGTGAATTTGTAGTTCAGCACATCCGGACCCGTGCGCGTGAACCGCTCGGTGACCTTCAGCTGCTCGGACGCGCCGCGGTAGGGGCCCAGCGGCGAGGTTTGCGCCAGTTGCGTCGGATTGATGTTCGTCGTTTCGACCACCAGCGTGTCGCCTTCCCAATGCCCGATCGAGTCGCCGAACCACGGGCGGACCTGCGCGGGCGCGTGCTTGCCGGCGCCGAGCTTGATGATGCGCGCGTCGTGGACCATCTCCGTCATGATCATGACGTAGTCGCTCGTCTGCACGATGGTGTAGTTGTTGTTGTAGAAGTAGTTCGGCAGCATCGGCGGCCCGGCGTTCGAGCCGAACGAGGTGAGACAGCGGTCGGACAGCGACCTGATCTCGGGGCCGTCGAACTCGCCGAACTTCTTCGCCATGCCCATGCGCTGCGCCATGCGCTGTTTGCCTGCGTCCGTCAGCGGCGGCATGCGCCCGTCGGCCGGGTCGACGATGATGGAGCTGCGCGGCACGCCATCGATCCGGACGACCTTGTTGCCCGGGTCGAGCCAGAAGCCGTTGTAGCCGCCGACGTTGCCGCCGGCCGCCTGCGCGATCCGCTCGACGAACGTGGGCTCGCCCGGCACCGCCGCCAGGTCGTAGGTGCCGTTGTCCTTGGTCGCCTGCTCCCCCGGCTCGGTGGGCCGGTCGCGGAATTCCTCCACGTCCTGCGCACGCTTCTCGAGTGCCGCGGCCTGCTCTGCGGTCAGCTCCAGTCCGCCCTTGGTCAACCGCTCGAGCGGCGTCTGCGTTTCGTTGCTCCAGTTGCCCTGCAGATCGGGCTTGCCATCGGGGGTGCGCGGCGCGACCCATGGTTTGCCGCTCCCCGGCGCCTTGGCAGGCGCTTGTGCGCCGACCGGCGCGAACGGGAGCACCGACAGACCCAGCGCCAGAGCGAATACCGTTGTTCTCATCGTGGTCGACTCCTGCACGGCTCTTGCGCTGCTCATACTAGTGGGCCTTTACCTGACGAACAAGAATGCGCGCCGCCGGCACGCGTCAAGATTGGTCGGCCGATGCGCATCCAAGTCGTGGCACACTGCCGCACCCTGATTTTGTCCACTCGCCGAGCCCGCACATGACATCCGCAGCGCCCCGCAGAGCTCTCTGCGTCATCGTTCTCCTCAGTGCTTTCCCTGCCTTCGCGGCCGACAGTTCCGGCGCGATCGACCCCGCGCGCATTTCGCAGACCGTCAAGATCCTGGCCTCCGACGAGTTCGAAGGTCGCGCGCCCGGCACGCCGGGCGAGACGAAGACGGTCGAATGGCTGTCCAATCGCTTCCGCGAGCTGGGTCTCCAGCCGGGCGGCGAGAAGGGCAGCTGGACGCAGGCCGTGCCTCTGGTTCGCACGCAGATCGATGCGCCCGCGACGATGAGCATCGCGATTCACGGCAAGGAGCGCGCGCTGGCACAGAGCAAGGAGATCTACGTCAGCACGGTGCGCAAGGTCGATCGCGTGTCGATCAAAGCCGCGCCGATGGTGTTCGTGGGTTACGGCGTCACCGCGCCGGAGCGTCAATGGGACGATTACAAGCAGGTCGATCTGCACGGCAAGATCGCCGTATTCCTGGTCAACGATCCCGACTTCTATGCGCAGCCCGGCGAGCCCGTCGCGGGACGGTTCGGCAACCGGCGCATGACCTACTACGGCCGCTGGATGTACAAGTACGAAGAGGCGGCGCGGCGCGGCGCACTCGGCGCGCTGATCGTTCACGACACGGATGGCGCCGGCTACGGTTGGCCGACAGTCGTCGCGCCGGCTGGCGAGAACTACGACATCGTGCGCGACAAGGCCGACGAGCGGCTGTTGCTGCAAGGCTGGCTCGCGAGTGCCGCCGCGAGCGAGCTGTTCAAGTCTGCTGGTCTGGACCTCGCCGCGTTGAGCGTGCAAGCGCGTCGCTCCGACTTCAAACCTGTCGAGCTCGAGAACGTCACCTTCACTGCGGATCTGCCTGTGACCGCGACGCTGGCGGAGAGCCGCAACGTGCTGGCGAAGATCCCCGGCAGCAAGCGGCCGGACGAAACGGTGATGTTCGCGGCGCATTGGGATGCTTACGGCATCGGTCCGCCCGATGCGCAGGGCCGCAAGATCCGGCCGGGCGCGAACGACGATGCACTCGGCGTTGCGGGCGTGCTGGACCTCGCGCGTGTATTCAAGTCGGAGCCGCAGCCCGAACGTACATTGGTGTTTGCCGCCTGGACCGCAGAGGAGCGCGGTCTGCTCGGCTCGCTGAGCTACGCGGCAAAGCCGCTCTATCCGTTGGAGAAGACCGTCGCGAATCTGACGCTCGACATCCTGCAGACAGCGGGGCTCGCGAAGGACGTGCTGCTCGTGGGGGCAGGGCAGAGCGAGCTGGAAGACGATCTCGCGCGCGCGGCAGCCGCGCAAGGTCGCGTCGTTACGCCCGAGTCATTGCCCGAGCGCGGGCTGTTCTATCGTGCCGATCACTTTCCGCTGGCGCGCCAGGGCGTGCCGGTGCTGCTGCTGATGGGCATCAGCGGCGCGGCGGACATGCGCGAGGGCGGCCGCGAAGCCGGCAATCGCTGGCTCGAAGGTTACATGCGCTGCTATCACCAGGCGTGCGACGACTGGAACGAGAAGCTGGACTTCCGCGGCGCTGCCCAGGATGTCGAGCTGTTCCACACGATCGGCAAGAGCCTCGCAAACTCGACGCGCTGGCCGCAGTGGCGCCGCGATTCGGAGTTTCACGCGGTACGCGCGAAGTCGGATGCGC
>DATEJG010000160.1:0-8197 GCA_035278165.1 Steroidobacteraceae bacterium
GCATCGTGCGCGACCGGAAACGTCGCGAAGCGCTGCAGCGTGACCAGCACCGGCGTGGTGTCGTAGAAGCTAACGTCCTGCGAAGGTGCATCATGCAGGAAGAGAGTGAAGGGTGTCGTTGCCGACTTCGTTTTGATCCAGATGCCGGGATTCAAGTGAACCTGCCCGATGCACGACTCATGCTCGAACCGACAGCGTCGCGAGTACGCAGACCCGGATCATTCGTGCATCGGCAACTGGTTCATTTTGACGTCGGCGGCAACACTCCGATCTTTCCGTCCAGTCGATCAGCACCTCTACGTGACGCAGAACGAGCACGGCCTGATCAAGGGCGGACGCAGCATCGATCCGGAGCCGCGGCGCATCGCGCTACAGCCCGACTGTCGATGCCAGGTTGCCCTGGTCGCACAGTTCAGCCTGCGCCATGGGGCGCTTCCGTACCCGACGGCAGCGTGCACGTCGAACATTGAGCGGCGACATCAAGGCCTCGACGGCAGCGAGCGGTCGTCTCAACTACGACCACAACGATGATTGGTTATCCGAACTGTACAGAAAAGTAAGGGAGATTACCTTATCCGTCGCGCAGACGCATGTCGTCTTTAACAACAATTATCCATACGCGAAAGCGTTACTGTGCACCGGGCGCCTGACGCTCTGGAGTCCCGTAGCAACAGTTTGAGCACGGATCTCGAAAGCGCGGCAGCTTCGGCAACAGTCAACCCGACCCACAGCTGGCTTGCGACCGCAAACTCGCGGCGACCCGCATCCAGATCGTCGCGCGAGCCAGTAGCCAGCTCGATAGGCTGATGGGCCAGGCAGAGAACCCGCCCTCTTTCGCCGCGCAGGGCGTTCACCGCGCGACGGAACGTCGGCGCCTGTCAGTTCCGCTGAGTATCTCGCGGCGAACCCGGTTGCGTTCATCGTCCCGACAAAAGGATGTCGGGCCGAAAGACTTCGATGCTCGCACCGTGAACCGCGAAGTCACGCTCCTGCGTGAGTCGATCGGTCGGCTCGGCGCAAGTCCCCGCGCTCACGAATCACACAGTTTCCCGCATGCCTTGCCGGGTGACTGGCGCACGGGTCGCGCCGCTCGGTGAAGGCAGTTGCGCCGGCGGCGCCCCCGAGTACGAAGCGCCGCAGGACGCCAGTCTGCCGACTCGCGCTGCCGCCCGTCCCCCTCCTGCTGGATCTCCCAGTCTGAAGCGTCAGCCACCGCATTGAGCGACGGCGCTCCAGCGGCTCCTGCTACTACCGCAGCGAAGAACTGCATCCATCTCATACGCATTCGTCTCCCGCATGTTTCCGTCGTTTTCGCGTCCGTGCTTCAGTCCGATCGGCCCGGTCCGCGTGCATTCAATGCGTGGCACGCAGCACGCCGGCATCACGCCGCGCATGCGACCGTCGGCCGCCCGGCAATGAGCGCAGGGCCGGCATGGAGCCCGGACGCCGTCTCTGCCTCGCCGATCGCATCGCCGACCAGGATGACGGCCGGACTACCGAAACCCGCACAGCTGGCCTCCTCTGCCAGCCGGTCGAGCCGGGTCAGGAGCCGCCGCTCGCGGTCCGTGCCCGCCCACTGCACGACGGCCGCGGGCGTTGCCGGCGCAAGCGTCTCGCACAACCGCGAGCAGATGCGCTCGATGCGGCTCATGCCCATGTAAATCGCGAGCGTCGTGCGTGTCGCGGCCAGAGCGGCCCAGTCAGGCTCACTGTCGTCATGCAGATGCGCGGTGACGAAGGTCACGCCCTGGCAATGCTGCCGGTGGGTAAGCGACACGCCGAGGCCGGCCGCCGCCGCAAAGCCCGCGGAGATGCCGTTGACGATCTCGACCTCGATGCCCGCTGCACGCAGATCCGCAATTTCCTCGCTGGCGCGCCCGAACAGCAGCGCGTCGCCGCCCTTCACACGCACGACATGCAGATCCTTGCCGGCATGGCGGCGCATCAGACGCTGGATGAAGGCCTGCGGCGTCGAACGACAGCCACCGCGCTTACCGACCCTGATGACGCGCGCCTGCGGCGCGAGCGTGACAATCTCGGGATTGGCGAGATCGTCGAGCAGAACGACCTGCGCGCTCGCCAGCACGCGGGCCGCACGAACCGTGAGCAGGTCGAGGTCGCCGGGACCAGCGCTCAGCAGGGTCACTTTGCCGATACTCATGAGGGGGTTCTCCCAATGAACTGGATACCTGGGCAGCCGGCTCACAGCGCCGCGCTCGGCGCCTTGTCGTAAAGGCGGCGGATTTCGGGCACGCAGGACCCGCACACGCTGCCGCAACCCAGCACCGACTTGAGCGCGGCGAGATCCGCGCCCGAGGCGATCGCCTCGACGATCTGGGTCTCCGTCACCTGCTTGCAGTTGCAGACGATGCGCTCGCGCTGCACGCGCGGGCCGTCGATGAACACCGCATGGCGCGGGCCCTGCCATGGCTCGCCCGCGCGCAGCCGCGCGAGCAGGCCGGCCGCGCCGTTCGCGTCGCCCGAAAGCAGGTAGCCGTGCACCAGTGCCTCGCGCCAGACAACACGCTTCTGATGCCCGCGCCGCGCGTCGCGGTACTCGAGCAGGTCCAGGTCGCGTGCCAGGCCGAGCGCGTCGTGCAGGCGCTCGATCCAGGCCGCGTCGGGCGCGGCGTCGGCGGCCGTGACGACCAGCACCTCGCAGCCGTCGTCGGCCGTCTCGATGCGCAGCGACGCATAGCGGCGCTCGGCCATCAGCGGCTGGACGGCGGCCTGCAGAGCCAGCGCGTCGTCGCAGCGCCGCGCGGCCGAGAGCCGCCACGGCAGGTCGATGGCCTGCACCGAAACCGCGGCGTGCTTGAGTTCGGGTTGCTTGGAGTACGGATCGACCGCCGGAATCGTCGTCTCGTTGATGCCGCCGCTGTTCAGGAACTGCCCATTCCAGTGCATCGGCGCAAACACGGTGCCGGAGGCGATATCGTCGGAGAGTTGCACTGGCAGCACCAGCGCGCCGCGCCGGCTGGCTACGCTAACCAGCGTGCCTTCACGGATGCCGCGCCGCGCGGCGTCGGCGCGGGTCATCGCGAGCGCGGGTTCGGGCGCATGCGCGAACAACGCGCCCACACGGCCCGTGCGGCTCATGCCGTGCCACTGGTCGCGCAGGCGTCCGGTCACGAGCCGGAACGGATAGCGCGCATCGACGGGCTCCGCAACGGGCCGGTACGGCGTGAGATTGAAGCGCGCGCGTCCGTCGCCGGTCGCGAACACGCCGTTCTCGTAGCGTCGTGTCTCGCCTGTGCTCGCGCCCGCCACGAAGGGCCATTGCTGCGGCCCATCGCTTTCGAGCCGCTCATACGAGAGTCCGCCAATGTCGAGATCGCGGCCCACCGTCAGCAGGCGATGCTCGTCGAAGACAGCTTGCGGCGTGGCGAACCCGAACAGGCCCTCGTCAGCGCGCAGGCGCCGCGCGAGCCGCCGCCCGACCTCGTTCACGATCCACCAGTCGGGCTTCGCCTCGCCGGGCGCGTCCACCGCCGCGCGCACGCGCGAGATGCGCCGCTCCGAATTCGTCACCGTGCCGGCCTTTTCGCCCCAGCTCGACGCGGGCAGCAGCACGTCGGCATACGGGACCGTGTCGGTCTGCGCGAAGGCCTCCTGCACGACCACGAACTCCGCCTTCTCCAGCGCCTCGCGCACCCGCGAGATATCAGGCAGCGAATGAACCGGGTTCGTGCAGGCGATCCAGACCGCCTTGATCTCGCCGCGCCGCACGGCGTCGAACATCTCGACCGCCGGCAGCCCGGGCCGCCCGGACACGCCGCTCACGCCCCACAGCGCCTCGAGCTCGGCGCGGTGCGCCGGGTTGTCGATATCGCGATGCGCGGCCAGCATCGTCGCCATGCCGCCGACCTCGCGGCCGCCCATCGCGTTCGGCTGTCCGGTTAGCGAGAACGGCCCCGCGCCGGGCCGGCCGATCTGGCGCGCGGCCAGATGCAGGTTGATCAGCGCGAGATTCTTCTCCGTGCCGTGGCTCGACTGGTTCAGGCCCATGCAATAGAGCGAGAGCGCGGCGGGGCTCTCGCCAAACCACTCTGCTGCGCGGATCACGTCGCGCTCCTCGACGCCGCAGATCTCCGCGGCCAGACGCGGCGTGTATTCGCGCACCAGCGCCTTGAGCGCATCGAAGCCGGTGGTATGCGCATTCACAAAGTCGCGGTCGACGAGACCTTCCCAGATCAGGTGATGCAGCATGGCGTTGAACAGCGCCACATCGGTGCCCGGCTCGATCGCGAGATGCAGGTCGGCCATCGCGGCCATGTCGGTGCGGCGCGGATCGACGACGATCCAGCGCACCGCAGGATCGCGCGCCTTCGCCTCCTCCAGCCGGCGGAACAGCACCGGATGCGCATAGGCCATGTTGCTGCCCGCGAACAGCACCGTGCGCGCGCGTTCGAGATCGTCGTAGCAAGTCGGCGGGCCGTCGGCGCCGAACGCCATCTTGTAGCCCGTCACGGCGCTCGACATGCACAGCCGCGAGTTCGTGTCGATGTTGTTGGTCCGCACGAGGCCCTTGGCCAGCTTGTTGAAAACGTAGTAGTCCTCAGTCAGCAGCTGGCCGGAGATATAGAACGCCACCGCGTCGGGGCCATGCCGCTCGATCACGTCGGCGAAGCGTTGTGCGACCAGATCCAGCGCGCTGTCCCAGTCGGCGCGCTCGCGCGCGGCCGTGCGGGTCGTGCGGATTTCCGGACGCAGCGCGCGTCCGCTGGTGCTGCGTACCGTCTGCGCCAGCGTGCGGCCCTTGGTGCAGAGCCGTCCGAAGTTGGCCGGATGATCGGGGTCGCCCTCGACGCCGGTGATGCGACCGTCCTCGCTTTCGATCAGCACGCCGCAGCCCACGCCGCAATAGCAACACGTGGAACGGGTAACGGTTTTCATGGCGCGTTTCTCTTGAATCGATTACGGCATTGCGGCGCGCTCAATCGAGCGAGATGAAGACTTCGCCGCCTTCCACCTTGATGGGAAAGCGCTGCGTGCAGCCCTCGTCGGGCGCGCACGCGTGTCCGGTGTCGAGCGCGATGTTCCAGGCATGCAGCGGGCAGGTCACGGCGTTGCCATGCACGATGCCTTGCGACAGCGCGCCAGCCTTGTGCGGGCAGCGGTCGAGCAGCGCGAAGACCTGGTCCTGCGCGTTGCGGAAGATCGCGATGTTGCCGGCCGCGCGCTCGAGCACGCGGCTGCCGAGACGCGGGATGTCCTCGACTTCGCACGCGCGCGTCCAGTTCCCGGTGAGTGGCATGTTCATGTTCGATCCTCGGCTCAGGCGATGGCTTTGATGGGGATGTATTCGCGCTGCTGCACGCCGCCGATGCGGGCTTCCCACGGGTCGGCCAGGCCTTCGAGCGAGTACAGCAGACGTTCGTAGAGCGCGCGGCGGCCCGCTTCGTCGTCGACCACGCGCTTCTTCACGTATTCCATCCCGACGCGCTCCAGGTAGTGCACCGTGCGGTCGAGGTAGTGCGCTTCCTCGCGATAGAGCTGCAGGAACGCGGCCGTGTATTCCTTGACCTCCTCGGACGTCCTGACCTTGACGAGGAACTGCGCGACCTCGGTCTTGATCCCGCCGTTGCCGCCAACGTACAGCTCCCAGCCACTGTCGACCGCGATCACGCCGACGTCCTTGATGCCCGCCTCGGCACAGTTGCGCGGGCAGCCGGATACGGCGAGCTTGACCTTGTGCGGCGACCACATGTTGGCCAGCATGGTCTCGAGGTCGATGCCCATCTGCGTGCTGTTCTGCGTGCCAAAGCGGCAGAATTCGGCGCCCACGCAGGTCTTCACCGTGCGGATCGACTTGCCGTACGCGTGGCCCGACTTCATGCCGAGGTCCTTCCACACGTTGACGAGGTCCTCCTTCTTCACGCCGAGCAGGTCGATGCGCTGGCCGCCCGTGACCTTGACCATCGGGATGTGGTACTTGTCGGCCACGTCCGCGATGCGGCGCAGCTCGTCGGGCGTCGTCACGCCCCCCTTCATCTGCGGCACCACCGAGAAGGTGTTGTCCTTCTGGATGTTCGCGTGCACGCGCTCGTTGACGAAGCGGCTCTGCGGATCGTCCACCGCCTCGCGCGGCCAGGTCGAGATCAGGTAGTAGTTGATGGCCGGGCGGCAGGTCGCGCAGCCGTTCGGCGTGCGCCATTCGAGGAAGTCGAAGACCGCGTTGTGCGTGAGCAGCTTGTGCTCGCGAATCGCGCGGCGCACGTCGTCGTGGCTGAAGTCGGTGCAGCCGCACACGGCCTTGGTCTTTGGCGTGGCCTGGAAGTCGGTGCCCACCGTGCTCATCAGGATCTGCTCGCACAGGCCCGCGCACGAGCCGCACGAACTTGCGGCCTTGGTGTGCTTCTTCAGCTCGTCCAGCGTGAACAGGCCCTTCTCCGTGATCGCCTTGACGATCGCGCCCTTGCACACGCCGTTGCAGCCGCATACCTCGTCGGTGTCGGCCATCGTCGCCGCGCGGTTGTGGCCGGCCACGCCAACGTCGCCCACGCTGGTCTCGCCGAACATGATGTGATCGCGCAGATCGCCGAGCTTGCGGCCCTCGCGCAACAACTTGAAGTACCAGGCGCCGTCCGCCGTATCGCCGTAGAGGCAGGCACCCACGAGCTGGTCGTCCTTGATCACGAGCTTCTTGTACACACCCCCCGCCGGATCCGAGAGCACGATCTCCTCGGTGCCCTCGCCGCCGAGGAAGTCGCCGGCCGAGAACAGGTCGATCCCCGTCACCTTGAGCTTGGTCGACAGGACCGAGCCCTTGTACGTGCCGATCCCCATCAGCGCCAGGTGGTTCGCGCACACCTTGGCTTGCTCGAACAGCGGCGCGACGAGCCCGTAGGCAACGCCGCGATGGCTCACGCATTCGCCGACCGCGTAGATGCGCGGGTCGAAAGTCTGCAGCGTGTCGTTGACGATGATGCCGCGGTTGCAATGCAGGCCCGCGCTTTCCGCCAGCGTCGTATTCGGGCGGATGCCGGCCGCCATGACGATCAGGTCGGCCGGGATCTCGCTGCCGTCGTTGAAGCGCAAGCCGGCGACCTCACCGGCCTCGTTGCCGAGAATCGCGCTCGTCGAGGTCGAAAGCAGGAATTTCAGGCCGCGCTCTTCGAGCGACTTTTGCAGCAGCGTCCCCGCGGTCGAGTCGAGCTGGCGCTCGAGCAGCGTCTCGGCCAGATGCACGACCGTCACGTCCATGCCGCGCAGCTTCAGGCCATTGGCCGCTTCGAGCCCGAGCAGGCCGCCGCCGATCACGACCGCGTGCTGCTTCACCTTGGCCGCCTCGATCATCGCCTCGGTGTCGTAGATATCGCGGTACGTGATCACGCCCTTCAGGTCCTTGCCCGGCACGGGCAGGATGAAGGGGGACGAGCCGGTCGCGATCAGCAGGCGGTCGTAGCGCACCTGGGTGCCGTCGGACGCGATCACCATACGGTTGTTGCGCTCGATCCGCTCGATCGTCTTGCCCAGATGCAGGTGAATCCCGCTCTCCTCGTACCACGACAGCGGATTCAGGACGATGTCCGTGAAATTCTGCTCACCGGCCAGCACCGGCGAGAGCAGGATCCGGTTGTAGTTCGGATGCGGCTCCGAGCCGAACACGGTGATGTCGTAGAGATCGGGCGCCAGCGCGAGCAGTTCTTCGATCGTGCGGATACCGGCCATGCCGTTGCCGATCACGACGAGACGGGGCTTGTTCATGATGGAATGTCCTCGAAGTGCGAATCTGATGAGCGGTAACCGTGTTTCATACGCGCGCGACTGCGCCCGTCCAGGACTCGCGCCAGCGGCGCTTGACATACGAAAGAGCGACCCATCCGAGCAGCGCGAGGCCGGCGAACAGCCACAAACCTTCGGCGTACGAACCAGTCGCCTGCTTGACCGCGCCGAGACTGGACGCGAGCGCGAAGCCGCCCACGCCGCCCGCCATGCCGATCAGACCCGTCATCACGCCGATGTCCTTGCCGAAGCATTGCGGCACGAGCTGGAACACCGCGCCATTGCCGGCACCGAGACACAGCATCGCGACGAGGAACAGCGCGAGCGACGCACCCGGCGTGCCGGCGCCGTAGCCCGCGATGCCGATCAGCAGCGCGACCGCGCCATACACGCCCAGCAGCGAGCGCGTGCCGCCGATGCGGTCGGCCAGCACGCCGCCGAGCAGCGTCAGCGTGAACTGCGGCACGAA
>DATEJG010000161.1:0-40073 GCA_035278165.1 Steroidobacteraceae bacterium
AAAAACGGGGGAAACTGAGCGGCGCAGCATTGCTGCGCTGCTGAGTTTCCCCCGTTTTTCTCTCCCGGCACCGTCTATGGCTGCACGCCGCGCTTGCGCTTCTCGTCGGCGACCATGGTGCGGACGTCGGTGAGCAGCTGCTTGGCGTCGTAGATGATGCCGTCCTTGACGGTGTACTTCACGCCGCCGACGCGATGGGCTTTGCCGTCGTCGCCGAGGCGGATGTGGCCGGTGCCGTACAGCACCTTGAGATTCGCGACCGGGTTTTCGTCGACGATCGCCAGGTCGGCGAGCTTGCCCGGCTCGATCGAGCCGAGGCGGTCCGCGGCGCCGAGCGCTTCGGCGCCGTTGAGCGTCGCCGCGCGCAGCACTTCCAGCGGATGAAAGCCGGCCTCGCGCAGCAGCTCGAGCTCCTGGATCGTGCCGAAGCCGTACAGCTGGTAGATGAAGCCCGAGTCCGAGCCGACCGTGACGCGACCGCCGCGGTTCTTGTAGTCGTTGACGAACGTCATCCACGACCGGTAGTTGTCGCGCCAGGCGACCTCGTCCTCGGTGCCCCAGTCGAAGAAGAAGCTGCCGTGGTTGTCGCGGTTCGGTGTGTAGAAATCCCACAGCTGCGGCAGCGTGTACTGCTCGTGCCAGTCCGCGCGGCGCGCGCGCATGAGATCGCGCGAAGCGAGATAGATCGTGAACGTCGGGTCGAGCGTGAAATCGAGCTTCAACAGCTCCTTGATGACCGCCTCGTACTTCTCGCTGCCGGGCTTCGCGGCCTGTTTCCACAACCGCCCGGCCTGACCGAAGCGATCGGCCTCATTGTTGTAGTTGTACGCCGCCGGGTAGTCCTGCACGGTGCGATCGTCGAACAGCGCCTCCGGCAGCCCGTACCAATGCTCCATCGTCGTCAGGCCCCAGCGCGCAGTCGTGAGCACGTTGACGCGAGTCACATCGAGCTGCGCGTGATGACACGCGCTGCGCATGCCCTGCTTCTTCAGCTCGTCGAACACCGCTTCGAGAACCTCGGGACGGTAGCCGAAGCACTTCAAGCCGACCGCGCCCTTCGCCTTCATGTCGCGTACCCAGCGGCGTCCTTCCTCCGGCTTGGTCAGCGGCTTGTCGGGAGTGAAGAACACGTAGGGGAAGATGCGCGGCGCCGTGATCTCGTTGCGCTCGCTGCGCTTCTCCTCGCTGACGCACCACTCGATGCCGTTGCCGCAGCCCGGCTCGCGGATCGTCGTGATGCCGTGGCCCATCCACAGCTTGTAGACGTACGCGGCGGGCACGCCCTGCTCTTCGCCGCCGATGTGGCCGTGCATGTCGATCAGGCCCGGCAACACGTAATGACCGCGCAGGTCGATCTCGCGTCCGCCGGCCGCGAGCTTCGGCCGCCGCGGCTCTTCCTTGACGCCGCCGGGAGCGCCGACGGACATGACCTGCACGATGCGGTTGCCCTCGATCACGATATCGGCCGGGCCGAACGCCGGCGCGCCCGTGCCGTTGATCACGGTCACGTTGCGCAGGATGAGCTGCGAATACGGTCCGTCGCCTTCCTGGCGCGGCGGCGCCGGCGGAACGCCCGCTTGGCCGGCTTCGGCTGCTGCTGCCGCGCCGGCATGCAGCGTCAGCCCGAGCATGCAGCAGCTGGCGAGGACGAGTCGGCGCATGAATATTCTCCCCATTGGCGTCTTGTTGTGACTTCCGGCCGCGGCGGAAGCTGCGCATGATGCCGCAAGGAACGAACTCCTGCGAGCTTGCGTTTGGCTGGCATGGCCACGAAACCTCAGCAAGAGGAGTCGCGGTACGTTACCGCAGTATTCCGCAGCCCCGACGCTGCCGAGCGCGCGTATCGCGCGGCGGCGGCGCTCGGCTACGAGGACGCGGACATCAACGTGGTCATCTCGGATGCGACACGCGAGCGCCTGCTGGCCGATACGCGGCATCCCAACCTGAGCAGCAATGCCGCGGACCAGGCGGAGAAGCCGGACAAGGGCGCCGACCTCGGCGGGCCGACGGGCGGTACGCTCGGTACGCTCGCGCCGGTAGTCGCCGCGGTCGGAACGGCAGTGCTGATTCCCGGCCTGGTCTTCGCAGGACCGATCGCCATCGCATTGACGGCTGCCGGCGCGGTCGGCGTCGCAGGTGGCTTGATCGGCGCGCTCAAGGATTGGGGCATCCCGCAGGAGCGCGTGCGCGACTACGAGAGCGCCGTACGCGACGGCGCGATCCTGATCGGCGTGAAAGCACGATCAGACGAAGATGCACAGCGCCTCGATCGCGAGTGGCAGGCGGAGGGCGGCCGCTGAGTTAATCTAGCCGCCATGCGGCCCGCTCCATTCGTCTGCGCACTGCTGCTGATCAGTCCCGCAAAGCTCTGGCTCCCCGACGTCGTCTCGACCGACAAGTCGGAAGTGCGCATCACTTTCAGTCCCGACGGCAAGCGCATGCTGTGGGGCGCGATCGGCTGGAGCGGCAGCACAACGAGCGCCTCGGGCGGCGGCTGGGACATCTACGAAAGCGAGCGCTCTGCATCGGGCTGGAGCACACCGCGTGTCGCTGCTTTCAATTCGAGCGCCAACGACTTCGATCCTTCGTTCGCGCCGGACGGCTCCGGCGTGTACTTCTTCTCCAACCGCGACGGCGGCTTCGGCAAGGACGACATCTACTTCGCGCGCTTCGACGCGCGCACGGGCCGCTATGGCGCCGCGACGAACCTCGGCAAGGAGATCAACACGGCGGGCGATGAGTGGGCGCCGGTCGTGTCCCCCGACGGCAAGCGGCTGATGTTCGCGAGCGACGGGCATGGCGGTCGCGGCAAACACGACCTGTTCATCGCGCATCGTAGCGGCGGGGGCTGGGGCAAGATCGAGAGCCTGACGGCGCTGAACACGCCGGAAGAAGATTTCGACGCGACGTTCCTGCACGACGGCGTTTCGATCGTGTACACGTCGGGCAAGTTCGCGGGCGATGAAGTCGCGCTGTATGTCGCGGAGTTCCGCGACGGCCGCTTTCAGCAGCGCGAGCGGCTGCCGGCGAGCGTGAATTCACCGAAGGCCGGCGCCTGGACGCTCGGTCCGTCGATCTCGCTGCACGAGCCCGGGGTGTTGTATTTCACGTCGGAGCGCGAGGCAGGCCGCGGGCGCGCGGATATCTACCGGATCGAGTACCAGCCCTAGCTGTCAGGCTAAAGCCTGACCCACAGAGAATCGAGGCACGAACCTGCCGCTCGCCGCGCGCTCGGCGGAAAGAATCGTGTTGTGCAGGAGCATCGTGACGGTCATCTGGCCGACGCCGCCGGGCACCGGCGTGATGTACGACGCTTTTTGCTTCACCCGCTCGAAGTCCACGTCGCCGACGATGCGGCCATCCGGCAGACGATTGAAACCGACGTCGATGACGACGGCGCCGGTGCGCACCATCTGCGGCACGATCAGGTTCGGCACGCCGGCGGCGACGACCAGGATATCGGCGAGCAGCGTGTACTGACCGAGGTCACGCGTCTTGACGTGGCAGATGGACACCGTCGCTTCCTGTTGCATCAACATCAGCGCGGTCGGCTTGCCGACCAGGTTGCTGGCGCCGACGACCACGACGTTGCGGCCTTCGACCGGGATCTGCTGGTACTCGAGAATCTTCTGCACGCCGTACGGCGTGCACGGCGAGAACACCGTGTTGCCGGTGACCAGGCCGCCCATGTTGTAAAGGTGAAAGCCGTCGACGTCCTTCTCGACCGAGATCTGCTCGACCACGCTGGCGACGCGGATGTGCGCCGGCAGCGGCAGCTGCACCAGGATGCCGTGGATCGAGGGATCGTCGTTCAGCGACCGGATGCGCTCGAGCAGCTCGCTCTCGCCGACGGTCGCGGGCAGCTCGAGCAGCTCCGAGCGGATGCCGACCTGCCTGCAGCCCGTGATCTTGCCGCGCACGTACGAGCGTGACGCCGGGTTGTCGCCGACCAGAATGACGGCGAGCGCCGGCGTGACGCCGTGACGCGAGCGCAGATCATCGACGCGCAGCCGGTAGTCCGCGCGCAGGCGGTCGGCGATGAGGCGGCAGTCGATGATCTTGGCAGTCATGGAAAAAGTGATGGGGTGATGAAGTGATGAACGTGATGGCGACATCACTTCATCACTCCATCACTTTCATCACTCAATACCTGTAGTGGTCGGTCTTGTACGGCCCTTCCTGCGCGACACCGATGTACTTCGCCTGCTCGTTGGTCAGCTGCGTGAGCTTCACGCCGAGCTTCGCCAGCTGCAGCCGGGCGACTTTCTCGTCCAGCTGCTTCGGCAGCACGTACACGCCGATCGGGTACTTCGCGTTGTTCACGTGCAGCTCGATCTGCGCCAGCGTCTGGTTGGCGAACGAGGAGCTCATGACGTACGAGGGATGCCCGGTGCCGCAGCCGAGGTTCACGAGACGCCCTTCGGCCAGCAGGATGATGCGCTTGCCGTCGGGGAAGATCACGTGGTCGACCTGCGGCTTGATGTTCTCCCAGCGATACTGCTTGAGCGCCGCTACGTCGATCTCGTTGTCGAAGTGACCGATGTTGCAGACGATGGCGTTGTTCTTCATCTTCTTCATGTGCTCGTGCGTGATCACATGGAAGTTGCCGGTGGCAGTCACGAAGATGTCCGCCTTGTCGGCGGCTTCGTCCATCGTCACGACCCGATAGCCTTCCATCGCTGCCTGCAGCGCGCAGATCGGATCGATCTCGGTGATCCACACCTGCGCTGAGAGCGCCCGCAGCGCCTGCGCCGAGCCCTTGCCGACGTCGCCGTAACCGCAGACGACCGCGATCTTGCCGGCCACCATCACGTCGGTGGCGCGCTTGATGCCGTCCACCAGCGACTCGCGGCAACCGTACAGGTTGTCGAACTTGCTCTTGGTGACCGAGTCGTTGACGTTGATCGCCGGGAAGGCGAGCGTGCCGTCCTTCGCCATCTGGTACAGGCGCTTGACGCCGGTCGTGGTCTCCTCGCTGACGCCGCGGATCTGCTTCAGGCGGGTCGAGTACCACTTCGGGTCGACCTTGAGCTTGGCGCGGATCGAGTTGAACAGCGAGGTCTCCTCCTCGCTGCCGGGCTTGGCGATGACGCTGGCGTCGGTCTCGGCGCGCGCGCCGAGATGCAGCAGCAGCGTCGCGTCGCCGCCGTCATCGAGGATCAGGTTCGAATAGCCGCCGTCGGTCCACTCGAAGATGCGATGGGTGTAGTCCCAATACTGGTCGAGCGACTCGCCCTTGTGCGCGAACACCGCCGTGCCCTTCGCGGCGATCGCGGCGGCCGCGTGATCCTGCGTCGAGAACACGTTGCACGAAGCCCAGCGGACCTGCGCGCCGAGCGCCTGCAGCGTCTCGATCAGCACCGCGGTCTGGATGGTCATGTGCAACGAGCCGGTGATGCGCGCGCCTTTCAGCGGCTGCGATTTCGCGAACTCCTCGCGAATCGCCATCAGGCCCGGCATCTCGGTCTCGGCGATCAGGATTTCCTTGCGGCCCCAGTCGGCCAGCGACAGGTCGGCGACCTGGAAATCGTTTGTCGAAGCGACGTCAGCAACTGCGCTCATGCTCAGTCTCCTGTACTACAAAGTTAGGAGGGCGCCGTTGCCGTTGTTGGCAAATGCGCGCCGAGCCTGACAGACGGCGGGGAAGAACTCCCTGCTCTGCTGCAGCGCCCCTCGGTCGCGCGAGAAGGTGCGAAGTCTATCAGAAGAGGCGAGTCAGGCTGAAGCCTGACCCACAACAGAAGCCCTGGTGTGAGTCAGGTCACAAGCCTGCCAGCGGAGTGGGTCAGGCTTCAGCCTGACTCCTATTCAAGTTCAACCGTTCGCGGCGCGCTTCACGCCGGCATCGGCCGCGAGCGCATCCGCTTTGTCGGTCTTTTCCCAGGAGAACTCCGGCTCGGAGCGGCCGAAGTGGCCGTACGCCGCGGTCTTCTGGTAGATCGGCCGCAGCAGGTCGAGCATCTGGATGATGCCCTTCGGGCGCAGGTCGAAATGCTTCGCGACCAGCTCCTCGAGCTTCTCGTCCGAGATCTTGCCGGTGCCGAACGTGGTCACCATGATGCTGGTCGGCTTCGCGACGCCGATCGCGTACGACACCTGCACCTGCGCCTTGGTCGCCAGGCCCGAGGCAACGATGTTCTTCGCGACGTAGCGCGCGGCGTAAGCCGCCGAGCGATCGACTTTCGACGGATCCTTGCCCGAGAATGCGCCGCCGCCGTGCGGCGCCGCGCCGCCGTAGGTGTCGACGATGATCTTGCGGCCCGTGAGACCGCAGTCGCCCTGCGGCCCGCCGATCACGAAGCGCCCGGTGGGATTGACGAGGTAGCTCACCTTCTTCGCCATCATCTCGCGCGGCAACACCGGCTTGATGACCTCTTCGATCACGGCCTCTTCGAGCGCCTTGTGCTCGATCTCCGGATGGTGCTGCGTCGACAGCACGACGGTGTCGATCTCCTTCGGGCGACCGTCGACGTACTTCACCGTCACCTGCGACTTCGCGTCGGGGCGGAGCCACGCGAGCTTGCCCTGCTTGCGCAGCTGCGCCTGGCGCTGCACCAGCCGGTGCGACAGGTAGATCGGCAGCGGCATCAGCTCGGGCGTCTCGTCGCACGCGTAGCCGAACATCAGGCCCTGATCGCCGGCACCCTGGTCGAGATTCAGGCCGCGGCCTTCGTCGACGCCCTGGGCGATGTCGGGCGACTGCTTGCCATAGGCGACCAGCACGGAGCAGCCCTTGTAGTCGATGCCGTAATCGCTGTTGTCGTAGCCGATGCGCTTGATCGTGTCGCGGACCACGGCCTGGTAGTCGACCACTGCGTTCGAAGTGATCTCGCCGGCGAGCACGACCAGCCCGGTCGTGCAGAGCGTTTCAGCGGCGACGCGCGCGTACTTGTCCTGCGCCAGGAAGGCGTCGAGCACTGCGTCGGAAATCTGGTCCGCGACCTTGTCGGGATGACCTTCCGAGACCGACTCGGAGGTGAAGAGGAAACTGCTGCTCATGCTTGGGTCCTGGAGTAAGTCGTAACGGTCTGTCGAGAATCCGGATTCTGGCTCTGCAAGCTCTGGCCGAACGCGACGCGGTAGCGCTGCTCGAACTCCGCGCGCGTGAAGCGGTGATTCTGCGTGCCGCGCGCCTCGATCTTGATCGCGCCGAGGAGCGAAGCGATGCGCCCGGTCGTCTCCCAATCGTAACCATGCAGCAGGCCGTGGAGCAGGCCGGCGCGGTACGCATCGCCGCAGCCGGTCGGATCGACCACCGCCGCGGCCTTGGCGCACGGGATGCGGATCTCGCCCTCGCGGGTATGGATCACCGAGCCCTCGCCGCCACGCGTCACGATCAGCGCTTTCACCTGCTGCAGCAATTGGGCGGAGGTCCACCCGGTCTTCTGTTGCAGCACCTGCCACTCGTAATCATTGACTGCGACCCACGTTGCCTGCGCAATGAAGGCGCGCAGCTGCTCGCCGTCGAACATCGGCAGGCCCTGGCCTGGATCGAATACGAACGGAATCCCGGCCGCTGCGAACTGCGCGGCGTGCTGCACCATCCCGTCGCGGCCATCCGGCGCCACGATGCCGATCGCGACATCGCTGGCGTCGGCGACGCGGTTCAGGTGCGCGCTGGCCATCGCGCCGGGATGAAACGCCCAGATCTGGTTGTCGTCCAGGTCGGTCGTCACGAAACCCTGGGCGGTGTGCTCGGCGTCGAGCACTTTGACGTAATCCGCCGGCACCCCGGTCTGCCGCAGCCACTCGGCGTACGGCGCGAAATCGTGCCCGACTGTCGCCATCGGGTAGCCCGCGTCGCCGAGCAGCCGCAGGTTATAGGCGATGTTCCCGGCACAGCCGCCGAACTCCCGGCGCATGTGCGGCACCAGGAACGAGACGTTCAGCATGTGGATCTTGTCGGGAAGGATGTGCTCCTTGAACCGGCCCTCGAACACCATGATGGTGTCGTAGGCCATCGAGCCGCAGATCAGTGCTTTGTTGGAGCTGGCTTTCACGCGCAGGGAGTCCCCAGAAAGGGCGCAAGGATACGGTATTTCAGCGACATACGGCCTGTCCGGATGTCACAGGCCGCGATCGGCGCGGCATTGTAGAGCACCCCGGGAGGGCGGCAGCCGCCCCAGGTCGCAGATTTGGGGCCTGGAACCCGCCTGGACAACCCCGGTCGCGGGGGTCGGGCGCCGTGGCAGGTGCGCCGATCGAACCGCCACGACCGCTCAGGCGTTACCCCCGCGTCCGGCACAGGCTCCGGGAGGCCCATGGTCAACGCGGAACACCAGAGGTTGTTTGCGATCGACGACAGTGACGAATCCTCGCGGGCCAGCTCCCTGCTCGAACAGGGTGCCGCGGCGCCGGTCTCGATCCTGCTGGTCGAGGACGAGGGCGTCATCGCGCGCGATCTCGAAGACACGCTGACGCGGCTCGGCTACCGGGTCAGCGGCATTGCCAGCGAGGGCACCGAGGCCATCGCGATGGCGCGCGAGCTGCACCCCGAGCTCGTCGTCATGGACGTCGGCCTGCGCGGTGAGGTCGATGGCATCGAGGCGGCCTGCGCCATCCAGGAGGATGCCACCGTGCCGGTCATCTTCCTCACCGGCCACAGCGATACCGAGACCCTGCAGCGCGCGGTGCTCACCGGGCCGCTCGGCTATCTCATCAAGCCATTCCAGGAAGCGGATTTGCGGGCGGCGGTCGAAGTCGCGATCCACAAGCATCGCGCCGACATCGCGCGGCGCGAGCGCGAGGAGCGGCTGCGGCGCAGCGCCGAGAACCTGTCGCTGATCGACGAGCTCACGCAGCTGAAGAACCGTCGCGGCTTCTTCGAGCTCGGCGAGCAGGCGTTGCAGAGCGCGCGGCGCGAGCACCAGACGCTGGCCGTGTTCTTCATGGACCTGAATGGCCTCAAGCAGATCAACGATACGCTCGGGCACCTGAGCGGCGATGACGCGCTGCGCGACACCGCCGAGGTGCTGCGGCACACGTTCCGCGGCTCGGACATCGTCGCGCGCCTCGGCGGCGACGAGTTCGTGGCCTTGGCGTACTTGAACAACCAGCACGATATCGACAGGCTCTGCGCGCGGTTGCGCGAGCACCTGCAGCAGTTCAACGCGTCGCGCGGGCGGCAATATGCGGTCGATCTCAGCATCGGCGCGACGCTGGTGGACGACCCCGCCGACGAGGGACTGGAGGCGTTCATCGCACGCGCGGACGAGGCCATGTACCAGGAAAAGCGCGCAGCGAACTTGCGGCACTCCTGATCACCCTCTGACTTGACGGGCCGTCAGGCGGTATTCTCCGCCGATGACAGTGCCCGCCCCGGCTCACACCGACCCCGCCATCTGGCTCGACCAGCTCGCGCAGCATCACCCCGATCGACTGTTTCTGCGGACCCCCGCTGGGCAGCGCCTGACCTACGGCGCGATGACCCGGCTCGTGGACATCGTCGCGACCGCGCTCGCACGACGCTCGGTGACTGCCGGCGACCGGGTGGTCGCGCAAGTGGAGAAGTCCCCGGAAGCCATTGCGCTCTACCTGGCGTGCTTGCGCCTCGGCGCCGTATTCGTGCCCTTGAATACCGCGTACACGAAGGCCGAGATCGACTATTTCATCGGCGACGCCGATCCGAAGGTCGCAGTAGGAATCGCGCATGGCGGCGTTGCGCTCGCGGAGCTGGTGCGCGGTGAGCCGG
This sequence comes from Steroidobacteraceae bacterium, assembly GCA_035278165.1. GTDB lineage: Bacteria > Pseudomonadota > Gammaproteobacteria > Steroidobacterales > Steroidobacteraceae > Steroidobacter. Next base: position 9,692 of record DATEJG010000161.1, read on the forward strand.
GACCGCTACCCCGCGCCGCTGCGGGACCGTCCGATCTCGCCGCCCTGCTCTACACGTCCGGCACGACCGGGCGCTCCAAGGGTGCAATGCTCACGCGCACGAACCTTGCGAGCAACGCGATCGCACTCGCGCAGGCGTGGCAGTTCACGGAAAACGACGTGCTGCTGCACGCCCTGCCGATCTTCCACGTGCATGGGCTGTTCGTGGCGATCAACACGGTGCTCGCCAGCGGCAGCTCGATGCTGTTCCTGCCGAAGTTCGATGCCGACGAAGTCGTGCGGCTCCTGCCGGAAGCGACCGTGATGATGGGAGTGCCGACGTTCTACACGCGGCTGCTGCAGCATCCGGCACTCACGCGCGACGCGGCAGCGAGCATCCGCCTGTTCGTGTCCGGCTCCGCGCCGCTGCTCGCGGAAACGCACCGCGAGTTTCGCGCGCGCACCGGTCACGCGATCCTGGAACGCTACGGCATGAGCGAAACGCTCATGAACACCTCCAACCCGTACGAGGGCGAGCGCGTGCCTGGATCGGTCGGGCCGGCGCTGCCCGGCGTCGAGGTGCGGATCGCCGATCCGCAGTCCGGCACGCAGCTGCCGCAGGCCGACGCGGTCGGCGTGATCGAAGTGCGCGGACCGAACGTGTTCCGCGGCTACTGGCGCATGCCCGAAAAAACCGCCGCGGAATTTCGCGACGACGGCTTCTTCAGCACCGGCGACGTCGGCCGCCGCGACGCGCGCGGTTACGTGTTCATCGTCGGCCGGGCCAAGGACCTGATCATCAGCGGCGGCTACAACGTCTATCCTGTCGAGGTCGAGACGGAGCTCGATGCACTGGCGGGTGTCGCGGAAAGTGCGGTCATCGGCGTGCCGCATCCGGACTTCGGCGAGGGCGTCACCGCCGTCGTCGTAACTCGCGCGGGCGCAGAGCTCGACGAGAGCGCCCTGCGCACGGCGCTGGAACAGCGGCTCGCGAAGTACAAGCTGCCCAAGCGCATCGTGTTCGCGAGCGAGCTGCCGCGTAACGCCATGGGCAAGGTCCAGAAGGCCGAGCTGAGGAACCGCTACAGCGACCTGTACCGCTGTCAGGCTGAAGCCTGACCCACAATGAGAGAGGACCTGTCCTTTGCCTGCCACCCTCATTGACGGCCGCGCCGTCGCGGAGCAGCTGCGCGGTCGCGTCGCCGAGCGCGCCGCGACTCTCGCGCGTCAATCGATCGTGCCCGGCCTCGCAGTCGTGCTGGTCGGCGACGATCCGGCAAGCCAGGTCTATGTCGGCAGCAAGACCCGGCAGGCCGAAGCGGCCGGCCTGCGCCATTTCGATCATCGGTTGCCGGCTACCGCAAGCACCGCGCAGCTGATCGCGCTCGTGCAGGAACTGAACGCGCGGCGCGATGTGCACGGAATCCTGGTGCAGCTGCCGTTGCCTGCGGCCGTCGACAGCGCAGCGGTGCTGGCAGCGATCGATCCCGACAAGGATGTCGACGGCTTTCACGCGATCAACGCCGGACGCCTGGCGCTCGGGCAGGAAGCGACCGTGCCCTGCACGCCGCTCGGCTGCCTGATCCTGATCCGCCACGTCATGCCGCAGCTGGCGGGCAAGCGCGCGCTGGTCATCGGGCGCTCGAACATCGTCGGCAAGCCGATGGCGCAGCTGCTGCTGCAGAACGATTGCACCGTGACGATCGCGCACTCGCGCACTCGCGATCTGCCGGCACTGTGCGGCGAGGCGGAGATCCTCGTCGCGGCGATCGGCCGTCCGCGCGCGGTCGCCGGTGCGTGGATCCGGCCCGGTGCAGTCGTCATCGACGTCGGGATCAACCGCATCGACGACGGCAACGGCAAGACACGGCTGGTCGGCGACGTCGATTACGCAGGCGCGCTCGAGCGCGCTGCAGCCATCACGCCGGTTCCGGGCGGCGTCGGCCCGATGACGATCGCGTGCCTGCTGCTCAACACCCTCAACGCGGCGATTCGGTCGCACCCGGGCTCGGGGGAGCTGTTGAAGCCGTAGCGCCGACGCCGCGCATGAGCTGCACTTTGCGCCAGTCGCCGTAGCGAAAGTACAGCCAGCCGAGCACCACGCCGACGACCGAGCCGACCGGGAAGCTCCACCAGATCGCATCCTCGCCCCAGCGCGGCGCCAGCCCGTAGGCGAACGGAATGCGCGCGAGCCACAGCGAGCCGAAGATCACCAGCAGCGGACCGAGGACCGCGCCGGTGGCGCGCACCGTGCTGATCAGCACGATCGTGACGCCGAAGAGCAGGAACGACCACAGCGCGATCACGTTCGCGTGCTGCGCGATCGGCAGCGCGGCGCTGCCTGCGGGCAGGAAGATCGACAGCACCTGCCTGTTGAACAGCGAAATGATGACCACCAGCACTCCGGTCATCGCCGCGTTGAGGCCGACGCCAGACCAGGTCGCTTGCGACACGCGCTCCCAGCGCCCGGCGCCGATGTTCTGCGCGGCCATTGCCGTCACCGCGGCGCCGACGGCGAACACCGGCATCTGCACGTAGGTCCAGACCTGCATCGCCGCGCCGAATGCTGCTGCGGTGTCGGTCCCATAGCCGTTGATCAATCCGAGCACCGTCAGCATCGACGACGAGACGATCAGCATCTGCAGGCCCATCGGCAGGCCGCGCGTCACCAGGACTTTGACGATGCCCGTGTCGAGATGCAGGTAATGCAGCTCGTCGCGGCGGATGCACAGGAAGTGCTTGCGCCGGTACAGCAGCACCAGCATGGCCAGCAGCGTCGTGGTCTGCGAGATCAGCATTGCGAAGCCGGCGCCGCGGATGCCCAGCGCCGGCAACGGCCCGGCGCCGAAGATGAGCAGCGGGTTGAGGGCGATGTCCAGGCCGACGGACACGAACATGAAGATGAACGGCGTACGCGCATCGCCGGCGCCGCGCAGAGTCATCGCAACGTAGATGTAGAAGAACATCGGCAGCGTCGCGATGAACACGATGCGCAGATAGCTGACCGCGTACGGCATCGCGTCCGGCGGCGTGCGCATCAGGTGCAGGATCGGCTCGGCGGTGAGCGTGCCGACGACGGCGGTCGCGAGCGACAGCAGGACGATGAAGACCGCGCTGCTGCCGACGACGCGCTTGGCGCTGGAAATATCGCGCGCGCCGACGCTCTGCCCGACCATGATGCCGGTCGCCATGACGACGCCGAAGACGGCGGCCATCAGCAGGAACAGCACCATGTTGGCGTTGGTGGCCGCCGTCAGCGGCGCTTCGCCGAGGAAGCGCCCGACCCACACCGCGTTCACCGACGCGTTGAGCGATTGCAGGACGTTGCTGCCGAGCGTCGGCAGCGTGAATGCAATCAGCGTTCGGGTGATCGGCCCCTGCGTGAGATCCAGGGCCCGCATCGAAGCAGTGCTATTCGCCGTCGTCGTCGGCGGCGCCGCGGCCGACGGTCTTGAACAGCTTGTCGAGCGTCGCGTACAGCGCGTAGCGGTCCGCCTCGCTCAGCGTCATCAGCACTTCGGCCTGACGGCGCCGCGCCACCGGCAGCACGGAGCGATACAACGAACGGCCCTTCGCCGTGATCGACACCATCACCGGCGCGGCCAGTGCTTCGGCGGAGCGTGAGCCGCGCTCGCGGATCACTTTCATCTTCGTCAGCCCGCGCTTGGCCATCACGCGCAGCGTGCGGCTCACCTGACCCTTGTCCATGCCGCTGCGGTTGGTGACCTCGGAAAAGCGCAGCGGCGACAACCGCGCAACCAATGCGAGCAGGCGCCACTCCGGCAGGCTCAGATCGAACTCTTCGAGATACGCCTTGGTCAGATTGGTCCGCAGCGCGTTCGACAGCCGGTTCATGCGGAAGGTGAGAAAGTCCTCGACGTTCAGCCCCGAGCCGCTGCGCGGCAGCTTCAGCCAGGGACAGGAAGACTTCGAGACCGGCCGCATGCGCGGCTTCTGCTGCATTCTGCTCACGGGGTATCCAACGGCGCGTGACGCCGACAATCTTTGGGGGAGCGCAGATTCTGCCGCAATGCGCCCCGGTTGAATAGGCAAGAAGAGTCAGGCCGGCGCCTGACCCGCGTCGCGCTGACGCAATACGTATCGTTGCAGCTTGCCCGTGGGCGTTTTTGGCAGCTCGGGTACGAATTCCACGGCGCGTGGATACTTGTACGGAGCAATCGAGCGCTTCACGTGTTCCTGCAGCTCGCGCGCGAGATCTGCACCTGCGGCGTGTCCCGCAGCGGCAACTACGTAGGCCTTGACGATCTGCCCGCGTTGCTCGTCGTGCGCGCCGATCACCGCACACTCGCGCACGGCCGGATGCTGTAACAACGCCGCTTCCACCTCGGGGCCCGCAATGTTGTAGCCGCCGGAGATGATCATGTCGTCGGCGCGCGCCTGGAACCAGAAGTAGCCCTCTGCGTCGACGTGATAGCGATCGCCGGTGATGTTCCAGCCGTTCTGGACGTACTCGAGCTGGCGCGGATCGTCGAGATAGCGGCAGCCGCTCGGACCTTTCACCGCCAGCCGCCCGGTGTTCGGCTGCGGCAGCGGACGGCCCTCGTCGTCGAGCACGCACGCCTGGTAGCCGGGCAGCGGCTTGCCGGTCGCGCCGGGACGGATGTCCTCGCCCTTCGCCGCGATGAACATGTGAATCATCTCGGTAGCGCCGATGCCGTCGATGATGCGCATGCCCGTGGCGGCGTACCACGCGTCGGACGTGGCTTTCGGCAGCGCTTCGCCCGCGGAGATGCAGCGACGCAGGCTCGACAGATCGCGGCCGGCGAGCTGGGTCATCAGCACGCGATATGCCGTGGGCGCCGTGAACAGCGCTGTCGCGCGGAACCGGGCGATGGCTTCCAGCAGGTTGTCGGGCGTCGGTTGCTCTACCAACGCGACGGCGCCGCGACCGCCGAGCGGAAACACCAGCAGCGCGCCGAGCCCGAAAGTGAAGCCGAGCGGCGGGCTGCCCGTGTAGATGTCATCGGGAGCCGTTTCGAGCAGGTGGCGACCCACCACGTCGCGCATGACCATCACGTCGCGATGAAAGTGCATGGTCGCTTTGGGATTGCCCGTCGTGCCCGAAGTGAATGCCAGCAGGCAGACGTCGTCAGCAGCCGTCGGCACATTGCTGAATGCGTCCGTGCGCTGCGTCATCAGGCGCTCCAATGCGCCGTCACCGTACGTCAGCACCCGCGCGTACCGCCCGGTCGCGCGCGCAGCCTCGTGCAGCTCCGCTGCCAGACGCGCCTCGCAGATCGCGTGGTCGATGTGCGCACGCTCAGCCATGACGCCGAGCTCCTTGGCTCGAAGCATCGGCATGGTGGTCACTGCAATCGCACCAACCTTCATCACTGCGAACCAGCTCGCGGCCAGCATCGGCGCATTCGCGCCGCGTAACAGGACGCGATTGCCCGGCACGACGCCCAGGTCGTGCACCAGCACGTTGGCGATGCGATTGGCCCGCTCCAGCAGCTCCGAGTAGGTCCAGTTGCCTTGCTGCGAGTACAGAGCAACGCGCGCTCCATGACCCTCGACGATGGCCTCGTCCAGCAACGGCGAGGCACAGTTCAATCGCGGCGGATAGTGCAGCTCTGGCAGATCGAAGCGAAACTCCGGCCACTGCTCGCGCGGCGGCAGGCGGTCGCGCGCAAAGGTATCGACGTGCGCCGTGTAATGAGTGCTCATGTCACTGCAGCTCGCACCGCGTAGCGCGGCTCGGACCAGCACTCGTTCTGCAAAACGTCGCGCAGCGTCGCAGCGGCGTGCCACACGTCTTCGTAGGAGTTGTAAAGCGGCGCAAAGCCGAAGCGCACCGTGTCGGGCGCGCGGAAATCGCCGATCACGCCGCGATCGATCAGCGCACGCATGATTGCGTAGCCGTTCGGGTGCGCGTACGCGACATGGCTGCCGCGCTCCCGGGCGTCGCTCGGGCCGATCAGGCGCAGCGCGTCGCCGCACATCTCCTGCACGAGCGCCATGAACAGCTCGCACAACCGCTGCGACTTCGCTTGCAGCGCGTTCGTGCCCGCTTCGAGCAGCAAGTCGACCCCGCACTCCAGGCTCAGCAGCCCGAGGATCGGCGGCGTGCCGCACAGGAAGCGCTCGATGCCGGGCGCCGGCTCATAGTGATCCACGAAGTCGAACGGCCGCGCGTGACCCATCCAGCCGCTCAGCGGCGAAACGCTGCCGGCCTGGTGGCGCCGCGCGACGAACAGGAACGCCGGCGCGCCGGGACCGCCGTTCAGATATTTGTAGCCGCAGCCGACCGCGAAGTCGGCATTGCAGGCATTCAGGTCGACGTGCAACGCACCGACGCTGTGACTCAGGTCCCACAGCACCAGCGCGCCTTTTTCGTGCGCACGCTCGGTGATCGCGCGCATGTCGTGCATCGCTGCCGTCTTGTAGTGGACGTGAGTCAGCAGCACCAGCGCCGTGTCTGCGCCGATGCAATCGATCAACTGTTCCGCCGGCTCCAGGCGCAGAGCACCGCCGGGGACATTGCGCAGCGCGCCCTCGATCACATAGAGGTCGCACGGGAAGTTGCCCGGCTCGGACAGCACCTCGCGCCGTCCCGGCCGCGCGGCGAGCGCAACACTGATGAGCTTGAACAGGTTCGCGGAGGTGGAGTCGGCGACGACCACCTCGCCCGGCGCGGCGCCGATCAGGCGCGCGATCTTGTCGCCGACGCGGCGCGGCGCACCGATCCAGTCGCACTCGTTCCAGCTGCGGATCAGGCCGGCGCCCCACTCGTCCGCAATGACGTGGGCCATGCGCTCCCGCGTAGCGCGCGGCAGCGCGCCGAGCGAATTGCCGTCGAGATACACGACGCCGGGCGGCAGCGCGAAGCGCTCGCGAAATGCCCGCAGAGGATCGCTCGCGTCCCAGGCGCGCACGGCGGCGAGATCACGGGGAGTGCGCTGCACGAGATCCATTCAAACCTCCGGCTGCTGGTGCAAGGCGATTCTCGGTTTCAGGCCCCGGGACATTGTTCGGCTTTACGCCGCTTGCCTGCAGCGCGAAAAAACGCTAGTTCTACGAACCCTGATTTCCACGAACGGGCGTTCTCATGTTGGACCGGACCGAAATCGCCATTCTGCGCGTCCTGGAAGAAGACGCCCGCCTGTCCTACGCGGAGCTCGCCGACAAGGTGGCGCTGTCGAAAACGCCGTGCTGGGCCCGCGTGCGCGACCTGGAGCAGCGCGGCGTCATCAAGGGCTATCGCACCGAGCTCGACCCGGGCGAGCTCGGGCTGGAGATCCATGCTTTCATTCACGCCACGATCAATCCCGCCAAGCACGCCGAGTTCGAGGCCGCGGCGATCCGCCATCGCTCGGTGCTCCAGTGCTTCACGACCGCCGGCGAGGGCGACTACCTGCTGCACGTGCTGGTGCCGAGCATCACGGATCTCGATCAGATCCTGCGCGCGGAGATCTCGCGCATGCCAGGGGTCCAGCGCAGCATGACGACGGTGTGCCTCAAGACCATCAAGGACCGTTCGTCGCTGATCGGCTGCCTGCGCTGAGCCCGGCGGATTCGCTTGCGCCCGGGACTGCTGAAAGTTCCCCTCCTTCGCTGGTCCGCACACCCTTACGCGACATTGCGCAGGCGCATGCGCTGCTCTCCTGCTAAAAACGCAAGCAGGTCGGTTGCGAGGCTGCTATGTTCCAGCGCGCTTGGCGAGAGAGGGCATGATCAAATCCGATACACAGGCGCGCGTCCTGGAGGAGTGGTTCCGGCTGCCGGAAACCCGCCGGCGCGATGCGACCGATGCAGTCGCGTTCGCTTATCGCCTGCTGCGCGATCGGCCCGAGCTGTTCAGCGGACCGAAGGAGATCGGCCACGAGTCGATCGTGAAGTGGCTGCTGCCGCATCTCGCGGAAGCGAAAGCCGGCGGAGCGGCGCAGTCGGGCTGAAGCCCGACACCTACGCGCCCTGCAGCGCCTGCGCGATTCCGCTCACCGTCGCGACCAGCGCGTTGAGAATTTCCTTGTCGCTGCTGCCGCCGGCGCGCCAGCGCCGCAGCAGATCCACCTGCACCAGATGCAGCGGATCGATGTACGGATTGCGCAGCATGATCGAGCGCTGCACCGTCGGCTCGCCGTCCAGCAGATGCTCAACCCCGCGCACTTTCAGCACCTGCTGCCGAGTGCGCTCGAACTCGGCGCGCAGCAGATCGATGAACCGTCGGTACTTCTCTTCGACCAGGCTGTCATAGACGGCGGCGATGCCCAGGTCGGCGCGCGCCAGCGCCAGCTCGATGTCGTCGATCAGGTTCGTGAACAGAAACCAGCCTGCGTACATCTCGCGCAAGCGCTGTTCGCCCAGCTGTTCGCTTGCCAGCGCCAGCGCGCTGCCGGCACCGTACCATCCGGGCAGCATGTAGCGGCACTGCGACCAGGCGTGCGCCCACGGAATCGAGCGTAGCGCCTCGATGCCGCTGCGCTCCGAGCGCGATGCGGGCCGCGAGCCGATCTGCATGCGCTCGATCACATCGATCGGCGCGACCTCGCGGAAGAAGTCGGCAAACTCCGCGTCCTCGTACACCGTGGCGCGATAGACGCGCGTCGACTCGCTGCCGAGCAGATCCATCGTCGTGCGCCACGCCGGGTCGATGCGCTCCGGCTCGATCACGCCAGCGCGCGACAAGGTCAAGGCGTTGAACGCCTGCTCGACCACGCGCAGCGCTATCGGGCGCAGGCCGTACTTCTCGTTGATGAGCTCGCCTTGCTCGGTGATGCGCAGGCGTCCGCGGCGCGCGCTGTCGGGTGCGCTGCGCACCAGAACTTCGGTGCGACCGCCGCCGCGAGAGCCGCCGTCGCCCTGACCGTGGAACAGCGTGAGATCGATGCCGGCCTGATCGGCCGCCGCGAACAGCTTTTCCTGCGCCTGCCGCAGCAGCCAGCGCGAGGTGACGATGCCGCTTTCCTTGTTGCTCGCCGAGTAGCCGATCATCACGTACTGGTGGTTGGCGCGCCCGACCAGATGTTTGCGGTAGGCCGGCTCGTTGAAGAGCCGGGTCATGACCTCGCCGCACTCGCGCAATGCCGCGGCCGACTCGAACAACGGCGCGACGTCCGTCGGCACGTCGCCCGAGCGACTGTCGGTCGTATCGGCCCAGCGCGACAGCAGCAGCACCGAAAGCATGTCGTCGACGCCGCTGGTCGCGCTGACGACATACGGCCCGATCGCATCGGCGCCATAACGATGCCGGCAGTGCGTCAGCGCTTCGAACACCCACAGGCTGCGTTTGCCGCTCGGATCGAGCACGCAGGCCGGAGCTTCGTCACGCTCGAGCGCTTCGCGCAGCCGCACCGTGCGCTCCTCGCTGCTGCGCGAGCACCACTGCGGATCGCCCAAGCCCTGACGGATCACCGTGCGATGCGCGCCGGCGTTCTGGCGGATGTCGAGCGTCGCCAGGTGAAAGCCGAAAGTGCGGACCCGGCGGATGAGGCGGCGCACCTGGAACAGACCGGCGTGCTCGCCCTTGTTGGCGCGCAGGCTGTCGGCGATGAGAGTGAGATCGCTGAGGAACTCGTTGGCCGAATCGTAGTGATTCGCGCGCGCATCGTAAGTGGCGCGCAGCCGCTCCATCACCTGCCCGACGAACGCGCGATAAGGCATGCGATCGTGCCGCGCAGGCGACAGTGTCCGCGCGCCCGGCAACAACGTCGTGTACTGCTCGATGCGGGCCTGGAGCGATGCGGAGATGCCGACGCGCGTCGCGCTCTGCGACAGCGTTTCGGCGAGGCCCTGGCACTCGAGGAAATAGCGGTTGACGATGATCTGCTGATGGCGCGCCATCGTTTCGCGAATCGTCTTGGCGTTCACGTCCGGATTGCCGTCCATGTCGCCGCCGACCCAGGAGGCGAAGCGCAGGATCTCGGGCAGGTCGAGCGTGCGCGACTGCATGCCGTACACCTGCTCGAGCGCGGCCTCGATCTCCTCGTAGAAGATCGGCACGATCTGGAACAGGATCTCGCCGATGAAGAACAGCACGTGCTCGCGCTCGTCCGCGACGGTGAGGCGCTCGCGCGAGTTCTCGGCGGTCTGCCAGCTGCCCGTGATCTCGCTGCGGATGCGGTCCCAGATCTGGCGCGTCTCGGCGGCGGTGCGCGACAGCCCGAGCCGGCCGAGCATGAGCTGCGCGATCTTCTGCTGCTTGCGCAGGATCGTGCGGCGGGTCGACTCGGTGGGATGCGCAGTGAAGACCGGCTCGATCCAGATCTCGATCATCAGCCGGCGGATGTCGTCGAGCCCGAGCCCCTGCGCCTTGAGCCGCGTCAGCGCCTCGATGATGCCGCCGGGCTGCGTCGTGCCCTCGTTCAGATACTGACGGCGGCGGCGGATGCGATGCACCTTCTCCGCCATGTTGACCATTTCGAACCAGAGCGAGAACGCGCGCACCAGGTCGCGCGCCTGCGCGGCCGGTACGTCGCGAGTGCGGAATTCGAGCTCGCGCGCGCCCTCGGCGCTGCCGTCGCGCCGCGCGATAGCCGCCTGCCGGTCGTGCTCCACGGCCTCGAACAGCTCATCGCCGCCCTGCTCGCGGATCACCTCGCCGACCAGCGCCCCGAGCATGTGCACGTCTTCGCGCAGCTCGGCGTCTTTCAGCGGAAAGGAGATGTCGGAGCGGGGCATGATGGCTGCGCGAGGGTGCGCGCGAGTCTAGCAGAGGGAGTGATACAGGTGACACAAGTGACATAGGTGACACTCGCAAGAATGTTCTGACCTGTGTCACTTGTGTCACCTTTGTCGCCTGTGTCACTTGCCCCGGGGTTCCCATGTCCCTCCTCGCTCAGATCGCCGTATTCCTCGGCGCCACGGTGCTCGCGATTCCGCTGTTCCGACGCTTGCAGCTCAGCTCGATCCTCGGCTACCTGGCCGCCGGCGTCGCGATCGGGCCGTGGGGCCTGCGCATCGTCCAGGATGCCGAGGGCGTGATGCACACCGCCGAGTTCGGCGTCGTGCTGCTGCTGTTCGTCATCGGGCTGGAGCTGCAGCCTTCGCGCCTGCGCGCCATGCGCAAGGCGGTGTTCGGGCTCGGCCTGGCACAGGTGGCGCTCACGACCACCGTGCTGGGAGTCATCGCGCTTGCCTTCGGGTTGCCGCCGAGCGCGGCCCTGGTCACAGCGTTCGCGCTGTCGCTGTCTTCGACACCGCTCGTACTGCAATTGCTGGCAGAGCGCCAGCAACTCAACACGCACTACGGTCGCTCCAGCTTCGCGATCCTGCTGTTCCAGGACATCGCCGTGATGCCGATGCTGGCGATTCTGCCGCTGCTCGCCGGCGGGCAGCAGGACCTGTCGGCGACGCTGCTGAGCGCGGGGAAAGGTCTTGCGGTGCTCGCCGTGCTCGTGTTCGGCGGAAGTTACGTGCTGCGCCCGGTGCTGCGCATCGTGGCCGAGACCAAGGTCAGCGAAGCCTTCACAGCGGCGGCGCTGTTCGTGGTGATCGGCACGGCCCTGCTGGTCAACGCAGCCGGAATGTCGATGGCGCTCGGTGCATTCGTCGCGGGACTGCTGCTCGCCGACAGCGAGTACCGCCACGAGCTCGAAGCGGACATCGAGCCGTTCAAGGGCCTGCTGCTCGGCCTGTTCTTCATGTCGGTGGGCATGACGGCGAACCTCGGCCTGCTGCTCGAGCAACCGGGTCTCATCGCGCTGCTGGTGGCCGGCCTGGTGATCGTGAAGTTCGCAGTGCTGTACGGCCTGGCAAAACTGACGGGTCACTCCGGCGAGAGTGCGCGCGGCATGGCGTTCGCGCTGCCGCAGGCCGGCGAGTTCGGCTTCGTGCTGTTCTCGCTGGCGGTCGCCGACCGGGTGATGGACCCGGCGCTCGCGGAGACGCTGGTCATCGTGGTCACGATCTCGATGATCGTCAGTCCGCTGCTGATGTCGCTGCATGCGAACGTGATCGAGCCGCGCTTCGGGCAGCGGGAGCAGCGCGAGTTCGACCGCGTCGAGAGCACCGAGAGCCGCGTGATCGTTGCCGGCTTCGGCCGCGTCGGCCAGATCGTCGGCCGCATCCTGCGCATGCGCCACATCCCGTTCACCGCGCTCGAGGGCAGCGTCGCACAGGTCGACTTCGTGCGCCGCTTCGGCACCAAGGTGTACTACGGCGACGCTTCACGCCTGGAGGTCCTGCAGGCAGCGGGCGCGGCGCGCGCCGAAGTGTTCGTGCTCGCGATGGACGACATCGAGACCTCGGTGCGCGCGGCCGAGGTCGTGCGGCGACACTTTCCGCACCTCAAGATCCTGGCGCGGGCGCGCAACCGCCAGCATGCGCTGCGGCTCATGGACCTGGGCGTGCGCTACCTGATTCGCGAGACCTACCTGTCGAGCCTCGACCTGGCGCAGCACACGCTCGAGGCGCTGGGCATGGCGCGCAGCGAAGCGGTCGAGAGCATCCATCGCTTCGACGTGCACGACAAGAAGCAGCTGCAGGCGCAGCGCGAGATCCGCGACGACGAGCAGAAGCTGATCCAGTCGGCGCAGCTCGCGGCGCGCGAGCTGGAGCAGCTGTTCGAAGCGGATACCGAAAGTGACACAGGTGACAAGGTGACAAAGGTGACACAGGCAAGAAGACTCTGACCTGCGTCACTTATGTCACTTGTGTCACCTGTGTCACTTTGTCTCAGCTGATCGCCTGGATCGTGCGCGTATACGCCGAGAGCACCAGGCCTTCGATGGCCTTCTCGGCGCGCGGCGCGAGCAGCAGCCGCAGCATCACTTCGTCGGAGGAGCGCGCCGGGTCGTCGATGAGGATCTGCTCGATGAAGCGCGTGACGCGGTGCTGCACCTCGTTGATGAAGCGCAGCTTGTGCGGATCGATCGGCTGCTCGCCGCCCGCGCCGTAGAAATTACGGGCCTCGAGCGTCAGCTCGTACATGAAGCGCGCCAGCAGCCGCGACTTCTCGAGCGACGACATGTCTGCGAAATTGCGGATTTCCGAGTCGAGGTTCATTGGCGCGGATCATCGACGCAGCGCCGCTCCTTGGCAAGCGCCGGGCGGCGGACGGTACGCCTGCCCGGACGAAAGGCGGAATGTGCGGCAGGTCACGCCGGGAAGAAGTCGATCGGCTTGGTCACCGTGATCGTGCCGACGTCCTTGGCCTCGAAGCGGAACAGCTTGACGCGCGCGACGAGCTTGCGCTCCAGCTCCGCATCCTTGAGCTCGCTCGACACGACCTCGCAGCTCGTGACCGAGCCGTCGGCGGCGATCGTCAGCTGCAGCACCAGCTTGCCCTGCAGGTCCGGCTTGTCGCGCAACGCGCGCGTGTACAAGGCGTAGATCGCGCCCTTGTTGCGATCGAAGACCAGCGCGATCTCCTCCTCGCTGCGCGACGCCTTGCCGCTGCCGGCGCCGCGCTCGACCTTGTTGCTCCCCTGCGCTGCCAGCGTGGCCGACGAGACCTGAGTCGTCGAGTGACCGGTGAGCGAGCCGGCGCCGCCGCCGTAGCCGCGGCTCAGGCTGGCGGTGTTGATGCCGCCGCTGCTGGCGCCGACCTTCGAGGTGATCAGCGAGCGCTCCGACGCGGTCGTCTCGCCGACCTTGCCGGTGAGATTCTTGGTCATCGCCGCCTTGTCGAGCACCGCGTTGTCGCGCAGGTCCGCGAGCTGATCCTGGAGCTTGAGCAGGCCGGCATTCTGCGCACGCTCGCGCGCGTCGGGCTTCGGCGGCTGCGGCTTGGGCTGCTCGATCTTCTTCTCCGGCTCCGGCTTCTTCTCTTCGAGCTTCGGCGGCGGTGGCGGCGGCGGCTCGACTTTCTTTTCGAGCACCAGCTTGACGATGCGGTCCGGAATCTCCGGCGCCTTGGCGACGTCGTGCTCGCGCACCGGCAGCAGCGGAATCAGGATCGCGAAGATCGCGAAGATGATGAACGCGTTGCGCACCACCTTGCGAAAGCGCTGCTCCACCTCCTCGGTCGGCGACCAAGGCAGGTCGTACAGGCGATAGTAAGGAGCGAGTGTCATGCGGGTTGCACCGGCTCAGTTGTTCAGCGATGCCGTGCGCGCCGTGGCCGGCGCGCCCGGGCCCGCACGCTCGATGACGGCGAGCGAGACCTTGCCGTACTCGGCGTCGGTCGCGGTCGCCATCACTTTGCGCAGCACCTTGTAGGGTGTGTTGCGGTCGCCGAGGATGGTCACTTCGCGATCCTTGATGTCCTGCTTGGCGGCGCCGGCGAGCACGCGGTCGGCCTGGCCCTGCAGCGCCGTCTTCAGCGGCTGGATCACGTTGTCCGGCGAGGCCTCGATCTGCGCCAGCGTCGCCACCGAGCGGCCGTCCACCAGCAGGTCGTCCTTGGTGATCATCACCACGACCGTCGGCCGCGGCTTCTTGTCCGAGATCGACTCGGGGATCGAGATGTTCTTGGTGTTCGGCAGCACGTCGACGTCGGAGGTGTGCACCAGCAGGAACACCACCAGGATCGTCAGCATGTCGATGAACGGCACCAGCGTCATGTGGTTGCCGCCCTCGACCTTGTTGCCGCGCTTGCGGTGGCGCTTGATTCGATAAGGCGTCATGTCGGCGCGTCTCCCACCGAGACATCCGGGAACAGCTCGGCCACGTCCCACTTGGAGCCGGGGACCGGGTACACGCGCACCGTGTCCATCACCTTGACGAGCGTGTCGTACGCGATGTCCTGCTCCAGCAGGATCGTCGCGTCGGTCTTCTCGCTGTACTTGGTCTTCACCAGCGCCAGGTATTCCTGCAGGCCCTTGAGGTCGTACGTGCCCTGCTGCGAGGGCAGCGTCTTCAACAGGCCGGTGCCGCGATCGGCGACCTCGATCTTGTCGCCGCGCACGATCACCTCGAGGTTCAGCCCTTCCGGCAGGTCGGGCACGGCACTGTCCGCCCCGGGCAGGTTGAGCTCGAGAATGTTCGTCTTGGTGAAGACCGCGGTGAAGATCAGGAAGAACACCAGGATGATCATCATGTCGATCATCGGCACGACGTTGATGTCATGGCGCCCGCGGTAGCGCGCATGATTGCGCGACACCCGCCGCGCGACCTTGGACTGAGACATTGCCTCGCCCTCCGGCTGCGCTGCTTCAGGCCACGCCGTGAGCGGTGCGGCCGCGCGGCGCCGGGTGCTCGTCGCCGGTGTCGACTTCGTTGCGCCGCTCCACGACCGAGTTGAGGAACTTGACCGCGGCGATCTCCAGGCTGTCGATCAGCTTGGTGGTCTTCGCTTCCAGGAACATGTGCGCGAGCAGCAGCGTGATGGCGCACAGCAGGCCCGACGCCGTGTTGTTCATGGCGACCGAGATGCTGGCGGCGAGCAGGCTGGCCTTCTCCGCCGGGTTGGCCTGCGCGATCGACGCGAACGCCGAGATCAGGCCGATGACCGTGCCGAGCAGGCCGGTGAGCATGCCGATGTTGGCGAGCGCCGAGAGATAGTGCGTGCGCTTCTCCATGCGCGGGATGATCTCCAGCAGGCTCTCGTCCATCGCCTTCTCGACGTCGTCGCGGCGGCGCGCGCTCGCGAGCCGCGCGATGCCGTAGTTCAGCACCGTCGCGATCGCAGCCTTCGACTTCGAAGTGACCGCGACCACCTGCTTGAAATTGCCCGCGTTGATCAGCGGCACGACCTGGCCCCACAAGCGGCGGTTGCTGGTGGTCTCGATGCTCAGGTAGATGAAGCGCTCGATCGCGATGGCCACGCCGACGACGAAGATCGCCGCGAGCGGGTAGAGGAAGAAGCCTCCGTCGCGAAAGAAGTTGACGATAAAATGATAGAACTCCATCGACGTAGTCTCCTCTGCAGTGCCGTGCCGGAATGCGCGCGCTCGCGCGCGTCGGTGTAGGTGAATCCGATTGAGTCAGAGTGTCATTAGGTAAAACTGCAATGCTGCGACCTACTTCTCATCGCCGCCACGCGGCGCGCCGGCGCCTGCGGAGACGACCCCGTAGTACGTCACTTCGCGACGAAAAACGTCACGGTCGACCGGCGTCAGAACTTCGTCGAGCAGCGTGTTGAACGGCTGCGCCGGCAGGTCGCCCAGCTCCGCCTTCTTCCACGGAACGATGTACAGCACTTTCGGCAGCTCGCGGTTGCCGGTGACGATCGTGGTGTCGAGATCGAGGCGATCGCTCTGCGCGCGTCGGCCTGTTGCTGCAGGCGTAGCTGGCGCTGCTTTCGGCGCAGACGTGTCGACTGCGGGTTGCGCATCGGTCGACGCCTTCGGCGCAGCCGGTGGCTTCGCTGCAGGCCCTGCCTGCTGCGCCGGCGGTTCGGCAGCAAAGGCTGTCGCCGCACACAGCAACAGCATCGGCAAGGCAACTTTGCTTTGACGCGACATCATTCCGCCCTCGCAGCACGCGGCTCGCTGCCCAGCCGCTTCTTGATCTCGGTGACCCAGCCGCTGACTTTCTCGTCCGGCGCGCCGGCCAGCGTGAGATAGCGCTCGTAGGCTTCGAGCGCCCGCTGCGGCTGCTGCAGATACAGGTCGCACAGCACGCCGAGGTTCAGATATGCGATCGCGTAGCTCGGATCGATCTGCACCGCCTTCTGGTACGCGCCGTCGGCGTCCTTGAAGCGGCCGAGCTTGCGATAGACGATGCCGAGCTGGTTGAACGCCTGCGCGTTGCCGGCATTGCGCTCGACGGCGCCGCTCAACGACTTCTCGGCGTCTTCGAGGCGGCCCGCCTTGACCTGCAGGATACCGAGGTTCAACAGCGGCCCCGAGTAAGTCGGATACGCCGTGGCGAGCGCACGAAATTCGCGCTCGGCGGCAGCGCTGTCGCCAGCGCTCATGTGCACGACTGCCTGATCGAACTGCTGCACGGCTTCCGGCGGCAATGGCGCTTCGGTGGGCACAGTCGCGGCAGCCGGATTGGCTGCAGCTTCCTGCTTCTGCTCGGGCGCGGGCGGCGCGGATCCGCATGCCGCGAGCATGAGGAGCGCTGCGACGCCAGCCAGAGTGTCAGCGTAACGTCGGCACATAGTCTTCACTCTTCTCGGCCTTCGCGTAGCGCGCCGGCTTGAGTTTCGCGAGCACATCGAAGCTGCGCTGCACCCATTCGTCGTACACGCCGTCGCCGGTGCGCCGCGTGTTGGTCTCGTGCAGCTCGATCGCCTTCTCCTCGAACGGGAACGCCTGCTCTTCCAGCAGCACGTCGTACTGCTCCCTGGCATCCGCGTCGAGACCCTTCGGACGCTCCGACGACATCAGGTCGGCGCCGAGCTGGCGGTACAGCTCGCCCATGCCGTAGGTCGCTGCAGTGGTCACTTCGGCGACACCATAGTCCAGCGCCTTGCCGTACGCAGTCAGTACCTTCTCCATCTGCGTGCGCTTCGACTTCAGCGACTTCTCCAGCGGCGCGACCAGCTTGATCCCGTTGAACATCGCGACCTGCGGCTGGACGCCTTCGAGCGTCGCCTTCGCCGCGAGGTACTTGCTGCGATCGGTGCGCGCGGCGCCGGCCATCGCATCGGCGCGGATGATGTCCTCGTTCCACTGCGCCCGCGCCTTGTAGTCGTTCTGTGCCTTGGCCATGTCGGCCAGCTTCTGCCGCGCATCCATCGCCGGATCGAGCGGGTTCGGATACTGCTGCACGTAGCTCGCATACAGTCGCGCGGCGTTGGTCGGCGAGGCGGACTTCTCGTACAGCTCCGCGGCCTGCCACAGTGCGGCGCGCCGCACATCGGCCGTCTCTTCGGTGCGCGCCGCGATGCGCTCGAACTCGCCGGCCGCCTGGGTCGAGCGACCCGTTTCCAGATACGCGACAGCGAGGTTGCGCGTGACCTCGGGCATCAGCTCGTGATTCGGATAGGTGCGCCGGAATCCTTCCAGGACCTGCGCAGCGCGATCCCATTGCTCGTTGCGCACCAGGATGCCGGCAGCGTCGAACTCCGCCGTGGCGCGTACCTTCGAGTTCGGCGCGAGCGCGCCGACGCGCAGGAAGTCGTCGACTGCGCCGGTCGCATCGCCTGACGATTGCTTCGCTTCCGCCTGCTTGTAGATCGACGCCGCGATGCGCTCCTCGATCGCCGGGCGGTCCGGGTCGCTCGCCGCGAGATACGACTGCGCGCGCAGGTAGGCCGCCTCGGCCTCGACGAAGCGCTGCCGATCGAACAGTGAATGCGCGAGCAGCGTGGCCGCCGTGCGCTGGTAGCCGCGCTCGACCGGCGGGTTGCGCTCGAGGATCTGCTTCGACACCTCGATCACCCGCTCGAACTCGTTCAACGCGAACAGCTCTTCGTCGGACTTGGTCAGCACACGCGCCGATTCGGGATGCGCGGGGAAGCTGGTCGCGAACATCAACGAGCTCTCGATGTACTGGCGATGCCACAGCGCCTTGGACTCGCCGCTGAGCGACGGCTCGTGCTTCTGATAAGCCACCAGTGCGGCGTAACCCGCATCGGCCGACTTCGCGTGCTGCGGGTAGTCGTACGCCGTGCGCTCGTACTCGCGCGCAGCTTCCGCGAAGCGGCCGGATTCGAACAGCACTTCGCCGAGCAGGTAGCGCGTCGCCGGCGCCTGCGCGTCCTGCGGGAACGAGTCGAGCATCGCGCGATACCAGCGCGCTGCCGCGGTGTAATCCTCGACCTGCTTGCTCTTCTGCGCCTTGGCGTGGAAATACTCGGCCAGGTCCTTCTGCGTGGTCTGCAGCTGTGCCGCGACCTCGGGCGCATCCGCAGTCGTGCGGGTCTGCCAGAAGGCCGAGCCGAAGGCGTAGCGCTCGGCGAACGCCTGCTTGCCCTCGAGCACCAGCGAGGCGAAGCCGCCCTTTTGATACGCCTCGATGGTGCGCATCTGCAACGAGGGGGCGAAGCGGTCGTCAGGACGCCGCTTCGCGAACGCTTCGAACGCCAGCGCCGCGTCCTGGAAGCGCTCCTTGGTGATGTAGAGGTTGCCCAGTCCCTCGTAGAGCAGGTGCGCATAGACCGGGTCGCTGCCGCGCTGCTTCAGCAGCGCATCGAGGGTCTCGGGGCCGTCGAGATCCGAGAACGTGATCGCCATGACGCGCAGCGTGTCTTCGCTGAGCTCGCGCTCCGGACGCGTGAGCGCATCGGCCTCGCGCAGCCTGCCGTCGCGCACCAGCACGCGATCCAGCACCTTGAGGAACGAGCCGACGCTCTCCTCGCCGCGGCTCTGCTTGAACAGCGCCCAGCCATGCTTGTACAGGCCCTGCTCGTAGAAGCCGCTGTCTGCGCCCGCCTTCACGACCGCGTTGTAGGCCAGCTCGGCGTCGCGATAGCGCTGCGCGCTGAACAGGATCTCGCCGCGCCGGAACTGTGCCTCGGTGTACCACGGACTCTGCGGGTACTTCGCGACCAGCTGATCGAGGACGACCAGCGCCTTCTCCGGCTTGGCCTGCGCCTCGTGCGCGCGCGACAGCTGATACATCACGGCGTCGTTGCGCGGATAGTCGGGATGCGACTTCAACAGTCCTTCGTAGAGCTGGATCGCTTCCTTCAGCTCCAGTCCCTCGACCCCCGAGTCGACGCCGGCCGCGCGCGCGGCCTCGTCGACCTCGACCTGCAGGTCGCCGAGCCGGCGCATCGCCTCGGTGCGCATCTTCTCGTTCTGCGATTGCAGCTCGAGGAAGCGCCGGTACTGTTCGATCGCCTGTTGCGGCTGCACGCCGCTCGGCGGATCCGGCGAAACCTTCACGTCGCGCTCGTCGAGATCCTTGATCGTGCGGGCGGGCTTCTTCTCGGCCGCGTCGACCAGCCCCGTGCCCAGCACAGTTGTGCAGGCGAGCGCGGCAATTACTGCATGACGCACGCTCATTGCGCAGCTCCCTTGCTGGCGCTGCCGCTCGACGCGCGATCGTAGATCGACGCGAGCGCGTAGCGCGCCTGCAGCGAATACGCCGCGAGGCGCTCCTTCTGCGATTCGAGCTCCTTGATCGCTATCGCCGCCAGATAGTGGTTCTGATCCTGCGCCGCAGTCGCGAGCTTCGCGCTCAAGGTGGCGATGCGCGGCTGCAGGGTCGCCACGCGCCTGGCGAACTCCTCGGTGCGCGCCGGATAGTCTTCGCGTGCGCGCTCGACCAGGACCCAGCGACGCCGCGCCTCCTTGTAGGCGACATCCAGCTCGCGCAGCTCCTTGCGCGTGCGCCACAGCCGCGCCTTGTAGCTCGCATTGAAATCCCACAGCAACCGGCCCCGCAGCAGGCGCGCCTTCTCGCGCATCTCCTGCACCATCGGGTCGCTCTGGTCGGCGCTCGCCAGCACTTTCTCGATGTGCTCGACCTTCAGCCACTGCTCGCGCTCGCGCGCGGTCGCAAGGCCCGCGACGTCCTCGTCGCGCTCGATCGCCTGCAGGCGCGATTCGAGCTCGTTCTTGTGATTCTCCATGCCGTCGAGGTCGACGGTGTCGAGCGTCTGCTGCATGACCGGCACCCGCTGCTGGAACGCGCGCCGGCGCGTGTCGACCATGTCCTCGAACGCCGAGACGCTGAGCGACCAGGTCGCGAGGTTGCGCTGCATGAGCAGCAGGTCGCGATAGTTCTTCAGGCCTTCCTGGAACTCGTGCGTCGCGAGCAGGTGATAGAGATAGCGCGTCTCCGGCGCGTCGGGGAGCGACGCGAGCTGCCAGTACCAGCCGACCTTGTCGCCCTTGTCGTTGGCGACGATGGCGTCGAGCATCTGACCGCTGCGGATCGCGGCAATCGACTGGTCGAGGCGCTGCGACTCCTGGCCGAAGGCTTCGACCGCGAACATGTACTGATCCGCGGCCTGCTTGGTCGCGTCCAGCTTCGCGTAGGCATACGGAACCGCGAGATACGACTCCTGCACGGCCGCGTCGAGCATGTTGCGACCGCGCAGCTCGAGCCAGGGTGCTAGCGCCTTGGTGTAGCGCTGTTCGGCCGAGTCCGCCCAGCCGGCGCCGAGCAGCGCCTTGTTCGACTGCGGACCTTCCAGCCGCACTCGCTGCAGCACTGTTTTCGCTTCGTTGGCGCGGCCAGCCTTCAACCACGCGTAGCCGAGCGCGAGATTCGCCTTGTCGCGCAGCGCGGCCAGCTCTTCGGTGGACGCGTCGATCCGGCCCACGGCGTCGAGCAGCTTCGCAGCTTCGTCCAGCCGCTCCTTGCGCACGAGCGCCACGCCGATGTTGAAGCGCGCGTAAGCCGACCATGCGTCATTGCCGTCGCCGACGGGCTGCCAGCGCTCGAGCGCGCGGATCGCGTCGTCGTAGCGGTCCAGGTACATCAGCACCTGCGCCTCCAGCAGGTGACGCTCGGGCTCGAGATCGCCGGGCAGCGCGCCCTTGATCGAAGCGAGCGCATCCGCCGACTGCTGCAGGTACTCGCGCTGATACCAGACCTTCGCCAGGTAGAACCACGCGCGGTTGCGCACGTCGAGCGGCACGTTGTCGTTGAGCAGCGCGCGGAAGATGCGGCCGGCCTCCTCGTGCTCGCCCAGCGACAGGTACAGGCCGCCCTTGAGCAGCTCCGCTTCGACGGTGTGATGCGTGAGGCGATTGAAGTCCTGCGCTGCGCCGAGCCGCGTCAGCGCCTGCAGGTAGTCGCCCTGATAGAAGTAGAACAGCACGTCGCCCCAGTGCAGGTCCTGCACGACCTGCGGCGTGCCGATCAGCGGCTTGTCCTCCTCGGGCTTGGCTCGCGCGGCAACGACGGGCTCGGCCGCCAGCGCCAGTGCGCCGGCGGCGAGCAGCACGCCGCTCCGCCCTGCTGTGCGCAGCCAGTGAGTGAGCATCCCTGTCACCTCACTCCCATTCCTTGACGATGAATTCCGGCTGCGCCTTGCTCGCGCGGTCGCTGATCTTCAGCTCGACGTATTTCGCGCCGACGCCCTTGGTGAGCTTGATGGTGGCGCCGCGGCGATAGTCGCGCACGTGCGGCCCCTGGCCGGTGAACAACGCCAGCAGCTCGTGATCGCCGGCCTTGAGATTACCGATGAATACGCGATGCACGCCGCCCTTGAGCAGCGCCTGCGCCTCGCGCTCGGTGTAGAGGTAGTTGGCGACTTCCTTGTTGTCCAGCTTGAGAGTGACCGAATCGAGCGCGAAGAACGCGCCGACGTCCATCGAGACGAACACCGCGACCTGGGTGTTCGCCGGGAACAGCAGGTCCTCTTCCAGCACGAACAGCTCGCGATTCAGGTCGAGCACTTCCTTCTTGAGCGCCTGCACCTCCTGGTCGAGGCTCTTGAAGTCCTCGCCGGGCGCAGCGGCGGCCGCCTCGCTCGCGGCCGGCTCACTGAGGGCCGGCGCGGTCCGGGCCGGCGCATCCTGGGCAGCGGCAGCAGCGCTCATGCACAGCGCGATCAGCAGCAAGGTCAGCGATCGAAACATGGTGTCTGGTTCCTCTATTCGTTCAGCAGCTCGCGCAGCTTCTCGGTGTAGCGCTTCTCGTAGCCCGGCTTGTAGCCCTCGGACACGTAACGCACGACGCCCGCGCGGTCCACGAGCACGGTCACCGGCATCGCGCTGACATCGTAGGCGCGGCTCACTTCCTTGCGCGCGTCGAACAGCACGGGGTAGGAGATCCCCAGCGTCTGCGCCATCTCGATCGCCGGCTCGGCGGCCTCGTCGATGTTCACGCTGAGCAGCGTCAGGCCCGCTTGCCGGTACTTGCCGTAAAGCGCATCGAGCAGCGGCATCTCCTGGCGGCACGGGCCGCACCAGGTCGCCCAGAAGTTGATGACGACGACCTCGCCGAGATGCTCCGACAGGCGCATCGACGGGCCTTTCATCGAGCGCAGCGCAAAATCCGGGGCGGGCTTGCCGACGATGTCGGCGGCTGCGCCGGAGGGCAGCAGCATCAGCCAGGCGAGCGCGGCTGCGAGCACGCGCGCCGGCAGCCGGGCGTGCAATGACGAGCTGACTTGTGAGAGCTGTGGCATCAAACGTGTTCGTCGACCGCGATTCACAGGCCGCGCGATCACGTGAAGCGCCGGATCCGACAGGCGCGGTGCGACAGCGCGAGAGCGTGCCGGCAACCCCGCTGTCGTAGGAACGCTCCCGTAGACCGGTGGCTTTGCGTCCTCACCTTTCAGTGAGTTTGCCCGTAGAAAACAGCGGTTAGCGTGCTATACGCCCCGCAAATATGTCAACGAACGAAGTGTGATGCGCACCGAGCAGGCCTCGGCGCGCCTGTGATTGAGCGCACAGTTCGCATGTCTGTCGGTAGGTGCCGACAACTGTGCGCTGGTCTGCGTGGAGCAGGCCGCGCAACCGGGCATGAGCGGGCCCGGTCACGCGCCAGCGTCGTGGATCAGATCGGCGCTTTAGGCGCGACGTACTCGTTCGACAGCGCCGTCGCCTTCCACATTGCGACGGCATCCTTCGGCACGCTGCTCAAGGTGACAGTGTCGCCGGAGATGGCTGCGCCGGACCGACCATCGCTGTGCATCAGCGAGCCGGCGGCGACCGCAGTACCCAGCGTCAGGAGCATGGTTGCGGCAAAAACAATGTGCCACTTCTTCATACGCAGGGCTCCCGGTAGGTTCAGACGAGCTGGCTGTACGGGCGCTTCGCGCCAGAGTCGCCGTCGGCAACCTGGATATACGGACGCTTCGCGCCCGAGTCGCCATCCGCCACCTGGATGTACGGACGCTTCGCGCCCGAGTCGCCATCCGCCACCTGGATATACGGACGTTTGGCACCCGAGTCGCCGTCGGCAACCTGGATGTAGGGCCGCTTCGCGCCAGAGTCGCCATCCGCTACCTGGATATACGGACGCTTCGCACCGGAATCGCCGTCGGCCAGCTGGATGTACGGGCGCTTCGCACCGGAATCGCCGTCGGCCAGCTGGACGTACGGACGCTTGGCGCCCGAGTCGCCATCGACCACCTGCAGGTAGGGACGTTTGGCTCCCGAATCTCCGTCAGCCAGGGCGACCGTCGAGCTGCTTGCCGCGGCCGTGCCGAGGGCGCTGACGATGGCCAACATCAAAGAAGCACTGATGACTTTACGCATGATGGACTTCCCCTCCCGGAGGAATTGGTTAAATTGCCGGCTCATTTTGCGAACCGGTTCACAGGCTTAAGCGATATGGTCCTGTGATTTCCGTCACAATCGCCGCCGGCAACTAGACAGAATCCACGACAATCAGGACATTTCGTACTTGTAGGAAAGGGGTAGCCCCGACCGGGGGTGGGAGTTAGCGCGCTGGGTTAGGGGATAGTCGTAGCTGGATTGCGGCCCTGATCCCGCGCTCCGCGATGCCATCGGTGGCAAAATGCACACCGCCGGTCAGTACACTCACAAGCCAAGAACGGCGCGTTTTTCGGAGACCCTTCCACTGAGCAACACCATCGCAGCGGCCATACCACTCCCGGATCGCCAGGCAGTGACACGGCTGTTGTCTGCGTGGCAGTCAGGGGATGCCCGTGCGCTGGAACGCCTGACGCCGCTCATATATGAGGAGTTGCGTAACCGCGCCCGCCGCTACATGAAGCGGGAGCGGCCTGGCCACACGCTGCAGGCGACGGCCGTCGTCCACGAAGCCTTCGTGAAGCTGGTCGAGATGAATGTGTCCTGGCAGGACCGGGCGCATTTCTTCGCCGTGGCCGCGCGCCAGATGCGCCGCATCCTGGTCGATCACGCCAAGACCCGGTTCCGCGAGAAGCGCGGCGGCAACACGACCGGCTCGCTGGAAGACCTCGACGCGCTCGACCTCGGCCCCTCGACCGCCGGGGAGATCGACGTGCTGGAAGTCGATGAAGCGCTCGACCGGCTGGCCGACAAGAACCCGCGCCTCGCCGAGATGGTCGAGCTGCACTACTTCGGCGGCCTGACCTACCAGGAGCTGTCCGAGACGCTGAAGGTTTCCGAGGCCACCGTGGACCGCGAGATCCGGCTGGCCAAGGCATGGATGCTGCGCGAGATACGACCCTTACGGAGCCGCGAACCCGAAGCGTCATGAGCGCGGAGGTCACAGGGAAGGGTTCGAACGAACGCTGGGAACGGCTGCAGGAGCTGTTTTCCCGTGCTGCCGATTTGAGCGGAGCCGAGCGCAAGGCGTTCGTCGAGCAAGCGACCTCCGGCGACGCGGCACTGCGCACCGAGCTGCTCGAGCTGCTCGCCTGCGACGACAGCGCCAGCCACACCGGGCCGCTCACTCTCGCCCTCGGCGCCGCCCTGGACACCACCACGCGCGATCGTCGCAAGGCGCTGGTCGGCCGCGTCGTCGGCAACTACAAACTGGTCGGAGTGCTCGGCCACGGCGGCACCGGCACCGTCTACCTCGGCGAGCGCGCCGATCGCCAGTACTCGGCGCAGGTCGCGGTCAAGATCGTCGACAGCGGCATGATGCAGGGCGAGCTCGGCCTGCGCTTCCGCGCCGAGCGCCAGATCCTCGCCAGCCTCAATCACCCGAACATCGCGCGGCTGCTCGACGCGGGCGAGACCGACGACGGCAATCCGTACCTGGTGATGGAGTACGTGCACGGCGAGCCGCTCGATCGCTACTGCGATCGCCAGCAGCTCGGGCTGCGCGAGCGGCTGCAGCTGTTCCTCGATATCTGCAGCGCGGTCCAGTACGCCCACCAGAACCTGGTCGTGCATCGCGACCTGAAGCCGGCGAACATCCTGGTGACCGTCGAGGGTGCGCCGAAGCTGCTCGACTTCGGCATCGCGAAGCTGCTCGAGCCGGGCGAGGCAGCCACGTCCCTCGCGCTCACGCGCATGAACGACCGCCTGCTCACGCCGGAGTACGCGAGTCCCGAGCAGATCCTCGGCCGACCCGTCACCACCGGCAGCGACGTCTACGCGCTGGGCGTAGTGCTCTACGAGTTGCTCACCGGCCTGCGCCCGTACACGGTGCCGACCTCGGCCAGCCAGCTCGAGCTGGAGCGCTCGATCTGCATCACCGACCCGCTGCGACCGAGCGCCGCGGTCAAGCGCGCACGCGAGAGCGGGCCGCTCGAAGGACAGTCGGAGATTCTCGCGGTCGCAGTCGCCCGCAAGCTCACGCCGGAGAAGCTGCAGAACCGGCTGCTCGGCGACATCGACGCGATCATCATGCGGGCGCTGCGCAAGGAGCCGCAGCACCGCTACAACTCGATCGAGCAGCTTGCCGCGGACGTGCGGCGGTTCCTGACGCGCGAGCCGGTGCAGGCGCGCCAGGGAAACTGGCTGTACTACTCGCAGCGGTTCGTGCGCCGGCACGCCTTCGGCGTGACTGCGGGTGCGGCGTTCGTGCTGTTCATCGTCGCGTTCGGCGTAGCCATGTCGATCCAGACGCAACGGGTTGCCGCCGAAAGAGATCGAGCCGAGCAGGAGAGCGAGACGGCTGGAGCCGTGTCGAACTTCATGCTCACGATCTTCAACTCGGCTCAGCCGCAGGAGAGTCTCGGTCGTCCCCCGACGGCCAAGGACCTGCTCGATGAGGCGGGTCGGCGTATCCGCGGCACGCTGAATCAGCATCCGGAGGTGCGCGCGCGCCTGCTGGAGGCAATCGGCCGCTCCTATCGGCAACAGAGCCTGAGCGACCGGGCGATCCCGTACCTGGAGGACGCGTTGCAGCTGCGCGAAAAGATACAGGATGCCGACGGCACCCAGACTGCGTCGGTCCTGGCCGAGCTCGCGATTGCACTCAGGGACACCGGCAAGCTCGAGGAATCCGATCGGCTGCTGCAGCGAGCGCTCAGCATCACCCGCGAGCGCGACAACGAGCGCTCGCTCACGCATGCACGGTTGCTGACGAATCTCGGGCGGGTCGAGCTGCTGGCGGGTCGCCTCGCCGAGGCCCAGAAGGATTTTGAGGAGAGCCTGCAGCTGCTGCGGCAACTGACCGGACCGTACGATCCCGAGATCGCCGCCGTGCTGATGGAGCTGTCGCGCGTATTCACCTGGAATGACAACCCGCAGGCAGCGGAGCGCGCAGTACGCGAGGCGCTGAGTATTTTCTCCGCGACCCTGCCGCAGGAGCACCCGGACCGCGTGCTGGCCGAGTCGCGCCTCGGCGAGGTCCTGCTGCTGCAGAGTCGCTTCGACGAAGCGGACCCGCTGTTCGCCAAGTCACTGCAGCTGCAAATCCAGCTGTACGGCCCGGAGAGCCGACAGGTCGCCGACGTGCTCGATTCCCTCGGCGCGATCCGCCGGGCACAAGGTCGCTTGAAGGATGCCGAGAGCTTCGCGCGGCGGGCGCTGGCGGCGCACGAAGCCGCGATGGGCGCGAATCACAAAGACACCGGGTACTTCTGCATCGCGCTTGCCGTCATCCTGGCCAAGCGCGAGAAATACGAGGAAGCCGAAGCGCTGGCGCGGCGCGCGCTCGCGACCCTGGAAAAGACCGTGCTGCCGGATCACCAGTACATCGCGTCCGCCGAGCACGTTCTCGGCGAGGTGCTGCTCGAGGAAAACAAGCTGAGCGAGGCCGAGGCGGCCCTTACGGCCGCGATGAATCGCTGGCGCCGCTCATCGGCGTCGACGTGGCGCGCCGCGCGCTCGGAAAGTGCGCTGGGCGAAGTGCTGCAGAAGCTCGGCAGAACCGCCGAGGCAGAGCGGCACCTCACTGAGAGCTACCTGGCGTTGGCCGGCGACGCGCATGCCGACAACGACGCGAAGACCAAGGCACGAGAGCGGATCACGCGCTTCTATACAAACCGCGGGCAGCAGGAGAAGCTGAAGGAGCTCATGCTGGCGACCAGCGGCGACTTCAAGGCTCCCGCGGCACGCGCCAACTAACAACCAGAAAACCCCCTGCGGAATCAGCGCGCGAACGGATGCCCAGCCATGACGCATCACCCTAGCGACGAGGACCTGTTTGCAGCGGCACTGATCATGCCGGATGCAGAGCGAGCGCACTTTCTCGCGCGCGCGTGCGCTGATGAGCCTGCACGACAGCGCCTGACCGCCCTGCTCGCCGCCTTCGACGATGCGGCGGACTTCGTCGGTGCTTACGCTGGCGCGGCAGAACATGCCATCGAGTCGATACCGTCGTATCGCCTGCTACACGAGCTCGGCGAGGGCGGCTGCGGTATTGCCTATCTCGCCGAACAGCTCGACCCGGTCAGGCGCCACGTCGCGGTTAAGGTCATAAAGCCCGGCATGGACACCAAGGCGGTCGTCGCGCGCTTCGCAGCGGAACGCCAGCTGCTGGCGCTGATGGACCATCCGAACGTCGCGAAGGTGTTCGACGCCGGCGCGACCGCAGCCGGCCGGCCCTACTTCGTGATGGAGCTGGTGCGCGGCATCAAGATCACCGACTACTGCGACCTGATGCGGCTGTCCATCGCGGAGCGCCTGCCGCTGTTCATTCAGGTGTGCCACGCCATCCAGCATGCTCACCAGAAGAGCGTGCTGCATCGAGACATCAAGCCCTCCAACGTGCTCGTGACCATGCACGACGGGCTGCCGATGGTGAAGGTCATCGACTTCGGCATCGCCAAGGCGACACAGGGCCCGTTGAGCGGGCAGACGCAGCACACTGCGTCCGAGCAGTTCATCGGCACACCGGCCTATGTCAGCCCCGAGCAGACGGATCTCACTCAGCGCAACGTCGACACGCGCAGCGACATCTACAGCCTCGGTGTGCTGCTCTACGAACTGCTCACCGGCAGCACGCCGCTCGACGGCGACGAGCTGCAGAGCTTGAGCGCCGACGAGATGCGGCGACGGGTTCGCGAGGAGGAGCCGGTCGTTCCGTCGGCACGCTTGAAGCTGCAGCAGCGCTCGTCGCACGAGATCCAGCGCGATCTCGACTGGATCGCGATGCGCTGTCTGGAGAAGGATACGGGTCGGCGCTACCAGACGGTGAACGAGCTGCTGCTCGACGTCCAGCGCCATCTGCGCCACGAGCCGATCGTGGCGCGCCCGCCCAGCGCCCGGTACATCGTCGCGAAGTTCGCGCGCCGCAATCGCGCTATGGTTGCTGCGCTGCTGGCCGCGGCGTTCATCGTCGTCGCGTTCGTCGTCAACATGTCGATCCAGACGCAGCGTATCGCCGCGGCAAGAGATCGCGCCGAGCAGGAGACGCAGCGCGCGCAAAAGGCTGCCGAGTTCATGCTCGACACCGTTGCGCGCGCCGAGCCATTCGGCTACGCAGAAACGGGGCAACCGGAGACTGCGAAGGAGCTGCTGGATCGCGCCGGCCGCTGGCTGCACGAGAACCGCAACCAGGACCCGGAAGTGCGCGCGCGCCTGCTCGAAGCCATCGGCCGCGCCTATCGCCGCCGCGTCGAAGTCGACAGCGGGATCGAATTCCTGCGGGAAGCTCTGAGCCTGCGCAGGAAGCTGACCGGCGGCTTGGGGGACGCAGCGACCGTTTCCGTCATGAACGAGCTTGCGACCTGCCTGCGCGTAACGAGTGACCTCCCCGGTGCGGAACGGTTGTTGCAGGAAGGCGACGCGATTCTGCAACGGCTGGGCCAGGAACATTCGATGCTGCACGTGCGCTTGCTCCTGAATCGCGGCCGCCTCGCGTTGATGCGCGGCGCGACGGAGGCGGCAAGGCAACACAGCGACGAGGCTGTCGCCCTGGCGCGCGATCTGCGCGGCCCTCGCTCTCCGGAGTTCGCGGACGCGCTCGTGGAGCGAGTCTTCATGCTCAGCTGGCTGGACGACCTGTCCGGAGCCGAGCGCCTTGCGCGCGAAGCGTTGAGCATCTACAGCAGCACGGTTCCGCAACAGCATCCGGATCGCGTCTTCGCACAATCCTTGCTCGGCGAGACGCTGCGGGTGCGCGGCAAGCTGGAGGAAGCGTTCGCGTTGCTGAGCTTCTCGCTGAACGCAACCCGCAGAATGTACGGCGACAGCAGCCGTCAGGGAGCCGACATCCTCGATTCGCTCGCTCGGCTCGAGAGTTCGCGCGGCCGCCTCGCCGAAGCCGAGGAGCTGAGCCGGCAGTCCGTGCAGATGCTGCTGCAGATCGCGGGGACGGACAACTCCAAGACTGCCTACTACCGCACTTCGCTCGCGATGATTCAGAGCGCGCGCGGCGAGTACGCAGAGGCGGAAGCGCAGCTGCGCGCGGCGCTGGCGACATTTGCAAAGACGCTGCAGCCGGATCACCCCTATGCAGCGTCCACCGAATACCGCCTCGGCGAAGCACTGCTCGGGCTGCGCCGGCCGAAGGATGCAGAGGCGGCGTTCAGGGCATCGATGCAGCGATTGCAACGAACCACGCAGCCCGCGTGGTGGGCAGCACGTTCGGCCAGCGGACTCGGCGAGGCGTTGTATCGTCAAGGCCGCACCCGCGAAGCGGAGCCTTATCTCGTCCAGAGCGACCGTATCGTTGCCGCCGACCCGAATGCGGACGAAGAGTCACGCGTCGCCGTGCGTGAACGCGTCGCCCGCTTCTACGCTGAGCGGGAGCGGAACCGCGATGAAATGCAACTGGCATCAGGAGGAAGCCGATGAAACAACCCACGGATCAGGATCCGCAAAGCGCCGCGCTGTTGCCGCAGGTGTACGCGGAGCTGCGGCGCATCGCCACGGCGAACATGGCGCGCATGCCCGTCGGCAGCACGCTGCAAC
>DATEJG010000162.1:0-4649 GCA_035278165.1 Steroidobacteraceae bacterium
CTTCGGCCGAGGTGGAGGCCATGGGCCGCGGCGTAGAGCCGCAGCACCTCAATCGCCGGCACAACATGCCGCTCGACATCGTGCCTGCGATCGACAACGACCCGGAGAAGAAGCCCACTGACCCCGCGTTCTTCGTGAACAAGAGCTGCGACAAGTCGGCGGTGTACGCCTGCCAGCGCTCGCCCATCAAGAACTACCCGTTCAACTGGATCGTCAACACGTTCACGTGGAAGGGATCCAAGGGCACTTACAACTGGGGCGGCAGGCAGCAACTGTTGAAGACCGACGTCGGCTCGAAGGCCGACAAGTGGGTCTACAACACGCCCTGCTGCGGCGAGGACAACTCCATCCCTCAGGCGGGAACGGACGTGACCGTCCGCGCCGCGGGCAGCCGCCGCGTGATGAACATCGTGCAGGTCGGCTCGCACCTGCACGGCGTGCTCGGCTCCGGCCCGTGCATCGACGACTGCGGTGCGCAAGGCAAGGACACCAACAACCTGATGATCTATGTCGATCTCGACTGCTCCGACGCGAAAGCCTGCGTGGTCCACGACACGGTCAAGATCTCGGGCAAGGACTTCCACCCGGAGTTCGGCACCGTCGGTGTCGACACGCAGGGGAACATCGGCATCCTGGCCATGTCGTCCACGGCCAGCACGCACCTCGGCATCCTCGGCTGGTCGCGCAAGGCCGGCGAGAAGACCTTCAGCGGCCCGAAGACGCTGCTCGAGGGCACGCAGCCTCACACCTGCACGCCTGAGGAGAAGATGGTTCATGCCGGCAGCACCGTCGGCATCCCGACCGTGCGCGACACGAAGGACGGGATGAAGCTCTGGACGAGCCTGCAGTGGTCGAACGATGCCACGCCCTGCGTGTTCAACACGCGGATCATTCAGTATCAGTTGGCAAGATAGCCCGGTGCGTGCGAAGCGCAGCGTAGTCGGAGCCGTTCTGGCATGCGGCCTGCTGTTGTCCGGCGCGCCTGAGCAAGCGTGGTCGAATGCGCCCGGCACACATCTGACCCAAGCGTACGATCAGGAGCTGCAAGCGCTGACGGCGCAGCTCAAGGCGCAGCATGTCAGCGCCGAATCGTACGTCGTGGGCTTGTTCACGTCGCATGACGTCGTGTTTCTCGGCGAGTCGCAGCACGGCCTGCGCGACAGCGGTCAGTTTCTGCAACGGCTGATCCCGCTGCTGTACCAAGCCGGCGTACGCACGCTCGGCTACGAAATGGCGGGCTCCGCCGACCAGGCGGCGATCGACCGTCTGGTCAATGCGCCGAAATACGACGCAGCGGCCGCCGTCGCGATCATGCAGGGGTGGGATTTTCTGTGGACGTATGCGGACTACGGCGACGTTTTCCGCGCGGCCTGGACCTTGAATCATTCGCTGCCCCAAGGCGCGCCGCGCTTCCGCGTCCTCGGCATCGACGTCAAGCCTGACTATCGTCGCGTGCCGCGTGACATGGATCCCGAGAGCTTCGAGGCCCGCAACCTGATGGTCGGCGGCAACCGCGATCTGGATCGGAATTCACACATGGCCGACATCATCCGGCGCGAGGTCCTCGCGAAGGGCGCGAAGGCGCTGGTCTTCAACGGGGCCGGCCACTCGCAAACGAAATATCGCAGGCTGGCCCGAGGGGGCGAGCGACGCGTCAGCGCCGGCTACATGATCGCGCAGGACATCGGCGAGCGCGCGACTTCCGTGCTGCTCGACGGGCCGCGACCGCGGCAGGCGGACAGCGTGATTGCGGCGGTGAAGGCCGCTCTTGCTCCGAATGAAGCCAGTGTCGGCTTCAACGCCAAGGACACGCCGCTCGGCAACCTGTCGATGAAACTTGGTCCGGACGTGGTTCGAGTGGCCGATTTCTTCGACGGTCTCGTATTCGTCGCGCTGAACGGGAGCCTGTCTGCCGCGACGCTCGATAGCAGGTACTTCACCGAGAACAGCGTCGCCGACGCGAAGCGCAGCGGCGCTCTTCCTGACCGGCATAACTATACGTTGCAGCATGTCGAGCAGCTCGCGCGCGAGCGGCACGCTGACATGGTGGCCAGCCTGAAAAAATGAAGGCAGCCACGAGCTGCAGGGCTGGCTGAGATAGATGCAAGTGACGCTCTCGATCCGCACATTCAGGCTCATCTGCCTCGCGGCCATGCTCACGCCTGGCCTCAGCCTGTCGCCATGCGCAGCGGCGCAGAGCGATCCAGGCTGGACCCTCGAAGCGACGCAAGTCGATCCCGCTTCGTACGCGGGCATCACGCTCGCCAACGGCATGATCGGAATCCTGTCTGCTCCCCAACCGTTTCGCACGACGCAGACACTGCTTGCCGGCGCTTATGCCTCGCGTGGGCCGGGCGAAGTCCACAAGATCCTCACCAGCTTCAGCTTCCTCGACCTCGACCTGCACGTCGACGGCGTGCAGGTGGACCAGCTGACGGAGGTCCGCAACTTCCGCCAGGCTCTCGACATGCGCCGTGCGGTCTTCACGACCAGTTTCGACTATGCAGACAAGCTCGACGTGCGCTACACGCTGCGCGCTTTGCGCCAGATGCCGCACACCGCGATGGTCGAGGTGACGTTGAGCGCGCGCAAGGCCGTCGCGATCTCGGCACGCAGCCGGCTCGAGCCGTCGCAGATGATCGAGCAGGTGGAGCGGCTGGAGAGCGATCTGCCGCTCGACCACGCGAGCCCCGTCAGGCGCAAGTTCTTCGCGGCGCGCGGCACGGCAGTCGGCGGCAAGCTCGAGGTCGCGGCGGCGCAGACCATTGCGTTCGATGCTGCTCCCGGCGCTGCCCCCGAGGTGCGGCGCGGCCCCGACGGGTTGCGCTTCAACCGCACGCTCGATGCGGGCACCAGCTTCCGCTTCGCCATCGTCGGTTCGACGATCAGCTCTGCGCAGAGCAGCGATGTGCTCAATGCCGCCCGCCGCCTGACGCTCGCGGCGCTGCTGCAGGGACCGGACGAGCTGGTCGCCGGGCACGAGCGGGCCTGGGCGGACTTGTGGAAGAGCGACATCGTCATCGAGGGCGACGACGCCGCGCAGCGTGACGTCCGCTCGATGCTCTATCACCTCTATTCGTTTGCGCGTGAAGGCAGCGGCTACAGCATCGCGCCGATGGGTCTCAGCCGCGACGGCTATAACGGACACATCTTCTGGGACGCCGAGCTCTGGATGTTCCCGCCGCTGCTCGTGCTGCGGCCCGAGCTCGCCCGCGAGATGCTCGACTATCGCTTTGCGCGACTGGAGGCCGCCGAGCGCAATGCACGCGCATTCGGCTACCGCGGCGCGTTGTTCCCATGGGAAAGCATCGAGACGGGCGAGGAGGACACGCCGCTCGAAGCGCTGAGCGGCATCCTGCAGCATCACATCTCGGCCGACGTCGGCATCGCGGCCTGGAACTACTATCGCGTGACGCGCGACCGCGCCTGGCTGCGCGAGCGGGGATTTCCGCTGATCCGCGCGACGGCGGATTTCTGGGCGAGCCGCGTCACGCGCACTGGCCCCGGTCGTTACGACATCCGCGGCGTGATGGGCGCCGACGAATTCGCCGTTCGGGTCGACAACAACGCGTTCACCAACGGCGCCGCGATCGCCAATCTGGAGGCCGCGACCAAGGCGGCCAAGGTGCTGGGCGTTGCGCCCGACCCCGGCTGGGAAGAAGTCCGGCGCAATATTCCCATCCTGCGATTCCCCGACGGCGTTACGCGCGAGCATGCGAGCTACGACGGGGAGGTGATCAAGCAGGCCGACGTCAACCTGCTCGCTTTCCCGCTCGGCCTCGTCAGCGATCCCGCGGCCGTGCGCCGCGATCTCGACTACTACGCGAGCCGGATATCGCCGCACGGTCCGGCGATGACGCGCTCGATCCTGGCGATCCTCTATCAGCGCTTGGGCATGGCGGCTGAAGCGCTCGCCATGTACCGCCAGGGCTATGTTCCAAATCAGCATCCGCCGTTCGGAGTGCTGACCGAAACTGCTCGCAGCGCCAATCCCTATTTCGCCACGGGCGCGGGCGGCAATCTGCAGACGATGCTCTTCGGCTTCGGCGGGCTCGACATCACCGACCGGGGAATCGTGCAGCGTTCCTCCACGCTGCCGCCGGGATGGCGATCCTTGACGATGACCGGCGTGGGCCCCGAGAAGCGCAGCTACAGCGTCCGCTGATCTGCCGCGAGCGCGCCGGCGACCTGTGAATGCGGTTCATGACTTCATGAGTATCCGTCCGTTGTCAACGCCGCGGCGTTGTTGCCACGATACCTTGCAGGCAGCGCTCAGCCTGCACTGGTGAAATCGCTGCGTCGAAATTTTCACAGGGGCAAGAAGAATGACGAAGAAATTCCAGGTCGACCTGCGACGCGCAGCGTATTCGCTGCTTTCCTTCGTGGCGCTCTGCGGCGCGGCCGCCGCGATCAACTTGCCGATCGCGGCGCAGGCGGCACGGAGCTCGGCCGGCCCACAGTTCACGTACGCGCATTTCACGTTCAGGTTCGGTTTTCCGGGTCTGGCGCCGATCGATTTCCCCGATACGTCGGAGCGAGCGGGCGGCACCATCGCGGTCGTTGCCGACCCCGCTACGGAGCACTACGTCGTGCCGGATCGTCACGGCAACACGGCGAACGCCGTCGTCGGCTCTGTCGAAAACCAATAC
>DATEJG010000163.1:0-36255 GCA_035278165.1 Steroidobacteraceae bacterium
CTTCCTGGCGGAAGCCGCGCAGGGTGACGCCCGCGTA
Organism: Steroidobacteraceae bacterium; assembly: GCA_035278165.1. Taxonomy (GTDB): domain Bacteria; phylum Pseudomonadota; class Gammaproteobacteria; order Steroidobacterales; family Steroidobacteraceae; genus Steroidobacter. The sequence goes on from DATEJG010000163.1 coordinate 38, forward strand.
CGCGACCTCGGTGACGCCGCTGATGGAGCGGTACAGGTCCGTGATCTTGGTGGCCGCCAGGTCTTCGATGAGCTGGTGGTTCAGCACCGTAACCGCCTGCGGAATGCTCAGGAAGTCCGTCGGCGTCTTGGTCGCCGTTTCGGCGCTTTCCACGCGATAGAACTTCTGCGCGCGCCCGACGACGACGACCTCTTCGAGATTCTCGTCGCTTTTAGCGTCTTGCTGCGCCGCCGTCGACTCCTGCGCTTGCAGTGTCAGCGCCAGCAGTCCGATTCCAATTGCACTTCTGTTCATCTTGTCTTCTCCCCGATTCAGTTGGAACACCGGCGTCTGCCTCTCGTTCGGTGCAACCTTGCCCGCCTGATTCCCCATAATTCGATCTCGCAGCCGTTTTTCGACCAGCTCGATAGGCGATGTGTCACAAGTATTGTTCGAACGCCGGTCGAATACGATTGACTTTTCTTTATTGCTCTCTTCAACACACCTTATTCGCGAATTGCCACGCGCCGGGCTCGCTGCGCGCAAACGGTGCGTCCCGCCGGTTGACTGCTCCACGGCGCAGCATCCGCAGCGCCGCTGCGGCTGTCGGGCACTACGCGAAGGCCGAGTAGTGAACGAGCTTGCCGGGCTGCGCAGGAATGTTCTCCTGCGCCCAGCGATCCGCTCCTTCGAGCGCGCGGCGATAGGTCTCGCGCGCAGTCGTCAGCATCGCTTCCCTGAAGGAATTCCGGGTCGGGCAATACATCTCGCGCAGGCAGCCCGAGATGAACCGGCCGGTCGGCGTCGTGAGGTCGCGCGTGTGGCTCAGCCAACGCATGTAGACCCACAATCGCTGGCTTCTTTCGGTCGTGAACAGCAGCTTGTCGGAATCCGTGCAGAACTCGATCACGGCACCGGCAACGTCGGTCTGCGGCGCCAGCGCATGCTGCACTCCCCACATGAGGATGCCGCTGCGGGAAGGCCGCCGATTGCTGGTGCCCGAGCTCCATTGCTTGTTGACGGCCTCGCGGTCGATCGCCTCCATGCCCCACCAGCTGCCGACCCGGTTGAACAGCGCATCGCGCGTCTGGTTGAAGCACAGGATCACCTGCCGCCCGTCGCCGATGTTGATGAGCGTGTGCCAGTCGATGTAGGCGACGTGGCGCGCCCGCGCGCAGTTCTTCCTGAGAACGGCGAACAGGGTCTGCGACGACCATTCCGAGCGCTTGCCGCCGAACTCGGGCGCATCGCGGTGCGTGTACTGGCCGCGGCCCAGCGCGTCGCTGACCTCCCACTGTCCGAAACGCTTCTCGGCCGCGAAGTACGCAGCGTCGAACTCGGCGATCAGGTCTTCGTCGCAGCCCATCCGCGTCGGAAAGGTCTTGTAGATGTCCTCGAACAGCGGGCTCTGCGGCACCGGCTTGCTGAAGTCGACGGAGTTGCGGTTGAGGTTGACGCCGTTCTCGTTGGTGCGCATCAGGTGCGCGAATCCATAGGGGTTCACGGCATGAACGAGCAGCGCCGCAACCCGTGCCGGCAGGCTCGGCCGCGGCGCGTGCGTCAGCAGCCAGTCGATCTGGGCCGCGGACCCGGCGAAACCCTCGGCGCCATGCGTGCCGCAGACCGATACCAGGACGACGTCGGCATCGGCGGGCCCGATCCAGGCGGCATCCATGAAGAGATCCTTGCCGTCCGGGCCCTTATGTCCGGAGAGCTGGTGATGCTCGAGCCGCGCGCCGGCGGCCGTCGCCGCTTCGAGAAACCGGCGCCGCGCCATCTGGTAGTCGTCCGAAAAGCACCGGCTCACGTGCGCCGCGTCGGGCCCCGCACCGGATCTGGCGCTGTCGCTGCTGGCGGCAGCGGCGCTGCCGATGGCGGATGCTCCCGCTACGAGCGCCGATGCGCCCGCGATCAATTCCCGCCTGTTCACTGTCATTCTCAATGGTCCCCGCGAAGCACCGCGACTGCATCCTGAGCAACGCGCCGCGCTGTTGACAACCGATGGATACTCACCAACTCTTGAATCCGATTCACATATGCCCGCCGCTGCGCCGGGCGCGATGTGTGAACCGCATTCATGACTTCATGAGCATCCATCCATTGTCAACGGCGCGGCATTCTTGACACGATACCTCGCAAGCAACGGCCCGGCTCGCCAAAGCGCTCGCCGGCGCGGGCCGCACAACAAATCCGCCATTCAGCAACGGGGAATCGCGTGGTGTCGAAGGCGCAGGACAAGCAATCCATCTACCAACCCGATCAGGACGGTCTCATCTTTCCCCGGGAGCCGGCTTTCACCGACGTCGCGCAGCTGCGCCAGCATCGCAAGGAGCGGCTGGCCGCGGCCTGCCGCGCTTTCTCGCTGGCGAGCTTCGACTACGGCTTCGCCGGGCACCTCACCGTGCGCGATCCCGGCAACCCGGAGCTGTACTGGACCAATCCCATGGCCGTGCACTTCTCGCAGGTCAAGGTCTCCAACCTGGTGCTGGCGGATCATCACGGCCAGGTCGTCGAAGGCCGGCACGCGATCAACCGCGCCGGCTTCGTGCTGCACGCGGCCGTTCACGAGGCGCATCCCGACATCATCGCCATGTGCCATGCGCACACCGTCTACGGCACGGCGTTCGCAGCGCTCGGCAAGCCGCTGGCGCCGATTTCCCAGGACGCCGCAGCGTTCTTCGAGGACCACCTGGTCGTGACCGACGACGCCGGCAAGGTCGCGGTCGAGCCGGATGCCGGCCAGCGCATCGAATCCGCCTTCAAGACCGTCCGGGCGGTGATCCATCGCAATCACGGGCTGCTCACCGTGAGCCGGCACAGCATCGAGGCCGCGGCATTCTGGTTCATGGCGCTGGAGCGCTGCTGCATGCAGCAGCTCGTCGTCGAAGCAACGGATTCGACGCCGGTGCAGGTGCCCGCGGAACACGCCCGCTACAGCCGCGAGCACGTGGGCAGCGAGTACATCGGCTGGTTGCACTTCCAGACGATCTGGAACCAACTCGTCGCAACCCAGCCGGATTTCCTCACCTGAGACGCGCCGCGAGCGCGCGCAGCGAGTGCCAAGCATGATCGTCCTCAAGAACGCACGGCTCTTCGATGGCTGGAGCGCGGACTGCGCCGAGGGCGTCAGCGTGCTGATCGAGGGCGGCACGATCCGCGAGGTGTCGCGCTCGCCCATCAATTCCAGCGCCGACGTCATCGACATCGGCGGGCGAACGCTGATGCCGGGTCTCATCGACGCGCATTTCCACGCGTACGGCTCGCACGTCAGGCTCCACTCGATGAACGACTGCGGCGAGACGTACCGGGCCGCGCACGCAGTGCGCGTTCTGGGTCATGCGCTCGACTGCGGCTTCACCACCGTGCGCGACATCGGCGGCGGCGACTACGAGCTGTGGCGCACGATCAAGGACGGCCTGATCCGCGCGCCGCGGTTTCTGTACGCGGGCAAGATCATCACGATGACGGGCGGACACGGCGACCTGCGGGACCGGCACGAGAGCCAGCACTCGCAGGGCTACTGCACGTGCGGCGACGTCAACGCCATGAACGTGATCGCCGACGGCGTCGACGAGTGCCTGAAAGCGGTGCGCGAGCAGCTGCGGCGCGGCTCGCATTGCATCAAGATCATGGGCTCCGGCGGCGTCGCTTCGCCGACCGATCCGGTCTGGATGAACCAGTATCGCGAGGACGAGATCCGCGCGATCGTGGGCGAGACGGCGGAGCGCAGGACCTACACCGCCGCGCACTGCCATCCCGCGAGCGCGATCCGGCGCTCGGTCGAATTCGGAGTTCGCTCCATCGAGCACGGCACGCTGATGGACGACGCCACCGCGCGTTTCGTGGCGGAGCGAGGCGCCTTCGTCGTGCCGACCATGGCGATCATCTTTGCCTTGCGCGATTCCGGAAAGCGCATGGGACTGTCGGCCGAAAGCCAGGAGAAGGTCGATTCCATCGCCGACCAGGCGCTCATCGGCATGGAGTCCATGCAGCGGGCCGGCGTGCGCATCGCCTTCGGCACCGACCTGCTGGGCGACCTGTACGACCAGCAATGCCGCGAGTTCGCGTTGCGCTCGGAGGTCTTTGCGCCCATCGACATCCTGCGGCAGGCGACCGCCGTCAACGCCGAGCTGCTGCTGCACAAGGACCGTCTCGGCTGCGTCAAGCCGGGCGCATTTGCCGACCTGATCGTCGTCGACGGCGATCCGCTGCGCGACATCCATCTGCTCGGGGCCGACGGACGGAACCTGTCGTTCATCATGCGCGCCGGAGCCATCGTCCGTAACCGGCTGAGCTGAGCCTGCGATGGCCTCCAGCGAAGCGGTCGAAGCCAGCCCGGTCATCGACGAGTCGTTCACTCGCCGGCGGCGCGGCTGGTGCCTGCTCGTACTGTTCCTGATCGCCGCCTCGAACTATGCGGACCGCAACATCATCAGCGTGCTGCTGGAGCCGATCCGCCACGAGTTCCAGGTTTCGGACACGCAGCTCGGCTTGCTGAGCGGGCTGTCCTTCGCCTTCTTCTACGCCACGCTGGGCATCCCGGTCGCGCGCTGGGCCGACCGCGGCAATCGCAAGACCATCATCACGATTGCGCTCAGCCTGTGGAGCGTGATGACCGCGCTCTGCGGAGCCGCGCAGACCTTCTGGCAGCTCGTCGCGGCACGCATCGGCGTGGGCGTGGGCGAAGCCGGCGCGATTCCTCCGGCCCAGAGTCTGCTCGCGGACTACTACCCGCCGGCCGAGAGAGGCCGTGCGCTGGGCGTGTTCATGACCTCCAGTACCGGCGGCTACGTCATCGCGCTGGTATTCGGCGGATGGGTTGCGCAGAACTACGGGTGGCGCGCCGCATTCATCGCGGTTGCCGCCGTCGGCTTGCTGGTCGCGCCGCTCGCGCACTTCGTGCTGCGCGAGCCGCGAGCAGAAGCCAAGAGCCAGGCATCGACTGTGGCCACGGAATCGCTCCGTGATGCCGTTCGCTCGCTCGCGACCAAGCCGAGCTATCGGCTCGTGGTGCTCGGGATCGTTCTGTATTTCCTCGTCGCCTACGGCGCACTCACGTTCACTGTGTCGTTCCTGATCCGCAGCCATGGGCTGAGCGTGGCGCAAGCCGGCGCTCTGACCGGTGCGATCCATGTCATCGGAGCGCTGATCGGCAGCGTGGGCGCGGGCATGCTTTCGGATCGTCTCGCGAAACGGGATATCGGCGCGCCGGCGCGCGTCGCTGCCTTCGGCCTGCTGCTCGCGGCGCCGTCCTACTGGCTCGCGCTCAGCACTTCGAGCCCCGTGATCATGGGAATCGCACTCGCCACGGGCTCGATCATGCTTCACGCCGTCACGCTGGCCCAGTACAGCAGCCTGCACACGGTCTGCGGCACGAAGCGACGGGCGATGGCCGTCGCCATCGCCTTCTTCTTTGCGAATCTCCTCGGCCTGGGACTCGGCCCGTTGCTGACCGGCATCATCAGCGATCGCTTCGCGGTCGACTACGGAGCTGCGGACGGCCTGCGCTACGCGATCATGTGCATGTTCGGCATGCTTCTGCCGACTGCATGGGTGATGTTTCGTGTCGCCCGGAACATTCAGGCTGACGTCGAGAGATAAGGGCCGTACATATATATGAGTACGACGAGCCCGATCGAGACCGCGACACAGATCGCCGACGCCGCGTGGGCCGAGCTGCGCAAGAGCGTGTTCGTGCAACAGCTGCTCGGCGAGCCGCTCACGCAGATACCCGACGTGTCCTTCGCGGAAGCGCAGCGTCGCAGCAAGGTGGGTCGATCGCTGCTCGATCGCCTGGACGCGCTCGATGAAAGCACGCTGCCGCACGATGTAAGGCTCACGCTCCGCGTCGTCCGCTTCCGCGCTGCCACCTGGGCCAAAGAGGCGGACTTCTACTGGCACGTGATCGATCCGCTGCGGATCGGATTCTTCGGGATGTTCCTGCCGACGGCGTACTGCGGCGGTTTCCTGCTCAACTACGTGCACCGGCAGCTGGCGTGGGCTTCGCTCGACGACGACAGCGCGCGTCGACGCTATCTCGCCCTGGTCCGCGACTACGCCCGCCTGATCGATGCCTTCGCCGAGCGCACGGCCGGCCAGGCGGAGCGCGGCATGTGCATGCCGAGGCCGCAGATTCTCGCTGCGCGACGCCTGGTGCAATCGCTTGGCCAGCGGGCGCTGGAGAACCTGAGCGCGGCGCCGAGCAAAGCCGGCTGCCTGGAAAAGGAAGTCGCGTTGCTGGTCGCCGAGGTAGTGGAACCTGCGTTCGGTCGATTGCTGGAGGCTCTCGCCGAGCCGTACTACTCGCGCGCACCGGACAGCGTCGGCATGTCTCAATATCCGGGCGGCCGGGAGATCTACCAGCAGCTCGTCCGGCTGCACACGACGCTGGACATCACGTCCGAAGCGCTGCACGCGAAAGGTCTCGAACGAATGGCCGAAGCCGAAGCCGAGATGCAGGCCATCTGCGCTCGCGCGCGAGCGCCATTTCCGTCGCGCCTGCAGGACGATCCGCAATGGCGCGCCGCGACCGCTGACGGCGTGCACGCGGCATTCCAGCGGTACACGGACCGGATCCAGCCTCACCTGCCAAATCTTTTCGAGCGGCTGCCGCGCAGCCCCTGCCAGTACGCGCCGCTCCCCGAAGCGCTGCAGTCCTCCATGACCTTCGGCTACTACGAGCAGCCGCGGCAGGCGGGTACGCACGGCACGTACTTCTTCAACGTGGCCAACATGACGCAGCGCCCGCTCATCCGCGTCGGACCGCTGGCGTATCACGAGCTGGTTCCAGGCCATCACATTCACTTTGCGAGCCAGCTGGAGAACGAGAGCCTGCATCCCTTCAGGTCTCACAGCTTCGTGAACGCCTTCAACGAAGGCTGGGCCGAATACGCCATCACGCTGGCCGAAGAGCTCGGGATGTTCGAGCAGCCCGAGGAGCAGTATGGCCGGGCGACGCACGACGCCGCGTTGATCTCGCGGCTGGTCATCGACACCGGCATGAACGCTCTCGGCTGGAGCCTCGAACAGGCGCGCGACTACTTGCGCGAGCACACGCAGCAGACCGAGGAAGAGATCGTCAGCGAGACGCTGCGCTACTCCTGCGACTTGCCTGCGCAGTCCCTCGCGTACAAGATCGGCGACCTCGTGTTCCTCGAGCTGCGCGACCGCATGCGGGCAGCGCTGGGCGACGAGTTCGACCTGCGGAAGTTTCACTCCTGCGTTCTGGGGCCCGGTGCGCTGCCGCTGTCGGATCTCGAATGGCACGTCGACAGCGTGATCGAGGACCTCCGATGACCGAGCCCAATGCCGCGACCCTGGATCTCGCACTGATCCGGGCAGCTCACGCGCGTATCCGTCCCCACATCAATCGCACGCCCGTCATGACCAGCGCCACGCTCGACGCGGGCGCGAACGCCAGCCTCTTCTTCAAGTGCGAGAACCTGCAGAAGGTTGGCGCGTTCAAGGCGCGTGGCGCGACCAACGCAGTGTTCTCCCTGCCCGATGATCAGGCTGCTCGCGGGGTCGTCACGCACTCTTCGGGAAACCACGGCGCTGCGCTGGCGCGCGCCGCGCAACTGCGTGGCATCCCTGCCTACATCGTGATGCCGAGCAACGCGCCGCGCAGCAAGCAGGAAGCGGTCAAGCGCTACGGCGGCAAAGTGATCTTCTGCGAGCCGACGCTGGCTGCCCGTGAAGAGGTTGCGCAACGGGTACTGCAAGAGACAGGAGGAGTGCTGATTCACGCGTTCGACGACCTGCGCGTGATGGCGGGCCAGGGCACGACAGCTGTCGAGCTGCTCGACAGCGTTGCCGATCTCGACGTGATCCTCTGCCCCGTCGGCGGCGGCGGCCTGCTGTCCGGCGTTGCAGTGGCCGCCAAAAGTCTGGCTCCGGACATCAAGGTCATCGCCGTCGAGCCTGCGGGTGCAGACGACGCGGCGCAGTCGTTCAAGCTCGGCCGCTTCGTTGCCGGCAATCCGCCGAAGTCGATCGCCGACGGCTTGCTCACGACGCTGTGCGAGCGCACGTTCGCCGAGATTCACCGCCACGTCGATGACGTCGTGACGGTCAGCGAAGCAGGCATCGTGCAGGCGATGCGCAAGCTGTGGGAAGTGCTGAAGCTCGTCGTCGAGCCCTCGGGCGCGGTCGCGTACACCGCGATCGTCGAGAACCGGGTGGCGATCGCCGGCAGGAAAGTCGGCGTGATCCTGAGCGGCGGCAACCTCGATCTCGACAAGCTCCCATGGCAGTGACATCGGTTCCCGAGCTGGTCCTGCTGCGCGAGAAGGAAGTGCTCGAGCGCCTGACGCCGCAGCTCGCCTTCGAGGCAGTGAAGGAAGCGCTGATCGCGGCCGCCGACGGCACCGGGACGCTCAACCCCGTCGTGATCGGCAGCGGGATGAATCCCGGCGAGACGTTCTCCATCAAGTCCGGTCGCGCCGGCCGCGGGCCGATCGTGGGCCTGAAAGTGGGCTCCTACTGGCCCGGTAACGCCAGCCTCGGACTTGCGCCGCACGGCTCGTCGATTCTTCTGCTCGATCCGCGCACCGGCCGGCTGGCGGCACTGGTGGAAGCGAGCCGCCTGAATGGACCGCGCACCGCGGCTGCCGACGCGGTGGCCGCTCGCGCTCTGGCGCGTGCCGATGCCAGGACGCTGATGCTCATCGGCGCCGGCCATCAGGCCGCCCACGAGGCTCGTGCGCTGTGCGCGACGCTGCCCATCGAACGCGTATTGCTCGCGTCTCGCAGCATCGAGCGTGCTGCCCAGCTGCGAGATCGCCTCGTCGATCTGCAGGTCCCGGTCGAGCTGACGGATGTCGAGGTGGGCTGTCGCGAAGCCGACATCGTCGTTACCGTCACTCCGTCGCGCGCGCCGCTGTTCAAGTACGAATGGCTCAAGCCGGGCGTCCACGTCGCCAGCATGGGCAGCGATCAGGCCGGAAAACAGGAGCTGCCCGTCGAGCTGCTGCACCGCGCCCGCCTCTTCTGCGATCTGCCGTCGCAGTCGCTTGCGATCGGCGAGTTCCAGCATGTTCGCGCGGCGGTGGACACGGGAAGCCTCGCCTTGACGGCCATCGGCGACGTGCTGACCGGGCGCGCGGACGGACGTCGCAACGCCGAGGAGATCACGGTGTTCGACAGCTCGGGACTTGCCCTGCAGGACCTGTACGTTGCGGAGGCCTTGCTGCGGGCACGCGCATGACTCACGCCGCGGACCGCAACGTCGCCATGGCCTTGCATGGCGGAGCAGGCGCCGTAGCGGGTCACGACTACACCGACGTGATCGCTCACATGCGCGAGCTGATTCACGCCGGACGCGACCAGTTGCTCGACGGCGCCGCCGCGATCGATGTGGCAACTGCAACTGTCGCCGCGCTCGAGGCCTCCGGTCTCTACATTGCCGGGCGCGGCTCGTCCGCGAATCTCGCGGATGAGTACGAGCTCGACGCGTGCCTGATGAATGGCGCGACCGGCGAGGCCGGAGCCGTCGCTGCTTTGCAGGGTTTCGCCAGTCCGATCGAGGTCGCTCGCGCCGTGATGAAGTCCACTCCGCACGTCCTGCTCGCAGGCACGGGAGCGGCGCGGTTCGCGGCGGAGCAGGGACTGGAGGCTTTCGACGACCCGCGCACGTGGTTCACGCCTGCCTGCACGTTCGAGTCGCATCGGCTGCCTGCGCATCGAGCGCACGGCACGGTCGGCTGTGTCGTACTCGACAGTGCAGGTCGGTTGGCGGCCGCAACGTCGACCGGCGGCGTGTTCGGCAAGCTGCCGGGCCGCGTCGGCGACTCGCCATTGATCGGCGCGGGCACCTGGGCCGACAGCGAAGTCGCCGTCTCCTGCACCGGGCACGGAGAGTTCTTCATTCGCGCTGCCGCGGCCGTGCAGGTCGCGCATCGCATGCGCTTCGGCGGGGCGTCACTGGACGCAGCGGTCAACGGCGTGCTCGAGGAGATCAGTGCGCACGGCGGCAGCGGCGGCCTGATTGCGATCGATCGCCACGGGCACGTGAACATGTCCTGCAAGGCGACCGGCATGAAGCGGGCCGCGTTGCTGCGCGACGGCTCCATCGTCGCGAGCGCACCCTGACTATTGCCGGACGTCCTGCTGCTCCAGCAGGCGGTCGATCATGCTCTCCCGCTGCTGCTGCGAGCGCGACCGGCGCGCGAACAGGGCGTACGCGGCGGGCACTGCAAGCAAGGTCAGGAACACCGAGACCAGCGTTCCGAAGAACACCACGACGCCGATCGGCTGGCGCTGCTCCGCGCCCGCGCCGGTCGCGAACAGGAACGGCAACGCGCCGAACGCCGTGCACAGGCTGGTCATCAGGATCGGGCGCAGGCGCGCCACTGCGGCGCCGGTAATCGCTGCGCCGAGCTCCATGCCGCGGTCGCGCAGCTGATTGGCGAACTCCACGATCAGCACGCCGTTCTTCGCCGCGATGCCGATGAGCATGATGACTGCGATCTGGCTGAAGATGTTGATCGTCATGCCGCAGGCCTTGAGCCCGAACACTGCGCCGATCAGCGCGAGCGGCACGGTCACCATGATGATGAGCGGCTGCACGAAGCTCTCGAACTGCGCCGCGAGCACCAGGAATACGATGGCGAGCGCGAACAGGAAGGTGTACATGAGCTGCGGGCCCGTACGCGTGAGCTCGCGCGCGTCGCCGTCCCACATCAGGCTCGCTTCGGGCGGCAACTCGCGCGCTACCGTGTCGCGGAACCAGTTCACTGCCTCGCCCAGCGTATGACCTGGCGCCACGTCGGCGCGGATCTGGATCGCGCGCAGGCGGTTGAAGCGCGCCAGCCGCATGGCGCCGGAAGTTTCCTCGAGCGCCACGACGTTCGACAGGGGGATCAGCGCCCCGGTGCGGTCCGAGCGCACCCGGATGTTCGTCAGGTCGGTCACCGAATCGCGCAGGTCGTCGCGCGCCTGCATGATGACGTTGTACTCGCGGCCGCGATCGACGAACGTCGTGACGATGCGCGCGCCGAGCACGGTTTCCAGGGTCCGCCCGACCGTCAGCAGGGAAACGCCGAGCTCCGCCGCGCGATCGCGATCGACCGCCACCTTGATCTGCGGCTTGCGCTCCTTGTAGGAGGTATCGACGTTGAGCAGCGCGGGATTCGCCTGCGCGAGCTGCAGCAGCTTGCCGGTCCACTGCTCCAGCGTCGGGTAATCCGGGCCGCCGATGATGGCTTGCACGCCCTGCGACGAGCCGCGGCGGCCGATCGTGCCGGGCCGCTGCACGAACGTGCGCACGCCGGGCATCCGCTTCGCCTCGGCCGCGATCGAGCGCGCGATCTCGTCGATGGAGCGAGTGCGCTCGTTCCAGTGCTTCGCCAGCACGACGGCTCGCGCGGAGTTGACGTCGCCGCTCAGCGCGCCGCCGGCCGAGCTGGGCACGCGGACCACCACGCGCTCGATATCGCCGTGCTCCATCTCCTTCATCACGATCGCCTCGAGGCGCCGCGCGTGCTCGTCCATGTACTGGAAGCTCGATCCCTCCGGTCCCTCCAGCCCGATGTTGACGCGACCGACGTCCGGCACGGGCGCGAACTCGCCGGGCAGCGACACGAAAGTGAAGACGCCCGCCACGGCGAGCGCCGACACCCCCGCGAGGACGCGCCAGGGGCGCACGATGAGCGCCTGCAGCCATCGCTCATACAGGCCGCCGGCCTTCTTGAAGAAGTCGTCCACGGCCCGGGCGAAGCGGCCGCGCGAGTGCTCGGCCGCGGCCAGCTTCGAGGCGAGCATCGGCGTCAGCGTCAGCGCGACCAGCGCGGAGAACAACACGGCGGCAGCGAGCGTGAAGCCGAACTCGCGGAACAGCCGGCCCAGGTTGCCCGGCAGCAGCGAGATCGGCACGAATACGGCCGCGAGCGTCAGCGTCGTCGCAATGACGGCAAAGCCGATCTCCCGGCTGCCGCGGATGGCTGCCAGCAACGGCGGCGCGCCCATCTCGGCGCGGCGGTGCACGTTCTCGAGCACGACGATCGCGTCGTCGACGACCAGGCCGATCGCGAGCACGATGCCCAGCAGCGTCAGGACGTTCACCGAGTAGCCGAGCGCGTACATGACCGTGAATGCGGCAAGGATCGACACCGGGATGGTCACGGCCGGGATCAACGTCGAGCGCAGGCTCCCGAGGAATGCGTAGATCACCGCCAGCACCGAGAGCAGCGCGAACACGATGGCGATCACCACTTCGTTCAGCGCGGACTCGATCGCCGCGGCGTCGTCGATGTTGACCTCGAGCGTCGTGCCCGGGGGCAGCCCGGCCTGCAGCCGCGTCATCTCCTCCTTGACGCCGCGCGCGATGTCGAGCGTGTTGCTCTTGGATTGCCCCTCCACGACGAGGCCCACGGCCGGCCTGCCGTCGGCCCGCCAGTAGGAGCGGTCGTTCTCGGCAGCGATCTGCACGCTCGCGACCTCGCCCAGCCGCACCAGGTGCCCGTCCGGACCGCGCGCCAGCACCAGGTTGCGAAAGTCATCCTCCGACTCCAGCCCGACGACGGTCCGCAGCGAGAACTCGCGCGTGCGCGACTCGATGCGGCCCGCCGGCAGCTCGACGTTCTCGTTGCGCAGCGTATTCTCGATGTCCTCCACCGTGAGCCCGCGCGCGGACAGTGCCTGCCGGTCGATCCACAGGCGCATTGCCTGGCGCCGGGCACCGACCACCTGCACGCGGGCCACGCCCGGCACCGTGGAAATCCGGTCGATCAGGTTGCGCTCGGCGTAGTCCGTGAGCTGCAGCGCCGACATCGAGCCCGAGCTGAGGCTGAGCTGGATCACCGGGTCCGCGTTGGAGTCGAACTTGGCGATCTGCGGCGCATCCGCCTCGGCAGGCAGGCTGCCCACCACGCGCGCGACCCGGTCGCGCACGTCGTTGGCCGCATCGTCGGTGTCGCGGCTGATGTCGAACTCGATCCGCACCGACGAGCGCTCGTCTTCGCTGTCGGACTCGATCTTGACGATGCCTTCGATGCCGGCGACCGAGTCCTCGATCGCCTGCGTGATCTTCGTCTCGATGACGTTGGCCGAGGCACCGCCGTAGTGGGTCGTGATCGATACGACCGGGGCGTCGATGTCCGGGTACTCGCGCACCGGCAGCCGGCTCAGCGTCACCAGCCCGAAGATCATCAGCAACAGGCTGATGACCGTGGCGAACACCGGCCGGCGCACCGAGATTTCGGAGATGAGCATCGGCCGCTCTCAGCTCGGGCCCGCTGCCTGGGCTGCAGCGAGCTCGCGCACCGCCATGCCGGCGCGAACGCTCTGCGTACCTTGCACGACGACGCGCTCGCCGGCCTGCAGTCCCGACAGCAATTCGACTTCGCCGGGCCACCGCCGGCCGGTGCGCACCCGGCGGCGCTCCACGGTGCCGTCGGCGACCACGAAGACGAACGTGTTGCCCTGCTCGGGAACGATCGCCTCTTCGGGCACCAGCAGCGCCGGCGTCGCAGCGGTGTTGACGGCCACCGTCATGAACATGCCGGGCCGCAGCGCGCCGTCCGCGTTCGGCACCTCGGCGCGCAGGCTCACCGAGCGGGTAGCGGGCTCGATGCGCGAATCGAGCGTGCTCACCGTGCCCTTGAACGAGCGCCCCGGCAGCCCCGGCGTGCGCGCATTGACGCCGAGCCCGCGCTCGAGCAGGAACAGGTAGGTCTCGGGAACCGTGAACTCGACTTTGATGATCGAGACATCGTCGAGCGTGGTGATGACCGTGCCGGGAGTGACCAGGCTGCCGACACTGACCCGGCGGAATCCGGTGCGTCCGTCGAAGCCGGCGCGAATCACGGTGTCGGCGAGGCGGGCACGGGCTGCATCGAGGCGCGCGCGATTGGTCTTGCGCGTCGCCTCCAGCTGCTCCAGCTGTGCATCCGACAGGATGTGCTGCTGCGCCAGCGGCCGGCTGCGCTCGAACTGCGCTTCGCTCTCGTTGAGCACGGCCTCGGCTTCGCGCACGGCGGCGCGCAGCTCGCGATCGTCGAGCCGCACGAGGATGTCGCCCTTGCGCACGAAATGCCCTTCCTGGAAGCCGATCGCGCTGACGGTATTGGCAACCTTCGCCGTGACCTGCACGGATTCGTTCGCCAGCGCGGTGCCGACCGCTTCGATCTCGACGGACCGGTTCTGCAGCCGCGCGGCGGCGGTGACGACCTCGACCGCGCCCGCAGCACCGCGCGTTGCGCTCACGTCGGCGGAGCGCGTGCAGGACACGAACACGACCATGCACAGAGCCAGGCCGACGCCCGACAGGATCCGTCCCGGCACATTGCCATTGCTGAGCTTGTGCATGTCCAGTAGTCCGCAGCGGACGGTCAGAAGTTGACGAGGAACGCCACGCGCAAGCGGTCGAGCCAGTCGCCCGGTCGATTGGAGCCGGCGTCCACCGCGTGCAGCGGCGCATAGTGATACCAGATCGCGCTGAGCAGCGTCTTCGGCAAAGGCACATAGTCGAACGTCAGCGCGTGCAACCGATAGTTCGTGCCGAAGCCGATGTTGTCGTGCGAGAACGCCGCCAGCACGGCGTCGGTCTCGGCGACCGAATAGCCGTACGTGAGCCGCCAGTCGCCCTGCCGGCTCGCTCTGCCCAGGGCGACGTCGATGCCGTAACCGGTGTCCGCGGCAGTCGCCGCGCCAAGATTGCGCACATAGTCGGCGAGCACGCGCACCGGCCAACGACTGCCCGCACCCGACCACGTGACGCCGACCAGCAGGTCCGCCAGGTCGAAGTCGGAGCGGTAGCGGCCGTCGGGATTGCGCAGGTTCGAGCGGAAATCGCCGGCGTCGCCGCCGGCCACGCTGCCGAGTCGATAGTCGTAGTAGGCCGCGCTCGCATCGAGCTTCCAGTCGTCGGCGACCGGCAGGTCGTATCCGAGCTGTGCGCCGACCATCGTGCTGTCGGCCGCGACCGCATTTTCGTCCACGACGAAGAACAGGCCATTGGCGCGCAGCGTGGAGCCGCCGGCGAGCGCGTGCCGGTAGACGGCGCTGACACCCTGCGGATTCACGTCGCTGTCCCACACGAGATCGGTGCGCGCGAACGGTTGCGGAAGCTTGCCGCCGTACAGCGCGAGATCGCCCAGGTCGAGCCGTGCATAGGCGAGATCGAGACTGACCTGGAGGTCATCGTCGAAATTGGAGAGCTGGACGTCGGTGCTGTTGGGATCGTCCGGATCGCCGGTGACCAGCCGGGCACCCACGCTGACGCGATCGTTCACCGCCAGCGTGGCGCCCAACCGCGCGCGAACCTGGGAGCTGCTGCGGTCGGGCTGATCAATGCCGGAGTAGTCGCCCTGGTAGCGCAGCCGCAGGTCGCCGGTCACAGCGAGGCGTGCACTCGCATCGGTACTCGCGTCCGCCTTGACGGCGACTGGTGCCGGCGGCGCGGTCTGCGCACCGGCTCGCGCTTCCAGCTCGCGCAACCTGGCTTCGTTCTGGCGCTGGCGCTCGGCGATGGCCGTCTGCTCGGCCCGGATTGCGGCGATCTCCGCCTGCAGGTCCGCGGGAGCAGCCGCGGCCTGGATCCGGCCGGATGGCACACACGCAGCGATGCTGATGGCGAGGGCGACGCACGTGCTTCTTGTCACGATGGTCATTCACTTGATGGCACGAGCACGATTCAGCCGAGCATAGGTGTGCTCACGGCCCCGCACCATCGAATTTGGGTGAAGTGTGACTTCATGTTTTTTGACAGGTAACGCGAACGAATGGGACGAGTCAGCAAAAGCAAATTGATGGCGCGCAGGGCCAAACCTACGATATCTCCGCCCGGCTCTCCCATTCCAACTATCACGATCGAGGATCCGTCAGCATGAACATGGCCATTGGCTCACGCTCTACGATCTGCGTGCTGGCGCTCGCCGCCGCTGTGGGGCTGTCTTCGTGCGCCCGCAAGCAGGAAGCGTCGGTGCAGCTGCAGATGTCCCCCGCGGTGTTCGACCTGGGAGACGGCAAGTTCGAGTTCGCCGAGCGCGGCTACCTGTTCGTGCCCGAGAATCGCAGCAAGCCCGAGAGCGCCACGATCGGCGTGCACTTCATGCGGTTCCGCAGCACGGCCGCGCAGCCCGGCACCGCCATATTCATGATGGCGGGCGGCCCCGGCAGCTCCCTGATCCCGGCGCTCACCGAAGGCACGGCCGGCCTCGGCAAGCCGGCCGAGGGCAACTTCAAGGTCGCGCTGCAGATGCTCGAGGACCTGCGCTCGGCCGCCGACGTGGTCGTGATCGATCAGCGCGGCGCGGGCCTGTCGATTCCGCAGATGGATTGTCCGAACCTGCAGCGCGTCGCGCCCTTCGACGAGCTGTTCTCGGAGAGCAAGTACACCGAGTCGTACCAGCAGTACGTGCGGGACTGCAAGCAGGCGTGGGCGCAGCAGGGCCGCGACATCGACGGCTACCACGCGCTGCAACTGGCAGACGACGTCGACGACCTGCGCCGGGCGCTGGGTTACCAGAAGATCAGCCTGTGGGGCGGCAGCTTCGGCTCCGAGTGGGGACTGGTCACGCTGCGCCGCCATCCGGAGATCATCGAGCGCGTCGTCTGGCGCGGGCTGGAAGGCATTCAACATACGTACGACTCGCCGACCGGCATCATGACTTCGGTCGAGGCGATCCTGGCGCAGGCGCAACTGGATCCGGATATCGCTGCGCGCGTGCCCAAGGAGGGATTCGTCGCAGCCGTCCGCCGCCGGATCGAAGAGCTGGGCGCGGCTCCCGTCACGGTTGCCGCCACCGATCCGGTCACGGGCGCGCCCGTGCAGGTCGTGATCGGCGCCGATGAGCTCCGGCTGGCCTGGCGCAGCCCCGTCACGCGCCGCGGCCCGCAGGCGTGGCCCGGCACGCTGCTCGCGATCCTCGACGGCGACTTGAGCGAAGTTGCCAAGTCCACGCTGAAGAGCAAGGGCTACTTCATCACGAGCCCGGTCGGCAACCACATGGCGATGCACATGGCGATCGACTGCGGGCTGTCGCCGACGCCCGAGCGCCGCAAGGAGCTGGCGAGCGATCCGGCCGTCGAGCTGATCGGCAACATCAATCTGCCCTACTTCTCCTTCTGCGACGCGTGGCAGGCACCGAACATCCAGGCGGAATGGCTGCAACCGCTGCGCTCCGACATCCCGGCGCTGTTCGTGCACGGCACCTGGGACCTGTCGACGCCGCTGCAGAACGCGAAGGAGGTCGCTGCAGGCTTCAGCAAGGGCCATCTGCTGGTGGTCGAGGGCGGCACGCACGATGTCATCGGCGATCTGTACCGCGAGCAGCCGGACACGATCCGCCCGCTGGTGCGCCGCTTCTTTGCCGGACAGCCGATCGATGACGCGCCCGATCAGGTGTCGTTGCCCGCTGTGGATTTCACTGCGCCGCCCGCCAAACCCGCGGGTCGCGACAAGGCCAGCGGCGCGCGGCAGAGCACATGAACGAGCAGACGCAGTTGCGCGAGTACCGCGTGTGGGATCGCACCACGCGCTGGTTCCACTGGATCAACGTGCTGGCAGTGCTGGCGCTGACCGCGACGGGACTGGGCATCCTGTACTGGAAATCGTTCGGGATCACGATTCCCGGCCGGGCACTGCTGAAGACGATCCACGTGCTGATCGGCTACGTGGCGGTCATCAACCTGCTGTGGCGCATCGTCTGGGCGTTCATCGGCAGCCGCCACTCTCGCTGGAGCGCGATCCTGCCGCTCGGATCGCGCTGGGTCGCGAGCCTCAAGGGCTATGTCGCGGCTGTTGCCAGCGGCGGCAAGCCCGCCTATGTCGGCCACACTCCCATTGGTCGCATCTCGATCACGCTGTTGCTGGTGCTGCTCGTCGCGATGTCCGCCACCGGGCTGGTGCTTGCGGGAACGGATCTGTTCTACCCGCCATTCGGGCACTTGTTCGCGCAGTGGGTGGCCGCACCTGGCGTCGATCCTGCGAGCCTCGGTCCGGTAGCCATCGTCAAAGCGAGCGAGCCGCATCTGCTCAACGCCGAGGCGCTGACAGCAGTCGGCCACTTCAAGGAGCTGTACGAGCTCACGCACTACTATGGCTTCTACACGCTGCTCGTTCTGATCGGCCTGCATATCGCCGGCGTAGTCGTCGGCGAGCTGCGCGGCGGCGGAACTCTGGTCTCGGCGATGTTCACCGGCCGCAAGATTCTGCACCGCGTGCCGCAGGACCGCGCAGAGGCGGACATCGAGCACAAGGTCGATTGAGCCCGCGACAGGCTACTTCACGTACGCGCGAACGACGCCTTCCAGGAACTCGCGGCCTTCGTACAGGGATTGCACGCGCAGCTTTTCGTTGAGCCCGTGCTGATTGGTTTCGCCGGACCTGGCGAACATGCCGCTCATCCCGTACGTCGGTATGCCCGCGTTCATGAGGAAGCGTCCGTCGGTAGCGGGGGCGATCATGATGGGCGCGACGGGCACGCCGGGCCACAGCCGCGCGGCCTGCGCTTTCACCGGCCCCATGATCTCGGGCGTCAGCTCGGGAGCCGGCGCGCCGGCGCGCCGGTGCACGATACTCACCTTGACCTGCGAATCGCCGACGGCCCGCTCGATGATCTCCTTGACCTGCTCCGGCGTCGTGCCCTGCATCACGCGGCAGGAAACCGTCATCGTGGCCCGCTGCGGCAGGGCGTTCGGCGCGTGCCCGCCTTCGATCTGCGTCGACACGCACGTCGTGTGCACCAGCGCGTTGTATGTCGGATCGCGCATCAGCGTGGCCAGGGCCGCCGGGTCGGCCGGATTCGTGGCGACGGCGCTCATCGCCGCACCGGTGTCGCCGCCGACTATCGGCCCGGTTACGCGGAAGTACTCGCGCACGACCGGATTCACCTCGATCGGGAAGGACAGCGCGGCGACTTTCTGCGTCGCCAGCGCGAGCCGGTAGATCGCGTTGTCCGGCACCGGCCGCGAGGAATGCCCGCCCGGGTTGGTGACCTCCAGCGCATACACCTGGTGGACCTTCTCGCCGGCCTGCACCTGCACCGCCAGCGGTTTGCCGTCCTCCGACAGCAGGCCGCCCGCGCCTTCGTTGATGGCGAACGCCGCATCGATCAGCTCGCGGCGATTCTGCAGGAGGTACTCGACGCCGTTGACGCGGCTCGAGGTCTCCTCGCCGCAGGTCAGGGCCATGATGAGATCGCGTCGCGGCCGGAAGCTGCGCTCCTGCTTGAGCCGGATCATCAGGTCGAGGAACACGGCCGCCATCGATTTGTCGTCGGACGTGCCGCGGCCGTAGAAGTAGCCGTTCTCCTCGATCAGCGTGAACGGATCGCGCTCCCAGTCTTCGCGCCGCGCCGTGACGACGTCGATGTGCGCGAGCAGCAGCACGCCCTTCTGCGTGGCGTTCGCCGAGCGGATGCGCGCAACGATGTTGCCCTCCTCCGGCCGGCCGTCGGGAATCACCAGCTGAACGTCGTCGCCGCTGAATCCCGCCGCCTTCAGGCGCTGCTCGGTCGTGCGGACCAGCTTCGTGCACGAGCCGGCGGGAGAGGTATCTGTTTCGATCATCTCCTCGAAAATGGCGCGCAGGGCCGCGCGACCGGGATCCGCAGCGGCGGCATCGGCGTGCGCCGCGGTTGCGAGCCAGATGGCAACAGCGAGTGCGACTGATGTCTTCATGCGCGGACCCCGCGAGACGCCAACAGCGGCGCGCTACGGCCGATACGCGATGCCGTTCGGGTCCTTGCCCGCCGGGACATTGGCGACGACCTTGAAAGACTTGGTGTCGACGATCTGAATGTTGTTGTTCTCGCTGCCCGTCACGTACAGCAGCGTGCCGGCGGGGTTCATGGCAAGACCCCAGGGAAGCTTGCCGAGCTCGAGGGTGCGCGAGTCATCGTGAGGTCCCTTCAGCGGCAGGGCGAACAACTCGGGTTGCATGCGCGTGAGCACGTACGCGAACGAGCCGTCGGGTGACATTGCCAGGCGCTGCGGCGACAGCGGCGAGCCGCGCACGCCCGTGACTTTGTAGGTGCCGAGGTCGACTGCCGTGATCGTGTCGTCGACGACCTGGGTGACGAGCAGCGTCTTGCCGTCGGGCGTGAACGCCATGCCGCGCGGCTCATTGCCGACGTCGAACGTCGTGGCGAGCGCACCCTTGGCCGCGTCGATCACCGCGATCTTCGGCGTCTTGTCGGCGGCAACGAAGATCTTGCTGCCGTCGGGCGACAGCGCGAGGCGGCGCGGCTCGGCGAGCGGCAGCGCAATCTCCTTCACGACCTTGTTGTCGCGGGTGGAGATCGCCACCACCGCGTTGCGCTTGGTCGCGACGACGTAGAGCTTCGACGAATCGGCGCTGCTCACGCAGCCGTCCGGGCCGTCGAGCGAGTCGTGGGTAATGGTCGCGGCGACCTCGAGCTTCTGCAGGTCGACCACCGTGACGGACTTGCCCTTCTGATTCGAGACGTAGGCCCGCTTGCCGTCCGCCGACAGGCACACCTCGCGCGGCGTATCGCCTGCAGGCAGCGTGCGCAGCGGCGCCAGCGACTGGCCGTCCACTTTGAAGATGCCGATCTGCTGGGCCGCGCGGTTCACGACGACGACCAGCGGTCCCGAATCGCCGGCAGCCGCATGGACCGGCGTGCAGAGTGGCGCCGCCAGCAGCGGCAGCGTGGCCAACAGAAACTTGCGCATTGAAAGTGCCTCTTGGGTTCAGCCGTGAGCCGCCTCAGCGGCGGTTCTTGTAGTACTCGAACAGCCGCGCGTCCTCGGTTTCGAGGTCGACCGGCTCGCCGTTGATGAACATGTGCAGCACGCGGGTGCCGGGCTCGAGGATGTCGCCGTCGGCGACGACGATGTTCGCGCGCTTGCCGGCGTCCAGACTGCCCAGCTCCTTGTCGACGCCGAGCAGCTGGGCGGGCGCGAGCGTCACGCTCTTGAGCGCGACGTCTTTCGGCAGGCCATAGGCCGCTGCAGTTCCCGCCTCGTACGGCAGCAACCGCGGGTTGATGCCGTTCGCGACGCTCGAGCTCAGCGCGAAGGGAATGCCTTTCGCGTGCAGCTTCGCGGGCAGCTGGCGCAACCCGTCGATGGCCATGTCCTCGAACTGCGATTCGGCAACCTTGTAAGGACTGGTGATGATGACGCGCGCGTTGTGCTGCTCGAGAAAGTCGAGATCGTCCGCCGCGCCTTCCGCGCCGAGCAGGACGTAGTCAACCTTCTGTGCTTCGGCGAAGGCGACGGCGTTGCGAACGTCGACGTGATTGTCCACGTCGAGCAGCAGCGGACGCTCGCGCCTGAAGACGGGGATCATCGCCTCGAACGCGGGAGCGGGAGCGGTGCGGGCCTGCTCCGCGGCAGGCAGTGCATCCTTGCGCTGCATGTATTTGCGTGCGTCGTCGAAGAAGCGCTCGAGCGCGGTCATTTCCTTGTCGTGCTTCGCCTTCGTCTCGGTCCAGGTGGTCTGCGCAAAGCGCTCGTCGTCCATGTAGTCGAGCAGGCCGACGGTCGGAAAGTGCACCACCACGCCGGCGCCGCGCGCGACCACCATGTCCTCCGGCGAGCCGCCTTGCAGGCTGAGCACGGATGCCTGCCCGGGCACCAGCCCCGGGCGCGAATAGCCGCCCGGAAATTCCAGGTGCAGCGGCCGGACCATGACTTGCGTGATGCCGCTGAGCCGCAGCGCCTCTGCATCGCTGTCGTCGAAATGGAACGACGCATACGGCTGCAGCTGCGGCCGGATCTGGCCCATCGAGCCTTCGACGGTCTTCTGCATCCCGACCTGGCTGTCGCCGTGAAACAGTCCCGGATACACCGACAGGCCGCCGGCATCGACGACCTGCGCGCCGGCAGGGACGGTGACCTGCGCGCCGACCTGCGCGATGCGCCCGTCGGCGATCACCACTGAGCCACGTTGGATGACGGGGCCGGACACGGTGTAGAGGGTCCCATTCTGGATCACGTAAGTACCGTGCCCGGCCCCGTGGGGGCCGGCAGCAATCGACGTCGCAGCGACGAGTGCCAGCGGCAGGCATGCAATGCGACCGGCGTGCATCATTCTTTCTCCTGGTGAGCAGCGCGCCGGGCTGCGTGAATGGCATCCACCTGTTGCTGACGCCGCCGCTCGGCTTCGAGGCTGAACTGCAGCTTGCCGTCGATGAACACCATCTGCGGTACGGCGTAGATGCTCAGCGGATGCCGATCGAACAGCACGAAGTCGGCGTCCTTGCCCAGGTCGATGGAGCCGACGCGCTGGTCGATGCCGAGCTGCTTCGCCGGATTCAGCGTGACCAGCGCCAGCGCCTCGTTCTCGCTGAAGCCGCCGTACTTGCGCTGCCGCGCTACCTGCTGCAGGAAATTCCGCGCCCACTGCTCGTTGTCGGAGTTGATGGACACGACCACGCCGTGACTGCCGAGAATCGCCGCGTTGTAGAGATTGGCCTCGCCGTGGTCCGAGAAGATGGAAGCGCCGCCGCCGTGCCTGGCGATCGCCGCAGCCACCTTGTAGCCCTGCGTGGCGTGCTGGAAGACGCGCACCTTGAAGCCGAACTCGTCGGCGAGGCGGATCATCAGCGTGATCTCTTCCGGCGTGTAGAGATGCACGTGCAGATCGCGCTTGCCGCGCATGACCTCGACGATCGGATCGAGCCGCAGGTTGCGCCGCGGCGCAACCAGCTGCTTCGCTCCCGACGCCTTGCGCTTCTCGTACGCGTCCCACTCCTGTGCGTAGTGTTGTGCGCGCGTCAGCGCGTCGCGCAGGAAAGCTTCCATGCCCATCAGCGTGGCGGGCGGCGAAGCCCCCTCGCGCGGCGCGAACTCCTTGATCGCGAACTTCAGCCCGGGCCGCGCGCCGGCGAACAGCATCTCGTCGCCGGTCACGCCCCAGCGGTTCTTGATCACCACGGTCTGCCCGCCGATCGGATTGACGCTGCCGTGCAGGAGATTGGCCGCCGTGACGCCGGCCGAGAGCGTGCGATAGACGGCCATGTCCCCGGAGTCGATCGTGTCGCGCATGTTCGCGAGCGACGTCTCGTTCGAGCCCGAGTCGTTGTGCGAGTCGTTGGCGATGTGCGAGTGCGCATCGATCAGGCCCGGCGTGATCCACTTGCCGGTGCCGTCGATGACGTGAGCACCCTGCGGCGCTTTGAGCTGCGCGCCGAGCGCGGCGATCTTGCCGTCCTTCACCAGCATCGAGGTCCCTTCGAGCGTGCCGTGCGTGACGGTCATGATGTTCACGTTGCGAACCAGCACGACCGGCCCGAGGTCGGGGATCAGGTTCGCGAACGTATCGGGAATCTCCGCCGGAAACGGCTCCGGCGTCGGCTTCGCCCGCCAGCCCTGCGGGTCTGCGTAGCGGCGGCCGCCGACGAATACCATGCGGATCGCCGTCTCGTCGGCGAACAGGTTGCCGTCCGTCACGACCAGGTTGGCGATCTTGCCCGCCTCGATGCTGCCGAGACGACTCTGCACCCCGAGCAGCTCGGCTGCGCCGAGCGTAGCTGCGCGCAGAGCCGCCTTCTCGTCCAGTCCCGCACGCACGACCCGCCGCAGGCCGCTCAGGAAATCCTGGCCCTGCTGCAGGCCGTCCGAATAGAACGCGAGCGGCACGCCTGCCCGCGCGAGCGTCGCTGCGCTTCTAGGCGCCTGCCAGCGTTCGCGCAATACGCTCACGGGCACGCTGTAGTCCGCATGCACGTCGCCGTCATCGTCGATGAAGTGCAGACTGTAGAAGAGCGGGATGCGACGCGCGGCGAGCTGCGCGGCGACTGCGTCGGCGCCGTGTCCGCCGGCCAGGATCGGCTTGATGTCGAGATCGTCGACCAGCCGCAGCACCCTTCTGAATTCGCGATCGCTGACCGCCGGCAGGATCATCGGCGCCTTGCCGTTGACGGCCGGCGCAAGCGCGCTCAGGTTGCGCCGCAGCTCGGCATCGCTCAACTCGACCGGAATCTCCCGCCCGGCCGCAGCGGCGGTCTGCAGGTAGCGTGCATCGAGCACTGTCTGGCGCACGAACCCGAGCACGCCCACCAGGCGATTCGGAAACGGGCCGCCCGGCTCGCGCATGCCCGGCTTGCGATTGTGATAGCCGAGACCGCGCAGCGATACGTTGAACGCAGGCGGCGATTTCAGATCGGGCGCGCCGGCGGCGCCGCCCAGCAGCCTGACCCTGCTCTGCCCGCGGAAGATGCCCTTGTCGGGTGCGACGCTCGCGGCCAGCACGCCGCCCTTGCGCCAGGCCGCATCGCTGGCGTCGTCGACCTTGGCGGTATCGACCTGCGAGTATGCAAGCAGCGCCGGCGGATCCTCCGGTTTCGCCTTGGGGTCGGCACTGCCGCCTGCGCTCTGTTCCCGCAAGGCGTCGATCAGTCCCGGATAAACGAACAGGCCCTTGCCGTCGACGACCTGGGCATCGCCGGGCACGGCTGCAGTGCGACCGACTTGCTGAATCGTGCCATCGCGCACCACGACGGTCGCATCGTTGACGACCTTGCCGTTGCCGACCACTACCGTGACGTGGGTCAGAGCGACGGCAGCGCTGTCGTCAGCGGCCGATGCAGCAAGCGTCACGCTCGCGAACAGCAACGACAGCAATTGAGCAGGGATTCGCCGAGGCCGCCGATCGTTTCTTGTAGTCATGGTCGCTCGCAGTAAGGCACTCGAACCATTCGGGCGCAGCATAGGTGGCCGGCCCGCTGCTGCACTATCGAATTAGCATGAAGTGTGACTTCACGCTTTTTGAGGAATGCTCAATGGAGATAATCGGTTACATTCGGTTACAGGAGGCATTCATGACATCGCACTGCGAGCTGACGCGTCGCGCGTTTCTCACCGGATCGGCGAGCGCCGCCTTGCTCGCCGCGAGCGGCGTCGCAGCGAAAGTTGCTGCTGCGGCCGCACGGCCCCGCTATGCGGAGAGCATCGTCATCGATGCGCTCGCGAGCCCCGGCTATTTCAACTATCCGATCGACGTGCCGCTGAACGCCGCCATGGTGCGCAACGCCGTCGCGTCCGGCATCACGGCGGGCAATCTGACCGTGAGCCGGGCCGATTTCGCCCAAACGGTGGCGCAGATCGCAGCGTGGATGCGCAGCATGGAGCGCTTCCCCGCGGCTTTCGCCCACGTCCGCAGCGTCGCGGACATCCGTGCGGCGAAAGCGGCCGGCAAGTTCGGCATCGTGTTCGGCTTCCAGGACACGACGCCGCTGCAGGGCGATCTCGACAAGCTCGAAGTCTTCGACAACCTCGGCGTGCGCATCGTGCAGCTGACCTACAACGTCAGGAATCTCGCGGGCGACGGCTGCCTGGAGCCGGCCAACGGCGGCTTGAGCCGCTACGGTCACGCGCTGATCGAGGCGCTGAACCAGCGCGGCATGCTCGTCGATCTGAGCCACTGCGGCCAACGCACGACCGCGGAGGCCATTGCAGCTTCGAAGAAGCCGGTCGCGATCACGCACAGCGGCTGCAATGAGGTTTCAAGACATCCCCGCGGCAAAGACGACGCCGAGTTGCGCGCGCTGGCGCAGTCGGGCGGCGTGATCGGCATCTACCTCATGCCGTTTCTCGTCGCCGGGCGCGCGCCCACGCTGGGAGATGTCATCGCGCACATCGAGCATGCCGTGAAGGTTTGCGGCGAAGACCACGTCGGCCTCGGTAGCGACTTGTCAACGACGCCCATCGACGGCTCGGAGGAATACTGGAGCCAGCACCGCGCGTTCGTGAAGCGGCGCATCGAGCAGGGAATCGCCGCGCCCGGCGAGGATCCGGAGATCCTGTTCACCGTCGGCGAGCTGAATCACGCGCGGCGCATGGAGCTGATCGCGAACGAGCTGTCCGCGCGCGGCCACTCCGCTGCACGCATCGAAAAAATCCTGGGCGGGAACTTCCTGCGGCTATTCGGCGCGGTCTGGCCGGCCGCCTACCAGTGAATCCTCGCGATGGCGATGCCGAACTCGCCCGCGACCGTGTAGAGCAGGTAACTCGCTCCGTCATGCTCGAACAACGCAGGGTCCCTGAGCTGGCGGACGCGCTGCTCGGATAACCCGCGCACCGAAGCCTGCAGCGGCAGGCCCGCTCCTTCCCACTGCGTCTGCGGTTCGAGAATCACGCGCGGCTCGCTCGCAGTCCACTGCATCCAGTCATCGCTCAGTGCGATCTCGGACAACAGGATCCGTTCGGGCGTATCGCCGACATTGGTGTAGAAGACGAGGAGCTTGCCGTCGCGCACCGTGACCGCTGAGTGACGCATGTCCGGCGTGAACAGCGTCGGTCCCTTTTCGAATCCCTGCAGGCCGTCGGCCGAGCGGTAGAAGTTTCCCGGCATGCCGATCGCGTGATACTTGCCGCCCCACTGGAACACACGGAAGTACGACGTACCGAGCGGCTCGGCCCGCGCCGCGAACTTCAGGCCATCGGACGACGTCGCCACCAGCGTCACCTGGTCGTAGCTCTTGTCGCTGCTGCGCGGGCCCGACAAGTACATCGGGCAGTGAAAGTACATGCGGATCTGCTTGCTGCGCTCGTCGACGTGCACGTCGGGCGAAGCCACGTGCCGGTAGTCGGCCCAGCGCGTCTCGTGGATCTCGTTGCACACGGTGCCCTCGACACGCAGCGTGCCCGGCGCATGGATCTTCCAGGGACCGGTCAGCTCGTCCGCGTATGCCAGGCGGATATACGTGCCGGCGTGATGCGCGAAGTACAGATAGAACTTGCCGAGGGGATTCTTCACCCATGACGGCACGCGGATCAGCGTCGGCCCGTTGATGTTTCCGCCCGCATCGCCCGGCAGCATCTCGGGCCGGATGAGCGGGTTGTTCGGCAACCGCTCGATGCGCGGGCCGCTTTCGCGCGCAGCGCTCTGGCCAGATGCCGCGCCCGCTGCGGCGAGCGCGAGGATCGACGCGAGCACCCGGACCGCCGTTCTCTGCCGTGCGTTCATGAGGCCGATCATAGGGGCTGGCGCTGCCCGCCGACCAACAACTACGAATGAAGTGTGACTTCATTTCATTTGATTCGTGGCGCGGCTTGCGTCCGCGCCAAAGCTGCTAATGTCCGCGCGAACTGCTGCAGCGGGCTCATCCATGCGACACGCGGCGCTCCTCTCCCTGTGTACGTTGGCATTCGCCGCGAAGGACGGCAGCGCGGCCGAGCCGCCCTTCGACGCCGCGGCCACGCGGACGGAGCTGCAGCGGCTCGTCGATGAGTGGCCGATTCCCGGACTCGCGGTCGCTATCGTCTCGAAGGACGCGCCGCTGTTCGAGGCCGGCTTCGGCGAGCGCAGCGTCGGCGGCGCGCGCGATCCCGTCGACGAGCACACGATCTTCAAGATCAACTCGATGACCAAGGCGATGGGCGCCACGCTCATCGGCATGCTCTCCGACAGCGGCGCGATGCAGTTCGACGAGCCGGTCAGCGCGCACCTGCCGTGGTTCCAGCTGCACGATTCGTGGGTGTCGCAGCAGGTGCGGATCAGCGACCTGCTCACGCATCGCACGGGCGTGTTCTGCAACGACTGGCTCGACGACGTGCCGCACGTGACCTGGGAAGAAGGCGTGCGACGCCAACGGTTCATGCCGCAGACGACGCCCTTTCGCACGCAGTTCAACTACTGCGATTGGATGTACGGCGCGGCAAGCCTCGCCGCGACGGCAGCGGCGGCCAACGGCAGCTGGGACCGGGCGCTCGCTTCGCGCATCCTGGAGCCGCTCGGCATGCGACGTACCTATACCGAGATCGGCGACGTCGTCGAAGCGCGCGGCCTCACGGCCTGTCACGAATGCGAGCTGGTCGGCGGCCCCGTCGATCCGGCCAGCGTCACGAAAGTGCCGAACGTCGCCGTGCCGCACGTCGACGTGAACGGCACGCTGCAAGCCACGACGTGGCGGCGCATGGCGTCGCGGGGCGCATCGTCGGTGCTTTCGAGCGCGCACGACGTCGGGCTGTTCCTGCAGCTCTACCTGCGCGACGGCAAGGCAGCAGGAAAGCAGCTCATCTCTTCGGCTGCGCTGCGGCAGATTCTCGAGCCGCGCATCATGACGAAGCTCGATGGCGGGCCGCCGGATCTTCCCGGATTCGCCGCCGCACACCAGCGCTCGCGCTCCTGGGACCTGGGCTACGGCTACGGCTGGCACGCCGGCCGCTACGGCGATGAGAGGATCGCGTGGCACGGCGGCAGCTCGCTGGGATTCGAGAGCCAGATGCTGCTGCTGCCGGATCGCGGCATCGGCTTCGTGGTGCTGGTCAACTACAACCACGCGAATCGCGGTGTCGTGGACGCAGCAACGATGTCCGTGCTCGACCGCGTGCTCGGCCTGCCGCCGCTCGACTGGGCGGCATTTCACAAGGCTCGCACCCGTCAGCAGTCCGCGAGCGCGGATGAGCGCTTGTCGCGCCTGATCGCATCGCCCGAGGTGCAGCCGGCCGAGAGCATCGTCGCCGGTATCGTCGGCTCCTACTGCAGCCCGGCGTACGGCACCTTGCACGTGCGGCGCGAGCGCGGCGGCGATCTGCGACTCGATCAAGGCCCGGAGCGCTGGGGCAAGCTGAGCTCGCTGGCGGACGGCACCTTCGTGGTGCGCTGGAACGGGCCGCGCAATCAGCCGCGGGCCGTTGCGTTTCGCTTTGCTGCGGACGCCGGCGCTACGAGCGTCTCGATCGGCGGCTCCGAATTCGAGCGCTGCGGCACCGTGCCGCCACAGGTAACCGGAACGAATGTGAGGAGTCAGTAAAAGGAAATTGCTGGCCTCCCATGCCGAACCTACGATAGCTCGGCCTCGCATTCTCATTCCAACTATCACGATCGAGGATCAGTCAGCATGAAGACGGCAACCCGCAATGCCCTCGGGCGACTTCGCATCAACGGCGCGATCCTGCGCTCGCTCGCCGTCGCCGCGACGGCAGTATTCGCCACGGCAGCAGGCGCTGCACAAGCGCCAGCCGCGGGCGCGACTGCGGCGGGCGCGAATCCCGACGATCTGCTGGTGGTCGTGAATCGCGAGGACGCGACGGTCACGCTGTTCAACTCGCGCGGCGCGTTCCTGAATCTCATCCAGACTCTGCCCACCGGCAAGGGCCCGCGCGAAGCGGCCGTGACTCCGGACGGCAAGCGCGCGTACGTCTCGAACAAGGACGACGGCACGCTCACGGTCATCGATCTCGCAGGCCCGAGCGTCGCGGCGACGGTGCAGGACCCGGCGCTCAAGGACCCGGAAGGTCTCACGGTCAGCCCCGACGGCAAGAAGCTCTACGTCGCGCTGTCGAGCCGCGACGTCATCGCGGTGCTTTCGACGGCCGATCATCGGGTGCTGAAGGAGATTTCCACGGGCGGCAAGCAGCCGATGCGGCTGATCATGGCGCCGGACGGCAAGACGCTGTATGTCTCCAACGATCAGTCGCGCTCGGTGGCGATCATCGAGACGAAGAACGACGCGCTCGCGACCACGCTCAACGTCGGACAGCAGCCGAGGGGTCTCGCGCTGTCGCCGGACGGCTCGCTCCTGGCCGTCGTGAACACGGGCTGGGACACGGTCACGTTCATCGACACGAAGAAGCGCGCGCTCGAAGAGACCATCGGCGTGGGCTACGCTCCGCAGCGCATCGTCTTCTCTCCCGACAGCCAGTTCGCGTACGTGACCGGCCGCGGCCACGGCGAGATCCTCGTGCTCGGCCTGCGCAACGGCAGCCGCCGCTACGCCCGGAGCATCGAGATCGGCACGCAACCGAACGGGCTCGCCATCAGCAAGGACGGCACGGCGCTGTTCGTCGGCGACGACAAGGACAACATGATGTACGTCATCGACGTCCGGCTGATGCGCAAGTGGACCCAGAAGCCGGCCGGCAAGTATCCCGACGGCGTCACCTTGTTCACTCGCTGAGCCGGATCGGCCGTGACGGCGGTCCGGCACTCGGCCCGTAGCGGCGTGGCGTTGCTCGCCACGCTCGCTGCGGGCATCTCGTTCGCCGCTGCACCGCAAGCCGGATCCGCCCGCGCCGCGCAAGCGCTGCAGCAGCTGCTGGAGCGCGAACGGCAGTACGAGCTCAGCCTCGATCCCATTCGCAGCTCCGCGGCCGGCGAGAGGGCCTGGAACGACCGGTGGCCCGATTTTTCGCTGGCGGCCTTCCAGCGGCGCGAGGAGCACGCACGAACTGTTCTCGCGCAGCTGGATGCGCTGGATGCCAACGCGCTGTCCGCTGCCGATCGGCTCGACTACGACCTGTTCCGCGAGCAGCGCGAGGTCGAGCTGGAGGAGCTCGAGCTGCGCTGGTATCTCGTGCCCATCCGCCACAACGTCGGCATCCACGCCCTCGGCAACCTGCCGCAGCGGCTGCGCTTCAAGACGTCGCAGGATTATGCGGACTGGCTGCAGCGCCTGCGCTCGTACTCCGCCTACGTCGATCAGACCATCGCGCTGATGCGCGAAGGGATGCGCACCGGCATCGTGTTTCCGCGCGACGCGATGCAGCGGGTCCCGGGCATCATCGAGCGCCAGCTGCTCGACGACCCGACCGCGCACACCTTCTATGAGCCGTTCCTGCGCATCCCGGACACGATCCGGGATGCTGCTGCGCTCAGGGCGCAGGGGCAGCAGGCAATCGCAGGCGGAGTGCTGCCGGCGCTGCGCCGCCTCAGGGCATTCTTCATCGACGAGTACATCCCGGCGTGCCCCGTCGAGCTCGGCGTGTGGCGCATGCCGCAGGGCGAGAGGATCTACGCGCACTTCATCCGCCGCAATACGACGCTGCGCACCGACCCGGCCGTGATTCACCAGCGCGGTCTCGACGAAGTGAAGCGCATCCGCGGCAGGATGGAGGCGGCCATCGCGCGCAGCGGCTTCAAGGGCAGCTTCGCCGAGTTCACCGAGCATCTGCGCACCGACCCGCAGTTCTACTACACCTCTTCCGACGAGCTGCTGACTGCGTACCGTGCTCTCGCCAAGCGCGTCGATCCGCTGCTGGTGAAGGTGTTCCGGACGCTGCCGCGCATGCCGTATGGAATCGAGCCCGCCGCCGGAGCCGCCGCCGACGATTCGGTCGCGGGCGCCTATGCCCAGGGCACAGCCGACGGCGAGAGAGCCGGCGGCGTCGTGGTGAACGTCTCGAACCCGCGGATCAGGCCGAAGTACGAGATGCTGAACCTGATCATGCACGAAGGCGTGCCCGGGCATCACATCCAGCGCGCCCTCGCGATGGAGCTCGGCGACGTGCCGGAGTTCCGCCGCTCGCTGCGCTCGCCGGTCTTTTCCGAAGGCTGGGCGCTGTACGCGGAGTCGCTCGGCTATGACATGGGCCTGTTCGACGATCCGTACGCCGAGTTCGGCGCGCTCTCCTTCGAGATGTGGCGCGCCATCCGCCTGGTCGTGGACACCGGCATTCATTGGGGCCGCTGGGATCGCGAGCGCGCGGTCGCCTACTTCCGCGAGAACAGCGCGCGGCCGGTCGCCGACATCCTGCAGGAAGTGGATCGTTATGCCGAGATCCCTGCGCAGGCGCTCGCTTACAAGACCGGCGAGATGAAGATCAAAGAGCTGCGCGCCCGGGCCACCGCGGCGCTCGGTCCCGCATTCGATCTGCGCGAGTTCCACAAGGTCGTGCTGGAGCAGGGAACGATTCCGCTCGGGCCGCTGGAGCGGCACGTCGACGCGTGGATCGCGAAGCACTCATATTAAAGGGGATTTACCGTGCCCAGGCCCATGACGCGATGGCTATCGGCCGCTCTGATCGGATTCCTGACGGCGGCCCACGCCGCTGACCAGCCCGCTGCCCCGCTGGTCCCACGCAGCACCCGCATGAGCGATGGCAAGGGCGTGACGATCTCCATCAGCCCCGCGTCGGCGACCGTGAAAGTGCCGGACGCCACGCACGCCAACCCCGGCCGGCAGCAGTTCACCGCGACCGTCACCGGCACGGACGAGAAGGCCGTGCTGTGGGAGATCTGTCAGGGCGAGAACTGCTACATGACCGGCGCCTGGAGTCAGTTCGGCAGCATCGGCCTGGACGGCGTGTTCACGGCGCCGGTCGTGTTGCCCAATCCGGCCACGTTCCAGATCAAGGCCACCGTCATCTCTACCCGGGTCGTCGCCGCGACGGCCACCGTGACGATCGATCGCAACGTCCAATGGCGCGTCAGCCAGGGCACGTCCATCGATACTCCCGCGCCGGACTGGGCGGCGCTGCAGAAGCCGGGCGAGCACCAGGTGTACTACCACGTGCTGCACGACGGCCAGCAGGAGATGTGCCAGCCCTCGACGACCTCGCCGGAGGAAGGTCCCTGCTACCGTGAGGTGATCTTCCATGTCGGCAAGGGCTACAAGCCCGGTAACGGCGCAGTCGTCTTCTTCCACGGCGCCGGCGGCATGATCGGCAACTGCAAGCCGTGGAAGGAGGAGAACGACAAGCACGGCTGGATCACGGTGTGCATCCAGGGCGTGCATCATGGTGCGTTCGGGCCGCCGAACAAGTCGCGCTCGTGGAACTCCTACTGGGCGTCGCGAAACGGCACGCCCGTGCTTCCCGAGGCCATCCCCGACGACAGCGCATTGGGCTGGGCGCTCGCGAAGGACCTGGTCGATCGGCTCGGCGTGAGTCCGAAGCGGGTGCACGCAACCGGACACTCTGCGGGCATGACGATGGTGGCGCGCATGCTCACGGACAACGGGCCGTTGTTCGCGTCCATCGCGCAGGCGGCCGGCAACATGTACAGCAGCGATCACCGCGTGTGCTTCGGCGATCGGGAGCCATGCAATCCGCCGTCGAAGTTCACGCAGGTGTACGCATTTGCGCCGTTCGGCTACGGCATCCCGAACATCAACTATCCCTCCTCCGTGCTCATCATGATGGGCACGGCGGACAAGGCCACGCCGCTGTGCGGCACTCACAACAACAATCCGAGCGGCGACGAAGCCTTCAGGATGTACGCGGAAATGTTCCATTGCCGCAGCCACGCGCCCAACGACAAATCGTTGTGCCCCTACGTGCCCGACCAGAGCCCGAGGTGCCAGGAGAGCAAGTTCTTTCCCGGCGTCGGACGCGCCTGCGCACCGGGCGAGCAGCTGTACAAGCATGCCACCGACTGCGACAACGGCGTCGCCGTGAGCATCTACTCGCTCATCAACGGCGAGCACCGCTGGGAGCCGACGGATATCTCCGATCCGGCCAATCCGATCCACAACCCGCAGCTGCGCAGCGACTTCCCCGGCGCGGTTCCGCCGCAAGCCAGCGGCTCGCAGACCGCGATCGTGTGGGACTTCTTCAACCGTCATCCCAAGCCGTGAGCGGTTCCGGCGCCGGGATGCCGCTCACGGGGCGTGCCTCGGGGTAACCCTGAGCGGCCTTAACGTGATTCCGCGGGCGGCGCTGCGTAGAATCCGCCGCAGCCCACTCCTGGCAACACGCGGCGGTAAAGGGAACTCCCGACATAATGAGTGAAAATCAACATCGATCTTGACCTGCTGCGGACGCTGGTCGCTTTCGCGGATACAGGCAGTTTCAAGCTGGCCTCGAAGCTGGTGTTCCGCTCGCAACCGGCGGTCAGCATGCAGATGAAGAAGCTCGAGGGGCTGGCCGGCCAGCAATTGTTCGAGCGCCAGGGCCGTGACGTCGTGCTGACTCCTCTCGGCGAGCAGATGGTGCAGAACGCGCGCGAGCTCCTGTCGACCCATGACCGGCTGGTCGATCAACTGCGCGGGACCGAAGTCCGCGGCGACGTGCGCATCGGCATGCCGGACGACTACGCCCACCTGGTGCTGTCGCACGTCCTGCATCGTTTCGACCAGCACTATCCGGCCGTCATGCTGCACATCTCCACGAGCACCACGCCGGTGCTCGAGGAACTGCTGCAAAACGGCCACTTGGACATCGCGATCCTCGCAACGCTCCAGCCGCGTCCGCAGGACATCATTCTCGCCAAGGAGCCCATCGTCTGGGTCGGGTCGGAGGAGAGCGATTCGTTTGCCCGGCGGCCGCTGGTGCTGGCGCTGTTCTCGGACGAGTCCCCGGTCTATCGGGCCACCATAGCGGCGCTGCGCGCGATGTCGGGGAGCAGCGGCGAAGCTCTGGAATACCGCATCGGCGTGCTGAGCAAGAGCAGCGCGGTGCTGCTGGCAGTAGTCGCGACCGGTTTTGCGGTCGCGACCATGGCGCGGTGCGTGGTGCCTCGCGGATTCAGAATCCTCGGCGCGCCCGACGGCTTTCCGAAACTGGGCGACGTCTACATCGTCGTGCGCGCGACGCCGGACTCGCAGTCCACCGCAGCCGCGAAGCTGATCGAGCGCATCGCCGACGGCTTCGCCAACGACCCGACGCTCACCCGATAGTCTTCAATCGAGCGTGTCGCCCGCACGCTCGCGCGCGGCGAGCAGCACGCCGCCGGTGATGAGCAGCGCGACTGCGAGATACAGCGCCAGCGCCTGCGTCGAGCCATAGGTCTTGAGCAAAGCGGCGAACATCACCGGCGCGATCCCTCCGCCGACGATTCCGGCGAACGTGTAGGCAAGCGAGGCGCCGGTATAGCGCAGCCGCGTCGGGAACTGCTCGGCGATGAAAGCCGCCTGCGGTCCGTACATCATCGCGTGCACGATCAGAGCGCCGGCGATCGCGCCGACGATCGCCAACGGCGCCTTCGTATCCAGCAGCGGAAAGAACACGCATGCGACGCCGATCGCGAGCAGGACGCCCGCGCCATAGACTCTGCGCCTGCCGAGGCGGTCCGACAGCGTGCCGAACAACGGGATCGCCAGTGCATTGCAGGCGCCGCCGATCGACAGCGCGACCAGCGCCAGGGTGCGGCTCACGCCGGCCGTGGTCGTGAGATAGGCGAGAGAGAACACCGCCACCAGCGAGTACATGACATCCGGCCCGATGCGCACGCCGCCGCCGACCAGGAGCTTGCGCCAATGCTCGCGAACGACTTCGCCGACCGGCGCGCGCGCCTGCGACTGCTGCTGCTCGATCGCGCGAAACAGCGGAGTCTCGGCGACGCCGCGGCGCACCCACAGACCGAATGCGACCAGCGCGACGCTGGCAAAGAACGGCAGGCGCCAGCCCCACTCCAGAAAATCCTCGCTCGACACCTGCGACGTGATGAGCGCGATCGAGCCGGTCGCGAGCAGCACTCCGAGCGACGGCCCCATCTGCGCCCAGGATGCATTGCGGCCGCGCTCGCGCGAGTCGCCGTGCTCCAGGGACAGGAGCACTGCGCCCGCCCATTCGCCGCCGAGCGCCGCGCCCTGCACGAAGCGCAGCACGACGAGCAAGATGGGGCTGAGGATGCCGGCCGACTCGTAGGTCGGCAGCAAGCCGATCAGCGCCGTCGTGATGCCCATCACCAGCAACGTCGCCACCAGCACGAAGCGGCGGCCGTGACGGTCGCCGAGCCGGCCGAACACGAGGCCGCCGACCGGACGCGACAGATAGCCGACGGCAAAAGTCGAGAACGCAAGCATCGTTCCCGACAGCGGATCGAACGCGGGGAAGAACAGCTTGTTGAAGATCAACGCGGCGAGCGTGTTGTAGACGGCGAAGTCGTAGTACTCGAGCGTCGTGCCGACGATGCTTGCCGTCGCGAGCCGGCGCAGGCGCGGTTGCTCAGCCAAAGCCGCCACCGGCCGGGGCCTGGATCACAGCCGCGCCGTGACGCGCTCGACAGCACGCGCGACGCGCGCGACGACATCGTCGATCTCGGCGCGGGTGATGATCAGCGGCGGTGCGAAGCCCAGTATGTCGCCGTGCGGCATGGCGCGGCTGATCACACCTTCCTCCAGGCACGCCGCCGACAACATCGCACCCACTTTCAACGTCGGGTCGAAGCGAACGCGCGCTAGCGGGTCGCGCGCAAATTCGATCGCCGCCAGCATCCCCGCGCCGCGCACTTCGGCCACATACGGCCGGCCCTCGAATGTCTCTTTCAGCCGCTGCAGCAGATACGGACCCGTCGCGGCGACGTGCTCGACGATCCGCTCGCGCTCCAGGATCTCCAGGTTCGCGACGCCGGCGGCGGCACACAACGGATGCGCCGAATAGGTGTAGCCGTGCGAGAACGGACCGAACTTGTCGGATCCCTGCTCCAGCACGCGCCAGACGCGCTCGCCGACGATCGCGGCCGACAGCGGCAGATACGCGCTCGTCAGGCCCTTGGCTACCGTCATCAGGTCGGGCTCGAGGCCGTAGAGCTGCGAGCCGAAGGCCCGGCCGAGGCGCCCGAACCCGCACACCACTTCGTCGGCGATGAGCAGGATGTCGTGACGCCGCAGCACGGGCACGATCGCTTCCCAATAGCCTGCGGGCGGCGGGATCAGCCCGCCGGTCCC
>DATEJG010000164.1:0-35965 GCA_035278165.1 Steroidobacteraceae bacterium
TCTACATCCTGCAGGCGCGGCCGGAGACGGTGCAAAGCCGTGCCGGCCGCACCATTCAGCGGTTCTCACTGAAGTCGCGCTCCAAGGTGCTCGCCACCGGCCGCAGCATTGGCCAACGCATCGGCTCGGGCCCGGCGCGCATCATTCGGCGTGTGTCGGAGATGGCGCGAGTGCAGACCGGCGACGTGCTGGTGGCAGACATGACCGACCCGGACTGGGAGCCGGTGATGAAGCGCGCCGCTGCCATAGTGACCAACCGCGGCGGCCGCACGTGTCACGCGGCCATCATCGCGCGCGAGCTCGGTATTCCGGCCGTCGTCGGCTGTGGCGATGCAACGCACACGATCAACGAGGGCCAGGAAGTCACGGTGTCCTGCGCTGAAGGCGACACCGGCCATGTCTACCAGGGGCTGCTCGAGTTCGAGCGCAAGCAGATCGAGCTGGACAGCCTGCCGAAAATCCCCGTGAAAGTCATGATGAACGTCGGCAATCCCGACCGCGCATTCGACTTCGCGAGCATCCCCAACAAGGGCGTCGGACTGGCGCGCCTGGAGTTCATCATCAACCGGATGATCGGCGTGCATCCGCGGGCGTTGCTCGAGTTCGCGCAGCTGCCTGCGGAGTTGCAGCAGACGATCCGCCGGCAGATGAGCGGCTACGCCGACCCGGTGTCGTTCTACATCGACAAGCTGTGCGAAGGCGTCGGCACGATTGCTGCCGCGTTCGCACCGGAGCCGGTGATCGTGCGGCTGTCGGACTTCAAGTCCAACGAGTACGCGAACCTGATCGGCGGCCGGCAGTACGAGCCGCACGAAGAGAATCCCATGCTCGGCTTCCGCGGCGCCTCGCGCTACGTCGACGAAGCGTTCCGCCCCTGCTTCGAGCTGGAATGCCGCGCGCTCAAGCGCGTGCGCGAGCAGATGGGCCTGAAGAACGTGCAGATCATGGTGCCGTTCGTGCGCAGCGTGAAGGAAGCGGAGCAGGTCACGAAGCTCCTGGCCGCGAACGGCCTGAAGCGCGGCGAGCACGATCTCAAGATCATCATGATGTGCGAGCTGCCGACCAATGCGCTGCTCGCCGAGCGCTACCTCGAGTTCTTCGACGGCATGTCGATCGGCTCGAACGACATGACGCAGCTCACGCTCGGTCTCGATCGCGATTCGGCGATCATCGCCCGGCTGTTCGACGAGCGCGACGACGCGGTGAAGGCGCTGCTCAAGATGGCGATCGATGCCTGCCGCAAGCAGGGCAAGTACGTCGGCATCTGCGGCCAGGGCCCGTCCGATCATCCCGAGCTGGCGCGCTGGCTGCTCGAACAGCGCATCGAGAGCATGTCGCTCAATCCCGATACGGTCATCGAGACCTGGCTGTTCCTCGCGGGCAGTTCGGTGCCGGGAGAGAAAAACGGGGGAAACTGAGCAACGCAGCATTTACCGAGCGAGTGATCTTGCAGCAGCGACAGAGTCGATGCTGCATCGCTCAGTTTCCCCTGCTTTTCTCTCCCGGCACCGACCGTTTCCACACCAGGATGCGGTTGTTCGCGGGCATGGGGCGCTCGCCCGCGAATGTCATGTCGTGGCTGTGGCCCAGCGCCTGCAGCGCCTGGTCGTCGCGGATGCCCATGCGCGGATCGCGCGCGCGGAGCGACGCGTCGAATGCGCGATTCGATTCGCTGGTGAACTGTCCGTCGCGGTTGAACGGACCGTACAGGCAGAACACGCCGCCGGGCCGTAGCACGCGAGCGATGCCGGCAACCATGAGCTCCACTTCGGGCCAACCCATGATGTGGACTGTGTTGGCGCTGTAGACGTAGTCGACCGCCTGCACCGGCCACTCGCGGTCGCGCACATCGAGCCGCAGCGGTGCGCGCAGGTTGGGCAGCGCTGCTTCATTCACCCATTCGCCGATCCCTGCAAGATTCGCTTCGCAGTCCGTCGGCTGCCATTGCAGATGCGGCAGGTGCTCGGCGAAGTGCACGGCGTGCTGGCCCGTGCCCGCGCCGATTTCCAGCACGCTACCCGGCTGCGTGAACCACTCGCGCAGGACCTGCAGGATCGGCTCGCGATTGCGCTCGCAGGCCTCGGCGTATGGCTTCACGGCACGCGCAGGAATGTCTGCCGGTAGTGCGCCATCTCGCGGATCGAATCGCGGATGTCATCGAGCGCGAGATGCGTGGAGCTCTTCTGGAAACCCGCGAACGCCTCCGGCGCCCAGCGCCGCGCCAGCTCCTTGAGCGTGCTCACGTCGAGATTGCGATAGTGGAAGTAGCGCTCCAGCTGCGGCATCTCGCGCGCGAGGAAGCGGCGATCCTGGCAGATGCTGTTGCCGCACATCGGCGAAACGCCCGGCTCGATCCAGCGCGACAGGAAATCCAGCGTCTCCTGCTCCGCCTGCGCGGCGGTGACGGCACTGGCCCTGACTCGCGCCGCAAGTCCCGAGGTGCCGTGCTGCCGGCGGTTCCAGTCGTCCATCGCGTCGAGCACCGAATCCGGCTGGTGAATCGCCAGCACCGGCCCTTCGGCAAGCGTGTTCAGATGCTTGTCGGTGACGATCGTGGCGATCTCGATGATGTGATCGCTGTCGGGCTTGAGGCCCGTCATTTCCAGGTCGATCCAGATCAGGCGCAGCGGGTCGCGGTCGCTCATTGCGGCATCATACCAGCAGACGCTAAAGTGCCGCGGGAGACACTAGCAATGCATTGGTTCGCAGGGTTGTTCGTGCTGCTGCTCGCAGCTTCGACGCTGACGCGCAGCTGGTTGAATCAGCGCCAGGTCGCGGCCGTGCAGCGCCACCGCGCCGAAGTGCCGGAAGCGTTCCGCGCACAGATCGACCTTGCTGCGCATCAGAAGGCCGCCGACTACACGGTCGCGAGCGCGCAGATCAGCCGCTGGGACACACTGCTGGAGGCGGCTGTGGCGCTGGTGCTCACACTGGGTGGCGGACTCGCCACGATCGACAGCTGGTGGCAAGCAGCGCATCTGCCCGCGGTGTGGCACGGCACCGCCGTCGTGCTCTCCACGTTCCTGGTCGTTTCGCTCGTCGGTCTTCCCCTGTCGATCTGGCGCACTTTCGGCGTCGAGGCGCGCTTCGGCTTCAATCGCATGAGCGTCGGCCTGTTCATCGCCGACTTGTTCAAGGGGCTGCTGCTCGGGCTGCTGCTCGGCGGCCCGCTGGTACTGGTGATCCTGTTCCTGATGGAGCGGGCCGGCACGCTCTGGTGGCTGTACGCCTGGGTCGTGTGGGTGGCGTTCACGGTGCTGATCACCTGGGCGTGGCCGACGCTGATCGCGCCGCTCTTCAACAAGTTCACGCCGCTGAGCGATGCAGCACTCAAGCAGCGCACCGAGGCGCTGCTGGAACGCTGCGGCTTTTCCTCGCGCGGTGTGTTCGTGATGGACGGCTCGCGACGCTCGGTGCATGGCAACGCATATTTCACCGGAGTCGGACGCAGCAAGCGCATCGTATTCTTCGACACATTGCTGGAACGGCTGCAGATCGCCGAGGTGGAAGCTGTGCTTGCGCACGAGCTCGGCCACTTCCGCCTGCACCACGTGCGCTGGCGG
This sequence comes from Steroidobacteraceae bacterium, assembly GCA_035278165.1. Lineage (GTDB taxonomy): Bacteria > Pseudomonadota > Gammaproteobacteria > Steroidobacterales > Steroidobacteraceae > Steroidobacter. The sequence goes on from DATEJG010000164.1 coordinate 3,564, forward strand.
CTGCTGCTGTCGCTCGGCATGGGACTGCTCGGCCTGGCGCTGCTCGGCCTGCTGGCGCGATGGCCCGACTTCTACCGTGCGTTCGGCATCGCAACGCCCTCCCCGCACGCCGCACTGCTGCTGTTCGTCTTCGTGCTGCCTGTCTTCACTTATTTCACGACGCCGCTCAGCGCCTGGTGGTCGCGCAAGCACGAGTTCGAAGCCGACGAGTTCGCAGCCAGGTTCGCCGACGCGCGCCAGCTTGCGGATGCGCTGGTCAAGCTCTATCGCGACAACGCCACGACACTCACTCCGGACCGCCTGCACTCCGCCTTCTACGACTCCCATCCGCCGGCGCTGGTGCGGATCTCACGGCTGCAGCAGCTCGCTGCCCGCACATGAGCGACACCGACAACGCTGCCGAGGTACCGGCGCGTGTCATCGAGTCGTTCGGTCGCAGGGTCACCGTCACCACTGCCGATGGCGCGACCTTGCCAGCCGAGCTGTTCGGCAAACGTCTGACCTGCGTGTGCGGCGACGAAGTAACGATCCGCCGCACGTCGCACGGCGGCGGCGACGTCGCGAAGGTCGTGAGCGTGGCGCCGCGTCGCACCTCGTTCGCGCGCACCGACAGTCGCGGACGTGCCGAGCTGCTCGCGGCGAACGTCTCGCTGCTCGCGGTCATCATGGCCCCCGAGCCGCAACCGGACCCGTTCATCGTCGATCGCTACCTGGCTGGCGCTGCGCTCGCCGGCATCGCCGGTATCGTCGTGGTCAACAAGTCCGATCTGCCGGGCACGGCCGACGAGGAGTTCGAAGCGCTGACGCGCGAGTACGAGCGTGCCGGCTACGAAGTCTCGCGGCTCTCGGCGCACAGCGAGCCGAGCGTCGCGCCGCTCAAGGCGCGCCTGACGAACGAAGTCGCAATGCTCGTCGGCCAATCGGGCATGGGCAAGTCGACGTTGACGAACGCACTGGCGCCGGAGTCGTTACGACCGACCCGCACGATCTCGGAGTCGACAGGTGAAGGTCGCCACACGACGGTGTCGACCGCCCTGTTCCGCATTCCCGGCAGCGGCGAGCTGATCGACTCGCCCGGCGTGCGCGACTACGCGCCGCCGCCCGTCGACGACGCCAACGTGCAAGTGGGCTGGCCGGAAATCCTCGCGCTGGCGCCGCAGTGCCGCTTCAACAACTGCCTGCACTTGCGGGAGCCGGGCTGTGCAGTGACGGCCGCGGTCGCCGCCGGCAGCTTCGCGCCACGACGCTATGAAAGCTACAAACGCCTCGTCAACATCGTGCGCGGGCTGCCGCCCGAGTATCAGCGTCGGCGCTGATGTCAGGACCGCGGCCCGCCGATGGGCGGGCTGCGGCACTTGCCGGCTCAGTGCGTAGGCGTCAGCAGATACGCCCGGATTACATTCGCGCTTCGTGAGTCGCGCCCGCGCGCAACCACCTGGCCGCGATCGTTGATCAATGCGCCGGACTCGAGCTTCACGCGTCGCGCCAGCGGATCGGTCGCGAGGATCAGGTCGTTGAGGTTGAACACCGCACCCTGCTCCCACAGCGTGGCCACCGACGAGCTGTTGCCGAGCACCGTCGTGCCGACGGCCGCGCCGCCATTATTGATGGCGAACGCCGTAGTCGACTGCGCAAGCGGCTCGAGCAGCGGCAGCTCGATGAAGTTGCCGTCGTCCCACAGGAAGGCGCGCAGACCGGTGCCGCTGCCGGCCTGCTTGAACCCGACGATCTCCCCGCGGTTGTTGATACTCCGGGCGCTGCTCTGCGGGATGCCGAGATCGGTAATTGCGCCGTTCTCCCACAGCACGGCGCGCTGCTCCGCCTGAGTGTTGTTGCTGCCGACGACCACGCCGCGGTCGTTCACGTCGTTGACGGAGGCGCTCACCGCACCGGGAAACGGGTCGAGGAACGTGATCGCGCCGTGACGGTCCAGCAGCACGCTGCGTGTACTGAACTGTGCGTCAACCGTATCGGCAATGATCTGTCCGCGATCATTGATGTCATGCACGAAGGTGGCGGATTCGCCCGGCACGAACGCGAGCACGGTAACGGTGCCCCGGCTCAGCCGGTAGCTGCGAAAGGTGCTCTGCTCATCGATGAAGTCGCCGACGACCTGGGAGCGATTGTTGATGGCCACGGCGCTCGTGAACGGCGAGTCCGGCGCAATGAGCGGCGCCAGGTCCGTGAACGTGCCGTCGCGCCACAGGAAAGCACGAGGTCCGTTCGGGCCCTGCACGCTGCCGACCACCTCGCCCCGATCGTTCAAGCCAGCCGGATCGGTGACGGAGCCGCCCGGCGCGTCGATCGAGGTCAAGCGGTAGTGCCCGTCAGGCGGTGCGGCGACAGCCAGGCCGCACAGCAGTGACGCAACCAGCGAAGCCATGAAGTTCAAGCGCAACATAGGTACCCCCTTTCGCTGATAGAGAGCCAGTGGTTGAACTGGTGGTGTCCCCTGAACGGGAACTACACGATGCAGAGTGCAGCGCGAGGGTTCCACGCTGCATGCACGTCCTACACGTGGAGCGGCGCGCTGTGTAGGACGCCCGGGATTTTTCTGCCGCGCCGCCGGATGGCGGCGAAACAGGTCAGCTCAGGATGTGTCGTCCCGCGAGCGCGTGCGCGAGCGTGCCGCCGTCGACGTATTCGAGCTCACCGCCGACCGGCACGCCGTGAGCGATGCGACTGGATTTGATCTTGTGTCGCTGCGCGAGCTCGGCAATCACGTGCGCCGTTGCATCGCCCTCCACCGTCGTGTTCGTCGCCAGGATCGCTTCCTTGACGATTCCTTCTGCGAGCAGCGCTTCGAGCTGCGCGAATCCCAGCTCGTCAGGACCGATGCCGTCGAGCGGCGAGAGGTGGCCCATCAGGACGAAGTAAGTGCCGCGATAGCTGCCGGACTGCTCGATCGCCGCGACGTCGGCCGGCGACTCGACCACGCACAGCAGCGCCTGATCGCGCGACGGCGTCGAGCAGATCGGGCAACGCTCGCCATCCGCGAACATGCGGCAGCGCTTGCAGCGGCCGACGCCCTCGATCGCATTCTGCAGCGCCTCGGACAGCAGGCCGGCGCCGTTGCGATCCTTTTCCAGGAGATGGAACGCCATGCGCTGCGCGGATTTGGGCCCGACGCCGGGCAGGCAGCGCAGCGCCTCGATCAGGCGGATCAGCGACGGCGGATAGATCATCGATCAGAACGGCAGTTTCATGCCGGGCGGCAGCTGCATTCCACCCATCACGCTCGACATCTTCTCCTGCGTGGCGCGCTCGAGCTTCTGCACGGCGTCGTTGATCGCCGCGGCGATCAGGTCTTCGAGCATGTCCTTGTCGTCGCTGCTGACGATCGACGGATCGAGCGACACGCGGCGCGCCTCGTGCTTGCCGGTCATCGTCACTTTTGCCATGCCGCCGCCTGCCTCGCCCGTGACCTCGAGCGCGGCGATCTCCGCTTGCGCGCGCTGCATGTTCGCCTGCAGCTGCTGCGCCTGTTTCATCATGTTGCCGATGTTGCCTTTCATGGAAGCTCCGGGATCATTCGGTGGGGCGGACGGAGTCGGGTTGTACGGTGGCGCCGAACATGTCGCGCATCGCGCGCACGTTCGGATCGTTCTCGATCGCCGCGCGCGCCTGCTGCACGCGGTCGTCGGCGGCAGCCTTCTGCTGACGCGCCAGCGTATCCAGCGCGCGATCCGCGACCGACAACTCGATCCGCACCGGCTCGCCGAAGTACGCGCTCAAGGCCTGCGCCAGTTTTTCTTCGAGCTGCGGCCGGCGGAAATGCTCGCCATCCGCGTCGAGCACGAGCTGCACCTTGCCGCCCTGGCGGCCGGCGAACGTCGCATGTGCCGCGAGCTCCCGCACCATGCCCTGCAGATTCATCTGCGCGACCATCGCTGGCCAGTCATTGGCGGAAGCTGCAACGCCAGGTGCTGCTGCAGTCGCGGGCTTCGTCGACGCGGCGGGAGGCGGCGACGCAGCCGCCGTGACCGGCGTGGCGGCGCTCGAAGCCTGCAATGGCGCACCTTCAGCGACGCTGAACGCCAGCATGCGCAGCAGCGCCATCTCGAAGCCGCCGCGCACGTCGGGTGCGAGCTCCAGGTCGCGACGACCGACGATGGCGATCTGGTAGAACAGCTGCGCATCCTCGGGGCTGAGCGCGCCGGCGAGACGCTTGTAGGTCTCGATGTCTTCTGCTTCGTCGAGCTGCAGGTCCGGCACGGCCTGCAGCAGCGCCAGCTTCTGCAAGACAGCCGCGAGATCGGCCAGTACTTCGCGATAATCCGGTGCGCGCTCGTCGAGCGCCTCGACGCAAGCGAGCACCTTGCGCGCATCGCGCGCAACCAGCGCTTCGACTATGTCGAATACCTGCGTGCGATCCAGCGTGCCGAGCATCAGCCGCGTGTCCGCTGCCGTGAGCTTGGTCCCGCCGAATGCGATGACCTGGTCCAGCAGGCTCAATGCATCGCGCATGCTGCCTTCGGCGGCGCGGGCGACCAGCCGCAGCGCATCCGCCTCGAACTCGAGCTTTTCCGCCTGCGCGATCTCGGTGAGACGCTTGTAGATCAGCCCGGGCGGAAAGCGCTTCAGATTGAACTGCAGGCAGCGCGACAGGACCGTCACCGGCAGCTTCTGCGGATCGGTGGTCGCGAGCAGGAACTTCACGTGCGGCGGCGGCTCCTCCAGCGTCTTCAGCAGCGCGTTGAAGGAATGCGTCGACAGCATGTGGACTTCGTCGATGAGATAGACCTTGTAACGTCCGCGCGTCGGCGAGTACTGCACGTTCTCCAGCAACTCGCGCGTGTCGTCGACCTTGGTGCGCGACGCGGCGTCCACTTCGATCAGGTCGACGAAGCGCCCTTCGTCGATCTCGCGACAGGCGCTGCACTTGCCGCACGGCGTCGGCGTCACGCCGGTCTCGCAGTTCAACGACTTCGCGAGGATGCGCGCAATGGTCGTTTTGCCTACACCCCGCGTGCCCGTGAACAGGAACGCGTGGTGCACGCGACCCGTCTCGAGCGCGTTGACGAGCGCGCGCATGACGTGTTCCTGGCCGGCCAGCTCGCTGAAATTGCGCGGCCGCCATTTGCGTGCGAGAGCGAGATAGGACATGCAGTGCAGTTTAATTGGAGGCGGCCCGCGCCGGCACCTCTCCGGCGCCCGATATCACCGTTACCGTTGCTCCCTTCCGGGCCTGGCGGGGTTCGCGGCTGCTCGTCGCGGAGAAACCGACGCGAGCCGCCATAGTGGACAGTGGGGGCGTCGCCGATCGATTGAAAGGCGGGCGACTATAGCAGGAAGCGCTCAGCCCCGCCCTCTGTAGGCAGCGACGCCCTGGTCGGGGATCCACAGGTCGGCCGGCGGCTTGCCGGTCTGCCAGAACACGTCGATCGGCATGCCGCCGCGCGGATACCAGTAGCCGCCGATGCGCAGCCAGCGCGGCTTCAGGAATTCGACCAGCCGACCGGCGATCGCGAGCGTGCAGTCCTCGTGGAACGCGCCGTGATTGCGGAACGAGCCGAGATACAGCTTCAGCGACTTGCTCTCGACCAGCCAGCGGCGCGGCACGTAGTCGATGACGAGGTGCGCGAAGTCCGGCTGCCCGGTGACCGGGCACAGCGAGGTGAACTCCGGCGCGGTGAAGCGCGCCAGGTACACCTTGTCGGGATGCGGATTGGGGACGCGCTCGAGCTGCGCCTCGTCCGGCGATTCGGGCCAGGCGACGCGCCGGCCCAGTTGCGTCGGATCCTGCTGCTTACGTTTGGCCAATGCTGTTCTCTTGTGGGTCAGGCTTCAGCCTGACAATTCGAGTCAGGCTGCAGCCTGACCCACAATGATCTACAGGATGTCCGAAGCATAGTCCGCCAGCCGCGATCTCTCGCCGCGCACCAGCGTGATGTGCCCGGAGTGCGCCCAGCCGCGGAAGCGGTTGACGACGTAAGTCAGTCCCGACGTCGTCTCGGTCAGGTACGGCGTATCGATCTGCGCGATGTTGCCGAGGCAGACGAGCTTGGTGCCCGGACCGGCGCGCGTCACCAGCGCCTTCATCTGCTTCGGCGTCAGGTTCTGCGCCTCGTCGAGAATCAGAAACCGGTTGAGGAACGTGCGGCCGCGCATGAAATTGAGCGAGCGGATCTTGATGCGGTTGCGCAGCAGGTCGTTGGTGGCGGCGCGGCCCCAGTTGCCGCCTTCCTGGCTCTGCGTCAGCACTTCCAGGTTGTCCATCAGCGCGCCCATCCACGGCTCCATCTTCTCTTCCTCGGTGCCGGGCAGGAAGCCGATGTCCTCGCCGAGCGGGATCGTCACGCGCGTCATGATGATCTCGCTGTAGCGATTGCTCTCCAGCGTCTGCGCCAGGCCCGCGGCCAGCGTCAGCAGCGTCTTGCCGGTGCCTGCCGGGCCGAGAATCGTGACGAAGTCGATCTCCGGATCGAGCAGCAGATTCAGCGCGAAGTTCTGCTCGCGGTTGCGCGCCGTGATGCCCCAGGTGCTGTGCCGGTCGCTGCGGTAGTCGCGCACCAGCTCCATCACCGCGCCGTTGCCGTCGATGCTGCGCACCAGCGCTTCCAGCCCGTTCGAGTCCTTCTGGTACAGGAACTGGTTGACGTGCCACTCGCGCACCATCGGCCCCTGCACGCGGTAGAACGTGCGCGAGTGCTCCTGCCACGAGTTGATGTTCTTGCCGTGGCGCTCCCAGAAGTTCGCCGGCAGCTCCTGCACGCCGGTGTACAGCAGATCGGCGTCTTCGATCGTCTTGTCGCTGTAGTAGTCCTCGGAGTGCACGCCGACGATCGCGGCCTTGATGCGCAGGTTGATGTCCTTCGACACCAGCGTGATGCGCGCATCCGGGAATTCGTCCTTGAGTGCCAGCGTCTGGCCGAGGATCGCGTTGTCGGCGCCGTGTCCGGGCAGCGTGTCCGGCAAGCCGCCGACCAGCGCCTTGGTCTGGAAGAACAACCGCCCGCTCGACGGCTTCTTCTTGGCGCCGCCGTTGGTGTACTTCGCCGCGGGCAGCTCCAGGCCGCGATCGATCTGCGCCTTGGTGGCGCTGGCCATCAGCTCGTCGAGGAAGCGGCTCACCTGGCGCACGTTGCGCGCGGCTTCCGACAGACCCTTCTTACCGGCGTCGAGCTCTTCGAGCACGATCATCGGGATGTAGATGTCGTGCTCGTCGAAGCGGAAGATCGCCGTCGGGTCGTGCATCAGCACGTTGGTGTCGAGCACGAAGATGCGGCGCTGGTGACGCTCGCGCGATGCGGCGCGCCCGCGCCGGCTCTCGGGTAGTTCGCCTCTGGGCATGGCGTTACAGCGCCTTCGCCGCGGCGAGGACTTCGTCGGCGTGGCCCGGCACCTTGACCTTGCGCCACTCCTGCCGCAGGACGCCGCCCGCGTCGATCAGGAACGTGCTGCGCTCGACGCCCATGTACTTGCGCCCGTACATGCTCTTTTCCTTCCACACATCGAACAGCTCGCACACCTTCTTGTCCTCGTCGGACAGCAGGTCGAACGGGAACTCCATCTTGTCCTTGAACTTCTCGTGCGAGGCGACGCTGTCGGGCGACACGCCGAGCACGACGGTACCGGCCTTCTTGAACGCGGCATGCAGGTCGCGGAACGCCTGGCCCTCCAGCGTGCAGCCGCTGGTGTTGTCCTTCGGATAGAAATACAGGACGAGCTTCCTGCCGGCGGCGTCGCTCAGTTTCCAGGTCGCGCCGCCGGTCGCGGGGCGGCTGAAGGCAGGCACTTTCTTGTTCAGGGAGACGGTCATGACTTCACCGGTTCGAGGATCGCATCGAGATTCAGCTGGTCGCACAGGTCCATGAATTCCTCGCGCAGCGCCGCGATGTGGATCTTCGCCGGAATGTGCACGACCATCTGCACCGAGAACATCGGCGCGCCGGTGTGCGCGGCGGCATAGCTGCGCGTGCTGAGCTCAGCGATGTCGATGCCGCGCGAGCTGAAGAACCCCGCCAGGTTGTGCACGATGCCGGGCTGGTCGAGGCAGACGACGTCGACCGAGTACGTGACCACATCGCGGCGCGCGGCGCGCGGCTCGGTGCGACGCACGCTGATCGTGACGCCGGCGGAGTCGCCCAGCTTCTTCAGCTCGGTCTCGAGCTTGGCGAGCGTGTGCCAGTTGCCGGAGACCAGCAACAGCATCGCGAACTCGCTGCCGAGCGCCGTCATGCGGCTGTCGACGATGTTGCCGTTGCAGTCGAGCACGATGCGCGTGAGGTCGTAGACGAGGCCGGTCCGGTCGCTGCCGAGCGCGCTGATGACGATGAATTGCATCGAATGGGGAGTGGGAAAAGGGAAGCGGGGCGCAAGTTTACAGGCTCGGCCCGGAGGTGAAAACGGCGGATTTTTGCCGGCCTCGCCTTGCACGCCGGCGCTCGCCGCCAGTACGATCCCCGACACCCTTTTGCGCAAGGATTTTCATGTTCAGCGGCAGCATCGTGGCCCTCGTCACGCCCATGAAAGCGGACGGGGCCGTGGATCACGAGGCCCTCGGCCGGCTGGTCGAATTCCACGTCGCCAACGGCACCACCGGCATCGTCGCGGTCGGCACCACGGGCGAGTCGCCGACATTGAGCGTCGAAGAGCACATCGGCGTCGTGCGCACAGTGGTACAGCGAGCCGCCAAGCGGATTCCCGTCCTCGCCGGCACCGGCGCGAACTCGACTCGCGAAGCGATCGAGCTGACGCAGCTCGCGAAGGACGTCGGTGCGGATGCTGCCCTGATGGTCACGCCGTACTACAACAAGCCGACGCAGGAAGGTCTGTTCCAGCACTACAAGGCGGTCGCCGAGCACGTCGCGATCCCGATCGTGCTGTACAACGTACCGAGCCGCACGGGCTGCGATCTCAAGCCCGAAACCGTCGAGCGGCTCGCCGCGGCGGTGCCGAGCATCGTCGGCATCAAGGAAGCTGCTTCGATCGAGCGCAATCGCGAGCACTTCGCTCGAGTCGCAGGCCGTCTTGCCCTGCTCAGCGGCGATGACGACCTGGCGTGCGAGTGCGTGCTCGCCGGCTACCAGGGCGTGGTGTCGGTCAGCGCCAACGTCGCACCGCGGCAGGTCCGCAACGTCATCGACGCTGCGCTCGCCGGCAACCGCGAGCTGGCGCGCAAGCTCGACGCGCAACTGCAACGCCTGCACAAGGCGATGTTCGTCGAGACCAACCCGATCCCCGTCAAGTGGGCGTGCGCCCGCCTCGGCCTGATTGCCGACGGCATCCGGCTGCCGCTGGTGCCGCTGTCGAAGCAGTTCCACGGCCCGGTGCTGGAAGCGATCCAGTCGGCCGGCATCGGGTTTGCCTGAATTGCGCCGGGCCTGTAAATTGCGCGCCCTGTCTCGCCTTCCGTTTTCATGCGCCGGAGAGGTGGCCGAGTGGTCGAAGGCGCTGGACTGGAATTCCAGTTACATCCTCACAGGTGTACGTGGGTTCGAATCCCACCCTCTCCGCCAGATCGGCTTCCCTGAGGGCGCAACGGCTCAACGATGACCGCAAGCGCGTCCGGCGCCAGCAGCCAGGCACCTTACAGGTCCGCGCCCTCCGCCATGCTTGGCGAAGCGACCGCGCTCTATCGCGATTTCCTGCACTCCCGCGACCAGCTCGCCCCTCATCTCGGCCCTGCATTCGACGACGAAGCATCGCTCGCGCAGCTCGCTGCACGGTTGCAGCGTCGGACATATCAGCGTGAGCTGCTCGCGCGTGCGCTCGACGACCTGGCCGTGCAGTCCTCCGCGCCGGCTGCGGTGAAGGGGCAGATCGAGTCGTTGCGCCGGCCCGATTCCCTGGTGGTCTTCGCAGGACAACAGGCCGGGCTGTTCACGGGTCCGCTGTACGCCATCTACAAAGCGCTCACCGCCGAGCGCTGGGCCGCGGATCTGGCCCGCCGGCTCGCAGTGCCGGTCATCCCCTGCTTCTGGCTGTGCAGCGATGACCATGACTTCGCCGAAGTCGACCATGTCGATGTGCCATGCGCCGGGCGCGTGACGACAGTGCGATACGTGCCGGCGTCGGCCCCGTCCGGTACGCCGATCGGGCGCGTCGTCCTGGACAGCGGGATCGAGGTCGCGATCGATGCGCTCAGGAAATGTTTGCCTGAATCCGCGCTCGCGGCGGCCGCGCTCGACGAGGTCGCGCGCTGCTACCCCGCCGGAGCGACTCTCTCCAGCGCGTTTGCGTCCTTGTGGTATCGAATGTTTCCGGACAGCAAGCTGCTGTTCGTGGCACCGGATCATCCCGCGCTCGCCAAGCTGGCGGCACCGCTGCTTGCACGTGCGCTAGCGGACGATGCGCAGCTGCATGCGACGTACGCGAGCGCATCGATCGAGCTCGAAGCGGCGGGCTACCATCGCCAAGCCCACAAAGTGCCGTCGCAGACGTTCCTCTTTCACCAGCACCCTGCACGCCACGCCATTCACAAAGTCGCGAGCGGCAGATTCGCATGGGAGGGCGCAGAGCCGGTCAGCGCGGACTTGCTGCAGCAGATGTGCGAGGCGCGACCCGAAGAGTTCTCACCCGACGTGCTGCTGCGACCCGTCGTCCAGAATGCGCTCTTTCCGACGGTTGGCGTCGTGCTCGGGCCCGCCGAGGTGGCCTACTACGCGCAGATCGGCGGCTTGCACGATCACTTCGATGCGCCACGTCCGGCGACGCTGGCGCGAACCAGCGTGACGCTGCTGGAGCGGAGCACGTTGCAACGGCTGGCCGAGCACGATATCGACATCGAGTCGCTGCGCACCGACGCCGATCGCGAAGTGGCGCGCGTGTTGCGAGCGCGATTTCCCCCGGATATCGAGCTCAAGCTGCAGGCCGCAACGCAGCGGATCAACACGAGTGTTGCTGAGCTCGGCGCGGACCTCAGCCGCTTCGACCCGGCGCTCGGCGCGACAGTGCGCGCAGCCGCAGCACGCATCGACCGGCAGATGAATACCGTGTCCGACAAGGCTCATGCGGCGCACCGGCGCCGCGAGCACACAGCGCAGGCGCAAATCCGCTCCGTCGCCCTGCACCTCTTCCCGCGCGGCGGGTTGCAGGAGCGCAGCTTCAACATCGTGTACTACTGGGCGCGATACGGACGGCAGCTGCTCGACGCTCTGCACCGGCAGTGGCCGATCGGCCGGCGCGATCCGCTGCTGTGGGAGATCGGTGCGCCGTGACGACCGCCGGGCTCAACATCGGCATCACTGGTTACGCCAACGCCGGGGGCTCGGGAGTCGTCGCCGGCGAGCTGGGACGCCAGCTTGCGCGCCGCGGTCACACGATCCACTTCATCGCCGACGCGCCGCCGTTCCGCTTTGCGCACTTCGCGGAGCACGTCCAGTATCACGAGGTCGCGGTGCCGGATTGCCCACCGCTCAAGCATCCGCCTTATACGCTCGCGCTCGCGGCCAGGATGGCCGAGGTTTCGCGGCAGTTCGCGCTCGACATCCTGCACGTGCACTATGCGCTGCCGCACGCCGCTGCAGGCATTCTCGCGCAATCGATTCTCGATCGCCCGCAGCGGCCGAAGCTGGTAACGACGCTGCATGGAACGGACGTTACGCGGATCGGATCCGCGGCATCGCTCTACGAGGTGACGTCCTTCTGCTTGCGCGCCTCGAATGCCGTCACCGCCGTTTCGCACTCACTGCAGCGAGCTGCGCTCGATCGCTTTCCGGATGGCGCACGGATCGAAGTCATTCCCAACTTCGTGGACCTCGAAACTTTTGCGCCCGCACGCAGCCCCGGCGCACGTGCGCGAGACGCCGGCGATGACGTACTGCTGGCGCACGTTTCGAGCTTCAGGTCGGTCAAGCGACCCGCGGATGCTGTGCGGGTGCTGGCGGCCGTCAACGCAACGCGCCCGGCGCGCCTGATCCTCATCGGCGACGGTCCGGAAATGCCCGCTGTCGTGCGGGAAGTCGAGCAGCTCGGTTTGCGCGATCGCGTGCAGATGCTGGGACAGCGACTGGACGTGCAGGAGATCCTGTCGGGCTGCGACGTATTCCTGCTTCCCTCCGCGGAAGAGAGCTTCGGACTGGCGGCGCTCGAAGCCATGGCCTGCGGCGTGCCGGCTGTGACATCCGACGTCGGCGGGCTGGCGGAGCTCATCGAGAACGGCAACGGCGGCTACAGGGTTGCGTCGGGCGACATCGCAGCCATGGCCGGCCGGGTGCTGGACATCGTCGCCGATTGCGACACGCTGGAGTTGCAGCGTACCGAAGCGCGCCGTCGCGCTGCGCGCTTCGATGCGCAGCTCATCGTTCCAATGTACGAGGACCTCTATATGCGGACGCTGACATGAGCACGGTGGATGTGCTGGCGATTGCGGCGCACCCGGACGATGTCGAGATCAGCTGCGGCGGCCTGCTGATACGCATGGCTGAGCAGGGCTACAGAACCGGCGTCCTGGATCTGACGCGCGGCGAGCTCGGCACGCGCGGCAGCGGCGAGATCAGAAGCCGCGAAGCGGCCACCGCAGCCGAGATCATGGGGCTGGCGCTGCGGGAGAACGCCGACCTGCCGGACAGCCGCCTGGCGCTGAACGATGCCAGCCGTGCGTGCGTGGCGGCCTGCATTCGCCGGCTGCGCCCATCGCTCGTCATCCTGCAATCGGACGGGCAGCGCCATCCGGACCACAACGCCTCGAGCGCCATCGGCTACGCGGGAATTTTCGCGGCGGGGCTCAGCAAGCTTCCCGTGGAGGGTCCGGCGCATCGGCCCGGTCAGGTGCTCCATTCGGTCGTCGACGGCTGGCGCAAGCCGTCGTTCTACGTCGACATCACCGCGCAGATGGATCGCAAGCTGAGAGCAATCGCAGCCTACCCATCGCAGTTCGGAGACTGGCCGCCGGCCGGAGTCGAGCTGGGCGACGATGCGTACTCGCGGATCGCGTGCACAGCCCGCCATTTCGGCACGCGCTGCGGCGTTCGTTACGCGGAGGCTTACAGCATCGAGCAGGCGATGCTCGTGACTGATCCGCTCGCGCAGCTGCGGCTGCAGCCGGTCTGAATCAGTCGGTGCGCTGCGGCGGCGGAATTCCCTGCATCCGCAGCAGCAGATACACCTGGCCGCGGTGGTGCGCCTCCTCCTGCACGATGCTCCACAGCAGTCGCTCGATGGTGAGCATGCGGCGGAACGCCGGAATCTCCTTCCTGAGGTCGGCGGGCGTCAATCCTGCATAAGCCTCGATCGTGGTCGCATGGACGTCGTGCAGGAGCTTGATGACGGCGTCGTGCGTCGGATAGTCCTCTTTCGGGAACAGCGAGCCCTGCAGGATCGTCTTCGGCTGCCGGTCGAGAATCAGCTTCTCGATGATGTAGTACTCGACATACGCCACGTGCCGCAGCGTGTCGCTGATGCTGCGCCGGCCGCCGGGCGGGATCCAGTCGAACACCTGCTCGACTTCGGCGGCGGACTTCACCTGCCGCAAGGTCTGCACGATCTGCCCGAGCCCGTCGAAGAGCTGGTCGCGCTCGCGCTCCCAGTAGGGATAGAGATCGGCGATCTGCATGCCGTCACTATCGCATGGGATCGATGCCGGCAGCTGCCGCCGTTCGTTGCTTCAGCGGCAACAATCTCAGCCTGATTCCTCGACCCGCGTATCCGTCGCGATCCAGTTCAGCTCCCAGCTCCGCCCGCCGTCGCCCGAGAAAGACTGCTCGAACCTGCAGACGTCGCGCGACTGGCACTGGATGATGAACTTCACGAAGATCGAGCGGCCGCTCAACGTGTCCTGGTTGTAGAACTCGCCGCGACCGTTCTTGAACTCGCCGACGGCCGGGATCGCCATGGAGCCGACCAGGCTGTTGGCAAAGTTCAGGCTCCACTGCTTCGAATCCGGGTTGTAGAGGCGCAGCGACAGCGCTTCGATCGCGCCGGCCGGACCTTTCACGTCCAGCTCCACGAGGTTGGCGCGACCGTTCCAGACCTTGCGGACCACGGTCGTGCCTTCGTACTCGAGCCACGTGGTCGAGCCCGTCAACGGCCCCTTCAGACGCTTCAGCTGCGTCTTCCACGTGCCGATCTCCCAATCGAAGTCATGCTGCCCGTCGTGCTGCGCAGGTGCGTCGGCGCCCGACGCAGCGACGGGCGCCAGACAGGCGATCAGAATGAGTTTCAACGTGTTCATCACTGCCTCCTTCATCACCGGCAGTGTGCGAGGCGGTCGCGCCGCTTCCTAGAACCATTTACGGCGGCGCTGTTGGGCCAATGTGGCTATCGGCGGCCCTGGAAGAAGGCGCGCAGCATCGTGCCGCACTCCTCCCCCATCAGGCCCGCTTCGCACTCGATACGGTGATTGAGAGACGGGTGCTGCACGATGTTGAAAATCGTGCCGGCAGCGCCGGCCCGCGGATCCGTCGCGGCGTACACGAGCCGCTTCACGCGTGCGTGCACCATCGCGCCCGCGCACATCGGACAAGGCTCCAGCGTCACATACAACGTGGTGTCGAGCAGGCGGTAGGTGCCGAGGTTCTGCGCCGCCGCGCGCAGCGCGACGATTTCCGCGTGCGCCGTCGGATCGCTGGTACTGATCGGACGGTTCCAGCCTTCGCCGACGATGACATCGTCCTTCACGATCACCGCGCCAACCGGCACCTCGCCAGCACGCTCCGCCTCGCGCGCCAGCTCCAGCGCGCGCGCCATGAATTTTGCGTCCGACGCGCTCATTCCAGACCACCGATGGCCACGATCGCGCGTCGCACGATCCTGAGCCCTGTGCGCGCCGCAGCTCGCGACGCGACTGCAAACCCGAACACGAGGCCGCCGCGGCCGGTCGCGCCGTACCTCGAAAGCGGATGGACCTCGATACCCGCCCGCGCGCATTCGGCAGCGACGGCGCGATCGTCGATGCGCAGCACGCGGCTGTCCTTGAAAATGCCGGTCACGTGCATGCCGCCGCGCGCCGGGCCGAGATCCAGGAAATCCTCGAGCACTTGCGCCTCTTCGAGAAAAGCCCGCCGGCGCTCGTCATAGATGCTGCGCGTGCGGCGGATGTGACGCGCCAGGTGTCCGTCGCGAATGAATGCCGCAAGCACGCCTTGGGCAAGCAGCGCCGTGTGACCGTCCGCAACGTGCTTCGTGTCGATGAAAGCGCCGACGAGCGCTTCGGGCACGATGGCGTACGCGATGCGCAGCCCGGGGAACAGGATCTTGTTGAAGCTGCCGATGTAGATCACGCGGCCGTTGGTGTCCATGCCCTGCAGCGAGGCGATCGGCCGCCCTTCGTAGCGATAGTCGCCGTCGTAATCGTCTTCGAGGATGTAGGCCTCCTGCTCGACGGCCCAGTCGAGCAACGCCCGTCTGCGCTCCAACGACATCTCATAGCCGAGCGGATACTGGTGCGCGGGAGTCACGTAGGCCACGCGCGCCTGCGGCTCGAGCAAGCGGCCGGCGCTGACGTCGAGCCCTTGCTCGTCCACCGGCACGTGCACGACCCGCAGACCTACGGCGCGCAGGCAGTGCTGCACCGGTTGATACCCCGGCATCTCCGCCCACGCTCGGTCGCCTGGATCAGCGAGCACTTTGCCGGCGAGGTCGACTGCCTGCTGCGTGCTCGTCACGACGATGACTTGATCGGCCGAGCAGCGCGTCGCGCGCATCGCAGAAGCGTGCTCGGCGATTGCCTCGCGCAGCGCCGGCAATCCGTTGCTCGAACCATAACCCCAGTAGTCGTTTCCGGCTCGTGCGGCCTCGCGGCTCAGCAGGCGATTCCAGATCTTGCGCGGAAACAGATCGCCGGGCGGCAGCGATGGCTTGAAGGGCGCAATCGTCTCCGGCCGGTAATTGCCGGGATAGCTGCGCAGCGCCTCTGCGCGCTCCGACAGTCGCAGCGGCACACCGCGCGGCTGGGTCTTAGCCGCGCGCGACGGTGCAAGCGGTGGCGCGTCGCGCTCCGGAAGCTGCGGCACGACGAACGTGCCAGCGCCGCGACGGCGAACGATATAGCCATCCGCGACGAGTTGGCCGAGAGCCCAATCGACGGTGTTGCGCGCGACGCCCAGATCCTTCGCGAGCGTACGACTCGACGGCAGCCGCGCATTGGGCGCCAGCGCGCCGCTGCTGATCGCGGCGCGCAGGCGGTCGCAGATACGCATGTACGCGGGCTGATCCTGCCCCGTTTCGAGCCCGGTCACGTCGACTGAGTAAACGGAGCGCGCGTGTTTCGTCATCGCCGCTATGGTACCGCGGCGCGATCATGAGACGCGCCGGAACTCCATCGTCCAGTTCACTTCCCAGGTCCGGCCGCCGTCCGGCGAGAACGCCTGCTCCCAGTGCGCGCTGTCCGGCGTGATCTTCGACCACGTGAAGCGCACGCGGATCGGCTTGCCGCGCAGCGTGTCATCGGAATAGAACGTGCCGACGCCGTCGACGAAGCGGCCCTTGACCGGCGGATCGACGGCAGCGTGCGGCGTGCGCGAATCGACCCACCAGATCGCCCACTGCGCGGTCTTCGGATCGTAGGAGCGCAGGCCGATGCCGCGGTACTTGTCGCCCGGCAGCTCGATCACGTTGTCGTCGACGTTGCCCCAGCCATCCATCAACGGGCGATTGCTGCACGTGCCCGCGAACTGCTGCCACTCGTGGCTGTTCGCCAGCCGCTCCTTGAGCCGCCGGTGCTGCACGCGCCACTCGCCGACGAGGAAGTCGAAATCGTGCAGGCCGCTCAGGTCGGCCCGGTCGACGCGATGCGGATTGTCCTGGGATGCGCCGGCCGGAATTGCGATGCCGACGGTTGCCGCAAGCGCGGCGGCCGCCGCGAACATGATGCCGTAGCCTTTCATGGAAGCTTCTCCTCGCTCAGCCCGGGTGCAAGGTGCGCCCGCTGGAGCGCAGCGAGAAGTGCCATTTACAGCCGGCGGCTCAGGCCACCGTCTACAGGCCGAACCACTCCTGCATGTTGGCTGCGCTGACGTTGCCGCCGGTCAGCACCGTCGCGACCAGTCGACCGCGGAAGCGCTCGCGATGATCGAGCAGCGCCGCGAGCCCCGCTGCACCTGCCGGTTCGAGCACGATGCCGAGCTCTTTGTGCGCCATGCGCATCGCGGCGATCAGCGTAGCGTCGGGAACCAGCAGCACGTCGTCGATCGAGTCCAGCAGATCGTCGACGGCTTCCGCAAACGGCGTGCCGACCGCGATGCCTGCAGCGATCGTCGCGTCGCATGGGGCACTCACTACATGTCGGCTGCGCCACGAGCGCTCCATTGCCGGCGATGCCGTGGCGCACACGCCGAGCAGCGTCGTCTGCGGCGAGTGTGCCCTCACCCAGCGGGCCATGCCGCCGAGCAACGCGCCGTCGCCGAGCGGCACGACGATCGTGTCGAAGCGCTCCGGCCAGCGCAGCAGCTCGACCGCTATCGTCCCTGCCCCTTCGGCAATCGGCGCTTCACGTCCGTCCTGCACGAGACGGGCGCCATGCTCGTGTGCGAACGCTTCGGCTTCGGCGTGCAGCTGGTCCGGATCATCGCTCCCCGCGCGTATGGTTGCCCCCAGCTGCCGCATGCGCTCGACTTTCATCGGATTGGCGCGCGCACCGACGAAGATCGTGATCGGCCAGCCGCGGGTGCGCGCGGCATAGGCCATGCCCTGCCCGAAGTTTCCGGCGGTCGCACAGACCAGGTGCGGCGAGTCCGACAACTGCGATACCAGGTACTGCGCGCCCCGCGCCTTGAACGAGCGCAGCGGATTGACCGTCTCGACTTTCACGACCAGCCGGCAGCCCAGCTGCTCGCGCAGCGCTTCCGCCTCGAACTGCGGCGAATCGCGAAACACCGGGTCGATGACCTGCGCCGCGGCCGCGATTCGCTCGATGGAAAGTCGGTGCGTCATGGGCCGGCAGCGTAGCCGCGCAGCACGCAGCGCGATTGATTGTTGGCGCATGCCGACGCAACAATATTGCGTGCCGCGCAAACCCGCTTTCCAGCCCGACGAGATCGACCGCAAGCTCCTCGACCTGCTGCAGAACGATGCGGCGCGTCCGCTGTACGAGCTGGGCGACCGCGTCGGGCTTTCGCCGAGCGCCGTGCAGCGCCGGCTGTCGCGCTACCGGGCGAGCGGCGTCATCGACCGCCAGGTGGCCGTGCTCGATCCGGGCGTGATGCCCGGCACGGTGCTCGCCTGCGTCCTGGTGACGCTCGAGCGCGAGACCAAGAAGCTGCACGCCGCGTTTCGCCAGCGCCTGCTGGCGGCACCCGAAGTGCAGCAGTGTTACGGCCTCGCCGGCACGTGGGACTACCTGCTGCTGGTCGCCGCGAGCGGCATGCCGCGCTGTCTCGCGGTGATCGACGAGCTGCTGCTCGACGCCCCCAACGTCAAGCGCTACGAGACCTCGTTCGTGTTCGAGCCGGTCAAGCGCGGCCTGAGCATCCCGCTGCGGCAGCGCTGAAGCCCGGCGGCGGCCGCGATTAATTCTTATGCAAACGATTGCGGTCCCGGAAAAACTTAGGTAGCGTGCCTACCGTGGCGGCATCCGTGAGCAAGGCCATCCGTGACAGGCAAGGGGATCGAAGCGTGGCGTCTGACGAGCAATTGCACGAGTGGCGCGAGCGCGCCCTGCAGGTAGAGCGGGAAGTCGGCAAGGCAATCATCGGTCAGCAGGAGACGATCCGCCACATCAACATAGCGCTGTTCGCCCGCGGCCACGTGCTGCTGGAGGGCGACGTCGGCGTCGGCAAGACCACGATCCTGCGGGCGTTCTCGCGCGCGGTCGGCGGCGATTTCGAGCGCGTCGAGGGCACGATCGACCTGATGCCCGGCGACCTCGTGTATCACACCTATGTCGATGCCGATGGCAAGCCGCGCATCGAGCCCGGGCCGCTCCTGCGCCACGGCGAGCAGCTGGTCACCTTCTTCTTCAACGAGATCAACCGCGCCCGCCCGCAGGTGCAGTCGCTGCTGCTGCGGGCCATGGCGGAGCGCACCGTCTCGGCGTTCAACCAGGAATTCCGCTTTCCGCACATGACCGTGTTCGCCGACCGCAACCGGGTCGAGAAGGAGGAGACCTTCGAGCTGGCCTCGGCGGCCCGCGACCGGTTCATGCTCGAGCTGAGCATGCCCACGCCCACCGACGAGGCCGTGCGGCGCTCGCTGATCTTCAATCCGGACTTCCACGACGTCGACGAGCTGCTGGAGCGCGTGACCGCCGGCGTGCTGCCCTGGCAGGACCTGAACCGGATCGGCGCAGCGATCCAACGCTCGGTTCAAGTCAGCGAAGCGCTGGAGCGCTACGCGCTCGATCTGTGGCAAGCCACTCACGCACCCGAGCGCTTCGGCATCAGCATCGAGGGCGTCGAGATGAGCAGGCTGATCCTCGCCGGCGTGAGCCCGCGCGGCATGATGGCGCTGATCCG
This sequence comes from Steroidobacteraceae bacterium, assembly GCA_035278165.1. Classification (GTDB taxonomy): domain Bacteria; phylum Pseudomonadota; class Gammaproteobacteria; order Steroidobacterales; family Steroidobacteraceae; genus Steroidobacter. Next base: position 22,898 of record DATEJG010000164.1, read on the forward strand.
CGCCGCGCGCGTGGTCGCCTGGCTGGCCGGACGCACGCACATGACCCCGGCCGACATTCACGCGGTGGCGCGCGAAGCGCTCGGCCATCGCATCTTCTTCACGCCGATCTATGAGCTGCGCCGCGCGCAGATCGCGGACGAGCTCATGGGCCAGATCATCGAGCGGGTTGCCACGCCGCGATGACGCAGACCGCGACGAAGCCTGGCGAGCCGCAGGAGTTCCACTACCGCGTGCCGCATCGCGGCGGCGGCTGGCGGCAGGGATCGCATCCCGGCTCCAGCCTGGGGATGGGCCAGGAGTTCGTCTCGCATCGACGCCTGTACGACTGGCCGGATCCGCGCCGTCTCGACGTGCGCGCAAGCTTGCGCGACGTGCGCTCCGACTGGCTGGTGCGCGTGAACCGGCAACGCATCAGCGTGCCCGTGCACGTGATCGTCGACGTGTCCGCTTCCATGAGCTTCGGCTCGCAGGGCCGCAAGCTCCAGGTCGCGGCGGATTTCGTTGCCGCCCTCGGTCAGAGCGCCTTCCGCGTCGGCGACTCGGTGGGCATGTATGCGTTCGACAACCGTGCACGTAACGACCTGTTCGTGCCGGCGCTCTTCAGCCGCGGCATGGGAACGGTGATGGCAGGAATGCTCGCCGGTTGCCAGGCCTCGGCAGCGGGGAGTGAAGGTCTCGAGGAAGTCGTGCTGCACGTCGCCGGCCGCCACAGCCTGGTGTTCCTGATCTCGGATTTCCACTGGCCGATCGAACGGCTGGCCGCCGTGCTGGAGATGCTCGCAACTTCGCATGTCGTGCCGATGGTCATCTGGGATCCCGCCGAAGCGGAGCCGCCGGCCAAAGACGCATTGATGCCGCTGCGGGACATGGAGTCCGGCGCGCAGCGCACGCTATGGATGCGACCACGACTGCGCGCGCGCTGGGTCGACGCAGTCGCGCAACGCCGAACGCAGCTCATCGACCTGTGCACCGCGCGCGGAACGCGGCCGTTCTTCGTCAGCGGCCGCTTCGACAGCGACGCCCTGTCGCGTTACTTCTTCGAGGCGGTCGCGTGAAGCGCCAGAGGGTGAGCCGAAGTCGACTGGCGTGGCTTGCTGCGATGGCGACATTCAATGCGATCGCCGTCGCCGGACCGGGCGTCGCTGCGTCGGCAGACGAGCCTGCTCTGCCGGAGGCAGTCGTCGAGCAACCGCGCGCGTTCGGCTACGTGTTGGGCGACGTGATCACGCAACGGGTGCTGCTGGAAATCAACGGCGCGCACTTCGAGCCGAAGCTGCCTGCTACCCAGCGAGTCGGCATCTGGCTGGACCGCCGCGCGACGCATATCGAATCAGGCGCAGATGGACGGCGCTGGCTCGTCGTCGACTATCAGCTGATCAATGCACCCCGCCTGCTGACGACGATCGCCGTGCCGCCGCTGCTGCTCGTCTCCAAGCAGGGCGACAAGCGCATGCTGGTTCCCGAGCGGCGCATCAGCGTGAGCCCGCTGACACCGCACACGACATTCGACGTCGATGGCCTCGGCGCCCTCAGGCCCGATAGACAAGCAACGCCGATCGCGACTGCGCCGATCAAGCGACAGCTCTGGCTGTGTGTCATCGCACTGGCAGCGACACTGGCGGCATGGGGCGGATGGATCGCGTGGCGCAACCGGCTGGCAGCGCTCAATCAACCGTTTGCGCGCGCCTGGCACGAGATTCAGAAAGTGGACGCAGCAAGTCCGCAGGCGTGGCAGACACTGCATCGCGCCTTCGACCGGACTGCGGGCCGCGTGATGCACACGGACACATTGCCGCAGCTGTTCGACCACGCGCCGCACCTGCGGCCGCTGCGTCAGCAGATCGAGGAATTCTTTGCCGCGTCGAGCGCGCGCTTCTTCGGCACCGGCGCGCCGGACGCGAAGGTGTCGATCGGTCAGTTGTGCGAGCAGCTCCGGCAAGTGGAAAGGCAGCACGAGAAATGACTGCCGCCCTCGCCTTCGAGCGGCCGTGGCTGCTGCTGCTCTTGCCGCTGGCGCTGCTGCCGCTGTGGCCGACCCGACGCGACGTGCTGCCGTTCGCCGCCGTCGCGTGGCTGCCGATCGACAACGTCGGACAGCTCGCGCGAATTCTCTGGACCGCGTTCGCGATGCTCGCGCTCGCCACGCTCGTCATCGCGCTGGCAGGGCCCGGCCGGCCGGAGACTCTGGCCGAGCGCACGGGCCGGGGCGCGGAGATCATCGTGCTCATGGATCGAAGCCGCAGCATGGATGACCGCATGCTGCCGAGCAATTGGCACGACCTCGATCCCAACGATCGCCTGACGCACATGGACAGCGGGCCGCCGAAAGCGCAGATGGCACGCGACCTGTTGACGAAGTTCGTCGCCCAGCGCACCGACGACCGCTTCTCGCTGATGTTCTTCAGCACGCGGCCGCTGAGCGTCGTGCCGTTCACGCAGAACGACGCAGTCGTACAGGCCGGCATCGCCGCCGGCGCAGTGGGCCCGGGCCTGGCGGACACCGAGGTCGGTCCCGCACTGCTCTCGGCGATCGGCCAGTTCGATCGTCGCGCCTATTCCGGCAGCCGCATCATCCTGCTGGTCTCGGATGGCGGATCGGATCTGAGCGAGGCGACGCGCGATCGCATTCGTAACGCGCTCGCCCGCAATCGCATCGCGCTGTACTGGATCTATCTGCGTCGCTACAGCAGCCCGAAGCTCGACGATCCGAACGCCGCGCGGGCCGGTGCGCCCGAAGTCACCCTGCACCGCTTCTTCCAGACCTTGCACACGCCGTATCGCGCATATCAGGCCGAGGAGCCGGAGGACCTGGCGAAGGCAGTGGCCGACGTCGGCCGCGAGCAGAATGCGCCGCTCGATTTCACCGAGCTGGTGCCGCGAACGAGCTACGCGCCGTACTTTCTCTGGGCCGCCGTCGTTTGCTGCCTGATGCTGTTGCTGTATCGAAGGCTGTCGTTGCGGAGCTGGCAGTGAGACGACGCGTCGCGCATTCTGCATTCGGAGCGGTCGCGCTGGTATGCGCGGCGCTTGCTGCTTATCACACTGTGCGCCTGGTGCGCAGTGAGCGCATCAATGCCGCCATCTCGAGCGCGCAAGCCAGCGGACTCACTGCGGATGTTCCGGAGGCGCAGTTCGCCCGGGCAGTGGCGTTGGTGGCAGCAGACAAGTCCGACGCAGCGCTCAATCTCTACAAGTCTCTCGCCCGCGGCGCGCGTGCTGACATCAGACGTGCTGCTCTGTACAACACGGGCAACCTCTACATGCGCGCTGCAGAGAGCAGCGACACGGACGAAGGATTCGCGTCGCTGCCGCTGGTCGAGCTCGCGAAGCAGGCTTATCGCAACGTGCTGCACGAGCAGCCCGACGACTGGGACGCACGCTACAACCTCGAGCGCGCCTGCTGGCTCGCGCCCGAAGTGGAGTCCGAGGGTGACGAGGCCGACGCGCCCATGAAAGAGCAGCGTGCGAAGAGCTCAGTGCAGGGCGAAGCCGTCAATCTGCCATGAGCCGGTTGCGCGGACTGTTCCAGGCGTGGGATCGCGGCTCGATCGCGATCGCCCTCGTCGCCGCGATCCTGGTGCTCGGGCTGGCGCTGCCGACTGTTCCGCTGCAGCGCTCGGTGTTCGACTACATCGTGGTGCTCGACATCAGCCAGAGCATGAACGTCGAGGATTACGAGCTGGACGGCGCGCAGGTCAGCCGTCTCGACTTTGCTCGCGACGCGGCGCGACGTGCGCTGCGCTCCCTGCCGTGCGGCTCACGCGTCGGTTGGGGCGCGTTCACCGGCGGCAGAACGCTGTTGCTGCTCGCGCCCGTCGAAGTCTGCTCGAGCTACAACGATCTGCTGGCCTCGCTGGCCCAGATCGACGGGCGCATGCGTTGGGCCGAAGCCAGCGAAGTCGCCAAAGGTCTCTACTGGGCCATCGAAGCTGCTCAGTCCACGGCTTCGAAGCCGAACCTCCTGTTCGTGAGCGACGGTCAGGAAGCGCCGCCGCTCGAGTTCGCGGAGCTGCCGGGACTGCTCGACAAGATCAAAGACCATTCGATTCGCGGCTGGCTGGTCGGCGCCGGCGGCGAGGAGCCGAGCCCGATTCCGAAGGTCGATCCGGACGGCACGCGCCACGGGTTCTGGCGGCCGGACGAAGTCCTGCAGTCGGAAGCAGCGATCGACGGCGCAACTCCAGGGCTGGAGCATTTCTCGTCGGTGCGCGAGGAGCATCTGCAGCGGCTCGCGCGCGATCTGCACCTGGACTACACCCGCCTCACCGGCCTGGGCTCGCTCAGCGACGCGATGAGAGACCGGCGGTTTGCCCGGCAGCGGCAGGTCCCGACGGATCTGTCGTGGGTCGCCGCGGCGCTCGCGTTACTGGTGCTGGTGCTGCGCTTCCGGCCGACGTTGCCCGGCAAATTCATCGCAGCCTGATTGCTGCAGCCGCGCAGCGATGCTCACGGATTGATGCGCGTCGCGGCGATCGCATGTTGATCAGTAGTCGGGCTTGCCGACCGGCCAGATGCCCACGTAGTCGAGACTGCCGTCGGCATTCCAGCGCGCGCCTTGCGTCGCGACCCGGCCGGCGGTCCAGTAGCCTTCGAGGCGCCGGCCGTCGGGCAGGCGCTTGACGCCCATGTTCCCCAGCCGGCCGTCCTCGCCGATGTCGCCCGCGTCGACTTCGCCGTTGCGCCACTCGACGACTCCGCTACGCATGTCGGCGTCGCCGAGAAAGCGCTGAGCGGCCGAGATGTCCTCGTAGATGTAGACGCCGGTCCCGGCAATCTCGCCGTTCTCCCAGCGCCCATGCCATGACGCGCCTGCGTGGAGGCCGGTGAGGAAGGTCATCACTCCGTAGCCGGTGCCCCGGTCGAGCTCGGCTTCGATGCGCACCTTGCCGTCGGACGTGACCGTCGTCCCTTTTTCACCGGCGCGGGCGCGCGCTGCCGCGGCGTCAGCCTTCGGCAGAACTTCGCGCGCTTCCGCGGCGAGCTTCAGCGCCCGCTCCTCCCTCTCCCGCGCATTCTCGATGAGCGTGCGGTACGTCGGCGGAGCCCGCTCGACGCTGAACGGCGGCAGCTTGGCGGTCTCTCTGGCCGTGACGATCGCGTCGAGGGCTTCGAGCGCCTGACTCCGGTGCGCGCCCGAGACGAACTTGATGAGATAGTCACGGTACGCAGCTTCAGTGTTCAGCGCGGACGCGTCGGCCCACGCGATGTCGTCGGGCGTGCGGGGCGCAGGCGCCGTGGCCGCCGGCTTCGGAGCGGGCTTCTTCTGCACCGGCACCGGCTTGCTCTCTACAGGCATAGCCTTGCTCTCTACAGGCGCAGGCTTGGTCTCCGCCGGCACGGGCTTCTTCTCCACCGGTGCCGATGGTTGCGCTGGTGCAGCGACGATTGTTTCCTGCGGCGGCGGCTTGTCGGTGAACCATCCGTTCGCGATGGCGTAGACGATCGCGATCGCTGCGACCGCGGCCGCCGCAATCGCGACCGCCCGCGGCGAAGCGGCCCGCGCGCTGCTTGCGCCCGCCTCCGCACGATCCGCGCCCGTTGCACCCACCGACGACAGCTCGGCGAGCTGCGTCTCGACGAAACCGCGGAAGCCGCTGCCGGGATAATCCTCGAGGAACTTGTTCCACGCCGCCGCCGAACGCAGGCTGGCCGCCATCTGGAACGCGGCGATCTCCCGCTTCTGTGCCGGGCTCGAGCCGGGCTCGCCGGCACCCATCTGCGCCTGCTTGCCGGTCCTGGACTCGATTGCGCGCAGCAGCCGCTGGAAGCCGGAATGGTTGATCTGTCCGGTCCATCCCTGCAGCGAGTCCGCATGGTGCTGGCCGAATCCGAACGGCAGCTCGCAACGCGCCAGGATCGCCGGCAGCAGCTTGTTCTGCCGGTCCGCGTAGCTCGCCTCGTCCACCACGAAGCGCGACTTGACGGACTGGGGGCTCCACAGCACGACCACTGCCGAGCACTGCGTGATCATCTCGCGGATGACGTCGCGGAACTGGTCGCCGGAGATCAGCGCCGTGTCCCACCACACGGAGAAGCCCAGCGTCTCGAGCACGCCGGCGAGCCGCCTGGCGTGCTCCGCCTCCTCACGCTTATAGCTGATGAAGATATCCGCCACCGAGCGCACCCTGCGACGAGCTTCTCACAGCACAGTGTAGACGACGGCTCCGCCCACGACGGTCTCCAGCACTTTGGTGCGGGCGATCTCTTCCGCCGGCACCGTCAGCGGGTTGCGATCCAGCACGATGAGGTCGGCCAGCTTGCCCGCCTCGAGCGAGCCGATCGAATCGTCCTGGTGCAGCTCATAAGCCGCGTTGATCGTTGCCGCGCGCAGCACCGCTTCGGGCGACAGACCGGGATCGTCGCCGAGCCGGCCGCGGTACTGCGCCGGAGCTTCGGGGGAATTCGTGCGCGTCACGCCGACCTTGAAGGCGAACCACTGGTCCAGCGCATCGACCGGCCAGTCGCTGCCGAACGCTATCCGCGCTCCGGCCTCTGCCAGCAAGCCTGCGGGCTCGAGGATCTTCATGCGCTCGGGGCCGAAGTAGTCTTTGACGCCGAGAGTGTCGCCCGCCGGCTTCTGCCACTGGAATGACAGCACCGGAATGACGTTCAGCGCCTGGAAGCGTTTGAAGTCGGCAGGCGCGACGATCTCACTGTGCGCGATGGCCGGGCGGATATCGGCAGCCGGTAACGTTTTGCGAAGCGCCGCTACGCCGTCGAGTCCCGCGCGTACCGCGCCGTCGCCATCGGCATGCATGTGCGGGTCGATACCTGCGCGGCCGAGCGCAGTGAGGACTGTCGCGAGTGCGTCGGCGGGAAAGTACACGTCCGGTCCGCGACTCGTGCCCGGCACCCACTGCGGCTGCTCCGCCGTCCCGGCATTGCGACGATAAGGCTCCACCATTGCGCCCGTGAACGCGGGAGCGGAGATCACGCCGTCGAGGAACAACTTGGCGTTGCGCACCGTGATGCCGGGCGCACGCGCGATCGGGCCTTCGTCATACTCCTGGCGAATCGCGACCACTCGCGCCACCGCGGCCGCCAGATTGTTTGCCTCGGACGGTTCGATGACAGGCGCGAGGTGCGCGCGCGCCGTGAGTCTCCCCGTCTTGCTAAGGGCCGCGAAGGCAGTCACGTTCTCAGGCTCGGCGCTCGCATCCAGAAAGCTCGTGACACCCTGCCGCTTCATGACATCCAACGCCTTCGCCGCAGCCGCGATGTTCTGCGCCGGAGTCGGCTTGGGCAGGAGCGCATCGAGCACGTCGTGCGCGGCGTCTTCCAGCAGGCCGGTCGGCTCGCCCGCCGCGTCCCGCCAGATCTTGCCGCCGACAGGATCGCGCGTCGCAGCCGTGATCCCGGCGAGCTGCAGTGCGCGCGAGCTCGCGAGCACTGTGTGGCCGAACGAGGAGCGCACGAGGATCGGCCGTTTCGTCTGGAGCCCGTCGAGCGTCGCACGGCTGGTCTTCACGCCCGCGGGGAGCATGCTCTCCTGAAACCAGCTGACGACCTCGAGCCAGCCGTCCGGCTCTGCCGCTTTCGTCTGTTCGAGGCACGCCTGCACTCGCTGCTGCAGCTCCGCCACGGTCAGCGACGCGTAGTGGAGATTGCATTTCAGCAAGGTCGCTCCGGCTTCCATCGGGTGCATGTGCCCGTCGACGAGGCCAGGCATCAGGAAGCGCCCCTGAAGATCCACCTTGACGGTCCGGGGACCGACGTGGCGCGCGAGCGCCGCATCGTCGCCGACGTAGAGGATGCGCCCGTCGCGAATTGCCAGAGCGCTGGCGCGCGCATTGGCGGCGTCGGCCGTGAAGATGACGCCGTTGAGATACACACGATCGGCAGCGCCGCCCGCTGACTCGGCCGCCGGGATCGGAGCGGACATCATCAGCAGCAGTGCAGCCATGCAGCGGCGCGTCGTCGTACTCACACCCGGCGGTCTCTTCACTTGGTCACTGCGATTATGCGATTCTCGCATCAGTTGCTCCTCAGCGGGTCGCCACGTATGCGGCACTGCCTGTAGTACGCGCCTGAGTTTCTCGCGACACATAAGAATGAACAACGCAGCCATCAAAACTGGCGCTCCGCGCCTCGCCTCCCTGGATGCCTACCGCGGCTTCGTGATGTTCCTGATGATGGCCGAGGTGCTGCGCTTCGCGAGCGTGGCCGCCGCCGTGCCCGACAGCGCGTTCTGGAGCTTCCTCACCTTCCACCAGACGCACGCCGATTGGGTCGGTTGCTCCCTGCACGACCTGATTCAACCTTCGTTCTCTTTCCTGGTCGGCGTGGCGCTCCCCTTCTCGCTCGCCGGCCGCCTCGCGCTCGGCGATTCCATCGCCGCGATGACCGCGCACGCGGTGTGGCGCTCGCTGCTGCTGATCCTGCTGGGCGTTTTCCTGCGCTCGCTCGGCGACCCGCAGACCGACTGGACCTTCGTCGACACGCTCACCCAGATCGGCCTGGGATATCCCTTGCTGTTCCTGCTGGGCCTGCGGCCCGCCCGCACGCACTGGATCGCCCTGGCGCTGATCCTTGCAGGCTGCTGGCTCGCCTGGGCGCTGTACCCGCTACCCGGCCCTGACTTCGACTACGCGGCTGCAGGTGTCCCGGCCGATTGGCCCCACCACGCCCGAGGCTTTGCGGCCCACTGGAACAAGAACGCGAACCTCGGCGCCGCGTTCGACCAGTGGTTCCTGAATCTCTTCCCGCGGCCCGCGCCGTTCGTCGCCAACAGCGGCGGCTATCTCACGCTCAATTTCATTCCCACCCTGGGCACGATGATCCTGGGTCTCATCGCCGGCACCTGGCTCAAGGGCTCGCTCGGTCCCAAAGACAAGCTGCAGCGGTTCGCCCTGACGGGCCTCGTCTGCGTCGCGCTGGGCCTGATCCTCCACGCCACCGGTCTCAACCCGATCGTCAAGCGCATCTGGACGCCCGCGTGGACGCTCTTCAGCGGTGGCTTGTGCTTCTGGCTCCTCGCTGTCTTCTACGTCGTAATCGACGTGCGGCAGCATCGGCGCTGGGCGTTTCCGCTGATCGTGATCGGCATGAACTCGATCGCCGCCTACGTGATCGCGCATCTGCTGGAAGAGCCCCTGGCCAACACGTTCCGCACGCACCTTGGCGCCGAGGCCTTCGAGTTCCTGGGCACAGCCTACGAGCCGCTGCTGCAAGGCGCCGCGATCCTTGCGGCCTTCTGGCTGATCCTTCTCTGGATGTACCGCCGCAAGCTGTTCCTCAAGGTTTGAGGCGCGCGAGCGCGGGATCTCCAGGAAAGACATCGCCGAATTGACCCGCTCGGTCGACGAGGGAAGATAGCGCCTTACTCCCACTCGATCGTGGCGGGCGGCTTGCTCGAAATGTCGTAGGTGACGCGCGAGATGCCGTCCACCTCGTTGATGATCCGCCGCGATACGATCTCCAGGAACTCGTACGGCAGGCGTGACCAGCGGGCGGTCATGAAGTCGATGGTCTCGACTGCGCGCAGCGCGATGACGTAGTCGTAGCGACGGCCGTCGCCCATCACGGCAACCGAGCGCACCGGCAGGAACACCGCGAACGCCTGGCTCGTGCGGTCGTAGAGATCGTGCTTGCGCAGCTCCTCGATGTAGATCGCGTCGGCCTTGCGCAGCAGGTCCGCGTACTGCTTGGTCACCTCGCCGAGGATGCGCACGCCGAGACCCGGTCCCGGGAACGGATGCCGGTACACCATCTCGCGCGGCAGCCCGAGCTCGACGCCCAGCCTGCGCACTTCGTCCTTGAACAGCTCGCGCAGCGGCTCGAGCAGCTTGAGATTCATCTTCTCCGGCAGGCCGCCGACGTTGTGATGGCTCTTGATGACGTGGGCCTTGCCCGTCTTGGAGCCCGCCGACTCGATGACGTCCGGATAGATCGTGCCCTGCGCCAGCCAGCGGATGCCCGGCAGCTTCGCCGCCTCTTCTTCGAACACTTCGACGAACAGGCGGCCGATGATCTTGCGCTTGCGCTCCGGATCGGCCTCGCCTTTGAGCGCGTCGAGGAAGCGCGCCTCGGCGTTGACGCGAATCACCTTCACGCCCATGTGCTGCGCGAACGTCTCCATGACCTGGTCGCCTTCGCCGAAGCGCAGCAGACCGTGATCGACGAACACGCACACCAGCTGCTCGCCGAGCGCACGATGCAGCAGCGCGCCGACGACGGAAGAATCCACGCCGCCCGACAGGCCGAGCAGCACCTTGTCCCGTCCGACCATTTCGCGCACGCGCGCGATCGAGTCAGTGATGATGTTGCCGGGCTGCCAGCGAGCTTCGCAGCCGGCAATCTCGCGCACGAAGCGCTCCAGGATCTTCAGGCCCTGCAGCGTATGCGTGACTTCCGGGTGAAACTGCACGCCATAGAAGTGGCGCGACTCGTCCGCCATGGCCGCGAGCGGCACGTTGTTGGTGAAACCGACGGCGAGGAAGCCGGGCGGCACCGCATCGACACGGTCGCCGTGGCTCATCCACACGTCGAACAGCGCCCTGCCCTCGCTGTCGCTGTGATCGCGCAGCCCATCGAGCAGCCGGCACGGCGCCGATGCAGTGACCTGCGCGTAGCCGAACTCGCGATCGGTGCTGGGAGTGACGCGACCGCCGAGCTGCATCGCCATCGTCTGCATGCCATAGCAGATTCCGAGCACGGGCACGCCGAGCTCGAACACTGCCTGGGGCGCGACGGGCGCCTGCGACTGTGTCGTCGACTCCGGACCGCCCGAGAGAATCACGCCGCGAGCGCCGAACGCGCGCACGTCGTCGTCGCTCATGTCCCAGGGATGGATCTCACAGTAGACGCCGCTCTCGCGCACGCGCCGCGCAATCAGCTGCGTGTACTGCGCGCCGAAGTCGATGATCAGGATCCGATGCGCGTGAATGTCCGCTGTTGACGCCGGCCGGCAATCGGCTATCACCCATCCGCTATCCGCTTCTCTGTCAGCTGACACGGTAGTTCGGTGCCTCTTTGGTGATCGTCACGTCGTGCACGTGGCTTTCGCGCACGCCCGCGTTGGTGATCCGCACGAACGACGGCCGGGTGCGCATCTCTTCGATCGTACGGCTGCCGGTGTAGCCCATCGCGGCGCGCAGGCCGCCGGCAAGCTGGTGCAGGATCGTGACGATCGAGCCCTTGTACGGCACGCGTCCCTCGACGCCCTCGGGCACCAGCTTCTCCAGCTCCTCGGTCGCGTCCTGGAAGTAGCGATCCTTCGAGCCGTGCGACTGCGCCATCGCGCCGAGCGAGCCCATGCCGCGATACGACTTGTACGACGCGCCCTGGTACAGCTCGACTTCGCCAGGCGATTCCTCGGTGCCCGCGAACAGGCCGCCGATCATCACGCAGTGCGCGCCGGCCACGAGCGCTTTCGCGATGTCGCCCGAGAAGCGGATGCCGCCGTCGGCGATCAGCGGCACGCCGGTGCCCTTGAGCGCTGCCGCGACGTTCGCGACGGCCGTGATCTGCGGCACCCCGACGCCTGCGACGACACGAGTCGTGCAGATCGAGCCGGGACCGATGCCGACATTGACGCCGTCTGCGCCTGCTTCGACCAGCGCGCGTGCCGCGTCGGCGGTGACGACGTTGCCCGCGATGATCTGCTGGTCCTTCCAGGTCCGGCGGATCTCGCTGACCATCTTCAGCACGTTGCTGGAGTGGCCGTGGGCGGTGTCGACCACGATCACGTCGACTCGCGCTTCGCGCAGCGCCTCGACGCGCTTCAGCGTATCGGCGCCGGTGCCGACTGCCGCGCCGACGCGCAGCGCACCACGCTCGTCCTTCGCCGCACGCGGGAACTCGGTGGCTTTCTGGAAGTCCTTCACCGTGATCATGCCCTTGAGATTGAAGCTCTGATCGACGACCAGCACCTTCTCGATGCGATGCTTGTGCAGCAGCGCGAGCACTTCTTCCTTCGGTGCGTTCTCGCGTACCGTGACCAGCCGCTCCTGCGGGGTCATCACGGTCGAGACCGGCGCATCCAGCTTGGTCTCGAAGCGCAGATCGCGGTGCGTGACGATGCCGACCGCCTTGGAGCCGACCACCACCGGCACGCCGGAGATGTTCTTGGCGCGCGTCAGCTCCAGCACTTCGCGGATCGTCTTGTCGGGCGTGATCGTGATCGGCTCGTGGATGACGCCGCTCTCGAATTTCTTGACCCGCGCCACCTCGCGCGCCTGGGCCTCGATGCTCATGTTCTTGTGGACGATGCCCATGCCGCCTTCCTGGGCGATGGTGATCGCGAGGCGGGCCTCGGTCACGGTGTCCATGGCGGCGGACAGGACCGGCAGATTGAGGCGGATCGAGCGGGTGAGTTGCGTGCTCAGGTCGGCGTCGCGCGGCAGGAAATCGGAGTGTGCCGGGACCAGGAGCACGTCGTCGAAGGTGAGTGCTTCCTCGAGTATGCGCATGGCAGGGAACCCGCGTTATCGATGAAAGCGCGCCATTGTACATGAATAGGGGCAGCCTGTAGCCTTCTTTTCCCATGCCTCCGTCCGACCTGGAGCTCGATTTCCCGGCGCCTGCGCCGCCGCAGCCGGCGGACACTCGCGACATCTACACCCCCTCGCGGCTGAACCGCGAGGCGCGGGTGCTGCTGGAGCGCGGCCTGCCGGCGCTGTGGCTGGAAGGCGAGATCTCCAACCTGTCGCGCCCCTCCTCCGGCCACTGGTATTTCTCGCTCAAGGACGAGGCCGCCCAGCTGCGCTGCGCGATGTTCCGTCAGCGGAACATCCTCACGAAGTTCGCGCCGCGGGACGGCTCGCACGTGCTGGTACGGGGCCGCGTGAGCCTGTACGAGCAGCGCGGCGACTACCAGTTCATCGCGGACTACATGGAAGAAGCCGGCGCAGGCGCGTTGCGCCAGCGCTTCGAGCTGCTGAAGGTCAAGCTCGCCGCGCAGGGCCTGTTCGCAGCCGAGCACAAGAAACCGTTGCCGCGCCTGCCGCGGCGGATCGGCGTCATCACCTCGCCGACGGGCGCTGCCCTTCGCGACGTGCTGCACATCCTGAAGCGGCGCTTCTGCTCGATCCCGGTGTTGCTCTACCCGGTGCAGGTGCAGGGCGGCG